>NZ_JBEPQK010000028.1:0-83907 GCF_040547805.1 Bradyrhizobium sp. LA6.1 | reverse complement strand
GTCCGAGAGGCGCAAGGACTCCGCCGTCCACGTTTCTCTTTCTTCATCTTCACTTGTCAAACAGCCCGGGACCAGGAGGTCCCAACCTTCCAGAGTGGAAGGGTTCCGACACCCTTACCGACGATGAATGAACTCCAATCGACTTACGTCGACTGTTGTGTCACTCAACAAGGTGAGGAGCATCAGTGGCGCGTTCGCTCGCCTCGGTCAGTGACCCGGCGGCGCCGCGCTCAGTGGTCGGGTTATAGGCCCCCCCGCCCGGGATTGTCAACGCCCATTGTCAACAAATCGTCGCACGGCGGACCACCGAAAAAAATCCAGCGATTCCAGCCAATTAGAAGGACCGCCAATGGCCGGATCAAAGCTGCACCGCAAAAAATCTCAAAAAAAGTTTGCCCGCCGGCGGGCTCCGGAGGGGGCTTTGGACGCCTCTCCAGGCACCCTCCCCCTGCGTCCTTCCAGACGCCCCCGAGGCCCGGACAGGCGGAGGCCCATCCAGGCTGGACCGAGCCCTCGTCCATGGCAGATGAGCCCCATCCAAGGCTGGACCGAGCTCCCCCCCCCCAGGCCAGAACCCCAGGCCAGACCTAGTCCCCCGGCGCCTGCCAGACGGGCTTTTTGCGCCCGGCCGTTCAGGAAACTTTTTCCATATTAGGCGCCGTACTAGAGCCACAATCCCGCGGCGTTCTGGTACAGACAAGCTTGAATCGCGGGATGCCAGTGGGGGCTGCCGGCGATTTTCATGGGGTCAGAGGAAGGCGATCTTGCAGATGACGCAGCCTTCCTTCGACATTCGAGAGACATCGAGAGACCTTTACCCGTCCAGCTGTTCGTAATTTCGGCCGGCCCATCGAGGGCTTTCTGAGCGCGGGCGCCTGTGCGGCTTGCCTTTTCCGGCGATCCCCCTTCAAGAGGGCGGCCAGGAAGGGTTCGAAAGCAGGCATCTTGGGTCGTTGATTGGGGGACTTGGTTTGAACCACAGGACGTCGCGCGGCGCTTACGGGCGTGAGACCGGGATCATCGATCTCGGCCACGAGCCGCCGCTGTCCGTCGATGGTTCCGAGGCCGCCGTCATCGATCGCCGCCGCGTTTCCGTGCAGTGGTTCAGCGGAACAATTCTGACCGGACTCTGCGGCGCAGCCCTGATCGGCGGCGCCGTTTTCGCTTCTCTCGACGGTGAGATGACCTTCGCCAAGGTGCCTGAGCGCGTCGAAGGCGCGCTGCGCGGCGCATTCGGCGCGGCCGATCGCGCCGCCACGCTGCACAAGAGCGACCGCCTGCCGCCGCCGAACGAATCCACGGCCTCGCGCAACATCGTCCGCGTCTCCACCGTCGCCCGCGTCGGCAACCGCGACGTGATGCGGGTGCGCCCGTTCGTCCGGATCGCCGGCAATCTGTCGATGACGACGAGCGATCTGTCGGCGAAAATCCCGCCGTTCAACGCCCAGCGCCTGCTCACCGATGTCGGCTCCGATCCGAAGACCGCGGCGGAAGATCCGAACAATCCCGAAGCCGTCGAGCCCGATGCCGAAGTCTCCTTCGTCACCAAGGACCTGTCGCCGGTGCTGCCGAAGGCCAAGATTTCCGCCGTGGTGGCGCTCGACGACATCCTGATGCGGGTGCGCGACGCCGCCAACTGGCGCGGCAATGGCGGGGTGCGCTACGCCTCGCTCGCCAATGCCACCGCCGACGTCTCCGGCGCGACCGGCCCCTCCGACATGAAGATGGCCTACGCCACCGAAGCGTCGGCGTCCGATCCCTATGCCGGCTTCGAGACGCGCGTGGTGCCGGAAAACGTCACGCTGCTGCCGAAGACCAAGGAGCAGATCACCGGCGGCAATCCCAATGGCGAGCGCGTCCACGTGGTCAAGAAGGGCGACAGCGTCGGCTCCGTCCTGCGCGATCTCGGCGCGACGGCCGAGGAGATCAAGGCGATCACCGCGACGCTCGGCCCGCGCGGCCGCGACGGCGGCCTGAAGGAAGGCGAAAAGCTCCGCATCCTGATGGCGCCCGCAAGCCCCGGCGCCCGCCTCCAACCCTATCGCGTCGTGGTTGCAAACGACACCATGGTCGAGGCGATCGCGGCGCTGTCCGATCTCGGCAAATACGTCGCGGTCGACGTTTCCAGCATGAACACCGTCGCCGATGCCGCGGCCAGCGCCAACAGCGACGACGATGACGACGATGACGGCACCGGCGTGCGGCTCTACCAGAGCATCTACGAGACCGCGATGCGCAACAAAGTGCCGATGCCGGTCATCGAGGACATGATCAAGATCTACTCCTACGACGTCGATTTCCAGCGCAAGGTCGCGCCGGGCGATTCATTCGACGTGTTCTACGCCGGCGAAGAAGAGGGCACGACGTCGAACGAAAAGAACGACGTGCTGTTCGCCTCCCTCACGGTCGGCGGCGAGACCAAGAAATACTACCGCTACCAGAGCCCCGACGACGGCGTCGTCGACTACTACGACGAGACCGGCAAGAGCGCGAAAAAATTCCTGGTCAGGAAGCCCGTCAATAACGCGATCATGCGCTCCGGCTTCGGCGGCCGCCGCCATCCGATCCTGGGCTATGTGAAGATGCACACCGGCGTCGACTGGGCTACCTCCTACGGCACGCCGATCTTCGCTTCCGGCAACGGCGTGCTCGAGAAGGTCGGCCCCGAAGGCGGCTACGGCAAATATATCCGCATCAAGCACTCCAACGGCTATGAGACGGCCTATGGCCACATGTCGGCCTTCGCCAAGGGCATGGAGATCGGCAAGAAGGTGCGGCAGGGTCAGGTGATCGGCTTCGTCGGTTCGACCGGCCAGTCGACCGGCCCTCACGTCCACTACGAAATCCTGGTCAACGGCCGCTTCGTCGATCCGCTACGCGTAAAATTGCCGCGCGGCCGTTCGCTGGAAGGCACGGTGCTGGCGGGCTTCGAGAAGGAACGCGACCGGCTCGACGCCATGATGAGCGGCCGCAACGGCGCCATCGCCCGCATTTCGGACGCAACCGGCGGCCCGTTGCAGGTCACCAACCGCTGATCCCTTAACCGGTCGAAATCGACCGGACATCTCTGGAAAACATGATCTGGATGCGACGTCGTCAAGCGACGTCGTTTCACTGCGCCACAACGTCAAGTTTTGTTTGCCAAAGCGGCATCAAGGCATCGCGCGCGGGAGCGACGGCAGGCTGATCGTGGCGGAAGTGGGCGCCAGGCGACTGATCGAGATCGCGCCGGACAGCGGCAAGGTCACCGAGATCGCCGCCAATCTTCCGATCGGGCTGATGGGCGCACCCGGGGGCCTGCCCAGCAACATTCCGACAGGCGTCGCCATCGGCGCCTCCGGCGTCATCTACTTCTCCTCCGATATCGAGAACGCGATCTACAAGGTCACCAGGAAGTAGCGCGGAGGAAACCAGCCCGGTGGAACCGGCACACGCGTTTCCCGGTTAAATGCTGACGGAAGCCGACCAACAGGAGGATCCCCATGCGGCGCCTCTCACGCGACGATGTCGTCAAGACAGTGGATCGGGCCGACGAAGTCACCATCGCCCAGATCATCGGAACCGGCGCGACGGTCGAGGAACTCGCCGAAGCCCAGGCATGGCTCGCCAATGACGAGCCGATGATCAACGATTTGCGCCCGCTGGCGCACGGACGGGTGCGCGAGCTTGTCGATATTCTGTCGGAGCTCGAAGAGGACAGCGACGAGCAAGGTCCAGCCGAACCCGGCTCAACATCCGCGGTCAGCTAGAGCGAACCTCGTCAAAGCAATTCGCCCCGGAGAGTTGGCCTCTCCGGGGCGATTTTTCGTTTTGCAGTGAGCGCGACGATCAGTTCAGTTTCCGCTTCGACGCCGGCGGCGCCTCGAACTGGGCGATCTCCGCGGTCTGCTGCGCCTTGCCGTTGAAGGTCAGCACGTTGCCTTCGGACGAGATCGCGACCGTATCCCCGTCTTTGACGTCGCCGGCCAGGATCATCTCGGCGAGCGGATCCTGGAGGTAGCGCTGGACCACGCGCTTCAGCGGCCTTGCGCCGTAGGCGGGATCCCAGCCCTTCGCAGCAAGCCAGTCGCGGCCCGCGGCATCGAGCGTCAGCACGATCTTGCGATCGGTCAACAGCTTCTGCAGCCGGGCGAACTGGATCTCGACGATCCGGCCCATCTCGCTCCTCTGCAGGCGGTGGAACAGGATGATCTCGTCGACACGGTTCAGGAACTCGGGGCGGAAATGCCCACGCACCATTCCCATCACCTGTTCACGCACAGCTGAGGTGTCTTCGCCCTCCGGTTGATTCACCAGATACTCCGAACCGAGGTTCGAGGTCATGATGATCAGCGTGTTGCGGAAATCGACGGTGCGGCCCTGGCCATCGGTCAGGCGGCCGTCGTCGAGCACCTGCAACAGGACGTTGAAGACGTCAGGATGCGCCTTCTCGATCTCGTCGAACAGCACCACCTGATAAGGCCGGCGCCGCACCGCTTCGGTGAGTGCACCGCCCTCGTCATAGCCGACATAGCCGGGAGGCGCACCGATCAGCCGCGAGACCGAGTGCTTCTCCATGTACTCGGACATGTCGAGGCGGACCATCGCGGTCTCGTCGTTGAACAGGTACTCCGCGAGCGCCTTGGTCAGCTCGGTCTTGCCGACGCCGGTGGGCCCCAGGAACATGAACGAGCCGGTCGGCCGGTTCGGGTCCTGCAGGCCCGCGCGCGAACGGCGCACGGCGGTCGCGACCGCACGCACGGCCTCGGCTTGGCCGACGACGCGCTTGCCGAGCTGCTCCTCCATCTTCAGGAGCTTCTCCTTCTCGCCTTCGAGCATCTTGTCGACGGGCACGCCGGTCCAGCGCGAGACCACCTGCGCGATGTGGTTGGCGGTGACCGCCTCCTCCATCATATCGCCGGAGCCCTCACGCGCCTCGATGTCCGCCAGCTGCTTCTCAAGCTGCGGGATCCGGCCATAGGCCAGCTCGCCGGCCTTCTGGAATTCGCCGCGCCGCTGTGCGTCGGCGAGATCGACGCGCAGCGCGTCCAGCTCCGACTTCAGCTTCTGGGCGTTGGAGAGCTTGTTCTTCTCCGCGCTCCAGCGCGACGTCAGGGCCGCGGATTTCTCTTCGAGTTCGATGAGCTCCTTCTGAAGCCCCTCGAGACGGGTCTTGGAGCCGAGATCGCTCTCCTTCTTGAGAGCTTCCTGCTCGATCTTGAGCCGGATGATCTCGCGGTCGAGCGAATCCAGCTCTTCCGGCTTGGAATCGACCTGCATCTTCAGCCGCGCAGCCGCCTCGTCCATGAGGTCGATCGCCTTGTCCGGCAGGAAGCGGTCGGTGATGTAGCGGTTGGACAGCGTCGTCGCCGCCACGAGCGCGGAATCGGTGATCCGCACGCCGTGGTGCTGCTCGTACTTGTCTTTCAACCCGCGGAGGATCGAGATGGTGTCCTCGACGGAGGGCTCGCTGACGAAGATCGGCTGGAAGCGCCGCGCCAACGCCGCATCCTTCTCGACGTGCTTGCGGTACTCGTCGAGCGTGGTGGCGCCGATGCAGTGCAGCTCGCCGCGCGCGAGCGCGGGCTTGAGCAGGTTGGATGCGTCCATCGCGCCGTCGCCCTTGCCGGCGCCGATCAGCGTATGCATCTCGTCGATGAACAGGATGAAATTGCCCTCGCTCGCGGTGACTTCCTGGAGCACGGCCTTCAGCCGCTCCTCGAACTCGCCTCGGTACTTCGCACCCGCAATCAGCGCGCCGAGATCGAGCGAGAGCAGCTTCTTGTGCTGGAGGGTCTCGGGCACGTCGCCGTTGACGATGCGCAGCGCGAGGCCCTCGGCGATGGCGGTCTTGCCGACGCCGGGCTCACCGATCAGCACGGGATTGTTCTTGGTCCGGCGCGAGAGCACCTGGATGGTGCGGCGGATCTCCTCGTCGCGGCCGATGACCGGGTCGAGCTTGCCGTCGCGCGCAGCCTGGGTCAGGTCGCGGGCATATTTCTTCAGGGCGTCATAGGCGTTCTCGGCGGTCGCCGAGTCCGCCGTGCGGCCCTTGCGCAGCGCCTCGATCGCAGCATTGAGATTTTGCGGGGTGACGCCTCCCTTGGCCAGGATCGTGCCGGCCTCGCTGGTCTTTTCCAGCGCAAGGCCGAGCAGCAGCCGCTCGACGGTGACAAAGCTGTCGCCGGCCTTCTCGCCGGCCTTTTCGGCGGCGTCGAAAGTGCGGGCCAGCTCGGGCGCCAGATAGATCTGGCCGGCGCCGCCGCCGGAGACCTTCGGCACCTTGTTGAGGGCGTCCTCGGTCGCCTTCAGGATGGCGCGGGAATTGCCGCCGGCGCGGTCGATCAGACCGGCAGCGAGGCCCTCATTGTCGTCCAGCAGAACCTTCAGGACGTGCAGCGTCGAAAACTGCTGATGCCCCTCGCGTACCGCAAGCGATTGCGCGGACTGAACGAAGCCCCTGGAGCGTTCGGTATATTTGTCGATGTTCATGTCTTTTCTTTCCCTCGGCCTGCCCCTGGAGCCCTCTAAGGCACTCCAAACGGCATCTTCATTGGGTTTCCGCTGGACGCGTTGACGTTCCTCAACCGGCAGCGGTCGTTAGCAGCCGGCGCTGGCGCCGGCCTGACCCAGATGTGGGAAGCTTGGCCTCGGATCGGAAGAGGCGCGTTCACAATTTCGTGCACGGGTCCGCTTGCTTGGCGCCAGCAGGTCGAATCCCTTAAGTAGCGACATGACAGCCAGCCAGACTGCCGAAATCACCGGCCTTTACCGTTACCCGATCAAGGGCCTGACGCCGGAATCCCTGCCCCGGGTCCCCTTGCGGATCGGCCAGACCCTGCCCGCCGACCGCCGCTACGCCATCGAGAACGGACCGAGCGGCTTCGATCCGGAGGCGCCGGCCTGGAAGCCGAAAATCCAGTTCCTGATGCTGGCGCGCAATGAGCGGCTGGCGTCCCTCGACAGCCGGTTCGAGGACGCGACCAACCGCCTGACCATCCGCGAGGACGGCCAGATCGTCGCCAGCGGCGATCTGGAAACCTCTGCCGGGCGCGCCGCCATCGAGGATTATTTCACGGAGAATTTTCAGCCGGAGCTGAAGGGCCCGCCAAAAGTTCTGTCCGGCCGCGACCACAGCTTTTCCGACGTCGCCCGCAAGGTCGTGTCGATCATCAATCTCGGCAGCGTCCGGGCGATCGAGACCATGCTCGGCGGCGCCGCAGTCAATCCACTGCGCTTCCGCGCCAATCTCTACGTGAAGGGCTGGCCGGCCTGGTCCGAGCTCGACCTCGTCGGCGAGACGCTGGCGATCGGCGAGGCCCGGCTCAAGGTGGTCAAGCGCATCGTCCGCTGCCCGGCGGTCAACGTCGATCCCAAGACCGCGCAGCGCGATCTCGAGATACCGCCGACGCTCTCGCGCAATCTCGGCCACATGGATTGCGGCATCTATGCCGAGGTCATCGCCGACGGCGAGATCGGCGTCGGTGACGCGATCGCGGTGGAAGCGCCGAGATTGGTGTAACGGGACGCCGCCTCAACACACTCCGTCATTGCGAGGAGCGAAGCGACGAAGCAATCCAGACTGTCTCCGCGGTGGGATTCTGGATTGCTTCGCTTCGCTTCGCTCGCAATGACAAGTGTCAGTTCGGCATCACATACGCATAGATCCGGCCGCGCGAGACCGGCGCCTCGCGAACACGATTGCCGTTGTTGCCGGAAATCATGATCGGATTGCCCTGCGCGTCCACGCCGGTGATGATGCCGACATGGCCGCCCCGGCGACCGCGCGACATGACCGCGATGGCGCCGACCTGCGGACCGGAGACACGCGTGCCGTAGCGCGCGAACGAGCTCGCCATGTCGGAGCCGGTGCCCTGATGGCCGGTGTGCTGCAGCACCATGTTCATGAAGCGCGCGCACCACAGGCTGCCGCGCCCGGTCGGATTGCCGCCGATATAACGGCGCGCCTCGGACACGAGGCCCGATCCGCCGCCGAAGCCGCCACCGCTATTGGCCATTCCAGGATTGGTCATTCCGTTGTTGGCCATGCCGCCGACATTGGCGTTCGGATTGTAGCTCGCCTGGGTGTCGGCGAAGCCGCTCGCCTGCAACTGCGCCGCGCCGCGCTCGAAGCGCGAACTGCGGGCATGGTGGCGATAATGACGGTAATGATGATGTCTGGCGTGATGCACGTAAGCGTGCCGCTCTGCGCTATGACGGTGATGCGGCCGCGCTGAGGCCGGAGAAACGAACGCGGCAACCGCCGCGAAGAAAATCGCCAGCGCGACAACACAACGCGACAGGCGAGACGCAAACAACTCGAACATACTTCATCCTTCTTGACACCCCACTTCCCCAATCGGCCCGTGCGATGGCCGGCATCCGTCTGGCCGTTAAGCCGCCGGATGTGGCGAGAAAAAGACGCCACGCCCGCGAATAGCTGCGATGATTTTGTGCCGGTGCTGGCGTGAGGCTGCCGCATTGCGGACAACAACGTTAACTGCAATTCTCCAAAGGCGGCTTGAAGAGAGGGAAACAGTTAATGCCCCACGCCACGACCAGGGACGACGTCCGCATCTATTTCGAAGAAGCGGGTCAGGGAACGCCGATTATTTTTCTGCATGAGTTCGCGGCCGACTACACCAATTGGGAGCCGCAGATGCGCTACTTCTCGCGCGGCCATCGCTGCATCACCTATTCCGCGCGCGGCTACACGCCGTCGGACGCGCCTGATGGCGAGGTCTACACCTATAAGCATTTCTACACCGACGCGCTCGCGGTGCTCGATCATCTCAAGATCGAGCGCGCGCATCTCGTCGGCCTGTCGATGGGCGCCTATTCGTCGCTCCAGATCGGGTTGAACGCGCCGCAGCGCGCGCTGTCGATGACGCTGGCCGGCGTGGGCTCGGGATCGGAGATCGAGAATCTCGACAACTGGCGCAAGCAGTGCCGCGCCAATGCCGAGCAGTTCGAGACGCTCGGCTCCGCCGAGGTCGCAAAGGTCACGCGCGAGGCGCCGAGCCGGATTCCGTTCCTGGTGAAAGATCCGCGCGGCCACGCCGATTTCTACGCCGCACTGGCGCGCCACGATGCCAAGGGCTCCGCGAACACGATGCGCGGCTTCCAGGGCGGCAGGCCATCGATTTACACGATGCCGGATGCCATTCGAGGTGTGGCAACGCCCGCGCTGATCATCTGCGGCGACGAAGACGATCCCTGCGTCGGGGCAAGCCTGTTCCTGAAGAAGCACCTGCCCGCGGCGGGCCTCGCGATGTTTCCGAAATCAGGCCACGTGCTCAATCTCGAAGAACCCGCACTATTCAACGAGAGCGTGGAGCGGTTCGTGACGCTGGTGGAAGCCGGGCGCTGGCCAGTGCGCGATCCGCGGTCGCTGGCGGCGCATTAGACTGCCAGTCGCTGTCATTCCGGGATGCGCCGACAGGCACAGGCCCGGAATGACGGAAACTACTTCCCCTGCCCGCGCGTGAGCAAGAACACGCCCTGCTCGCCGAACATGTTCCACACCCACCACGGCAATCGCAGCCGCAACGGACGGCCGTAGAGATCCAGCGCCTCGGCGCGCTCCATCTTGACGTGGATCGCGTCGCAGAGCTCGACGAAATCCTTGATGGTGCAGAAGTGGATGTTGGCGGTGTCGTACCAGGTCGCCGGCAGATTCTCGGTGCGCGGCATGTGGCCGCCGACCAGGAGCTGGAGCCGCATTTTCCAGAAACCGAAATTCGGGAACGACACGATGGCACGGCGGCCGATGCGCAGCAGATTCTCCAGCACGACCCGCGGCTGCCGCGTCGCCTGCAGCGTCTGCGACAGGATGACGTAATCGAAGGCGTCGTCGGGATAGTTGACGAGATCGGTGTCGGCATCGCCCTGCACCACCGCCAGGCCCTTGGCGACGCAGCGGTTGACGCCTTCGCGCGACAGCTCGATGCCGCGCCCGTCGATGCCGCGGGTCTCCAGAAGCTGGAGCAAATCGCCCTCGCCGCAGCCGACGTCGAGCACTTTCGAGCCGGGCTTGACCATCTCGGCGACCAGCAGATGATCGGCACGAAACTGGCCGGACTGCTCCGTCGCAACGCCGCCCAGCGGCAGCACTTCCTGCACAGACATCGCTAGCCGTCCTTGTCAGTCAATCCTGGCGGTGAGCCCGCGCGCCTTCCCTGCCGATTGCAGGAAGGCACGGGCGATATCGAAGAATTCGGGCACGTCGAGCAGGAAGGCGTCATGGCCGCGATCGGTCTCGATCTCGGCGAACGACACCCGCGCGCTCGACGCGTTCAGCGCATGCACCAGCGCGCGCGATTCAGAAGTCGGGAACAGCCAGTCGCTGGTGAAGGAGACCACGCAGAAGCGCGTCTCGATGCCCGCGAACGCTTTCGCCAGCACGCCGCCGTGGTCGCCGGCGATGTCGAAATAGTCCATCGCACGGGTCAGATAGAGATAGGAGTTGGCGTCGAACCGCTCGACGAAGGACGAGCCCTGGTAGCGCAGATAGCTCTCGACCTGGAAATCGGCGTCGAACGAGAAGGTCGGCAACTCGCGGTCCTGCATGCGGCGGCCGAACTTGCGATGCAGCGCGGCGTCGGAGAGATAGGTGATGTGCGCGGCCATCCGTGCCACCGCAAGTCCGCGATGCGGATGGATGCCCTGATCCGTGTAGCGGCCGTTGTGCCAGTCGGGATCGGCCATCACCGCCTGGCGGCCGAGCTCGTGGAAAGCGATGTTCTGCGCCGAGTGCCGCGTCGCGCAGGCAATCGCCAGCGCGGAGTACACGCGCTTGGGATAGGCCGCGGTCCATTGCAGCACCTGCATGCCGCCCATCGAGCCGCCGACCACCGCGAACAACGTGTCGATGCCGAGCCGGTCGATCAGCATCGCCTGCGCGCGCACCATGTCGGGAATGGTGATGACGGGAAAATCCAGGCCCCACACCTTGCCGGTCGCGGGATTGATCGAGGCGGGCCCGGTCGAGCCCATGCAGCCGCCGATCACGTTGGCGCAAATGATGAAGTAGTGCTGAGGATCAAGAGGTCGGCCGGGACCGACCAGCGTCTCCCACCAGCCCGACTTGCCGGTGACGGGATGCACGTTGGCGACATGCTGATCTCCCGTCAGCGCATGGCAGATCAGCACCGCGTTGGAGCGATCGGCGTTGAGCTCGCCATAGGTCTGGTAGGCGATCTGGAACGGGGTGAGATCGATGCCGCAATCGAGCCGCAGCGGCTGCTCGGCGCCGAACTGCGCGACCTGCGAATTCGGATGATCCGCCTCATGCGACCGGTCGTCGGCACTGATCGCGGGACTTGGCACAGGCTTCACGCCAACCATCATCGACCTCGTTTGCGACACCCGTCAGGCTGCCGCTGGAATCAGGCCATGAAAAACCCGGCCTGAACGATAGGTTCGGCCGGGATCGGAAGCGTCCCCGGCCTGTTTAGCGAGTTTTTTAACGTGGCTGCAAGCCGGCCGGCTCAAATGACCACGGAACGGGCAAAAGCTACTGTCTTGGGCGGTTTTCGTCAAGTCACGGTCCGGATTAGCCAAATTCATCCCTGAAAGGCCGGCCCAAAAGGCCTGGTTTCCCTTTGCATTTCTCTTTGCTTTCGCCGCGCCGACTGCCTAATCAGGACGTCGACCGCAGCGGATCCGGCCTTGCCGATCGGCCTTGGCCGACCCGCATTGGAACGCCTCTCACCAGCATCTCGCAGATATGTCCCAACGTCCGCCCGCGCCACCATCGCTCCAGGAATTGCGCAAGGAGATCGACGCGATCGACGAGGGCATGCATCGTCTCCTGATGCAGCGCGGTGACATCATCGACCGCCTGATCCAGGTGAAGCAGACCCAGGAGGTCGGCTCGGCGTTCCGCCCGGCGCGCGAGGCCGCCATGATGCGGGACATCGTACAACGCCATCGCGGCATCCTGCCGCTCGACACGGTCGAGAGCATCTGGCGCGTCATCATCTCGACGTTCACTTACGTCCAAGCGCCGTTCTCCGTGCATGCCGACATCTCGGTGAGCGAGCCGGCGATGCGCGATTCCGTGCGCTTCCATTTCGGCTTCACGGTGCCTTACGTCGCGCATTTCAGCGCGCAGGCCGCGGTCGAAGCGGTGGCGAAGTCCAAGGGCGATCTGGCGCTGGTCTCGGCGACCTCGAGCCGCACGCCATGGTGGCTGGAGCTGGAAGCGGACGGCGCGCCGAAGATCATCGCGCGGATGCCCTTCGTCGAGCGCGCCGACCATCCGGCCGCACTGCCGGTGTTCGCGATCTCGCGCGTCGCCGACAGCGCCGTGGTGACGGAGGTCGAGACCTTCAGCGTGCGCGTGTCCGGGTGGAACGCCGAGGTCGCGCGGGCGCTGTCGCCGCTCGCCGAGATCGTGGCAGTGCCCGATACCGCCTTCGACGGCGCGGCGCTGCTGGTCTCGGTCACGAGCGCCACCAGCATCGACAAGATCAAGGCTGCCCTGATCGAAGCGGGGGCCTCGGTGCGCTCCACGGCCCTCGTCGGCAGCCACGCAACGCGCTATACGGTGCCCTCGACCGGGTCGAAATCGTAGATCGCGAACCGCCTAAAGCTACTTCCGGAGTTGAAGATGTCACGCCCCGTGCCGAATCCCGGCATTCTCGATATTGCGCCCTACACGCCCGGCAAGAGCCCGGTGGCTGAGCCGGGCCGCAAGGTGTTCAAGCTCTCGGCCAACGAGACGCCGTTCGGGCCCTCGCCCAAGGCGATCGAGGCGTTCAGGAACGTGGCGGCGCATCTGGAAGACTATCCGGAAGGAACCTCGCGCGTGCTGCGCGAAGCGATCGGGCGCTCTTTCGGGCTCGACCCCAACCGCATCATCTGCGGCGCCGGCTCGGACGAGATCCTCAATCTGCTCGCCCACACCTATCTCAGCCACGGCGACGAGGCGATCTCGACCACGCACGGCTTCCTGGTCTACCCGATCGCGACTATGGCGGTCGGCGCCAAGAACGTGGTCGCGCAGGAGACCAACCTCACCTGCAATGTCGACGCCATCCTCAAGGCGGTGACGCCGAAGACAAAGCTGGTCTGGCTCGCCAATCCCAACAATCCGACCGGCACCTATGTGCCGTTCGACGAGGTCAAGCGGCTGCGCGCCGGCCTGCCGTCGCACGTGCTGCTGGTGCTCGATGCCGCCTATTCCGATTACGTCTCGCGCAACGACTACGAGATGGGGATCGAACTCGTCGCCACCACCGAGAATACCGTGGTGACGCACACCTTCTCCAAGATCCACGGTCTCGCCGCGCTACGCGTCGGCTGGATGTTCGGTCCGGAGCACATCATCGACGCGGTCAACCGCATCCGCGGTCCCTTCAACGTGTCGACGCCGGCGATGTATGCCGCTGTCGCGGCGATCGAGGACACTGCGCACCAGGCGATGTCGAAGCAGTTCACCGAGACCTGGCGCAACTGGCTCTCCGAGGAGATCGGCAAGCTCGGACTGAAGGTGACGCCGGGCGTCGCCAATTTCGTGCTGATCCACTTCCCGGAAAATGGCAAGACCGCGGACGAGGCCGACGCGTATCTTACCAAGCGCGGGCTGGTGTTGCGCGCGCTGAAGAACTACCGCCTGCCGCATTCGCTGCGCATGACCATCGGCACCGAGGAGGCCAACCGCCTTGTCGTCGAGGGCCTGCGCGACTTCATGGCCGGCAAATGAGCACCACACCGCACTTCCAGCGCGTTGCGCTGATCGGCTTCGGCCTGATCGGCGGCTCGATCGCGCGCGCTGCGAAGCTCCAGGGCTTGGCCTCCGAGATCGTCACCACCGCGCGCTCGGAGAAGACGCGCGCGCGGGTGCTGGAGCTCGGCATCGTCGACCAGGTCGTGGCGACCAATGCGGAAGCGGTGAAGGATGCCGACCTCGTCATCCTCTGCATTCCCGTCGGCGCCTGCGGGCCGGTGGCGCAGGAGATCGCGGCGCATCTCAAGCGGGGCGCGATCGTCTCCGACGTCGGCTCGGTCAAGGGCGCGATCGTCAGGGACATGGCGCCGCATCTGCCGAAGACCATTCATTTCGTGCCGGCGCATCCCGTCGCGGGCACCGAGCATTCGGGTCCCGACTCCGGTTTCGCCGAGCTCTTCATCAACCGCTGGTGCATCCTGACGCCGCCGGAAGGCGTCGATGCGGCGGCCACCGATCGTCTGCGCGCGTTCTGGGCGGCGATGGGCGCCAAGGTCGAGATCATGACGCCGGATCATCATGATCTCGTGCTCGCGATCACCAGCCATCTGCCGCATCTGATCGCCTACACCATCGTCGGCACCGCCGACGAGCTGGCGCAGGTGACGGAGTCCGAGGTGATCAAGTTCTCGGCCGGCGGCTTCCGCGATTTCACCCGCATCGCCGCGTCCGACCCGACGATGTGGCGCGACGTCTTCCTCGCCAACAAGGAAGCCGTGCTGGAGATGCTCGGCACCTTCACCGAGGATCTCGCCAAGCTCACCCGCGCGATCCGCCGTGGCGACGGCGAGGCGCTGTTCGACCACTTCACGCGCACGCGCGCCATCCGCCGCGGCATCGTCGAGATCGGCCAGGATTCGGCCGCGCCGGATTTCGGCCGGCCGCATGCGCAGCTCGGCAAGAAGCCGTAGCCACCCCTCTCTCCTCCGTCATTGCGAGGAGCGCAGCGACGAAGCAATCCAGACTGTTTCCGAAGAGAAAGTCTGGATTGCTTCGCTTCGCTCGCAATGACGGGGCATCAATACAGCGGCGGAATCTGGCCGACCTTGACCGGGCCGAGCAGCACGGCGCCGTCGACGAACTTCAGTGGGAAGCTCCTCGCCTTCTTGCCCTCAAGCGTGCTCTCGGTGCCGATCGAATTGATGCCGGCCGCAACGCCGGCATTGGCGTTCTGCTTGATGACCTTGCCGAGGCCGGGAACGGCGCGGTCGAGTGCGCCGAACAGATTGTTGAGGTCCTGCGACTTCACGCCGGGCGCAACGCGGTCGAGGGTTGCCTGCGGCACCCCCTCCTCCAGCATCTTCTCGATGCCGAGCGCCGGGATTACACGCTCGAGGCCGGTCACGGTCATCTGCAGCTCACCGTCGAGTCGGCCATTGGCCGAGAGCCCGAGCGTGCCAGCGGCAACCGCGATCATCTCGCCCTGCTGGACGCGCGACTGGACGATCTCGATGTGACCGCCGGCGGCCTGGATCTCGCGGAAGCGTTGCGGCCACGGCTTTGGCGTGAGGTCGGAGAGGCCCGTGATCTTCGCGCGCGTGTCCGCCTCGAACGGCTCGGCGAGCAAGGGATGAACACCCTGGATGCTGCCCTGCGCGACGTGCAGCACGGTCTCGATCACAGGATGATCCGACCGCGACCCGTCTGCGAGGCGACCGTGCAGCTCGACCTGCTTGGCGCGCGCGAGCGGCACCTGCACGCTGCCGTCGAGACGATTGATGACGGGATCGTCGAACACGATGGAGGCGCGATCCGGCACCGCCGGCAGGCCGAACACGCTGCTGCGGCCCTTGCTCCAATTCACCACGAAGGTGTTTTGCGTGACGCCGTCGGTGAGCGTCGCCGGCGCAGAGAATTCGGCGATGACGCGCTTGGGATCGTAGACCTGGGCGACGACCAGGATGTTGTCGAGCTTCGCCGTGAACGGCGTCTTGCTGGCGTTCTGCGACACCAGGGCGACGCTGGCGCCGGAGCACTGGACCTCGAAGCGGAACGGGAAGCCGGCGATCGAGCGCTTGGCGCAATCGTAGATGCGGCCGGACTTGGCCTCCTGCGCCCGCCAGGCGTCTGCGGCGATTTCGGCCTGCGAGGCCGCATAGAACCAGAAACAGCTCCACGCGACGGCGAGGATCAGGAGGATAATGGGGGCGATGAAAAGGCCCCAACGGGGGCGGCGGCCTGTGGCAACGGTCATATCTGACATGCGGCGACCCTTTGACCCCAGATTTTGTCAAATGTAAGCGGGGTTCGGCCGCGCCGAAAGGCCGAGAATTCACTTCGCTTGGGGCCGTCGTTCTGGTAGCCGTGCCCGAAATGTCGGAAATTACCCTCCCCTCCGTCACCACAGCCAAGGGCGATCTCTGGGTGTTCGGCTATGGCTCGCTGATGTGGCGGCCGGGCTTCGAATTCAGGGAACGCGTCCCGGCGCGGCTGGTCGGCGAGCACCGCGCGCTCTGCGTCTATTCCTTCGTGCATCGCGGCACGCCGGAGCAGCCGGGCCTGGTGCTCGGACTCGACCGCGGCGGCGCCTGCCGCGGCATTGCTTTTCGCGTCGCCGAGAAGGACCGCGCCGACGTCGTCGCCTATCTGCGGGCGCGCGAGCAGGTCACGTCCGTCTATCGCGAGGTGATGCGCTCGGTGTGGCTTGAGAACGATGCGCGACAGCGCGTCTCCGCGCTCGCCTATGTCGTCGACCGCGGCCACGTCCAGTATGCCGGCCGGCTGTCGCTCGCCGACCAGCATCGCCATGTCGTCCAGGGCCATGGCCAATCCGGCGCCAACCGCGACTACGTGACGGCGACGGTAAAGGCGATCGAGGCCGAAGGTTTTCGCGACACGCAATTGCATCAGCTCGCGACCATGCTGCATGGTGATGCGCATTCCCTGCACGCGCCGGCTCCCGCAGAAGATCGAGAGAACCGCTAGCGCTGCGACGGCGCGTAGCTCGGCGACGAGCCGATCAACTGCTCCTGCTCTTTCCGGCCCGCTTCGACGAGGCGGCCGGTCGCGTCTTCGATGGCGGTTTGCACGCGCGAGAGAAACTCGTCTTTCGGCAGGCCTGATGGCAGCGGATCGAGGAACTCGACCACCAGCGTGCCGGGATAGCGCATGAAGGTGCGGCGCGGCCAGAACAGGCCGGAATTGAGCGCGATCGGCAGGCACCGCACGCCGCAGGACGAATAGATCTGCGCAAAGCCGGTCTTGTAATCGGGCGCGGCGCCGGGCGCCCGGCGTGTGCCTTCCGGAAAGATCACGAGCTGCCCGCCTGCGCGCACCGCGTCGCGCGCCCGCCGCGTCATGTCCAGCAGCGCCTTCACGCCGGCCTTGCGGTCGATCGCGATCATTCCGGTCTTGACCAGGAACTGGCCGAAGACCGGGATCTGCATGAGCTGACGCTTGAGGATGAAGATCGGACGGTTGAAGAAGCCCGGCAGCACGAACGTCTCCCAGAACGACTGATGCTTCGCCGCGATCACCAGCGGCCCTGCCGGGATCTTCTCCTGCCCACGGAATTCGACCTTGATGTTGCAGATCACGCGCATCAGGAACAGCGTCGCCTTCGCCCACCATTGCGCGACCGTCAGCATGGCACGCGGCGGCAATGCGAAGGTCGGCAGCGCCACGATCGCGAGGCATACGAGCACGGCGTAGAACAGCACGTTGAACAGGAGCGAGCGCAGGAAAATCAAAAACATCGATGGTCCGATCAATTGGCCTGTGCCGTGGCGGGCCGCTTCGGCGCCACGCCAGCAGGCTGCTCCGACATCTCGGGGGAAAGGTCAATCCCGAAATCCTCCAGCCGCACCCTCAGCTCGGCGGCGATGTACTTGACGTATTCGGACAAAAGCAGCCGCAAGGTGGAGGCCGAGGTCCACCACGGCTCCTCACGCCATTTTTCGCCGACCACCGCGAACGGGATCAGCGTGGTCTCCGGCATCGCATGCGAGAACTCCACCAGCGCGCGCGGCATGTGATAGTTCGAGGTGACGACGATCAGCGATCTAAAGCCGCGCCCCTCGGCCCAGCGCCGCGCTTCCGCCGCGTTGCCGCGGGTCGAGACCGCGGTGCGGTCGAGATCGACACAGCAATGCATGAAGGACTGGTTCTCCGGCAGCGTCCGGGAGATGTCGCTCGCCGTCGAGGTCGGGTGCACGCCGGAGATCAGGAGCCGCTTGCCGTAGCCGGCCGCCAGGAGCTCCATCGCATCCGACACCCGCGAGGAGCCGCCGGTCAGGACCACGATGCCGTCCGCCTTGCGGTCCGGCGCGATCTCAGCGCCGCGCAATTGCGCCAGGAAGGCGATGAAGCCCGCCGCCGCGCCGACGAAGACGAACGCGATCGTCGATACCAATGCCGCGCGCAGCCAGCCGCGCGGCAATTTCGGCGATCGATCGTCGGTCGGCGAGGTCATATGATGTCGGTGATCCCTTCCCCGGATGATTTTAGGACGTTTTGAGGCGAAGTGGAGTCCGGTTTATCGGGCTCAATCGACATCATTCAGCGTCGCGAACAGCGTCTGGCGCGAGGCAACCGCGGTGATGGCGCCGATCAGCACCGCCTGCACGGCGAGCACGATGTAGCCCGACGGCCGCAGCGAGAAGGTGCCGAGCAGGGCTGCGAACTGGTCGCCGACGGGGGTCCCGGAAAACCAGCCGGCGATCGACTCGGAGAAGCCGAACACCAGCATGGCGGCGCCGCCGCCGATCACGCCGCCCTCCAGGCCCAGCCTGAGGAAGTGACGCAGGAAGCGGTTGGCGATGTAACGGTCGCCGGCGCCGACGAAATGCAGGACCTCGACGATCGGTTGGTTCGCCGCCATAGCGCCGCGGGTCGCGAACGAGACCGAGATGATGGTCGCGATGATGACGAGTGCGAGGATGCCGATACCGGCGAGCACGGTGGCGTTGGTCATCGAGCGCATCCGCTCGATCCAGGCGCGGTGATCGTCGACGCTGGCGCTTGGTGCGGCCTGGGTCACGCGCGCGCGCAAGGCGCCGAGATCGAGCGGCGTGCCGGGCTGCACGCGCGCGATGATCATGCGCGGCACCGGCAAATCGTCCATCGACAGGCCGGTGCCGAGCCAGGGCTCGAGCAGCTTGCCGCTCTCGTCCTTGGTGAACGGCTTGACCTCGATGATGCCGGCCTGCGCGCGGATGGCCTCCGTCACTGCCGCGGTGTCGCGATCGAGATCGCGGCCGGTCTGCGGGCGGACCTGGATGGTGATTTCGCTTGCAACGTCCGACTGCCATTCCGCGGCGGAGGCACTGACGAGCAGCACCGTGCCCGTGGTCATCGAGGCGAGGAAGGTCATGATGGCGACGACGGCAACCAGCGCGCGGCCGTGGATCGAGGCGCGCGGCACGATCGGGGACATGTTGCGCGCCTTGGGCGGAAGCTGCGGACGCTCCTGTCCGAGATCGACCAGCACGCCGCGGTCGTCGGGCCTACTCATAGACGTGCAGCCGCCCCTGGTGCAGCACGAAGCGTCGCGCCTCGTACTGGTCCATCAGGCCGATGTCGTGGGTGGCGATGATGACGGCGGTGCCTGATTTGTTGAGCTCGATGAACAGCCGCAGCAGCCGGCGGCCGAGCGTCGGATCGACGCTGCCGGTCGGCTCGTCGGCGAGCAGGAGTTGCGGCCGCGAGATCACGGCGCGCGCGATCGCCGCGCGCTGCTTCTCGCCGCCGGACAGGATCGGCGGCAACGCGTCCATGCGGTCACCAAGGCCGACCCAGCGCAAAAGATCGATCACCTCCTTGCGGTAGCTCGACTCGCTGCGGCCCATGACGCGGAACGGCAAGGCGACGTTCTCATAGGTCGTCATGTGGTCGAGCAGGCGGAAGTCCTGGAGCACGATGCCGATGCGCTTGCGCAAATCCGCGATCTCGTCCTTGCCGAGCTGCGAGATGTCGTGGCCGAACAGGTTGACGAGGCCGCGCGTCGGTCGGTGCGACAGGAACAACAGACGCAGCAGCGAGGTCTTACCGGCGCCGGACGGGCCGGTGAGAAACTGGAAGGAATGCGCCGGAATCTCGAAACTGAGGTCGCGCAGAATCTCCGGCCCCAGTCCGTAACGCAATCCGACATTTTCGAACCGAACCAAGCTCAGCTCCGTTCGAGAGGGGGCGCGGGCCGCGCTGCTGCGCTCCGCCACACGCGATCAACGGGTTTTGCGACCGTTATGGTTTCCGGTTCGTTAACGGTCGCTCTGTAGCATCTGGGATGCCCGGCTCTCCGCGACCGGAGCATCGTCAAGACCAGTCCGTGCATCAAGGCTCGTGTCCATGCATATCGTCTGCCCCCATTGTACGACATCCTACGCCATCAAGCCCGCGAACCTGGGGGCGAACGGACGAACGGTCCGCTGCTCCCGCTGCAAGGAGACCTGGGTCGCCTATGCCGAGGATGCCATCGAGGAGGCGTCCGTCCCGGCCATGGCAGCGGCCAGCCAGGCCGACGACCAGTCCGACCTCGCCGAGCAGTGGAACTCCTACGCCAGGGACGACGGCGCCGCCGACACGCCTGTCGTCGACAGCCCCTCGATCGCCAGCGACTGGCCGGCCGAGGACGCCCAGGAGACCGAGGACGAATGGTCAGCGGCAGCCCGCGCCGCCGAGGATGACGTCGCCGGCGCGCAGCACCAGTCCTGGTTCCGCGGCTTGTTCAGCCGCCGCGGGGCGCGGGTGAGGCGCCAGGCCCCCACCGAGGCTCCGCGAAAATCCCATTTCGGTCTGCCGACCGCCTGCGCCGCCATGGGCGCGCTGGTGCTGGCGCTGGTCATCTGGCGCGGCGACATGGTCCGGCTGCTGCCGCAGACGGCGGCGTTCTACAAGATGGTCGGACTCGAAGTTAATTTGCGCGGGCTGGCGTTCAAGGACGTCAAGCTCTCCAGCGAGACCGTGGACGGTAAGCAGGTGCTGGTGATCGAGGGCGTGATCGTGGGTCAAAGCAAGAAGCCGCTCGATATCCCGCGACTGCGCTTTGCGGTGCGCGACGCGCAGGGAGCGGAAATCTACGCCTGGAACACCGTGCTGGAGCAGACCGTGCTGCAGCCGGGTGAGCGCGCCTTCTTCCGCTCGCGCCTGGCCTCGCCGCCGCCGGAGGGCCGCAATATCGACGTCCGCTTCTTCAACCGGCGCGACATTGCCGGCGGCAGCGTATAATCGATTTTGCAGATCCCGCACGGGAGGTTGGTCTCAAGGTTGGTCTCATGCCGAAAATCCTGATCGCCGACGACGAGGATTCGATGCGCCAGCTGGTGGCGCGCGCCATCGCCATGGACGGCCACGAGACCGTCACCGCGCAGGACGGCGCCGAGGCGCTGGAAATCCTGACCCGCGAGAACGGCGCGTTCGATCTCCTGCTCACCGACATCCAGATGCCGGTGATGGACGGCATCGCGCTGGCGCTCTCCGCCGCGCGCGATTTCCCTGACCTGACCATTTTGCTGATGACCGGCTTTGCCGACCAGCGCGAGCGCGCCTCGAATTTGAATGCGCTGGTGCATGACGTCGTGACCAAGCCGTTCTCCGTGGCCGACATCCGTACGGCGGTCGCCGACGCGCTGGCAGCGAAGAAGGCGTAGGGCGCGGCGTATTCCGCTGTCATGCCCCGGCCTTGACCGGGGCATCCAGTACGCCGCGGCCTCTCGGTTCAATCACAACCGTCTCTGGAATACTGGATCGCCCGCCTGCGCGGGCGATGACACCGAGTGTGACGTCAAAAATCCTTCAGCAGACGCTCGAGGTAATCGAGCTCGATCTGCGGACGCGCGGGATCGCTCAGGCGGCGGCGGAGCTCTTCGAGGATGCGGCGCGCGCGCTGGGCATCGATCTCGCCGGGAATCTTGACCGTGTAGTCGTCGCTGTATTCCTTGCCGCGTAGCGGCCGGCCCAGCGGGTCGGTCCGTTCGCCGCCGCTCTGCTGGCGGCCGACAGCCTGACCGGGGCCGTCACCGTCGCCCGGATCCTGGCCTTCGCCGTTCTGCTGTCCGCCGAGCGCGTCGGCGAGATCCTGCATGCCCTTGCGCAGGGCATCGATGGCCTTGCCCTGCGATGCCGTCGCACCATCGGCATCGCCTTCGCCGATCTGATTGCCGGCATCTCCCATGGCGTTCTCGGCGGCGTCGAAGCCGTCATCGCCATCCTGGTCGCCGTCCTGACCCTGACCTTGGCCCTGCTGACCTTGTTGGCCCTGCTGCCCCGGCTGTTTCTGCCCGCGCTGGCCTTTCTGGCCATCCTGCTGCAAGCCCATCTCGGCGAGCTTCTTCTTGAGGGCCTCCAGCCGCTTCTTCAGTTGCTCCTGCCGGCCCTGCGTATCCTGCGACCCTTCGCGCGACGCCGAGGGATCGTTCGGATCGGGATAGAGATACTTCTCCATGTCCCGGATCGCCCGGGACTGCTGGCCAATGCTCTCGTCCGAGTTCTTGTCCTTCAGGTTGTCGGCGGATTGCTTCATCGACCGCTCGGCGCTGTCGAGCAGTGCATCCAGACTCTTTTGGTCGGCGCGCGACGACTGGGCGAGGCCAATCGAAGCCGTGGAACAGGACAGCATCAGCACGAGACAAGCCGTGGCGAGCCTTCCGCGCGTGACCTTGCCGTTCTGCCAGATTGAGGTGTGTTTCATGAGCTATCTCGCTCCCTGGGATTCACGCCAGGTCCTGAGCTCTTCGCGCAAGGCATCCTGCTGCCTTGCCAGGTCCTCCAGCTGATCGCTGGTCGCGCCGCGCGTCTTCTGCCGCAGCTCTCTCGATTTGCGCAGGATCTCCGCGACCTTGGGCGGCAGAGGCTTGGTACGTTGGCCGCGTTTGGAATCCTTGCTCTGCCGGTCGGTTTCGTCGCGAAGCGCGTTCTGCTCCCGAAGCAGATCGTTCAGCTCGCGCGCGATCTCGTCCATCTCTTTCTGCTCGGCGCTGGGCGGCCCCGGAGGATTTTCCAGCGCGCGGGCCAGGCGGTCCAGCTCGCGCGCCGCCGCTTCGCGATTGCCGCGCTGGATCAGCCGCTCGATGCGCTTCATCTGGTCGTCGAGGCCGATGGCCGGCCGCGCCAGCGGATTGCTGCGCATCTGCTGCGCGTACTGGCGCATGTAATTGTCGAGCGCGGTCCGCAGATTGTCCATGAGCTTCTTGAGCTCTTCGTCGCTGGCGCCGCGCTGAAGCGCCTGCTTGAGTGCGTCCTGCGCCGCGCGCAACGCCTTGGCGACGTCGCTGATGTTGCCGTCCTCGATCGTCACCGCAAGCGCCCACAGGCTCGCCACGACCTCACGCAGGGAATCGTCGGTGCGCGCCGCCTCGAGCTGGCGTGCGACGCTGTGCAGACCGAGATACTGCCCGGCTTCCGGCGTGAACATCTCGGGCGCGATCATCAGCGCGTCGAGCGCGGCGTAGACGTCGGAATTCTTGTTGGCGTCGAGCGCGAGGATGCGGCGCTGCTCGATCAGCGCGCGGGCGAGCGGCTTGGTGAACAGCCGGCCCGGCAAGCGCATGTTGAAGGGCTCGCTCTTCGCCTCGTTGCCGGCCTCGTCCTTGGCGGTGAGCGTCAGCGTCACGTCCGCACCGGAATAAGGATCCTCGCTGAGGTCCTTCACGGTCTGGCCGACGCCGTTGCGGGTCCGCGCATTGGGCAGGGTCAGCGCGAATTGCGGCGGCTGGAACAGCGGCCGCGCGGCCTTGCCGTCCGCGTCCTTGGTTCCGTCCTTGTCTTCGGTTGCGCGCGGAACGAATTGCGCGGCGGCGCCCGTGACGCCGTAATCGTCCTCGATCTTGTAGGAGAGCTGCAACGCGCCGTAGGCCTGACGCTCGGGATCCTTGGCGAGCGCGATCGTCGGCGGGCGGTCGGGCGTCGCCGCGAAGGCCCATTGCGGCTGGCCGGAGGGCGCGCGGACATGCGCGGTGCCGTCGCCGGTGATGGTAAAATGCTTCTCGTTGGTGCCCTTCGGCGCGGCCTCGCTGGGCGCAACCTCCTTGAGGCCGCCGGAGGTGACGACATCGAGGCTGCTACCGGAGGAGCGCACGATCAGGGTCGAGCCGGCCGGAACTGCGAGTGGGCCGCTGGCAGGCAGCGCTGCGGCCTCCTTGTTGGCGGCCGACAGGATGACCGGCGGCTTGCCGGTGTAGAGCGGCGGGGTGATCCAGGCATCGACGCGGACGTTGGTCGGCGCCAGCACGCCGTTCCAGTCGAACGCGGCACCCAACCGCATCGCGCGTTCGTCGCCGGCGGCGAAGAAGGTCGCGACCAGCATCACCATGACCAGCGCGCGTAGCGCCCAGGGATCGTGCAGGGCGAGGCGCGGATGCGGCAAGCCGGCACGGATGCGCTTGAGCGAAGCCAGCGTGCGCTCGCGCTGCGCCTGCCACAGCGCCAGCGCAACCGGGTCTTTCGAGCTCAGCGTGTCCGTCAGCGTCGTCGCCGGGCGGTGACGGATACCGGAGCCACGGTCGAGCCGGCTCAGAGCCTCGTCGCGGCCCGGCCAGCGGAAACGAAGCAGCGGGACCAGAGCGGCGATTGCGGCGCCGGCAAAAACCACGAGACCGATGGCACGGATGACGGACGGCAGCGCCAGCCAGAGGCCGGCCCACGACACCACAAGGAACAGGCCAACGACAGTCAACACCCGCGCCAGATGTGGCCAGGCACGTTCCCACGCGATGGCATAAATAGCCCGATCGAGGGCCTGCGTCAGCTTCAGCCGCGACAGAGCGTCGCCATCGCGGATCGGGTCTGACGGGTCGGGGGTGACGCCGTTCAATCAATTCTCCAGGTTGCCCGGTAGAGAAGCGTATCACAACGGCAGCACTGAGGCATCCGTTCCGGTACGGGAGAGACCCCTTTTCCCGCATAACACGAGGACGTGACTGGCCGGGCGCAACCCCGTAATTTCCACGCGCCATTCCCAAGGGAAACGCAAGGGAAATAGAGGGAACGCCATGGACAAGAAGATGCACGACAAGGGCCTGGAAGTCCGCAAAGCGGTGCTGGGCGAGGCCTATGTCAACAATGCCCTGAAGAACGTCGACGATTTCAACCGTCCGTTCCAGGAGATGCTCAACGAATATTGCTGGGGCACCGTGTGGGGCCGCGAGGAGCTGCCGCGCAAGACCCGCAGCATGCTCAACATCGCCATGATCGCGATCCTCAACCGCCAGCACGAGTTTCGCGCGCATCTCAAGGGCGCGCTGACCAACGGCGTCTCCCGCGACGAGATCCGCGAGATCCTGATGCAGGTCGCGATCTATGGCGGCATGCCGGCCGCAGTCGACAGCTTTCGCATCGCGCGCGAGGTGTTCGCGGAGATCGACGGCAAGGCGTGAGGCCGACCTCTCTCCGCCGTCGTCCCGGGGGGGTGCCGAGCGCGAGCCCGGGACGACGAGCGGAGAATGATCGCCGTTTCACATCCAACGAACAACGAAGAAGAAAGAAGGAAACACCATGCACATCGGATTCATCGGCCTCGGAAACATGGGTTTCCCGATGGCGCGGCGGCTGATCGAGGCGGGGCACAAGCTCGTCGTGTTCGACACGCGCAAGGAGGCCGTCGACAAGCTCGTGGCGCGCGGGGCCACCGCTGCAGCCTCGCCGAAGGACGTCGCCGACCAGGTCGAGACGGTCATGGCGAGCCTGCCCTCGCTGCAGGCGTCGCTCGAGGTCGCCACGGGAGCGAACGGCGTGATCGAAGGGAGCCGCGCCAGGCGCTTCATCGATCTCTCCACCGTCGGCTCGACGATGGCGGCGAAGATCCACGGCCTGCTGGCGAAACGCGACATCGTGCAGATCGACTGCCCCGTCTCCGGCGGCGTCGGCGGCGCCGAGAAGGGCACCCTGGCGGTGATGGTCTCAGGGCCCAAAGCCGAGTTCGAGCTGCTCAAGCCCGCGCTCGACGTGATCGGAAAAGTGTTCTTCATCGGCGAGAAGCCGGGCGCGGCGCAAACCATGAAGCTCGCCAACAATTTCCTGTCGGCGACCGCGATCGTGGCGACCTCGGAAGCGGTGGTGATGGGCGTCAAGGCGGGGCTCGATCCCGCGGTGATGATCGACGTCATCAATGCCGGCTCCGGCATGAACACCGCGAGCCGCGACAAGTTTCCACGCTCGGTTTTGCCGCGAACGTTCGACTTCGGCTTCGCCACGGGGCTGATGGTGAAGGACGTGCGGCTGGCGCTGGACGAGATGAAGCAGCTCGGCCTGTCGATGGAAGTCGCTGACGCGGTCGGACGGCTATGGGAGACCGTGATCAGCGCGGAAGGCGCCGAGTCCGACTTCACCGCGGCGATCAAGCCGATCGAGAAGAAGGCGGGAGTTGTGGTTGGCGGGAAGGGTGAATTGGCGGGAAAGTAGCCGCCCCGCACGCTCGTCGTCCCGGGCGCGCGAAGCGCGAGCCCGGGACCCATAACCACAGGGAGACGTGGTTACGGGGACTCGGAGTTACAGCTCAGCCAACAACTACACCCTGTGGTTATGGGTCCCCGCGTACGCGGGGACGACAGCGAAATTGTTGAAGCGCTTTACCGCCCCTCAATCCGTCACAACCACGGCGCCGGCGTATCCATCGCGATCAGCTGCTCGACCTCGATGCGCGGGCGCACCACGGCGTATTGATCGCCCTTCACCAGCACTTCCGGCACCAGCGCCCGCGTGTTGTAGGTGCCGGCCTGCACCGCGCCATAGGCGCCCGCGGTCATGATGGCGATGAGATCGCCGGGCTTCGGCGTCGGCAGCGTGCGATCCAATGCGAGATAGTCGCCGGTCTCGCAGACCGGGCCGACGACGTCGGCCATGATCGTGGCGGCGCCCGCGGCCGGCTGCGTCACCGGCAGAATGTCGTGATGCGCCTCGTACAGCGTCGGGCGGATCAAATCGTTCATGGCGGCGTCGATGATGACGAAATTCTTGCCGTCGCCGTGCTTCACATAGATCACCCTGGCGACCAGGATGCCGGCATTGCCGACGATCATTCGGCCCGGCTCGAACATCAGCGTGCAGCCGAGATTGTGGCTGACGCGCTTGACCATGGCGGCATAGGCGTCGGGCGCCGGCGGCGCCTCGCGGTCCATGTAATAGGGAATGCCGAGGCCGCCGCCGAAATCGACGTGGCTGATGTTGTGACCGTCGCTGCGCAGGGTCTGCACGAATTCGGAGAGGATGCGGAACGCAGTCTCCATCTTGGAGAGATCGGTGATCTGGCTGCCGATATGCACGTCGGTGCCTGTGACCTCGATGCCCGGAAGTTTTGCGGCGCGCGCATAGACCTCGCGGGCATAGGCAATCGGAATGCCGAACTTGTTCTCGGACTTGCCGGTCGAGATCTTGGCGTGCGTGCCGGCATCGACATCGGGATTGACGCGCACGGAGATGCGCGCGGTCTTGCCCATCTCGGTCGCAAGCCGCGACAGCAGCTCGAGCTCGGGCTCGGATTCGACGTTGAGGCAGAGGATGTCGGCGGCGAGCGCGGCGCGTAATTCGGTTTCGGTCTTGCCGACGCCGGAGAACAGGATCTTGCTGGCGGGGATGCCGGCGGCCAGCGCGCGTTTCAATTCGCCGCCGGAGACCACGTCGGCGCCGGCCCCGAGCTTGGCCAGCGTGCGCAGCACCGACTGGTTGGAATTCGCCTTCATGGCATAGCAGACCAGCACCTTCTCGCCGGCGAAGGCGTCGGTGAAGACGCGGTAGTGCCGCTCGAGCGTCGCGGTCGAATAGCAATAGAACGGCGTACCGACGGTTGCGGCCAGCTCGGACAGGTTCACGGCCTCGGCGTGCAGGACGCCGTTGCGATAGTCGAAATGGTTCATGGCGTCAGCTCAGCTATCCCGGCTCATTTTTTGCCGGGAGGTTCGTCCAGGAGCGGGTCGAGGATAAACGATTTCTTCTTGCCCTTGGCGGCGGCAGGCGCTGCGTCCGCACCGTACCCGGGATTGAACACGCTCGGCGTCCTCTGGGCTTCGGTCTCGGTGTCGGTTGGAGCTGCGACATTGGCCGTGGATGCACTGGAGGCGGTCGGCGGCAGATCCAGCGGGCCCTTGCGGCCGCAGCCGGCAAGCGCGAGCGCCGTCAGGCTCAAGACAATGATGGCCCACCCCGAGCCGGCCGGGCGAAACTTTGACGTCACGACGAAATCCCCACTACGCGGGCCGCACCATACAGAGATTGGCACGCTCTGGCGAGAGCCGGATGACCATGAAACATAAGCGAAATTTTGCCCTCAGCCCAATTTTCGCTCTTTTTCCAGCCGCTTCGCCCAGGCCTTGGCCTGCGACGCCACGTTCTTCGGCGCGGTGCCGCCGAAGCTGGTCCGGCTCTTCACCGACGATTCGACCGAGAGCACGCCGAGCACGTCCTTGGTGATCTTTGGCTCGATCGCCTGCATCTCCTTCAGCGGCAGCTCGTGCAGCGCCACGCCGCCCTCGGCGGCCTTCGCCACGATACGGCCGGTGACGTGGTGGGCGTCGCGGAACGGCATCTTCAGCGTCCGCACCAGCCAGTCGGCAAGGTCGGTCGCGGTGGCATAGCCCTCGCCCGCCGCCGCCCTCATCTTCGCTTCGTCGGGCATGAGATCGCGGACCATGCCGGTCATGGCGCGGATCGCGAGCGACAGGGCGGCAAAGCCCTCCATCGCGCCCTGCTTGTCCTCCTGCATATCCTTTTGATAGGCGAGCGGCAGGCCCTTCATCACGATCAGGAGGCCGTTGAGCGCGCCGATGACGCGGCCGGTCTTGGCGCGCACGAGCTCGGCGGCATCCGGATTGCGCTTCTGCGGCATGATCGAGGATCCCGTGGTGAACTTGTCGCTGAGGCGGATGAGACCGACCAGCGGCGAGGTCCAGATCACGATCTCCTCGGCAAAGCGCGACATGTGCACGGCGCAGATCGAGGCCGCCGACAGCGTCTCCAGCACGAAGTCGCGATCGGAGACCGCATCGAGCGAGTTCGCCATCGGGCGGTCGAAACCGAGCGCTTTCGCGGTGGCGTGGCGGTCAATCGGGAACGAGGTGCCGGCGAGCGCGGCGGCGCCGAGCGGCGATTCATTGAGCCGCTTGCGGGCGTCCTGGAAACGGCCGCGGTCGCGCGCGGCCATCTCGACATAGGCGAGCAGATGATGGCCGAAGGTCACGGGCTGTGCGGTCTGCAGATGCGTGAAGCCGGGCATGACGGTCGCGGCATGTTCGAGCGCGCGATTGACGAGCGCGGCCTGGAACGCGGCGAGCGCGGCATCGGTCTCGTCGAGAACGTCGCGGACATAGAGACGGAAATCGGTCGCAACCTGGTCGTTGCGCGAACGCGCGGTGTGCAGCCGGCCGGCGGCGGGGCCGATCAGCTCGGACAGGCGGCTCTCGACGTTCATATGGATATCTTCGAGCGCGCGCTTGAATGTGAAGCCGCCCTTGCCGATCTCTGACAAAATCGTGTCTAGACCCTTGCCGATATTTTTCGCATCAGAGCCCGTGATGATGCCCTGCGCGGCAAGCATCGCGGCGTGCGCCTTGGATGCGGCAATGTCCTGGGCGAAGAGGTGACGATCGACGTCGATGGAGACGTTGATCTCTTCCATGATCTCATCGGGACGCTCCGAGAACCGGCCGCCCCACATCTTGTTGCTCATGATCCCCTGCTCACGCCTTGCTTGCCGCTGCTGCCGCACGTTTGCTGGCCGGAGCCAGCCGTATTAAGAGGCCCCTGATAGCCATATCTGCGACCGGATGACAAACGATATGCTCGACAAGACGCCCTCCGCCACGCGCCGGATCCCCCTCGTCATCGCCACCGTGGCGATCGGTGGGCTGGCCGGCTTCGCCGCGCTGTACGGGCTGGGCCTGAACCGGGCGCCCTCAGGCGATCCGGCCTGCCGGGCCGCGGTGGCAACGGCGCAGAAAATCGCCCCCCTCGCCCATGGCGAATTGGCCGCCCTGACCATGGCGAGCGCGCCGCTAAAACTGCCCGACCTGGTCTTCGAGGACGCCGACGGCAAGCCGAAGAAGCTGTCCGATTTCCGCGGCAAGACGCTGCTGGTCAATCTCTGGGCCACCTGGTGCGTGCCCTGCCGCAAGGAAATGCCGGCGCTGGACGAGCTCCAGGGCAAGCTTTCGGGCCCGAATTTCGAGGTGGTGGCGATCAACATCGACACCCGCGACGCCGAGAAGCCCAAGACGTTCCTGAAAGAGGCCAATCTGACCCGGCTCGGCTATTTTAGCGATCAGAAAGCCAAGGTTTTCCAGGATCTTAAAGCCATAGGCCGGGCCCTGGGCATGCCGACCTCGGTGCTGGTCGACCCACAGGGCTGCGAGATCGCGACGATCGCGGGGCCGGCGGAATGGGCGAGCGAGGACGCGCTCAAGCTGATCCGGGCTGCGACGGGCAAGGCCGCCGCGTCGCTCTAGGCGGTGTGTACTAAGCCGTGACGTTTAGGTTGCCGCCGACGCCGGCGCCGACATTGGCGAGCGAAGGCTGACCGGCGCCGAGCAGCGTCAGGACGGTGGATTTCTCCATATCCGCGTTCTGCTTCATCAGCGTCGCCGAGATATTCGACTGTAGCGCGCCTTGCTGAGCGGCCAGCATGGTGCTGACCATCGCCATCATGTCCATTACGCAAACCCTCTTACCGGGCGCAGCCTAGGGGCGAGCGGTTAACGCGACATGAATTGTCACGGTGCGGATGCACGGCCTGAGGGCGAGAGCGCCGTAGGGTGGGCAAAGCGGCTTGTCCGCCGTAGCTCGAAGAGCGAAGGCGGAAGCGTGCCCACCAATTTCCACCGCATCATTGGAGAGATGGTGGGCACGGCGCTCTGCGCCTTTGCCCACCCTACGGCACCGGAAATTGGATCAGCGCGTCGGAACCGGCTTGGCGCCGCGGTAGTCGTAGAAGCCGCGCTGGGTCTTGCGACCGAGCCAGCCGGCCTCGACGTATTTCACCAGCAGCGGGCACGGGCGATATTTGGAGTCGGCGAGGCCCTCGTGCAGCACCTGCATGATCGACAGGCAGGTATCGAGGCCGATGAAATCGGCGAGCTCGAGCGGGCCCATCGGATGATGCGCGCCAAGCTTCATTGCCGCGTCGATGGCCTCGACATTGCCGACGCCTTCATACAGCGTGTAGATCGCCTCGTTGATCATCGGCAGCAGGATGCGGTTGACGATGAAGGCCGGGAAATCCTCAGAGACCGCGACCTGCTTGCCGAGCTTGGAGACGAATTCCTTGGACGCCTCGAAGGTCTGGTCGTCGGTGGCGATGCCGCGGATCAGCTCGACCAGCTCCATCAGCGGCACCGGATTCATGAAGTGAATGCCGATGAAGCGCTCGGGCCGGTCGGTGGCGGCGGCTAGCCGCGTGATCGAGATCGAGGAGGTATCGGAGGCGACGATCGCCTCCGGCTTCAGCACCGCGCAGAGCTCGTGGAAGATCTTGCGCTTGACCTCTTCCTTCTCGACCGCGGTCTCGATCACGAGGTCGCAATCGGCGAGGTCGTCGAGCTTCTCGGCGAGCTTGATGCGGGCCATCGCCTTGGTCTTGTCGTCCTCGCTGACGGCCTTCTTGGAGACTTGGCGCGCCAGATTGCCGTTGATGGTGGCCATGCCCGACTTGAGCCGGTCGGCCGAGACGTCGTTGAGCACCACGTCGAAACCGGCCAGCGCCGCGACATGCGCGATGCCATTGCCCATCTGACCCGCGCCGATCACGCCGACCTTCTTGATCACTGCCGCCATAATGTCATCCACCGGAACGGCGCGCAGATCGCGCCTGCCTCATCCCCCGAGCCGGGAGGTCCGATTTAATCAGAAACTCGATTAGATCAGAATCCTGGCTCGAAACCTAGATTGGATCGCCTCCCCGGCGTGCCCCACGCCAAAGAAAACGCCTTGAAAAAGAAAAACCGGCCGGAGTGTACCACTCCGGCCGGTGTTTTTAGCGCGTTTTTACTTGCCGAGCTTGGCGAGCGCTTCGGTGAGCTCAGGAACCGCCTGGTAGAGGTCGGCGACCAGGCCGTAATCGGCGACCTGGAAGATCGGCGCGTCCTCGTCCTTGTTGATCGCGACGATCACCTTGGAGTCCTTCATGCCGGCCAGATGCTGGATCGCGCCGGAAATGCCCACCGCGACATAGAGCTCGGGGGCCACCACCTTGCCGGTCTGGCCGACCTGCCAGTCGTTCGGCGCATAGCCGGCATCCACCGCCGCGCGCGAGGCACCGACGCCAGCACCGAGCTTGTCGGCGAGCGGCTCGATGTACTTGGCGAAGTTCTCGCGGCTCTGCATGGCACGGCCACCGGAGACGATGATCTTGGCCGAGGTCAGCTCGGGGCGGTCGCTCTTGGCGACTTCCTCGCCGACGAAGGACGACAGGCCCGGATCGGCCGCCGCAGCGACGTTCTCGACGGCGGCGCTGCCGCCTTCACCCGCCGCCGCAAAGGTCGAGGTGCGCACCGTGATGACCTTCTTGGCGTCCTTCGACTTCACCGTCTGGATGGCGTTGCCGGCATAGATCGGGCGCTCATAGGTGTCGGGGGCGACCACCTTGGTGATCTCGGAGACCTGCATGACGTCGAGCAGGGCTGCGACACGCGGCATCACGTTCTTGAAGCGCGAGGTCGCGGGCGCGACGATCGCGTCATAGCCGGAAGCCAGCGAGACGATCAGCGCGGCCAGCGGCTCGGCGAGATCGTGGGCGTAAGTCTCGCCCTCGGCAAGCAGCACCTTCTTCACGCCGGCAAGCTTGGCGGCAGCATCCGCCGCAGCCTTGGCGTTCTGGCCGGCCACCAGCACGTCGACATCCGCGCCGAGCGCGGCAGCCGCGGTCAGGGCCTTGTTGGTCGCGTCCTTCAGCGACGCATTGTCGTGTTCGGCAATCAGAAGCGTCGTCATCAGAGCACCCCGGCTTCGTTCTTGAGTTTCGACACCAGCTCGGCGACGTCCTTGACCTTGACGCCCGCCTTGCGGCCCGCCGGCTCCGTCGTCTTGAGAACCTCGAGACGCGCGGCGACGTCGACGCCGTAATCGGCGACGGTCTTCTCCGCGATCGGCTTCTTCTTGGCCTTCATGATGTTGGGCAGCGAGGCATAGCGCGGCTCGTTGAGACGGAGATCCGTGGTGACGATCGCCGGTCCCTTCAGCTTGACGGTCTGCAGACCGCCGTCGACTTCGCGGGTGACCTTGAAGTCAGCACCTTCGACCTCGAGCTTCGAAGCAAACGTCGCCTGCGACCAGCCGAGCAGCGCGGCCAGCATCTGACCGGTCTGGTTGCTGTCGTCGTCGATCGCCTGCTTGCCGAGGATGATCAGGCCGGGCTGCTCTTCGTCGGCGATCTTCTTCAGAATCTTCGCGACCGCGAGCGGCTCGACGATGCCCTCGACCTTCACCAGGATGCCGCGGTCGGCGCCCATGGCGAGACCGGTGCGGATCGTCTCCGAGGCCTGCGCCGGTCCAATGGAAACCACGACGACCTCGGTGGCCTTGCCGCCTTCCTTCAGGCGCAACGCTTCCTCGACCGCGATTTCGTCGAACGGGTTCATCGACATCTTCACATTGGCGAGTTCAACGCCCGATCCATCGCCCTTGACGCGGACCTTGACGTTGTAATCAACCACCCGCTTTACCGGCACCAAGACCTTCATCGATCCTCTTTCACTCAATTTGGGAGGGGGGTTATCAACTGGCGCGGAACCTAAAGGCCTGATCCGGCCCGGTCAACGCGCGACAGGGCCAAATTTTAGACCTTAGAAATATCGACCTCAATGGGTCAGCGATTCTGGCCCGGAACCCAGAGCACGTCGCCGGCACCATTATGGTTGGCGGCACGGCTGGCGACGAACAGGAAGTCGGACAGGCGGTTCATATACTGGATGCCAGCAGCGCCCACGGGCTCGCCGGGCCGGGCCGCCAGTTCCACCATCACGCGTTCCGCCCTGCGGCAAATCGTACGGGCAACGTGGAGGTAGGCGGCGGCCGGCGTGCCGCCCGGCAGCACGAAGGAGGTGAGCGGCGCCAGCTTGTCGTTGAGCGCGTCGATGTCGCGTTCGAGCCGCTCGACCTGGCTTGCCACCACCCGCAGCCGCTCGGCCTTGCCTTCACGCTCGGGCACCGCGAGGTCCGCGCCGAGGTCGAACAGATCATTCTGGATGCGGCCGAGCATCGCGTCGAACTCGGGCATGTCATGGGTGTGGAGCCTGACAACGCCGATCGCGGCATTGGTCTCGTCCACGGTGCCATAGGCTTCGATGCGCAGATCGTATTTCGGACGGCGCTCGCCCGTTCCGAGCGCCGTCGTGCCGTCGTCACCGGTCTTCGTATAGATGCGATTCAGCGTGACCATTTTTAACGCCCCATCGCCCAGACTGCGAGCATGGCAACCACGATCGCCACGAACTGAAGCAGCACGCGCCAGCGCATCAACTTCTGCGAGGTGTTTGGCGAGCCGCCGCGCATCATGTTGACGAGACCGAGCAGCAGCACCACCGCCACGGCGCCGGCCGCTACCGGCAGGATGAAAGTACTCAGGAGAGATGCCATTCGGGGTAGATAACACCGTGTGCGCTGGTCCGCCATGGCGTTCCCGATCTGGCTTTTAACCCAATAATATCAGAAGCTAGCTGGATGATTTCCGATTTGCGCTCGTCGCCTGTCTTCTTCGCCTCTCCCCGCAAGCGGAGAGGGGCCAACGCGCGCCGAGCGATGCGACGCACCGTCCGGAACGCGCGGCGGGTAATGGGGGCTCTCCACGGGGACGGTGATAGAGGGATTCGCGGAGACTCCCCCTCACCCGGAATCCGCGCTGCGCGCGCATTCCGGCCTCTCCCCGCAGGCGGGGAGAGGGGAATCCGGAGCAAGCTGTGAAGGCAATCCGCTACATCTACGTCGTCGTGGAGGACGCCTTCTACACCTTCCTCGCCGACGACGGCTGGGCGATCGCGAGCCATATCGCGCTGTCGACGCTGATGGCGCTGTTCCCGTTCCTGATCGTGCTGACCTCGCTCGCCGGCTTCTTCGGCTCCAAGGAACTTGCCGATCAGGCCGCAAGCCTGATGCTTCAGGTCTGGCCGAAGCAGGTCGCCGATTCGATCTCGGGGGAAGTCCACGACGTTTTGACGACGACCCGCACCGGCGTGCTGACGATCGGCGCAGCGCTGTCGGTGTATTTCGCCTCCAACGGCGTCGAGGCGCTCCGCGTCGCGCTGAACCGCGCCTATGCGGTGGTGGAGATGCGGCGCTGGTACTGGCTGCGCCTTGAATCGATCGGCTACACGCTGGTCGCGGCCTTCACCGCGCTTGCCATGGCGTTCCTGATCGTGCTTGGCCCGCTCTTCATCGAGGCGGCGCGGCGCCATATCCCGCTGTTCGTCGAGTCCAACGAGAGCATCCTCACTTGGCTGCGCTACGGCATCACCGTGGGTGCGCTGGTGGTGGCGCTGATCATCCTGCATGCCTGGCTGCCGGCGGGACGGCGCGCCTTCCTCCAGATCCTGCCCGGCATCGTCTTCACCATCGTGGCGTCGCTGATCTCGGGCATCGTGTTCGGCCAATATCTGGCGCGCTTCGCCAACAACTACGTGACGATGTATGCGGGGCTCGCCTCGGTGATCATCGCGCTGGTGTTCCTGTATTTCATCGCCGCGATCTTCGTCTACGGCGGCGAACTCAACGCCGCGATCATCAAGTCGCAGCTTCCTCACGGCGTTTCGCTTCAAGCAGCGCAGTCGCTAAAGCGCGAGGAGACACAGGCTTGACCAGGAAGGCGTCGGCGCCGGCCTCGCGCGAGGCCGCCTCGTCCTCGCCACGGCCGGATACGCCGATGATGGGGATCTGAGCCAGCGGCGCCGGCATGGTCCGGATCCGCCTGATGGCCTCGACGCCGTCGATGCCAGGCAGCACCATGTCCATCAGCACCGCATCGAACGCGCCCTGCGCGAGCCGGTTCACCGCGTCCTCGCCGCGCCCGATGAACTCGGCATGGTGGCCGAGCTCAGTCAGGATGGTGTTGAGCACGACGCGGCCGAACGGATTGTCCTCGACGCTGAGCACGCGCAGCGCGGCCATCGCATCCGCCTCGGCTTCGCCCTTCGACTTGCGGGACTTGCGCGATTCCGTCGCGTCGAGCGACATCGTCAACGTGAAGGTGGCTCCGCCGCCGCGCCGCGGTGCGACCGTGATGTCGCCGCCCATCGCGCGCGCCAGTTGCTTGACCGAGGAAAGGCCCAAGCCGGCGCCGCCGAAGCGCGAGGCGATGGTGACATTGGCCTGGGTGAAGGGGCGGAACAGCCGCTTGATCTCGGCCATGGTCAGGCCGATGCCGCTGTCGGACACCGCGAAGGCGACGCCGAACTTGCCCTTCGCCTTGTCTCTGGCCTTGCCTTTGGCGGGACGCCAAGGCGCGACCGCGAGCGCGACACCGCCCCGCTCGGTGAACTTGACGGCATTGTCGATCAGGTTCTCGAGCGCGGCGCGCAGGCGGACGGAATCGCCGACCACCAGCCCCGGCAGCTTCTCGGAGATATCGACCTGGGCCTGGAGGCCCTTGGCCGCGGCGCGTCCGGCGAGCGAATCGCCGGCACTGCGGGCGAGCGCGCGCAGATCGAACAAATCCTGCCGCAAGGCACTTCCACCCTTGCCCGCCCCCTTGCCGGTCCTGGCGGCATCGACGAACAGGGTGGCAAGGCTCGCCAGATGCTCGGCACCGGCCTTGATGGTGTCGGCCCAGCGCCGCTCGCGCTCGCCGAGATCGGAGGTGGCGAGCAGGTCGCTGATCGCGAGAATACCGGTCAGGGGGGTACGGACCTCATGGGCGAAGGCGGCGAGCGCGGCCTGGACCACGTCCGGCGCCACGGCCTTGGCGCTGCGCTTGCGCAACCGGCCGGTCGCCCCGGACCGCTTCCGAGGCGGTCGCCTGGACGTTCGCGTGGTGCGCGCTGAGCGCGTTTTCGCCGCCATGAATCCCTTCGAAGGGTCCCCTTCGATCCCCAGGCTCTCAAGCAAGCATCGCACGGCGGAACCCCTGGAGTCACGGCGGCGTTTTGCTAACCCCCAGAGAAACTTAACCTAATCCCACCAACCGGCGGATGCCGGCGGGCGTGGCGCCGGCTGCGCGCAGCTCGCGCAGGCCGGTCGAGCGGTCCGATTTCGACAACTTCCCGCCCGCCTCGTCCAGAATCAGGGCGTGGTGGCGATAGGCGGGTTCCGGCAGATCGAGCAGGACCTGGAGCAGGCGGTGAACCGAGGTGGCGTGAAACAGGTCCTGCCCCCGCACGACCTCGCTGATGCCCTGAAGCGCGTCGTCGACGACGACGGACAAATGGTAGCTGGTCGGCGTCTCCTTGCGGGCCAGGATGACGTCGCCCCAGGACTCCGGTCGCGCCGCGACGATGCCGCGCTCGCCATCGGGCCCCTCGCCAAGCTCGTTCCAGGTCAGACCGGCAACGCGTCGGCAGGCGGCCGCCATGTCGAGCCGCAGCGCGTAAGGCACGCCAGATGCAATGAGCCGGTCGCGCTCGCCGGCCGACAGCGATCTGGCGTCACCCGGATAAAGCGGTGCGCCATCGGGATCGCGAGGCCATGGCCCGGCGGCCTCGCGCGCGGCCACGAGCCTGGCGATCTCCGCGCGACTTTCGAACGCGGGATAGACGAGACCAAGCGCCGAGAGTTTCTCGAGCGCGGCGCGATAAACCGCGAGATGCTCCGACTGCCGCCGCACCGGCGTTTCCCAGGCGATGCCGAGCCAGGCGAGGTCGTCGTAGATCGCCGTCTCATATTCCGGCCGGCAGCGCGTCGCGTCGATGTCCTCGACCCGCAGCAACAGCCGCCCGCCGGTCTCGCGCGCGCGGTCGAAATTGAGCAGCGCCGAATAGGCGTGGCCGAGATGCAAGAGGCCATTCGGGCTGGGGGCAAATCGGAAAACGGGTGGCGCCATGCAGTGAAACTCGTCATGGCCGGGCATAGCCGTCCGAAGGGACGGCGTCGCTTCCGCTCGCCTATGTCCCGGCCATCCACGTTCTTCGGTGCGATACAGCGATCGTGTCAAGTCGTGGACAGATACGAACACTGTCACCCATGCTAGACATGTCGTGTGGTTAGAGAGACGTGGATGGCCGGGTCAAGCCCGGCCATGACGCCGGAGAGAGTTTGCCGACCCAAATGACCATCCACCTCGAAACCCAGTCCGATCTCGAAGACGCCGTCCACGCGCTGATCAAGCGCGACCCGCGCCTCAAGCCCGTGCTCGAGATCGCCGGCATGCCCGCCTTGCGGCGGCGTGAGCCGGGTTTTACGGGGCTCGCCCACATCGTTTGCGGGCAGCAGCTTTCGACCGCGAGCGCCGCAGCGATCTGGGGGCGGCTGTCGGCCGCGTTCGATCCGTTCGACCATGAGGCCGTGAGCCGCGCCCGCACCGACCGGCTGGGACGGCTCGGCCTGTCCGCCGCCAAGATCAAGACGCTGAAACATCTCGCGCGCGAGATCAATGCGCAGCGGCTGAACCTCGACGTGCTCGCCGAGGAAGACGCCGAGGCCGCGCACCATACGCTGATCGCGCTGCCCGGCATCGGGCCATGGACGGCCGACGTCTATCTGCTGTTCTGCCTCGGGCACGGCGATGCCTGGCCGGCCGGCGACATCGCCGTGCAGGAGGGGATCAAAGTTGGCCTGGGCCTTCAGGCGCGGCCGACGGAGAAGCAGATGGCGCCGCTCGCCGAACCCTGGCGGCCGCTGCGCGGAGCAGCCGCGCATCTGTGGTGGAGCTATTATCGCGTGATCAAGAAGCGCGAAGGTGTGATCAGCAACCAGCCCTAGCCCCGCAGCCGCTCGCGATCGGCGCGGGCGCATTCGGCCACGAAATCGATGACGGCGCGCACCGCAGACAACTCGACCAGATCGGGATGGGCGAGCAGCCAGAGATCGGCGACGCTGACGAGTTTCTGCGGCGCGACGCGCACGAGGTCCGGATAGCTCTCCGCGACGAAGCAGGACAGCGCGGAGATTCCGATTCCAGCACGCACCGCCGCCAGCATGTCGCCCTGCGACGAGCAGCGCATCACCATGGTGCCTTGCCGGGTGATCGCATCGCTCCAGCGCGCCAGCTGCGCGTTCGAATCCTGGTCGGCAAAGCCGATGACGCTGTGCCCCTTCCATTCGGCGCTCCGCTCCGGCATGGACCGGCCCGCGGCATAGTCGCGCGAGGCATAGAAGCCGGTGCCGAGACGGCCGATCTTGCGGCCGACCAGGTTTTCCTCGCCGCTGTCGACCGGGCGCAGCACGACGTCGGCCTCGCGCCGCCGCACGCTGGCCGGAAACGGATGGGTGATGATCTCGAGCCGAATGTGATCATGTGCGCCGAGAAAAGAGCGCAGCCGCGGCATCAGCCAGTGCGAGGCCAGCGTCGCGCCGATCGACAGCTTGACCGTGCCGCGCGCCTTGCGCCCGCCGGCGCCAACGGCGGCTTCGGCCCGGAGTGCGGCAACGGCCATCGCCTCCGCGTGCTCTCGCAGCGTACGTCCATCGGCGGTGAGCACGAAGCCGTCAGCGGCGCGCGCCAGCAGCTTGGTGCCGAGCTGTGCCTCCAGCGCCGCGATCTTGCGGCTGACGGTCGGATGGCTGGCGTGCAGACGCTTTGCCGCCGCAGTGAAGCTGCCGGTGTCGGCGACCGCGACGAAGGTCTTGCAGAGATCCCAATCCACCGCCGGCTCCGTACAAATCTGATGATAGGCTTGTTCAATATTGAACGATCCGCTGCCCACCGTCCAACCCTATAGTGGGATCAAAGCGCTGGACGGCGGACACCCCGCCGGCGCGACAATCGACATGGAAGCGCTCACAATCGGCCGGCAGGCCGTTGACGCGCGTCGTCAGGAGGATCGGATGGCACTGCCCGCTCTGCTCAAGAACAATCTGGAGCTGCCCGTGGTCGGCTCGCCCCTTTTCATCGTCTCCGGGCCGGAGCTGGTGATCGCCCAATGCAAGGCCGGCGTCGTCGGCTCGTTTCCGGCGCTCAACGCCCGTCCGGTGGAAAAGCTCGACGAGTGGCTGAGCCGCATCGAGGACGAGCTCGGCGAATACAAATCGCGCAATCCCGGCAAGAAGGTCGCGCCCTACGCCGTCAACCAGATCTGCCATGCCTCCAACGACCGCTTGATGAAGGACATGGAAACCTGTGTGAAGCACAGGGCGCCCATCATTATCACCTCGCTGCGGCCGCCCGCCGAGATCGTCCAGGCTGCGCACTCCTATGGCGGGCTGGTGTTCCACGATGTCATCAACGTCAAGCATGCGCGCAAGGCTGCCGAGCAGGGCGTCGACGGACTGATCCTGGTCTGCGCCGGCGCCGGCGGCCATGCCGGCATGCTGTCGCCGTTCGCGCTGGTGCGCGAGGTCAAGCAATGGTTCGACGGCGCGATCCTGCTGTCGGGCGCGATCAGCGACGGTTTTGGCATTGCCTCCGCGCTGACGCTGGGCGCCGACCTCGCCTATATGGGCACGCGCTTCATCGCGACGAAGGAAGCCAATGCCGACGAAGCCTACAAGTCCGCGCTGACGCAGCACGCCGCGCACGACATCGTCTACACCAACCTGTTCACCGGCGTGCACGGCAACTATCTGGGCCCCTCGATCGCCGCTGCGGGGCTCGATCCGGACAATCTCCCGGTTGCCGACAAGACGAAGATGAACTTCGGCTCCGGCGGCAACATGAAATCCAAGGCGTGGCGCGACATCTGGGGATCGGGCCAGGGCATCGGCCAGATCCTGGATGCGCCGCCGGTGGCCGAGCTGGTCGACCGGATGAAGGGCGAATTCGATCAGGCCCGGCAGGATTTCCTGATGCGCGCCAGCGCCTGACGGCTTGGTCCGACAAGAAAATTGGACTGACAAGACAAACGGGAGGACACCATGAAGCTGGCAGCCGCATTGATCGGCCTGTCGTTGCTGACGCTTGCCGCCGGCAGCGCCGGTGCGGACGAGATCCGGATCGGACAGACCCTGCCCTATAGCGGTCCGGCATCCGGGTTCGGCGCGATCGGACGGACGCAGGAGGCGTTCTTCGAGAAGGTCAACGCGGAGGGCGGCATCAACGGCCGCAAGGTCAAGTTCATCACTCTGGACGACGCATACTCGCCGCCGAAGACGGTCGAGCAGACCCGCAAGCTGGTGGAGCAGGACGAGGTGCTGATGATGTTCGGCTCGCTCGGCACCGCCACCAACAGCGCCGTGCAACGTTACCTCAACGCCAAGAAGGTGCCGCAGCTGTTCGTGCTCTCGGGCGCCACCAAATGGGCCGATCCGCAGAAGAATCCCTGGACGATGCCGGGCATGGCAGCCTACGAATCCGAAGGCGTCGTCTATGCCAAGTACATCTTGCAGTCCAAGCCCGACGCGAAGATCGCGATCCTGTCCCAGAACGACGATTTCGGCCGCGACTATGTCGCGGGCTTCAAGCGCGCGCTCGGCGCCAAGGCGGCCGGCATGATCATCGCGGAGGCGAGCTACGAGACCAGCGCGCCGACGATCAGCTCGCAGCTCTCGACGCTGAAAGCGTCAGGCGCCAACGTGCTGTTTGGCGTCGTGCTCGGCAAGTTCACCTCGCAGATGGTCAAAGGTGTAGCCGAGATCGGCTGGAAGCCGGAGCTGTTCTTCGTGCCCACCTCGGCCTCCTCGATCTCGTTCCTTGAGCCGGCGGGGCTGGACAATGCGGTCGGGCTGATCTCGTCGAGCAACCAGAAGGACACGATGGACCCGCAATGGGCCGACGATCCCGGCGTGAAGTCCTATTTCGCGTTCATGAAGCAATACATGCCGACCGCGGATCTCTCGAACTCCAACTACGCGGCGGGCTATCACTATGCCACGCTGCTGATGACGGTGCTGAGCGCCTGCAAGGACGATGTCAGCCGCGACAACATCTTGAAGCAGGCCGCGTCGCTGAAAGAGGTGAAGCTGCCGCTGCTGTTGCCCGGAATGAGCGTGTCGACCGGCCCGGACGACTATCTGCCGTTCCAGCAGCTTCAGCTCCGCCGCTTCAACGGCAAGAGCTGGGTGCCGTTCGGCGGCATTCTCGATGACCGGTAGAGTTTTTGTTTGACGCGTCTTCTTGACGTGAACCGGTATCCACTTCGCTTGAAAACGCTTTGAAGGGACGTCCCATGATCATCAGCGGCGAGCGCCGGATCGATTATCCAGACCTCCATGCGCGGATCAGACGGGCCGCAGGCGGGATCAGCACGCTTGGCGGGCGCGAGGGCACGCCGGTCGCCATGATGCTGCGCAATGACTTCGCCTTGTTCGAGGTGGTCGCGGCTTCCGCCGCGCTCGGCCGACCGGTGGTGCCGATCAACTGGCACCTGAAGGCCGCCGAAGTCCGCTATATCCTGGCCGACAGCGGCGCCGACATTTTGATCTGCCATGCCGACCTGCTGCCGCAGATTCGCGACGGCCTGCCGGACGGCCTCGTGCTCATGGTCGTGCCGACGCCGCCGGAGATCGCCGGCGCGTTCGACATCCCCGCTGCACTCACAAAGGTGCCGTACGGATTGACCGATTGGGACAAATGGCGGGACAGCCAAGCGGAACTCACCCAGCCGCCACGTCGCAGCGCGCCGATGTTCTACACGTCGGGCACGACGGGCATGCCGAAGGGGGTGCGGCGCATGCCGATGCGCCCCGAGCAGGTCGCGGCCTCCGAGCGCGTCGGGGCGATCGCCTACGGCGTGAAGCCGAACGAGGATCAGGTCGTGCTGATGAACGGCCCGATGTACCATTCCGCTCCGCACTCCTACGGCATGCTGGCCTATCGCAGTGGCTGCACCATCGTGCTGGAACCGCGCTTCGATCCCGAAGACCTGCTGCAACTGATCGAGCGCCATCGCGTCACGCACATGCACATGGTTCCGACGATGTTCGTGCGCCTGCTGCGGCTGCCCGACGACATGAAGCGACGTTACGACGTGTCGTCGCTGCGCTTTGTCGTTCATGGCGCGGCGCCCTGCCCGCCCGACGTGAAGAAGGCGATGATCGATTGGTGGGGTGGCGTCATCAACGAATATTTCGGCTCGACCGAGACCGGAATTCCGGTGTGGCACTCCGCGGCGGAGGCGCTGAAGAAACCCGGCACCGTCGGCCGCGCCATCGAGGGCGGCGTGGTCAAGATCTTCCGCGCCGACGGCAGCCCGTGCGACGTCAACGAACCCGGTGAAATCTACATGCGGCAGGCCTCGGTGCCGGATTTCGACTATCACGGCAAGGCCGAAGCGCGCGCCGAGGCCGGCCGCGACGGGCTCGTCAGCGTCGGCGACGTCGGCTATCTCGACGAGGACGGCTATCTGTTCCTGTGCGACCGAAAGCGCGACATGGTGATCTCCGGCGGCGTCAACATCTACCCCGCCGAGATCGAGAACGCGCTGATCGGAATGCCCGGCGTGCGCGATTGCGCGGTGTTCGGCATTCCCGACGCCGAATTTGGCGAGCGGCTCTGCGCCTATGTCGAGCCGGAGCCGGGCGCAGCGCTCTCGTCCGCCGCGGTCCAGTCGTTCCTGCGCGAGCGGCTCGCCAATTTCAAGGTGCCGAGGGACGTCGAATTCCGCGACGCGCTGCCGCGCGAAGCGACAGGAAAGATCTTCAAGCGCAAGCTGCGGGAGCCCTATCGGGCGGGCCACGCACGCGCCGGCGCGTAACGAACGGCTGCGAACGGCGTTTTAAACTATGTTGCTGTTGCAAAAGGATCATGGGTGAACGATGAAATGCCGGCACGGACAGAGCCGGGATCAAAGCCATGACATCGATCGACTTCGTCGTTGCGAAAAATGACCTCGACCAGTGCAAGGTCGTCACGACCGAGCTTCCCGGCGCGGATGCGCTGCCGCCTGACGCCCTGCTCGTGAAGGTCGACCGCTTCGCCTTCACCGCCAACAACATCACCTACGCGGTGATGGGCGACGAGTTGAAATACTGGCAGCTCTTTCCCGCGCCGAACGGTTTTGGCAACATTCCGGTATGGGGCTTTGGCGAGGTGGTCGCCTCCAGGCATTCGAACATCGCCGTGGGCGAGCGCCTGTTCGGCTACTTCCCGATGGCGACGCATCTCGTCATCGAGGCGACCGATGTGAGCAAGCGCGGCCTTCGCGACGGTGCCGCACACCGGCAGGGCGTGGCGCCGGTCTACAACGCCTATGCACGCGTCGGCGGCGATCCCGCTTACGCCGGTCAGAAGGGCGATTACCAGGCGCTGCTGCGACCGCTGTTCATGCTGTCGTTCCTGGTCGACGACTTTCTGGCCGAGAACGACGACTTCGGCGCACGCACGGTGCTGCTCTCCAGCGCCTCGAGCAAGACCGCGTTCGGCCTCGCCCATCTGCTGCACACCCGCGGCCGCAAGGTGATCGGGCTGACGTCCGCCGGCAATGTCGACTTTGTCTCGTCGCTCGGTTGCTATGACGAGGTCGTCACCTATGACCGCATTGCGTCGTTACCATCGGATGGGCCGGTCGCCTTCGTTGACATGGCCGGCAACAGCGCGCTGCGCACCGGATTGCATCAGCACTTCGGCGACCGGATGAAATGCTCCGTACGCGTCGGATTGACGCATCGCGCCACCGAGCCCGACGAAGGCGCGCTGCCCGGTGCAAAGCCGCGCTGGTTCTTCGCGCCCGACCAGATCCGCAAGCGCGCCAAGGAATGGGGCCCGGGCGGCATCGAGCAGCGCTTTGGCGCGGCATGGTCCGGCTTTGCGCCGCTGCTGGAGAGAAGCCTGACCGTGGTCGAGAGCCGCGGCCCCGACGCGGTGCGGCAGGTGTTTCTCGATACGCTGAAAGGGCGTATTCCGCCGGAGCAGGGCCACATGCTCTCTCTGCTCGGGTAAACCGCTTTCGAGGCCCGTCGAACCGGTATAGCGTCGACCTCAGAGGAAACGCCGCGAAGACGGCCACGAGGTCGCGCATGCTGGACAAGACGAAGGATATTTCCGTCTCGGCGCAAGCCTGGCTCGATGAGTTCGAGCGCACGCTCGGCAAGCCTGATCGGGCCGCACCCGACCATCTCTTCCTCGCCGACAGTTTTTGGCGCGATGTGCTGGCGCTGAGCTGGAACCTGCAAACGATCGCGGGCCACGACCGGATTACCCAAGCGCTGAGGGCGCTCGCGCCACGGGCGGCGCCGACCAGCTTCACGATCGCGCCCAACCGCGCGGCGCCGCGCTGGGTCACGCGCGCCGGCACCAGCAATATCGAGATCATCTTCAATTTCGACACTGTGATCGGTCGCGGCAGCGGCATCGTCCGGCTCGTGCCCGATACCGCCGATGGCGACCGGCTGAAGGCGTGGACACTGCTCACCGCGCTCGATGAGCTCAAAGGGTTCGAGGAGCAACTCGGCACGTCGCGGCCGCGAGGGCAGGCCTATTCACGCGATTTCCGCGGGCCGAACTGGCTCGATCTGCGCAACGCAGCGCGCGACTTCGCCGATCGCGATCCTGCCGTGCTGGTGGTCGGGGGCGGCCAGGCCGGCCTTGCGATTGCAGCACGGCTGAAGCAATTGAAGATCGACACACTGATCGTCGATCGCGAGACGCGGATCGGCGACAATTGGCGCAAGCGCTATCACGCACTGACCCTGCACAACCAGGTGCAGGTCAATCACATGCCCTACATGCCGTTCCCGCCGAACTGGCCGACCTACATCCCGAAGGACAAGCTCGCCAACTGGTTCGAAGCCTATGTCGACGCGATGGAGCTGGATTTCTGGACCGGCACGGAGTTCGAGGGCGGCAGCTACGACGACGCGAAGGGCTGCTGGACCGTCACGCTGCGGCGCGCCGACGGCAGCAAGCGCACCATGCAGCCGCGCCATGTTGTGATGGCGACCGGCGTCAGCGGCATCGCCAACGTGCCTGATATTCCGACCCTCAGCAATTTCAAAGGCACGCTGCTGCATTCGAGCCGCTACGAGGACGGCGAGAACTGGACCGGCAAGCGCGCCATCGTGATCGGCACCGGCAACAGCGGCCATGACATCGCGCAGGATCTCTGCTCCAGCGGCGCCGAAGTGACACTGGTGCAGCGCTCGCCGACGCTGGTCACCAATATCGAGCCGTCGGCGCAGCTCGCCTATGCGACCTACAACGAAGGCACGCTCGAGGACAACGACCTGATCGCGACCTCGATGCCGACGCCGCTCGCGAAGAAAACCCATGTGATGCTGACCGAGCAGTCGAAGGAGCTCGACAAGGAACTGCTCGACGGCCTGCGCAAAGTCGGATTCAAGCTCGACTTCGGCGAGGCCGGCACCGGCTGGCAGTTCAAATACCTCACCCGCGGTGGTGGCTATTATTTCAATGTCGGCTGCTCCAACCTGATCGTCGAGGGCGCGATCGGGCTCAGGCAGTTTGCAGACGTCGAGAGCTTCACGGCCGAAGGCGCACGGATGAAGGACGGCGCGACCATTCCGGCCGACCTCATCGTGCTCTCCACCGGCTACAAGCCGCAGGAATATCTGGTGCGAAAACTGTTCGGCGACGGCGTCGCCGACCGCGTCGGCCCGGTCTGGGGCTTTGGCGACGGCCTGGAGCTGCGCAACATGTATGCGCGCACCGGGCAACCCGGCCTCTGGTTCATCGCCGGCAGCCTCGCGCAGTGCCGGATCAACTCGAAATATCTCGCGCTCCAGATCAAGGCGATCGAGGAAGGGATTTTGGGGCGTGAGGCGGTCGCCGCTTAAGCCTCGTCATTGCGAGCGCAGCGAAGCAATCCAGGATCTTTCCGCGAAGACAGTCTGGATTGCTTCGCTGCGCTCGCAATGACAGTGTAGAGACGATCGCGCCGCTGAAACGAAGAAGAGGAAAAACAAATGCCAGCCATTCTCGGCACCGGCGAGCACCGCTACCGCGTCGTCGACAATTTTGCAAAGCTGCCCGACGGCTGGACGCTGACCGACGTCGCCTCGGTCGCCGTCGACAGCAAGGACCGCGTCTACGTCTTCAACCGCGGGGCCCATCCGATGGTGGTACTGGATCGCGAAGGCAACTTCCTCCGGAGTTGGGGCGAAGGCCTATTCTCGCGCGCGCACGGCCTGCACATCGATGCCGACGACAATCTCTACTGTACCGATGACGGCGACCACACCGTGCGCAAATGTACCACCGACGGCAAGGTGCTGCTGACGATCGGCATCCCCGAGAAGCCGTCGCCGTTCATGAGCGGCGAGCCCTTCCATCGCTGCACCCACACCGCGCTGTCGCCGAAGGGCGAGATCTACGTCTCCGACGGCTATGGCAATGCGCGCGTGCACAAGTTCACGCCCGACGGCAAGCTGCTCAAGAGCTGGGGCGAGCCCGGCACCGACCCCGGCCAGTTCAACATCGTGCACAACATCGCCGCCGACGCCGACGGTTTTGTCTATGTCGCCGACCGCGAGAACCATCGCGTGCAGGTGTTCGATGGCGAGGGCAAGTACGAGACGCAGTGGAACAACCTTCACCGGCCCTGTGCGCTGTGCTGCTGTGGCGGCGGCAAGAGCCCGACATTCGTGATCGGCGAGCTCGGCCCGGGCCTCGCCGTGAACCGCAAGGTGCCCAATCTCGGCCCGCGGCTGTCGATCGTGGACGCGCAAGGCAAACGCATTGCGCGGCTCGGCGGCGAGGAAGGACCGGGTGTCGCCAGCGGAAAATTCCTGGCTCCGCACGGCATCGCGCTGGATTCGAAGGGCGACATCTATGTCGGCGAGGTCGGCGTCACCGACTGGAAGACGAGTTTTCCGGACCAGGAGATCCCGGCCGTGGTGCGCGCCACGCGGTGCTTGCAGAAGCTGGAGCGGGTGCGGGAATAGTTGGGCGGGCGAGGCCGCGATGCGCTGTCGGGTCGACCCTGACTGCCCCCCGGCGTCGTCCTCGCCCCCCAAATCACGGCGGTTTTGAGCGCTTTGCCACCCCGCCGCCGCATTGCTTGCATCTGAATAAGTCGCTCAACGGGCTTCACAATCCCGTCACGCTGCATGTAGTATGTCAGTACATGCTGCTTCGCAGCGTATATTGGAGGCCGGGAGCGTTACTTGAACGCACATGTCTCGCAAGGCAGTTGGCCGGTGTTGGTGCTGAATGCGGACTTCCGGCCGCTGAGTTACTACCCGCTGTCTCTCTGGTCGTGGCAGGACGCGATCAAGGCAGTGTTCCTCGACCGCGTCAACATCGTCGCGCATTACGATCAGGCGGTTCACAGTCCCACGCTGCAAATGCAGCTGCCGAGCGTCGTCTCGCTCAAATCCTTCGTCAAGCCGACCACGCATCCCGCGTTCACCCGGTTCAACGTCTTCCTGCGCGATCGTTTCGCCTGCCAATATTGCGGCTCGCCCGAAGACCTCACCTTCGACCACATCGTCCCGCGCAGCAAAGGCGGCCAGACCACCTGGGAGAACGTGGTCGCGGCATGCTCGCCCTGTAATCTGCGCAAGGGCAATCTCACGCCGGCGCAGGCAAAGATGTTTCCGCGCCAGAGCGCGTTCGCGCCGACCGTGCACCAGCTCCACCGCAACGGCCGCCTGTTTCCGCCGAACTATCTGCACGACAGCTGGCTGGACTATCTCTACTGGGATACGGAACTGGATCCGTAGGGCGACGCTGTTCGCGCTCGGCCGTTCGTGCGACCTGCTGAAATCGAAAGATCGAGGACCCGTCGGGTCCTCGGTTCGCTTCATCGAACGTCACGCATTCTGCGCCAGCGAATGAGCCTCGATTCGTTGGCGGATATCAGGCGAATTCATCAGGTCGAACGGCTCCATAAGTTGCACGACATCCGAGAACGCGCGCTGGACCACCGGATCGGCCACGACAGCCCGGAATAGAGCGGCCTCGAACTGCCGGCTTTCCTCGTACCGCTCCGGGCGCTCGCCCCGCGTGGTTGGATAGGCGAAGTCAGCGTTCACGCCCATGTTCCAGGGTGCCTGAAGCAGCGCGCCCACTTCGGACATGAACCCAGCCTGGAGGGCCTCGATCGGGTCCGCCTCCCCGGCGACGCGATCCAGGATCTCGCGCAGCAACTTTGCCTCTCGCGCGGCGACCGTCATGCCCTGCCCGTAGACCGGATTGAACCGGCACAGCGAGTCCGCCACGGGGAGAATCCCGCGCGGCAGCCGCTTGAGCCGTTCAAAATGCCGCCAGCGGCTCGCGTCAAACACGAAATGCCGGAGGCCTCCGGGTGGCAAGAGCTTGTAGACTGCGTTGTAGATCGCCGGCGTCTTCAATTGGCGCGCAGCCGCAAGATAGTCCTCCCACGTGCCGGGGCGATTCGTCGCGCCGTGATGGGAGATCGATGTAAACCAGCGCCCGCCTTCGAGAGGAATGATCAAGCCGGCTGTCGCCGACGTGGCGGGATCGGGCAACGTGACCAGATTTTGCCAGTCGAACGAGGTTCGCCCCGGCCGCAGAACCGCGGTGGTGTAGCTGATGTCGACGCCCACGACGGTCTCCTGCGGCCGCTCCCAGCCAAGCACATCGAGCAGGCCGAGCGTCGGCGCGCCGCGGCCGGATGCGTCCACCACGAGATCCGCCTCGATCGCCGCACCAACGCCTGCGTCGTTCTCGAACTTCACCATCGGCCGGGTTGCAGCCGGCACGATCTCCGTCACGCGGCTCTGCGATTGCACTTTGACATTGGCGATCGCAGTCACCTTTCGGCGCAGCGTATGCTCGATCAGCGGCCGCGAGCCACACAGCAGCGACGTCCCGCAGTCGCGCCTTGGCAGCGCGCCGACATCTGGCCGCTCGTACTGGACGTCCTTGAAGACATTCACGGGAACTGCACCGGCGGCGGCAAGCTCCTGCGCGAAACCCGGGAAAAGGGAGTCGAGGGCCTGCAGCCCACCGGCCAGAAGAAGATGCGGATGCCGATCCTGGGGAACGCCGGCGCGGGACATGATCGAAGCCGGCAGGACATCGCGTTCGAGAATGACGACTTCCTGGAAGGCGGAAGAAAGCGCACCGGCGGCAGACAATCCTCCAATCCCCGCTCCGATGACAACCGCGCGTTGCCCAAAATGACGGCTCATACTTATTCCTTTGGTTCGATTCACCACCTTTCTGTGCGTGGACCGCACTACGGGAATGTTTCCAATCGCGGGATCTTTGTTTCGATTGCAACGGAGCGGCCGCGATGCGCGCTTCAAGGAGAAACGAACGGCGCCGTGGCGCGGGTCTATTGTGGGCCAGGAGAGTAGCGGGGGCTAGGCGTCCAGCTCACACCCCGATCGCATTCCGCATCACCACGTCGCGATAGAACGCTGCGCTCAGCTTCGGCACGCGCGCTTGGGTCTCGAAGTCGACCCGGTAGAGGCCGAAGCGCTTGCCGTAGCCGTAGATCCACTCGAAATTGTCCATCAGGCTCCACAGGAAATAGCCGCGAATCGGCACGCCCTCGGCGATCGCACGCTGCATCTGGGTCAGGTAATTGCGCAGGAACATGATGCGGTCGAGATCGTAGACCTGGCCGTCGGCGGAAATCTTGTCCTCGGACGAGGTGCCGTTCTCGCTGATATAGATGGTCTCGATGTTCCAGATTTTTGCGGCGAGACGCGGAGCCCAGTAAATCACCTCAGGGCCGACCCGCAGCCATTCCGAGTTCATGTGCGGGAACGAGGTTGGGAACGGCAGCACGCGGAAGCCCGACGCGCGATCGGAGGCCGTGACGTAGTATTGCGGCGCGTAGATGTTGAGCCCGACGAAATCGTTCGGCGTGCCGATGATCTTCAACTCCTCAGGGGTGAATTTCGGCGCATCCGCCCCGGCATAGGCGAGGAAGCCGTCGGTGTACCTGCCCTCCAGCACCACGCCAAGAAAGCCGGCGTTGAGCTCGCGCGTTGCGATCTCGGCGGCGCGGATATTTTCCGGCGTTGCGATCGCGGGCACGCAGGCCGCGATATTCTCGGCCGCGCCGACGCGGGTGTCGGCGCGGCCAGAGGCACGGATCGCCTGCACCGCGAGCCCATGCGCCAGCGCGACGTGATGGCGCGCCTGGTTGAGCTGCGCGGTCGGCAGCTTGAGGCCGGGTGCGTCGATGCCCCAGCCATAGCCGAAATTCACGAAGCGCCCGACCTCGTTCACGGTGAAGATGGTTTTGACGCGATCGGTCAGGCGCGCGGCGACGTAGGCGGCGTAATCTGCAAAAGCCTTCGACGCGTCGCTGGACTGCCAGCCGCCGACGCGGTCCTGGAGCGCCTGCGGCAGGTCCCAGTGATAGAGCGTGGCGTAGGGCTCGATGCCGTTCGCGAGCAGCTCGTCGACGAGCCGGTTGTAGAAATCGAGCCCCTTCGGATTGGGCTGGCCCGATCCATCCGGAAACACCCGCGGCCACGCAATCGAGAAGCGGTAGGCCTTGACGCCGAGCGCCTTAATCAGCGCGACGTCATCCTTGTAGCGGTGATAGTGCTCGTTGGCGCGGTCGCCGGTCGAGCCGTCCTCGATCTTGCCGGGCGTGTGGCTGAAAATGTCCCAGATCGATTTACCGCGGCCGTCCTCGTCGACGGCGCCCTCGATCTGGTAGGACGAGGTTGCCGTGCCCCACAGAAAATCCTTGGGAAAGGGCGCGTGGCGATCGGCCGATGCGGGCGTCTCAATATCTGCAGCCTTGTTATCTGCAGCCTTGTTGTCTGCAGCCCTGGCCCCCGCCGCTGCACCAAGCGCGGCGAGCCCCGCGAGCTTCGCAAGATCGCGCCGCGAAACATCAGCTGACATCGCTATCTCCGAGCCTGCTCCATATCGATCTGATAGGCGGAAATCCGGTCGATCTCGAATGCGACCGTGGGTGGCGATTCCGTATCGACCGGACCGACGCCGAGAAAGAATTTCGATCCGATCGCGAGATTGACGATCATGTACATGGGATCGTCGAAGCCGATCGGCACCTTGATGTCGGAGACCGGCTTGCGGTCGATGAAATAGACCAGGCGATCCTCCTCCCACAGCACACCGTAATTGTGGAACACGCTGGAGGCATCTCCGACCGCATAGTCGAAGCCGCAGGACTGGATCTTCTGGGTCGACGGAATCCGCCAATGCGTCGTCATCACGAGATCGCCGGGCCGTTCGCCGCGGCCTTCCAGCACGTCGACCTCCGGCGGCCAGCCGCCGTCGTCCGCCAGCATCCAGAACGCCGGCCACACGGCGTGACCGACCGGCACCTTGGCGCGGATTTCGAAATAGCCGTGCTTCTGCGCGAACGTGCCCTGGGTCGTCAGGATCCCCGAGACGTACTCGTTGTTGAACAGAACGGACTTCAGTTCCGGCGGCGTGCGGCTGGCGACGATCGAGAGCACACCGTCCTTCACCTTGAACGGATCAAGCCCAAGCGGCGTCCCCGCACGCCCCGAATAGCGCGGATCGACGTAGATCTGCTGCTCGCCATTGGCGCTGGTCTTGCGCTTGAAGTCGGAGCCGTCACCGCCCCAGTAGCGCGCTTCCGGCCACGCCGCACCGCCGGCGTAATGCGGCACCCAGCGACCTGTCGCAAGCGGATGCTCGTCAAAGTCATCGTTGAAAGTCCGGCGCAGCGGCAGGAACGCAAGCAAGGCGGGATTGACCGTCTCAAGCTTGCGGCACTCGATCATGGAGGGATCGGTGGTCACTTGCAGCGTCATCGTGCCGGGCGCAGCATCGAGATCGTCCTGCGCGACGCCCGGCGCGGGCACGGCAGACAGGCCGATCGCAACCAGAGCGCCCTTCGTCCAACTGTCGATCATCACCGCACATCGAACTTGGCAGGATGTACGGAGGTTAGCTCGCCTGTCTTCGAGCGGGCAAGCACGGCCCTCTGTGCGGGCGGGCGATTTCGAAAAGGTCATCTCGACATCGCATCCAGGTTCGGCCGGAAATCGCGTCATCCCGGGCGCAAGATCGGCGGTTAACCGGGCCAGTTCCGCGCGCTCCAGCTCCGCCGGAGAGGCGCGGGCGCCAAATCCTTCCGCATTCGTTACCGTCCCTTAAGCCTCCGATGGCAGTTTGGCCGGGATCCGCGGCCCTGCCCGTCCAACCGCCGATCCATCAGGTCCAAGGTCGTCGCTCATGTTTGCCGAGACGCTGGAAGCGGTTCAGTCCTCGCCGTCGAAGCGGACTGCCTATGTCCGCTTCGTGCTGGCGGCGCTGGCGTCGATCGCCGTCTTCAAGGCTTTCTGGTTCGCACGCTTCGGCGGCTGGACGGATCGCGAGCTCGCCGATTTCGATGCCTTCCACATCGTCGCGCAGCACGTCTGGCGCGGCGATCTCGACCAAGTCTATCATTTCGATGCCCTGCTGAAGATGCAGATGGAGGCCGCCGGCGGCGCCACCGGCTTCATGCCCTGGACCTATCCGCCGCAATACGACCTCCTGCTCGCACCGTTCGCATTCCTGCCGGTCGGCGTCGGCTATCTCCTGTTCACCGCCGCGACACTTGCGCTCTATTTCGTGACGCTCCGGGCGATCGCCGGCCGGAATTTCGCGCAGGTGCTGGTGATCCTGTTTCCGGCGATGGCGATCACCATCGGCTGCGGGCAGAACGGCTTTCTGACGGGGGCGCTGATCGGGCTGGTCTGTCTCAATGTGGAGCGGCGGCAGCTGTTGGCGGGCCTCGCGCTCGGCGCCATGGTGATCAAGCCGCACCTTGCGATTGCCGCCGGCGTCTATCTGCTGGTGACGCGGCGCTGGATTGCGCTCGGAACGGCCGCGGCCGTCGTATTGGCGAGCTCACTGCTCTGCACGCTGCTCTTCGGATGGCAGATCTGGTTCGCGTGGCTCGGAGCGATCAGGGAATCGGCGGGCTATCTCGAGCAGGGCTTCTACCCACTCTTCCGCATGATCTCGACCTATGCGGCGCTGTACAAGGCCGGCCTTCCCGCAAGCGCCGCCTTCTGGGGACAGACGGCCGTTGCCGGGCTGGCCTTGTTCGCCGTCCTTCTCGGTGCGGCGCGGGGCGCTTCACCGGCCTTCACGCTCGGTGCCGCCGTGATGGTATCCGTGATGATCAGCCCCTATGCGTATGATTACGATCTGCCGATGGTCGGGATCGGTCTGGCCCTGATGCTGCCCGATCTCGCCAGGATGGCGAGCCCGCGCGAGCGGAGCGTCATATACGGGCTGATCCTGTTCGCCGGAGCCTATGGGCTGTTGCAGTCGGGGCGGCTCGCGGTGCAATTCGGGCAGAAGGCCGATCCCGACCAACATTTCGCGCCCGCCCTGGGCGGCTTCGCCCTGATGGCGCTCCTGGTCCTGCTGCTGCGGCTGCTGTGGCGCGGGACGCAGCCGGCGCCCATCCTGTCGCAGGCCGCGGAATAACGCCTCTAGGCCCGCTGCAATGCCAGCGTCACGCCGCCGAGCGTGAGCGCCATCGCCGCCCATTCGCGCAGGCCCAGCGGCTCGCCCAGGATGACCGCGGCGGAGACGACGCCGATCACGGGGACGATCAGCATGCCGGTCGAGGCCGAGGTCGGCGGCAGGCGGCTCAACGTCTCGAACCAGGTGACGTAACAGACGCCCATCGGCACCAGCGTCATATAGACGAAGCAGCCGAGTCCCAGCGGGGTGATCGCGGTGATGTCGGGATGCTCGAACAGGATGCCGAGGATCAGCATCGTGGCGCAGCCTAGCCCAACCTGCCAGGCGACGACCACCAGCGGCGGCATCGGCAGCGGCTTGCGGTTGAGCACATTGCCGAGCGCGAACAGGATGGCGCAGAGCAGCGCGAGCGCAATTCCGAGCAGCTTGTCGGCGCCGAACGCAAAGCCGTTGCCGCCGAGGAGCAGCGCGACGCCGGCGACACCGAGGACGAGACCCAAAATATCCCGCATGGTCGGCCGCGTACCCAGCACCGGCCAGGCGAACAGCATGGCCCAGATCGGCATCGTATATGCGAGCAGAGCCCCTTCGCTCACGGTCACATATTTCATCGCGACCGTGCCGAGCCCCATCCAGGCAAGGACGTTGGTGAGGGTCGCAAACAACAGCCGCGGAATCGCCTCGCGCGGAACGGCGAAGGATTCCTTCCGACTCAGTGCCAGCGCGCCGAGAATGAGCGAGGCGCAGACGCCGGCCAGCCCGCGCGCGAACAGCGGCGGCCATTGCTGGAGCAGCAGCTTCATCAATGGCCAGTTCAGCGCCCAGCCGAACGCGGTCACACCGAGGCAGAGAGAGCCGATCGTCCTGTCGCGCCGCGCCGAATCCATGGACAGCGCTTAGCAGGCGGGTGCGGCGCACTCCACCTCGGCTGGCGCATGCGGGCCATGGCGGACGATGGAACCGGGAACGCCGGTACCCGTTCAAATGGGAGCGGGTGGCGGTGGTGCCGCAACGCAAACGAGGGAGACGTACCATGCCCACAGCCGAGACGGATCACGTCTACAAGATCCTGGAGTTGGTCGGATCATCCGAGACCTCCATCGAGGATGCGATCAAGAACGCGATCAGCCGCGCCGCCAAGACCGTTCGCGAAATGAAATGGTTCGAGGTGGTGCAGACACGCGGTCACATCGAGAATGGCGCCGTCCGCCACTACCAGGTGACGCTGCGCGTCGGCTTCACGCTGATGGACTGACGCGGCAGACGCCGCGCGAAACATCATGCCGCGGCGGCGTGGTTAACATCCGACGATGAGAGTCGATCAAAATATCGACGATCTCCTCCGGCTGACTACGGACGCGCAAAATCATCGCGGAAGTTGCAACAGGCCGTTAAGACCAAAGTGAGAGGTTTGCCCCGATTTGGAGCAAGCCGATGGTCACGGACCGCGAACTCGGCAAGACGCGCCTTCCGCTCTGGGCGGCGGGATTCGTCGTGCTGATCTGCGTGGCGATCCTCGGCTTGAGCGTCTGGCGCGAATGGGAAACGCACAACGCCGATCTCAGGAACGCCGAGATCGACGTCGCCAACCTCGCGCATTCCCTGGTCCAGCACGCGGACGACACATTCGAGCTCGCCGATACGATCCTGGTCGGACTGGTCCATCGCCTCGAACTCGACGGAACCGGCCGGGACACGATCGCGAAGCTCCAGACTTACCTGCCGACCCGCAAGTCGTCGGACCGCATCCGCGGCATCTTCGTCTATGACGAGACCGGCCGATGGCTTGCCACGACCGAGCATCTCGACTTCTCCAAGCTCAACAACAGCGACCGCGAATATTTCCGGCAGCACCGAGATTCCCCGGCGAAGGACACGCTGATCGGGCGGCCCATCAAGAGCCGCGCCGGCGGCCAGTGGATCATCACCGCGTCACGCCGGATCAACCACCCCGACGGCAGCTTTGCCGGCGTCGCGCTGCTCACGATCGACGTCGCCTATTTCGCGAGATTCTACGAGCGCTTCGACGTCGGGTCGAACGGCTCGGCATCGCTGCTCAACGACGCCGGTATCATGCTGGCGCGCAGCCACGACGAGAGCGGCGCCTTCATCGGGCGCGACCTCTCCAACGCGCCGCTGTTCAGGGAATGGAAAAGCCGTCCGGCGGCGGCAGTCTACTATTTCAAGTCGCCGCTCGATGGCGTGCAGCGGCTGAGCTACTACCAGCGCAGCAGCCGCTATCCGCTGATGGTGCTGGCGAGCAAGTCGCAGGACGACGTGCTGGCGCCCTGGCGGCGCGCGGCAGCCGTACGCACGGTCTTCGTGCTCGGCCTCGTCGCGCTGATCGCGGTGATCGGGTTCTACCTGGTCCGCCAGCTCTGGCAGCGGCAGCGAATGGCGCAGGCCCTGGTCGCGAATGAAGCCCATTTCCGCCTGCTCGCCGAGCAATCCAGCGACATGGTATCCCGGATCGGGCTGGATAACCGGCTGATCTACGTCTCTCCCTCGTGCGCGCGCATCACCGGCTGGTCTCCGAGGAACTGCTCGGCACGTCGGCGGTGGCCGGTATCCACGCGGACGACATGGAGCGGGTCGAGCAGGCCATCGCAGCGCTGAAGAACGGCGAGGCCGAGGAAGCGCGGTTCGTCTATCGCCAGCGCCATCGCGACAAGGGCGATATCTGGGCCGAGGCGGCCTTGCACGTGACCCGAGCCTCCGACAGCGGCGAGGTCGACGGTGTCGTCGCGGTCGTGCGCGACATGACCGAGCAGAAGGACTTGCAGGACAAACTGGCATCGCTCGCGACCACCGATGGCCTGACCGGCCTTGCCAACCGCCGCGCGTTCGACGAACGCCTCGCGGAGGAATGGGCGCGCGCCCGGCGCGACGGCACGCAGATCTCGCTCCTGTTGATCGACGTCGATCAGTTCAAGAAATTCAACGATCATTACGGACATCAGGCGGGCGACGGCTGCCTGCGCGCACTCGGCCGGATCCTGTCCGCTCAGGCCAGGCGCCCGGCTGACCTCGCGGCGCGCTACGGCGGCGAGGAATTCGCCGTTCTGTTGCCGAACACCGGCCCGGATGGTTGCGCCGAAGTCGGCGAAGGGATTCGCGAGGCACTGCACGACCTCGCCATGCTGCATGCGCAAAATCCGCCCTCCCGGCTGGTTACGGCAAGCATCGGCGCTGCGACAAGCCTTCCATCTCAGACCGTGCCGGACTGCAACACGCTGGTCGCCGGCGCCGACCGCGCACTCTACGCCGCCAAGGACAGCGGCCGCGACCGTATGGTGATGTCGGGACAGGTCGTGCCCTGGCCCGCGAAGAGCGCGTGACGAATCCTGCCAGGCGTAGCGAACGCCGCCCTTTCCTGCGTAGCTGGCAAGCGCGGCTAACGCGATGTGCACATGCGGCACATCGGCGCGCGCCAAATCCCGCCCACCATCGCTTGCGCACCGATTTCTGAATGGCTACATCCCGAGGCGATGTTGGGGGGCCGCCGGACTTCTTCGATCGGGTCCATGCGGTACGGCCTCATCGTGGGGCAATGCAGACGAGACGGCCGTGAACGAGACCATGCCGGCGGACATCCCGGGGCGCGGGGTAGACGCGCTGAGACAGTTGCGCGCCATGACGGCCGACATCTGCGATGTCGTTCCGCTCACCACGGAGGACGACTTCCATGTCACCACCGTGACGATGATGACCCGCAATGCGTTGCTGGTCGATACGCGCGCGACCGATCAGGAATACGACCGGACGCCCGCGCACGTCGCCCGCGGTGCGATGGATCACTTTCAGATCACCCTGTGTGTCGAAGGCGAGATGCGGTTCAGCTCGGGCCGGCGCGAGGTGACGATGGGGCCCGGCGCCATCTGCCTGATCGACATGGCGCAGCCGAACCGGACCGTGTTGCGCGGCGGCGGCAGTCGTACCCGCCTGATGGCGATCATCCTGCAACGCGCCATGCTGGCACCACGGCTTGCTCATCCGGATTCGGCCACGGCAACCTTGCTGCCGTCAAACCATCCTCATACGCGCCTGCTTGCCAGCCATTACGCGGCGCTTACGCTGCCACCCGAGCCCGCGGCCGGCAGCGCCGAGGCCACGATCGAAGCGATCGCCGACATCGTTGCCGCGGCCGCCGGCGGGACCGCCGACATTGCGGCCGGAGTCGAACGCGCCGAGCGGCATCTTTATCTTGCGATGATCAAGCGCCGCATCGCGGACAATCTCGAGACCGACGCGCTCACCGCAGACGAGTTGTGCCGCCACTTCCAGATTTCGCGCGCGACCCTCTATCGGCTGTTCGAGGCGGATGGCGGGCTCTCGCACTATGTGAGGGAGCAGCGCCTCAATCTCACTTTCCGCCAGCTGATATCGCCGTCCGCGGAGGACACGCGGCTGATCGACCTCGCCGTCGGCATGCGCTTCAGCAGCGATTCCACCTTCATTCGCGCATTCCGCCGCAAGTTCGGCTTGACGCCGGGCGAACTGAGGGAGCTGGCCGACAATTGGCTCCGCGAGACCGGTGCGGTCCCGACCATCGACACGGTGCTGCATCAACTGGCCCGCCGCCGCACCTCGTAGCCATGAAGCTGCTACGCTCGACACCAGTATCGCAACGTTCGGCCTTTGCGCCCGGATTTGTCGCCCGCGTTCCGGTGGGATATGACTTTGAGCGCGGCCGGATGTTTCGGTCCGGCCGGGAGCGTTCCCGTGCCTGACGAGATCAAGCTTGTCCTCTTTGACATGGACAATGTCCTCTGCGAATACGACAGAGGAAGGCGCGTCGCGTGTCTGGCGGAGCTTGCGGGGACCACCGGTGAGTTCGTCTACAAGGCGATCTGGGAGAGCGGATTCGAGCTTCTCGGCGACTCCGGCACACTCGATGCCGCCGACTATTTGCGGGGATTTGGCGAGCGCATCGGCTATCCCCTGTCGCTCGATGAGTGGGTGGAGGCACGCCGCCGTTCGATGAAGGCCGATCGCGCGATGCTGGAGATTGCCCGCCGCCTGCATGAGACCATCGATGTTGCCGTCCTGACCAACAATACCACGCTGGTCGCCGACCATATCGACACGCTGCTGCCGGAACTGCGCCCGCTGTTCGGCTCCCGCATCTACACCTCGGCCCGGTTCAAGGCGGCCAAGCCGGACCCGCGCTGCTATCGCCTCTGCCTGTCGGAGCTACAGGCGACGCCGCAGACCGTTCTGTTCGTCGACGACCTCGCGGCAAATGTCGCCGGCGCGCGGGAAGCGGGCCTCTTCGCGCATCATCACACGTCGGTGGAGGCTTTCCGGCAGGCCCTTTCGGCGCACGGCCTGCTCCGGGACGGATGAACGGGCGCACCGTCTCGCGCGACGTCAGGCGAGATGACACGCCACAAAATGGCCGCCCGCCCCTTCCCTCAGTACGGGCGCGCTTTCCGCGCAGCGCGGCTGGGCGATCGGGCAGCGGGTGTGGAAGTGGCAGCCGGATGGCGGCTTCATCGGGCTTGGCACGTCGCCCTTGAGGCGAATGCGTTCACGCTTGAGCTTGGGATCGGGCACCGGCACCGCCGACAACAGCGCCCTGGTGTAGGGATGCTGCGGATTGCGGTAGAGATCGCTCGCTTTCGCCAGCTCGACGATCCGGCCGAGATACATCACGGCGACGCGGTCGGAGATGTGCTCGACCACCGACAGGTCGTGCGCGACGAACAGATAGGTGAGGTTCAGCTCGGCCTGGAGATCCTCCAGCAGATTGATCACCTGCGCCTGGATCGACACATCGAGCGCGGATACCGGCTCGTCGCAGACGATCAGCTTCGGCTCGACCGCGAGCGCCCGCGCGATCACGATGCGCTGGCGTTGGCCGCCCGAGAATTCGTGCGGGTAGCGGCGCATGTGCTCGGCCTTGAGGCCGACCTTCACAAGCAGGCTGGCGACGCGCTCCTCGCGCTCCTTGGCCGACGACCCGAGCTTATGGATGATCAGGGCCTCACCGAGGATGGCGCCGACCGTCATGCGCGGATTGAGCGAGGCGAACGGATCCTGGAACACCAGCTGCATGTTCCGCCGCATCGCGCGCAAATCATTGCCGCTGAGCTGGCGCACGTCCTGGCCGTCGAACACGACCTCGCCGTCGGTCGGCTCGATCAGGCGCAGCACACAGCGGCCGGTGGTGGATTTGCCGCAGCCGGATTCGCCGACGAGGCCGAGCGTCTCGCCGCGGTTGACCGAGAACGAGACCCCGTCGACCGCATAGACGCTGCCGACCTGGCGCGACAACAGGCCGCCGTGCACGGGGAAATATTTCTTCAGGCCGCTGACGCGGAGCAAGGGCTCGGTCATGCCGTGCCTCCCAACTGCGTATCTCCCAAATGACAGGCCATGCGGTGGCCGGGCGCGATCTCGCGCAGCAGCGGCTCCTTCTCGGTGCAGACGTTCATGGCAAACTTGCAGCGCGGAGCGAAGCGGCAACCGACCGGCGGATTGATCAGGATCGGCACCGAGCCGCCGATCGCTTCGAGCCTTGTCTTGTGCTCGCTGTCGAGATCGATGCGCGGGATCGAGCGGATCAGCCCCTGGGTGTAGGGGTGGCCGGGATTGCCGAAGAGGTCGTCGACGAGCGCTTCCTCCACCACCTTGCCGGCATACATCACGACGACGCGCTGCGCGGTCTCGGCGACGACGCCCATGGCGTGGGTGATCAGCATCACCGCCATGCCGAAGCGCTCCTTCATGTCCTGCAGGAGGTCGAGGATCTGCGCCTGGATGGTGACGTCGAGCGCGGTGGTGGGCTCGTCGGCGATGATCAGCTTCGGCCTGCAGGCAAGCGCCATCGCGATCATCACGCGCTGGCGCATGCCGCCTGAGAACTGATGCGGATAATTGTGCACGCGGCCTTCGGCGTTGGGGATCTGCACCAGCTTCAGCATCTCGATGGTGCGCTCGAGCGCCTGCTTCTTCGTCACCGCTTCATGGCGGCGCAGGCTCTCGGCAATCTGCTCGCCGATGGTGAGCACCGGATTGAGCGAGGTCATCGGCTCCTGGAAGATGAAGCCGATCTCCTTGGCCCTGATCTCGTCGAGCTGACGGCTCGTCAGCGGCACGAGATCGCGGCCCTCGAAGATGATCTGGCCCGCCGCGATGCGGCCCGGCGGCATGGCGATCAGCTTCAGGATCGACATCGCGGTCACGGTCTTGCCGCAGCCGGATTCGCCGACGACACAGAGCGTCTCGCCCTTGTTGATGGAGATGTCGACACCGTCGACGGCCTGCAGGATGCCGTCGTCGGTCGAGAAGTGGGTTTTCAGCCCTTTGATTTCCAGCAGCGGCGCCATCAGATCACCCGCCGCGCATCGAGCGCGTCACGCAGGCCGTCGCCGATGAAGTTGATGGCGACCACCGCGATGAAGATCGCGCCGCCCGGGAACAGCGCCCAGTGCGGGCCGATGTCGAGGAAATCCTTGGCGTCGTACAGGAGCCGGCCCCAGGTCGGCGTATCCGGCGGAAAGCCGAGGCCGAGGAAGGACAGCGTCGATTCCGCGATGATGGCGGCAGCGACGTCGATGGTGCCGGCGATGATCACCGGACCGAGCGCATTGGGCAGGATGTGCCGCACCACCTGGCGCACCGGACTTGCGCCGAGCGCACGGGCGGCTTCGACGAACTCCTTCTCGCGGATCGACAGGAACTGCGCGCGCACCAGCCGCGCGACCGGCATCCAGCGCAAGCCGCCGATCACGAGCACGATCAGGATGAAGATGCCGCCCTCGGGACCGAACATCTGCTTCAGCCCGTCGCGGAAGAGATAGATCAGCAACAGCAGCAGCGGCAGTTGCGGCAGCGACAGGAAGAGATCGGTGAGCCACATCAGGCCGTGGCCGAGCGCGCCGCGCGACATGCCGGCGAGCGCGCCGATCAGGACACCGATAAAGACCGAGACCAGCATCGCGGCAAGGCCGACCGCGAGCGAGATGCGCCCGCCATAGATCATGCGGGCCAGGATGTCCTGCCCGAGATCGTCGGTGCCGAACGGATGGGCGAGCGACGGCCCCTGCATGCCCGCCACGATATCGATGTCGTCGATCTTGACCCGCCAGACGAAGGGGCCGGCCACCACCGCCAGGATCAGAATGAGGAGCAGAAACGCACTGACCACGGCGAGCTTGTGGCGGCTGTAGCGCCGCCACATCTCGCGCCAGGGCGAGTAGACGCGCCGCTCAGCGGAGGGAGATGCGAGGGTCAAGCCAGCCATAAAGGACGTCCGCGATGAGATTGAACAGCACGACGAGGCACGCGAAGACAAAGGTAACGGCCATCACTACCGGCGTGTCGTTGGAAAGGATGGAGGAGATCAGCAGCGAGCCGATGCCGGGGATGCGGAAGATCTGCTCGGTGACGATGGCGCCGCCGAACACGGCCGGCATCTGCAACGCAATCAGGGTGACGACCGGGATCATGGCGTTGCGCATGACGTGCTTGACGATGACCGTGGCCTGCCCAAGCCCCTTGGCGCGCGCCGTGGTGACATAGTCGAGCCGGATCACGTCGAGCATCGCCGAGCGAACGAAACGCGTCATCGACGCCGCCTGAAACAGACCGAGCACCGCCACCGGCATGATCGCCTGCCGGATCATCTCCAGCACCCAATGGATGCCGGTGCCCTTGATGTCGGTCGTATAGACGAAAGGCAGCCAGTCCAGCGTGACCGAGAAGATCAGGATGAACAGGATTCCGGTGAAGAAGGTCGGCAGCGAGAAGCCGACGAAGGCGAGCGTGTTGGCGATCTGGTCGAACAGCGAATAGGGCTTTGTCGCCGCATAGACCCCGACCGGGATCGCGATCAGAAGCGCCAGAATCTGCGCCGAACCGATTACGTAGAGCGTCGCCGGCAGACGCTGGAGGATCAGCGTGTCGACGTTCATCCGGCTGACGAAGGAGAAACCCCAGTCACCGTGCAGCATGGCGTTGAGCCAGTGCAGGTAACGGAGGTGGATCGGATCGTCGAGGCCGAACTTGGCCCGAAGTGCGGCCTGCACCTCGGGCGGGACGTTCGGGTTCGTCGCCAGTTCCGAGAACGGATCGCCTGGCGCAAGCGCCAGCACGACGAACAGCACGACCGAGATTCCGAGAAGACTCGGAATCGCGATCAGGAGGCGACGCAGGACGTACTGACTCATAGGGAAAGACCCCGTCTAGAGCTGGGGGATCATTCCTCGCGATACCAATCGTGCAGATTGTCGGTTTCGTTGGCCCAGCCGCTGATGATAGGACGCAGATTGTTGGCCGCCGCTTCCACCTTTAGGCGATGCTGCGCCGGGATGAACACGGTGTCCTGGAACATGAGATCGTTGGCCTTGATATAATGCGCCGCGCGCTTGACCGGATCCATTTCGCCTTCGGCTGCTTCGATCGCTGCGTCATAGTCCTTGTTGACCCAGCGCGGGAAGTTCGTGCCCTGCCACTTGTTCTCCTTCGTGGCGACGTTGGTCGACAGATAGCGGCGCATATGCTGAGACGGATCCGGCTGGCTCAGCGGGATCTGGAACATCTGGAGATCGGCGTAGAAATGCGCGTAGGTGTCGGGGTTGGCGACATCGGAGGAGAAGAACACGGACGCCACCACCGACTTCAGCTCGACGTCGATGCCGGCCTTCTGACAGGCCTGCTTGACGATCGCCTGGGTCTTCTGACGCGGTCCGTTGATCGAGGTCTGGTACAGAAGCTTCAGCTTCTTGCCGTCCTTCTCGCGGATGCCATCCGCGCCGGGCTTCCAGCCGGCGTCGTCGAGCAGCTTCGAGGCCTTCTCGATGCTGAATTCCCAGGTCGTGTTCTTGGAGACGAACTTCTCGGGACCGTTGAGGAAGTTGGCGGTGGTGCGGCCGGCGCGGCCGTAGATCGCCTTCTTGATGGACTCGCGGTCGACCAGCATCGACAGCGCCTTGCGTACCGCCGGATCGGAGAACAGCGGATGCTTGGTCTTCATCGAGGAGCGCTCGCCATCGACCTCGGTGTTCGGATCGGTGAAGTTGAGCGCGATGAATTCGGTGTCGCCGCCCACGGCATAAACGGTCTTGCCCTTGCCGCCCTTTTCGAGGCGCAGCAGCACGTCGTCCTCGACCTGGATGTTCCATCCGAAATCATATTCGCCGGTCTGGATCACCGCGCGCGCCGCAGAGACGGCGTCGCCGCCGCCCTTCATCTCGACCGTGTCGAAATAAGGCCGGTTCGGCATGTGGTAATCGGGATTGAGCTGGCCGCGGACGAGATCGCCCGGCTTGAACTCGACGAACTTGTAGGGGCCAGTGCCGACCGGCGAGAGGTTGGTGGGCGCTTCCCGCGATTTGGACCCCTTGTAGTCGGCGAACAAATGTTTGGGGATGATGGTGTTGGGAGCCCCGACAAAGGCGTCGGCCCAGAACGGCGTCGGCTTGTTAAAGAGGATGCGAACCGTGAGGTCATCCACCTTCTCGACCGTGATGTCGCGGAGCGTCGCGATGGTCAGGGCGGAGGTCGCCGGATCCCTGGCATATTCCCAGTTGAACACGACGTCATCGGCGGTGAACGGCTTGCCGTCATGCCATTTGACGCCTGGTTTGAGCTTCCAGGTCACCGACTTGCCGTCGGCGGCGAGGCCGCCGTTCTCGATCGACGGAATTTCGGCCGCCAGAACCAGCTTCATGTTGCCGTCGGGATCCCAACAAGCGAGGGGCTCGTAGAACAGGCGCGCGCCGTCCTGGTCCTTGGTGCCGGTGGCGAAATGCGGATTGAGCAGGGTCGGCCCCTGCCACCACAGCAGCTTCAGCGCACCGCCGCCGCCGCGCTTGGTCGGCTTGTAGGTCTGGGCACCTTCCGCCATGGCGACGCCGCCGAGCGCGAGGATCTGGTTGGCGAGGGGTGCGGTGAGGCCGACCGCGGCCATACGCTTGATGAAGGAACGGCGATCCATCCGCCCGTCCTTCACGTCACCGATCATCGAACGCAGTTCTTTATCCAGCATGGTTGTCCCCCGTCTGGTTCCCGTATGGATGCAGGCAGCCGCACCGCGGCCGCCGGGTTTTGCTGGCGGTAGATGGCACACCGAATAGGCCGCGCGTCAACTGCGACCATGTGTATGCAAACGGTGTTCTGGCTGTCTGTTGGGCAAAACTCTGTTCCGCAGCCCAAGCGTTCGGCAATCCGGCGCTAAATAGCGCCGGAATCCACGTTGCACTGCGGAAAATTTGTTCGCGGCATCAGACGAAGTATCGAGGCGAAATTCTACGCCACGGACATGGTCAGCGGCGGCGCGACGTGGTCCGGCAGCGGACAGACATAAGGTGTCTTGGCGGTCCGCTTCTGCAAGTCCGCTTTCGCGGCCTTGATCAGCTCCGGATCCGTCAACGCCTTGATGCCGATCCCGGCCATCGCCTTGGCCGCCTGCACCATTGCCTTATGGGCGTGTCCGCTCTTGCCCTGCGCCACCACCTGCCAGGTGTGGAACGGCGTGCCGATTGCAACCGTCGGTGCGTGAACCTGCACCGTCGGCACCACCCAGCTCACGTCGCCGACGTCGGTCGAGCCGACCAGCGGGTTGCGCTTGGCATCGAGCGGCACCAGGAAGTCGGCCAGCGGCCGATCGGTCGGCTCCATGCCGATCGCGTAATAGACCGACGCGATGTCCTTGTCGCTCAACGTGGCGCGGATCTGGCTGGCAAAGCCCTTGTCGGCATCGTCGAAATGAGGCGGACCCAGCTCTTCCATCACCCGGTGCAAGGCCTGCTCCAGCGGCGTATTCGGCAGGATGTTGGAGACCGCGGAGATGATCTTCATCTCGACCTTGGTCTCGGTCATCAACGCCGCGCCTTCTGCGATCTTGCTGACGCGTCCGACCAGCTCGTTCATGCCGGGCAGATCGCGGGCGCGGATCGAATAGCGCACGCGCGCATGCGCCTGCACCACGTTGGGAGCGATGCCGCCGGTGTCGAGCACGGCGTAATGCACGCGGGCGTCGCTCGGCATATGCTCGCGCATGTAGTTCACGCCGACATTCATCAGCTCCACCGCGTCGAGCGCGGAGCGGCCGAGATGCGGCGAGGCCGCCGCGTGCGACGTGCGACCGGTGAAGATGAAATCCGCACGCGTGTTGGCGAGCGACGGCGTTACCGCGACTTCCCAGAAGCTGTGCGGATGCCACGTGATGGCGATGTCGGCGTCTTCAAACACGCCCGAGCGCACCATGAAGGCCTTGGCTGCGCCGCCCTCTTCCGCCGGGCAGCCGTAATAGCGAACGCGGCCGGGCACCTTGTTCTCGGCGAGCCAGTCCTTCATCGCGGTCGCGGCGAGCAGGGCCGCGGAACCAAGCAGGTTGTGGCCGCAACCATGGCCATGGCCGCCGGTCTCGACCGGACGGTGCTCGGCGACGCCGGCCTCCTGGCTAAGGCCCGGCAACGCGTCATATTCACCCATGAAGGCAATGACCGGACCGCCCTCACCCCACTCGCCCATCACCGCGGTCGGGATGCCCGCGACGTTCTCGGTGATACGGAAACCCTGGTGGCGCAGCTCGGCGAGATGCTCGGCGGCGGACCGCGCCTCTGTGTAGCACACCTCGGGCATGCCCCAGACCCTGTCGCTGAGGTCGATGAAACGCGCCTTGATCGTGTCGACGCCACGCCAGATGTCGCTGCGATTATCCATGCTTCGGTCCGTGATCTCTTGGGCAAACGAAGCGGCAATGGTTAGCAGCTTCATTGCACCCCGCCTAGCACGTCGCGGGACAGCAGCCATGCGGCCGGTGCTGGATCGCGCGGCCGCTTGCCACCTGTGCGGGCGTCCTGTGCCTGTCGAAGATTTCACGCGGCGATCTCCGGAATAGTTGGGAACGAGGCTTTCAAGACGGCCTCCTCCAGCCTAAATTATGAGTGCTTCGCGCGTCGTTCCGCCGGCCAAGGCGGAGCAATGCTCTCAGCCAGGAGAACTCCATGCCCGCCCTGACCGAATGGAGAGTGCCACCGGCCAATCAGCCGCGCGCGAGCGATTACGGTTTCGATCTCGACCGCTCGCTCGCGTCCGTCGTCGGCCTGCACGCCATCATCCCGCCCGACGCCTTCAGTGCCGAAACGCTGGGCACCGAACGCGCCGGCAACGGCGTCGTGATCGACAACGGGCTGGTGCTGACCATCGGCTACCTCATTACCGAGGCGGAATCGGTGTGGCTGCATCTCGCCGACGGGCGCGTCGTCGAGGGGCATGCGCTCGGTTTCGATTCCGTCACCGGCTTCGGCCTCGTGCAGGCGCTCGGTCACCTCGACGTCGAACCCTTGCCGCTCGGCAACTCGGCGAAAACAAGGGTCGGCGACCGCGTCGTGGTCGGCGGCGCCGGCGGCCGCACGCGCTCGGTCGCGAGCCAGATCGTGGCCAAGCAGGAATTCGCCGGCTACTGGGAATATCTGCTGGACGAGGCCGTGTTCACCTATCCCGCGCATCCGAACTGGGGCGGCACGGCGCTGCTCAACGAGCGCGGGGAGCTCATCGGCATCGGCTCGCTGCAGCTCGAGCGCGAACGCGAAGGCAAGGCCGAGCACGTCAACATGATCGTGCCGATCGACCTGTTGAAGCCGGTGCTCGACGATCTGCGCAAATTCGGCCGCGTCAATAAGCCGTCGCGCCCCTGGCTCGGGCTCTATTCGACCGAAATCGACAACCGCCTGGTGGTGATCGGGATCTCCACCAACGGCCCGGCCGCGCGCGCGGAGCTGAAGACCGGCGATGTCATCCTTGCGGTGGACGGCCAGGAGGTGACGAGCCAGACCGCCTTCTACAAGACGATGTGGGCGCTCGGCGCCGCCGGCGTCGACGTGCCGCTGACCGTGCATCATGAAGGTGTCACCTTCGACGTCACGGTGACGTCGACCGACCGCTTCAAGCTCTTGAAGGCGCCGAAGCTGCACTGACGAGATCGAACCGACATCAGGCAAGGAAAGCGGCGATGAGCGAGGCCGTCGTTGACGACATCGTGACCGTGCTGCCGCCGCTGCTCAACGCGCTGGAAGCACTCGGCTTCTTCACCCGGAATCTGCATCCGCCGGCCTTTGCCTCGGTGATGAATGCGATCGGCGCGCCCGACGCGGCGCTGCAGGCGGCGCACGCTGCGATCGGCGCCTGGCCCGAGCAGTTCGCCGGGCTGCGCGAGCGGCTCGACCGCGCCTGCAACGAGACGCTCGCCGCCTTTGCCGGCATACGCGAGGTCGAGCGCGGCAATGGCGATCTCGTCGCGGTCTTCCGCGCGCTGCGCCATCTGCCTCGTGCACAGGAGGCGCTGTATCCGCTGTCGACCCAGTTTCCGCCGGTCAGCAGCTTCTTCCTCAACGCCGCAAATCGCGAGAATGACGATCTGCTGACGCGGCTGGAAGCCGGCGCGGGCGAACACACCGGCATCTTCCACGACCACAACGAGCCCGGCAGCCGCGGCGGCTTCTCGGTCTATGTGCCGGAATATTACTCGCCGGAGCGCGCCACGCCGCTGGTGATGGCGCTGCATGGCGGCAGCGGCAACGGCCGCGGCTTTCTCTGGAGCTGGCTGCGCGATGCCCGCAGCCTTGGCGCGATCCTGGTGGCGCCGACCGCGACCGGCCCGACATGGGCGCTGATGGGCGACGATAGCGACACGCCGAACCTCATGCGCATTCTCGATACGGTGCGCAGCCGCTGGACCATCGACGGCGCGCGCCTGCTGCTGACCGGCATGAGCGACGGCGGCACCTTCTGCTACGTCACCGGGCTCGACGGCGCCTCGCCCTTCACGCATCTCGCGCCGGTGTCGGCGACCTTCCATCCGCTGATGGCGGAGATGGCGGACACCGTGCGCCTGCAGGGGCTGCCGATCTTCATCACCCACGGCAAGCTCGACTGGATGTTTCCGGTACAGACCGCGCGCCAGACGCAGGCGGCCCTCTCCGCTGCCGGCGCCGACGTCACCTATCGCGAGATCGACGACCTCAGCCACACCTATCCGCGCGAGATCAACGCAGAGCTGCTGGAGTGGCTGAACCGCGGATGAACGGGTCGTCCTTATCTGCGCCGTACTGCCGCGGAACCATCACTCCGGGCCGACGTTATCGCCCGTCACCGGAGGTTCGCAGATGCAGACGTTTTTCGGAATGATTTTGGGCGCGCTGCTGCTCGGTTGCGGCGTGTACGTCTATGACTCCATGCAGACGTCGTCGGTCGCCAATGGCGAGGTCGCGACGTCCAATCGCACCATCGTGAACTGGGACGTCGCCAAGGCCGACTGGGATGCGCTGCGCGATCGCGCGCACAAGGACTGGGTCCGCATCTCGTCGAAGTAACGACGCCGTATCACGAACAAGGCGCCGTCGCGGGTCCGCGGCGGCGCCTTTGCGTTGACGGCGATCGATGCCGCTCGCGTCAGTTCATCTTGGCCTTGCGGGCATCGGCGATGACCTGCTCGAACTCGGTCATGCTGAGCACGCCCGGCACGCGGTACTTGCCGACGATGAAGGAGGGGGTACCGCTGAAGCCGAAGGCTTCGGCCTGCTCGTTGTTGCGCTTGAGGACGGCGTCGATGTCCTTGGCGCGGTCGGTGAGATCGCGCTTCAGGCGGTCCATGTCGACGCCGGCGGCCGCGAGCAGCTCGTTGATGCGCGGCTCTGTCAGGCGCGAGCTGACCCCCATCATGGCGTCATGCGCCTGATGGTATTTGTCCTGGAATTTTGCCGCGAGCGCGATCCGCGCCGCGGTGACCGAGACCGGCCCGAGGATCGGCCAATCCTTCATCACCAGCCTGACCTTGCCGTCGTCCTGGACCACCTGGCGCAGCTCCGGTTCGAGCTTGCGGCAATAGGGACAGTTGTAGTCGGACCATTCGATGATGCTGATGTTGCCGTCGGGATTACCGGCCACGGGAACATCGGGGTCGCGCAGCACCTTGGCTTCGGTCAGCACCTCGTCATCGGCGGCGGCCGCGCGCGCAGAGGTGATCCGACCTGCCGCAAGGGCACCCGCCCCGATCAGCGTCAGCGCCGCACGCCGCGTCGCCACGAGGCCCTTGTTCCTGAATCCAGCCATATCTCGTCCCGTTTCGGTCCCATCGCTGCAAATACGGTTCGCGAGCGGGAACTGTTACGCGTCATATAGAGCGTTGCGGGTGCGATGTCATCGCCATGCTAGGCGCGGATCGCCGCCGGCGCTGGCGAAGCCGCCGCGCGGGGCAGCATCGCCATCAGCGTCCCGGTCATGGTGGCGATCAGCGTGGTGTTGCCCTCATGCTCGGCAAAGGCCCGGGCCTCGCAGAAGGTCAGCGTGCGGCCGGGCTTGACCACCTCGGCCTTGAAGACGAAGCGCATGCCGCGGGCGGGTGCCAGCAGCGTGGTCTTGAACTCGACGGTCAGGATATCGGCCTCGCGCGGCATCAGGGTGAAGGCGGCGACGCCGCAGGCATTGTCGAGGCCTGCCGTGATGATGCCGGCATGGACAAAACCGTTCTGCTGCGTGAAGGCCGCCGAATGCAGCATGGCCAGTTCGACCTCGCCCGGCGCGAGGCGGACGATCACGATGCCGAGCGTGCGCATCGCCGGTTGGCCGTCGAACATGGCAATGGCGGCAGCGCGATAGCCCGGATTTTTCGGCTCGAACGCGGCCATGGCTCAGGCCTCGGCCGGCTCGGCAAGATGCTGCAGAGCGACCGCGCGGATCGCATCCGTGAACGGCGCCGACTTCCGCTGGCTGCGGTCCATGTGCACGCCGGTGATGTCGCAGAACGCGGCGATCTCGCCGGTCTCGGCATTGGTCATGTCGTGCCGGAAGCGGATCGACTTGTCGCGGACCTCCAGCAAATGGCTGCGGATCTCGACGATGTCACCGGCAAGCAGCTCCCGCCTGTAGGTGATGTTCTGCTGCACGGCGGCCATGCCGCGGCCGGATGAGCGCAGATAGCTCGGCGTCAGCCCGAGGCGGGCGAACAGATTCCAGTTGGCCTCGTCGAATTTGCCGACATACCACATGATGTTCATGTGGCCGACATGATCGCACTGCCACGGATAGACCGTGCCGCGATAGGTCGCCTCCTGCATCGCAATTCCCCCTGCCGTTTTTCCACCCTCTGATCATTGATACGGTAGCGTATCAGCGCCTCCGCGCGTTAGCAATACGGCACCGTATCAAGAACCGGTGAGGCTTCCTTCATGAACGACGGCAAGGGCGATGTCTGGGTCGAGGCCGGGTTTACCGAGCTCGCCCGCTCGGGGGTCGAGGGCGTGCGGGTCGAGGTGCTCGCCAAGAATCTCGGCGTCACCAAGGGCGGCTTCTACCGCCGCTTCGCCGACCGTGCCGCGCTGCTCGATGCCATGCTGGAACGCTGGCGCGAGGGACGCGCGGCGTCGATCGCGCAGCAGACAAGCCTCGATGGACAAGAGCCCCGCGAGCGGCTGAAGGCGGTGATCCAGCTTTATTCCGAGCGGCTCAATCCGGAGGGCATGGCGATCGAGCTCGCGATCCGGCAATGGGCCCGCTCGGACGAAAACGCGGCCACGGCGGTCGCGAGCGTGGACGCGGCGCGGCTCAAGCACGTCGCCGAGCTCTATCGCGCCACCGGCCTCGAGGCCGAGGCGGCCGAGGCGCAGGCCTTCCTGTTCTATTGCTTCATCTTCGGCCAGAGCTTGCTGTTCGTCGAGCGCGGTCCGCGCAAACGCTCGCAGCTCGTGGCGAAGTCGGCCGAGAAGCTGCTCGACTAGCGAGATGGCCGGAGCTTTGCTCCGGCCATCGCATCATGTCGAAGCTCAGGCAGCGCCCTTCAGCTTCTTGTTGCACTCGCTGTAATAGCCGCCGCCCTTCTCGATCCACTTCATGCCGCCATTGCCGTTGGTGGTCTTGTTGGCATTGTACTGATCGACGCAGGTGTGGAGGCGGGCCTTGCCGGCGGTCTCCTTGGCGTATTTCGGATCGACGGCGTTCGGATAGATCGCAGGTCCGGCCGGCAGGGTTGGCGCGGCGGCGGGGGCTGCCTCCTTCTTCGCCTGCTTCGGCTCGGCGGGAGCGGCGGGCGCAGCCGGAGCAGCGGCGGCCGGCGCGGCGGCAGGCGTCGCATCCGCTCCGCACTGGGCCTTGCGGAAGTCATTCCACTTCGTTGTGCCAAGCGAGCCGTCCTTCTTGGCGGCCTGGTATTTCGCACTGCACTCCTGCGAGGTCAGCGCCTGCGCCGGCGCGCTCGCCACCAGCGCGGCAAAGCCCGTCAATGCAACCGCACACAGCAATTTTGATTGAATGGTCATCCTTGGTCCTCCTCCTTGGTCTTCCCCGACGGAAGCGAAACGAGGATTGCTATCCTAGCGTGCCGCCCGGCCGCGACAAGGAAGCGATGGCTCCTGCCGCCAAAATATAGTGATCCCCCCGGCTCGGATTATTCATGTCGCGTTCAGCAAGGCGAGCCGACGTTCCCAACCCTCCGCAATCTCGCAAGAGTGCACCACCATGACCTTCACGTCTCGCCTCGCCATCGTCGCCCTGACCTCCCTGCTCGCCACCGGCACCGCCTTCGCGCAGACCGCCGCGCCGGCTGCCAAGACCGACGCCAAGACCACAACTGCCGCCGCCCCCGCCGACAAGAAGGCGTCGAAGGAGCGCTCGGCGGAGTCGCTCGAATGCTCCAAGCAAGCGGACGCCAAGGCACTGAAGGGCAAGGAGCGCAAAAAATTTCGCCGTGAGTGCATGAAGGAAGCGAAGGCCGGCACCGCCGCCCCCGCCGCCCCCGCCGCCGACAAGAAGTAAATCCGTCACACTACGGCTCGCGAGCGTCCGTGAGAGGCGCGCGCATTGCGGCATGACGAGGCTGCAATTGTGTGCCTCTCGCTGATTTGCGATAAGGTGGCGTGAAGCAAATCACCGCCTCCCTGCCGTTCGAATGGCCAAGCCGTGCCAAGATCTTGAGCACGGTGGAGACGCTCGTCATCGGCACCGCCGGCGGCCTCGTGTTTCTGGTCGCCGGACTTCCCGGGGGACTGATCTCGGGCTCGATGATCGCGGTCGGGATCGCCGCGATCGCCGGCCGCCAGCTGGCACTGCCGCCGATCCTGACCCAGACCGTGCTGGTGCTGCTCGGCATTTCACTGGGCTCGGTCGTCTCGCGCCACCTGCTGCAACAGGTCAGTGCCTATCCCCTCACCATCGGCCTGCTTGCGCTCGCGACCTTCTGCTCGACCTTCGGCTCGAGCTATTACCTCCAGCGCATCCATGGCTGGGACCGCACCTCGGCCTTCCTTGCCGGCAGCCCCGGGGCGCTGTCGCAGATCACGATCCTGGCGGTCGAGCGCGGCGCCGACCTGCCCGGCATCGCGGTGGTGCAGACCCTGCGCGTGATCATCCTCACCGCGGCGCTGCCGATGGTGCTCGCGTTCGCGGGCGTGGCGCCCTCCGTCGCGCCGTCGCTGACGACGACGATCGCCTCGCCGCTCGAACTCGTGGAGCTGGTCGCGGCCTCGCTGGCCGCGGCGCTGCTGCTGCGGTTGATAAAGTTTCCGGCGAGCTGGATGTTCGGCGCGATGATCGCCTCCAGCGTGCTGCATGGCGCAGGCTGGGTCGAGGGCGGCCTGCCGAACTGGGTGCGCGGCGTGGCGCTGATCGGCATCGGCGCATTGATCGGCAGCCGTTTCGCGCGGATGCGGATCAAGACGCTCGCCGGCCACATCCATGCGGCGCTGGGCTCGTTTGCCGTGGCCATCGCCGTCTCCGCCATCTTCGTCGGCATCGTCGCGCTCACCACGCAGGTGAAATTATCGGATGTCGTCGTCGCCTTCGCGCCGGGCGCGATGGACGCGATGCTGGCGCTCGCGCTCACGCTGCACATCGACCCGATCTTCGTCGGCGCCCATCATTTGTCGCGCTTCGTGTTCGTGACGATCGCGACCCCGGGCATCGTGCACCTGTTCGGCCGCACGCAGGACGATGTGGATGATTAGCGAAGCGCCGCAGTCGTAGCGGAGCTCCGATCTCGTAGGATGGGCAAAGGCGCGCTAGCGCCGTGCCCACCATGCTCCCGCAATATCGCTAAAAATAGTGGGCACGCTTCCGCCTTCGCTCTTCGAGCTACGGCGGACAAGTCGCTTTGCCCACCCTACGGCAGCTTACCTAGCGCTTCGCCGTCCGCAAAAATCCCCACGCCGCGATCGCGGCCATCAACAGCGAGATCAGCACATTGTAGCCGGCGAGCGAGAGGCCGAGGAAACGCCACTGCACCTCGTCGCAGCGCACCACCTTCACGGTATCGAGCTTGGACAGCAGGTCGGCGGCATTGCCGAGATTGATGACGGGACCGGAGCAATCGGTCGGGCCCTTCCAGAACCCCCATTCGACGCCGGAGTGGTAGGTGCCGAGGCCGGCATTGGCGAGTGTCGCCAGCGCGAGGATCGCAAGGCCCACGAGCAGCAGCGGCCGCGGCGCCCCGCTCCGCGCCGCAAGCGCCGTGAGCACACCGACCGGGATCGCGAGATAGTAGGCGTAGCGCTGCTCCAGGCACAGCGGACAGGGCAGGATCTCCAGCACGAGCTGGAAGAACCAGGCGCCGGCGATGGTCGCGGCGGCAATCAACGTGACGAGCACCGAGGCGGTCAGCGCGGGACCGGTCCCAGCCGGCCTGAATGCAGGTATTGCGGCACTCTGGGTCGTCACGGCAGCCTCTTCCGATGGGGTCGCTTTCCTTAGGCTCTAACCCCGGCCCAAGCGGCTGTCGAGAACGGCCGGGATCACTTTGGCGCGGGTTGACCCTGCCCTGTCCATGGCTATAGTCCGCCCGCTTTGCGAGGCCCCTTTCCAGGGGCCGACCGGGAGCCCCTGTGGCGGAATTGGTAGACGCGCTCGACTCAAAATCGAGTTCCGCAAGGAGTGCTGGTTCGATTCCGGCCAGGGGCACCAACTAGGCTGTTCGCGCCCGTTCGTAAGCGACCGCAGTCGTCCGCGCAGCTCTTCAAACCCTTGAAAAATAGGTACTTCTGCATAATTCGGTGATCGTCACCGTTTGTTCTCATCCGATACCAGCCGCTCGATTTGTTGGTATTTCTGTTGGTATCGAGAGAACAGACGTTCCCGGTGACTCCCGCTATTCCGATCGAAGGAATTGAGCAGATGGCCCGCAAGAACGACGGCGCGCACGCAAACCCAAAGCAGATCAGGACCGACATCGACTGCCGCGCCGCTCGGCCCAAATTCGGCGGGGGTACGTGGAGCCCGGCTAAGATTTCCGACGTGACCGGCGGCGGCCTCTATCTATTCATCACACCGGACGTGAACGGGCCCGGTAACGCTACTTCCAAACTCTGGAGGATGGCCTACCGCTTCCACGGCCGTCAGAAAACCTACTCCATCGGCCCTTACGGCGATGGTAGCGATGGCACATTCTCGCTTGCCGATGCCCGACGCGAGCGCGACAAGGCCAAATACCAGCTCAAGGAAGGCAAAGACCCCAGCATCGAGAAGCAGCTCGCCAAGCACAGGCAGGCGGCCGCGCGATCTTTCGAACAGTGGGCCGACGAGTGGCTCGCAAAGAAAAAGGTGGAGAAAGTTAAGCGCGGCAGGATCGTAGCAGTACGCGATCCCAAAACCATCGAGGTGCTTGAGCTTCGCGTCGGCTACGTCAAGAAGCGCTTCGGCCAGCTGTGCAGACAGGACATTAAGCGCCCGGAAGTGCTCGCGTTCATGCGTTCGTACGAAGCTGACGGGAAATTGGAAACCCGCGATCGAGTACGCAGCATCGGCGAGCAGATCTGCGACTATGCCGATGTTGAAGGCGACGGCTACAATCCGTTCCGCAACCTGAATGGGCAGATGATTGCCAACATTTCGACGCCGCGTCCGGGCGTTACCGAACCACGCGACGTGACTCACGTCTTTAGGCTCATCAGTGCACCGTGGACGAGAGCGAGGTTTGGTGACGTTGTTGGCCTTGCCTTGCGCTTCGATGCGCTGACCATTCCCCGGCCTGGTATGGTCAATGAAATGGAGTGGAGCGAGGTCGATTGGGATGCCAAACGGTGGACTGTTCCAGCCGCCAAGATGAAGACCGGCTGGGAGCATGTAGTGCCGTTGTCACGGCAGGCGCTCTCAATCCTGCGGAGCCTTCAGAAGTTGACCGGCCATCGCCGATACGCGTTTTCCTGCTCGAGGGATACGCCGCTATCGAACAACACGCTAAACAAGCGCTTGCGGCTGCTCGGCATTGACACCAAGACTGAACATTGTGCCCACGGCTTTCGGACCACCTTCTCGACCTTGTCTCACCACGAAGAGGTCAAGGACGCCAAGGCATGGGATGGCGATGTGGTCGAGCTACAGCTCGCGCATATCGATAACTCCACTGTGGAAGGTCTCTACAAGAGGCACGGCCCCCTTGCGCTGATCGGCTCGCGCACAAAATTGATGCAGCATTGGGCTGATCGGATCGACCACTGGCTCGATCCCAAGAGGGTGATGCCGATCAAGGACGGCACGCAGCGTTGAGCACCTATCAGGCTAACCAGCGCGCGATCACGCCGAAATTGTTCTGTCCACAAGGTCGAGAAGCGATCGCACTATCACCAGGCGCCGCCGCCCGATTGTTATCGTGATGAGCTGCCCCGATCCTATCAGCTCATAGAGCTTTGTGCGTCCCAAGCCCGTTACCACGCAAGCTTCGTCCACCGTGCAGCTGAGTCGCTCGCGAAACGGGACGACTCTCCCGTCGCGATCGTTCGCAGGCGGAAGCGGACTTCCAGGCGATCTCTGTCCACTCTGCTGCAGAGGGTCATCCGTCATAGTCGCTCCTTGTCACGATCGGCCGCTTGGTTTCTGCGTCCGGAGGCAGATCGGATGATACAAAACGCAACAATGAAGACACTTCAACGGCGCTGAAGAATTCTCGATCCGAGCTGCGGCAATTTCAATCGAGTTAGGCCACATGAGCATCAAGCTCCGGCAAGCTTGGGCGCATGTGGTGAAATTGTTCAATAAGGCGTGAGCGGTCTAGCGTCAGCCTGGCCGCTCATAACGGTCTGGTTGCAGGTTCGAGTCCTGCCGGGCCCACCAAGAATATCAATGTCTTGCTTTGTCCTCATTACCCGCAGCGCGACGGCCGCACCAGAAACCGCACGAGATACGTCCACCCTTCGTTCATGCGCAGTTCGCGACGGTGCTAGGCTAGCTAGCTGCAGATACGACAATGCATCCACGATCTTCGCCTCTCGGCCGACGGAGAAGGGCCGCGGAAACAGTCTTTGCCTTTGACGATGATGTCGGCCATCTCCGGTAAAGCTGAAGTCGGCCATAACGCCAATCAAGTCCGCTAAGGGCCAGCTCCAGACATCAAGCCAAGCTGGTGAGTAAATCTGCCGCAACTTTCAGGTCGGCCGTTTCGAAGCCTTCCGTGAAGAGGCCGTATGATCGCTGGAGTAACGCCCTGGCGCCTGTCCGATCTCCCGCACTGGCCATCAGCCCAGCCAGATCGGTGGCAGTCCTCAATTCCCAGGAACCGGCGTGCTGTTCGCGGGCCAAGTCGAGCGACTGCTGAAGGCAGGCTTGTACGTCTTCGTGGCGCGATGTCGGAATGGCGCCGAGCAGCCTGCCTTTCAAGCGCATCAGCTCGGGCAGTTGAAACGACTCACCGCTCGCGTTGACCCGCTCGATCGCCGCATTGACGAGAGTAATGCCCTCACCAGCCTGCCCAAGTGAAAGCAGGCCGAGCGCAAGCTCCATGTTGAATTCAGTGGTGAGCAGCTCATGGCGAGCGGCGTGGATGGGCTTCAGGCCTGCCCGCAAATCGTCGACGCCCTGCCTCACGTCTCCCCGGCGCATCGTCAGCTCAGCCTTGCGACATCGCCCGATCGCCATCAACGGACCCATGGCGTTCGCTTCGGCTAGCGAATAGGACCGATCGACATAATGTTGGGCAGCCTCGAGATCGCCGCGCCAGAGAAAGATCGTCCCCGCCCCGGCCAGCACCAGGGCCAGCGCGGCCGAATGACCCATGGCCTCCGACTCCCTGACTGCCTCCCTCGCGCGATCCGCCGCCTGATCCGGATAACCGTGGAGCCACAGCGTCCGGGCCAGCGCGACGATCGACCGATAATGCGGATCGTAGCCCAGCAGGACCGAGCCTTGCTGCGCGTGCGACAGGATCCCCATCAGTGATTCGAGTTCACGGCGCGAACCGGAGAGATCGCCCGCGAACTGCAAGGCCATGCCGAGTTCGGAATGAGCGAGCGCTCGTATCGCGAGGTCGCCGGATCTCTCGGCGAGCGCGTGGCAGCGCCGGGCGTAATCGACCAGGATCCTGAAATGGGCGCTGCGGCCGTGGAAGATGTACTGCATGTTGAGCAACCCAGCCTCGTAGGCCGTATCACCTCTCGCCTCTGCTATCGCAAGGCTCCTGTTCAGCGCATCATTGACGGCGTCGCTCTCCCCGTACATCTGCGACGAAGAGACCCCGAGGCCTGCCTGGAGGCGCATTTCGTCTGAGCTTCCGAGAGCGGCGGCGTCTAGTGCGATCAGGGCGCGCTGCGACCAGTGATGACACTCGGCGAGCAGGGACATCGCCAGAAACACGTCCACAGCCGCTGCAGCGAGCTGGATACCGAGCTTGGCATCTCCGCCCAGCCCGAAACACCAGTCGAGCGCGGCGCGCACGTTGTTTATGCTGCCAAAATGCGAGGTCCGTTCCGCTCCTGTGGAGAAGGTGACCCAGTCACGGCCACGCTGCTCCAGCCAATTCCGGTAATAGGTTGCATGCCGGACAGCGAGGTCGCGGGCTTCAACATCGGCGATCTGAAGGTCGCGGGCATAAGCGCGCGTGGTATCGAGAAGCCGATAGCTCATCACGGTTCCGACCGGCCGGGTCGCAATCATCGACTTTGCGATGAGGCTGTCGATCGCGCCGAGGATATCCCTCTGGCTAACGTCGCGTCCGCACACGGCGGTGACCGCATCGAGCGTGAAGTGTCCGACAAAGACGGCCAGCCGGCAGAGAACGATCCGCTCGATATCGGAGAGAAGGCCGAAGCTCCAGTCCAGCGTTGCGTGTAGCGTCCTTTGCCGGGGCGGAGCACTCCGCGGCCCAAGCCAGGACAGCGCCAGCCTCTGGTCGAGCAACTCGGCGGTCCCATGCACCCCGTAACTTTCGACGCGACGGGCCGCGAGCTCGATGGCCAGCGCCACACCGTCCAGCCTGCGGCACATGCCGGCGACAATGGGCGCCTCGTCATCGCTGAAATCCAGCTGCGCACCACTCGCGCGAGCTCGTTCGACGAAGAGCTGGATGGCCGGAAAAGTCCGAACGACTTCTGCCGTCAGATCCGTACCATCGGGCGGGCAGGCCAGCGTATCGAGCCGGTAGACATTCTCACCGTCGGCCTGCAGCGTCTCGCGACTGGTCGCGAGAATATGGACGTTGGGAGCCGCCGCGAACACGGACGATGCGAACGCAGCCACGGGATCGACCAAATGCTCACAAGTGTCGAGGATCAACAAGATCCGCTTGTCCCGGAGGTAGGCGATGATGCTGGGTGTCGCGTCGCTGGATTGCACCGATAGGCCGAGCAGCGATGCCACCACCGTTCCCACCAGTGTCGGATCGCTGACCATGCTGAGATCAACGAACAGCAGCGCACCATCAAAGCTCTTCATCAGACGGTGCCCGACCGCGATCGCGAGCGTCGTCTTGCCGACGCCGCCGGCACCCACGATGGTCACGAAGCGCGTCGTCATCAGCCGCGCCGGTATTTCCTCGATCTCGACCTCGCGATCAATCATCGGCAAACGCACCGGCAAGTTAGCCTGCTGAAACGGCGGCGTTTCGCTCGCACGTGGCGCTTGATCGGATGAGCGAGCGATCTGCGCGACGAAAGTATAGCCACGCCCGGACGAGGTCACGATGTAGCGGCTGCCCTCGCTGCCTTCGCCAAGCGCCTTGCGCAGATTGGTCATGTGAAAGCGCAAGGCGCCTTCCTCGACCACAAGACCCGGCCATACGTGGCGCAACAGCTCTGCCTTGCTGATCAATTCGTTGGGGCGAGAAAGCAGCGCCAACAGGAGATCGTAGGCCCGTCCTCCGAGTTCCACCTGCGCGCCGTTACGGGTCAGCACGCGCTCGGTCAGATTGAGGCGAAAGGGACCGAACGAAACAATCTCCGTGTTCTGCGTTGTCGGCATTGATTGGCGTTGTGCTTGATTTGCGGAAATTCGGGCGATTACGAAAACGCGTTGGAGATCGACATCCTGGGATCTTGATATCCGATCCAGGAAACAAAAAGAAGCCTGGTCAAACGGCGCTTTCGCACTTGAGGGGTTTGTAAGTTTGCCACCCCCCTTGGCGACGCCGTTGGCCAGGATGGCCGTGCCGCCGCCGACCTAGGCTCATAACAAAATCTCGCAGCATCCTAACACGCGGCTTTCCGGCCGCAGGTGCCATCTAACCGGTCGCTTTCTGGCGGTCTTTCTCGGCTCCGCGCGGGCTAACGATCCATAACAATCGATAACGAGCAAATCCCGATCGTCCGCGCCAAGCTATGTCCAGGACGAGCGGCCAATCGATCTGCGGCAGCGTCACGCAGGTCACTACAAGGGATCGTGAAGTCCGGAGCCCATCAACGGCGCACAACGCAACGAGGAGACCGAGTCATGACCAGCAACCAGATCGTCGATTCCAGCTTCACTGCCATCATCAACGCACCGATCGACCGGATCGATATTCCCGAATGGTGCTTCAACCTGTCCGAACACGACTACCAGGGCTGCTCACCGGCGCACATCACCGCCGGCTTTACGACGACGCCGGACGGCAAGCGCATGTCGATTAACGTCGAGACCATCGGCGGCAGCCTGATGGTGCAGCACTACGTCGAGACGCTTGGCGAAAAGGATCATCTGATCCTCGATTCCACCTCCGACGTCTTCACGCCGACCGGGCGTACGACCATTCATGTGACCTGGGAGCTGAGCGTCAGGGAGATCGAGCCCGGCAAGTGCGAATTCACCAACCGCGTCCGCTCGCACGCCACCGACGAATTCATGACGTTCATCGGCAAGCAGGGTATTCCGTTCGACCTCTTCCGCGCCCAGCGCCAACCCGCCTCGATCGCGCACAATCAGAGTGAAACGCCGGAGTTCGCCGCCAGCATCGAACGGGCTGCGCTCCGGAATAATTGACAGGAGCGGCACCGTCGCAAGGGAGAGTCACATGACAGAGCTTTCGTACGAGAAGAACGACACCGCCCTCCTGGTGGTTGATCCCTACAATGACTTCATCTCAGAGGGCGGCAAGATCTGGCCACGGATCAAGGCCGTGGCCGAAGCTAACAATTGCGTTCCGCACATGCAGCAGGTCCTGCATGCCGCGCGCAACGCAGGGCTTCGGGTGTTCTACGCGATGCACCACCGCTATCGCGCCGGCGACTTTGAGTCCTGGAAGTTTGTTGCGCCCATCCAGCGGAGGGCGTGGCAGGCCAAGAGCTTTGAATTCGGCACCTGGCGTGGCGAATTTCGCGCCGAGTTCGTCCCGCAGCCGGGCGAGATCGTCGCCAGCGAACACTGGTGCTCGAGCGGCTTCGCCAACACTGACCTCGATCTCCAGCTCAAGCGCCACGGCATTCAGCGGCTCATCGTCATCGGGCTGATCGCCCACACCTGCATCGAGGCGACCGTCCGCTTTGCAGCTGAGCTTGGATATGACGTCACGGTCGTCAAGGACGCCGTCGCCGACTATTCCGACGAGATGATGCACGCCGCGCTCGAGATCAACATGCCGAACTATGCCAGCGCGATCGTGACGACCACGGAGGTCGTTGCGAGCATCTCTGCCAGCACCTTTGCAGCATCGGCTGACGAACTGGCCGACTGACGAATCCGACCGGTGCCCTTCGGGCGCTGGTCCCTCATCATCAACGCTACCGAGGATTTACTGTCATTTTCCGGCTGAACTGGACAGTGAGGTTCAATCATGAAGCGCCGCGATTTTATTAAGGCCTTCGCCGGGGCAACGGTGTGGCCGTCATTTTGGGGAGAAAAACGGAAAAGGCCCCTTATCGGCTTCCTGAGCAGTCGATCGCGCGACGACTCGACGCACATCCTTACTGCGTTTCGCCAAGGGCTGGCGGAGGCTGGTTATATTGCCGGTCGCGACGTCAGTATCGAATATCGCTGGGCCGGTGGCGACTATGATAGGCTTCCAGCGCTTGCCGCCGACATCGTCGACAGAGGTCCGTCCGTATTGATTGCAGCCGGAGGCGAGCCATCCGCACTAGCGGCGAAGGCCGCATCTGACAGGATTCCGATCGTCTTTTCCGTCGGAGGCGATCCGGTGAAGACTGGCCTCGTCAACAGTCTGAACCGGCCGGGCGGAAATATGACCGGGATCAGCCTTCTGGCCACCGAACTGGAGGCAAAGCGCATGGGACTGCTGCACGAGATGGCTCCCCGCGCGAAAGTTATCGGGGTTCTCGTTGATGACGATTTCCAGGAGTCGCGAATGCAGATGCGCGAGATCGAGCTGGCGGCACGGGGGCTCTGCTGTTCTGTCGTGATTGCCGGTGCCGGCAGCGACCTCGAACTGACAGAGGGGTTCGAACGGCTGAGGATTGCCGGCGCGGACGCACTGCTGGTTTGCGCGGCCCCCTTCTTTGATACGCGTCGGCGAACCATTGTTGCGAACGAAGTGCAACAGAATATTCCGGCGATTTATCAGTTTCGGGACTACGCCGCCGAGGGTGGCTTGATGAGTTACGGGATCTATCCGCCCGAGGGATACCGACAAATCGGGCTCTACGCAGGTTTCATTCTCAATGGGAGACCTCCGTCCGAGCTCCCCGTCGTCCGACCTGCAACGTTCGAACTGGTCATCAACCTTAGCACCGCGGCGGCAACGGGCATCGACGTCCCGCCAAGCCTGCTCGCCTGCGCTGACGAGGTGATCTCGTAATTTTTTCTCAAACCAGATGGAGTTTTCAACGCCCCAGATCATGATCGAAAAGCCGTACTCAAGCCTGTGGACCGCAACGTTCGCCAATCCGCCGATAAACCTCATCAATCCGGACACGATTGGCGAGCTTCAGGATCTACTGTCCGCGCTGGAAACCGATGCCGACATCAAAGTCGTTGTGTTCCGAAGCGCCGACCCAGATTTCTTCCTGGCTCATTGGGATGTGCTTGCGGACAAGGCGAAGGTTGCCGCGATGCCGCCGGGGCCTACGGGGATGCATCCGTGGATCGACGTGCTCGTGCGATTGTCGCGGGCACCGGTCGCCTCCATCGCTGAAATTCGCGGACGCGCACGCGGAGCCGGAAGTGAGTTCGTGCTCGCTTGTGACATGCGCTTCGCCAGTCGAGAGCGCGCGATTCTCGGGCAATTTGAAGTCGGCATGGGCGCCGTACCCGGCGGGAATCCGATGGCCCGGCTCGCCGGGCTAATGGGGCGAGGCCGCGGCCTGGAAGTCATTCTCGGGGCCGACGATTTTTCCGCCGACCGCGCCGAGCAGTACGGGTATGTCAACCGCGCTCTACCCGACGAGGAGATTGAGGCGTTCGTCGATGGCTTTGCGCGGCGTCTAGCCTCATTCGAAAAGCACGCTCTGGCTGGTGCTAAGGCCCTCATGAACGAAGTCACGCTCCCGGCCGACGTCGTATTTCAGCATGCACTGGCGGCATTCTTCGAATCTGCGGCCCACCCGAGTACACGGGCACGCGGGGCATCGCTGATCAGGCGCGGGCTTCAAACCCGGTCGGATACCGAACTACGACTTGGACACGCTGTGGCAGAATCATCTTGACACAACCAGAGCACTCGCCAAAGCCCCGAGCGCTCCAGACAACGCGGTTATTGCGCCTGCGCCGGCGAGCAGTCGCTCGGAGTGCACAGCGAGCTATCGCCCAAAGTTGGTGACGGCGGGAATCGGAAAGGCGGCATATCGTGGGGGTGCTTGACGCCTCCACTTCTCCACCGAAGGAGCGATAT
>NZ_JBEPQK010000027.1:0-85816 GCF_040547805.1 Bradyrhizobium sp. LA6.1 | reverse complement strand
ACGGCGTGTCGTTACAGCTATCAGTCCCGACGAGATGACATTTGTGAACCCCCGCAATCCGGCTGGCATAACGCTTGAGTTTCTGTGGAAGCGGGTCAAGTGATCGCGTTACGTCCGGTCGCGCTCCACAGCTGTCCTTCGTGCTCACTGACTTCACGTCCGCAAGTGGCCCGATTGCGAAGTCTGCGCGGCCTCTCAGAAGGTCCGCTCATCAAGGTACACCGGAAGTGACTGGCCGACCTCGCAAAAGGCGCTTTTGACCCGCTGCGGACATTGACCGGCTCATAAGACAACATTGCTGTCACACCAAATCTCGTTTTTCTAAATACCTTTCCAGGAATGTTTGAGGTAATGGAGTTAACATGTTCGGCTGGATTGGGAGCTCGAAGGCGTAGCCTTGCAGGAGGTTCCTATGGCCAACTTGATGATCAGGATTGTGACGCTGACAACGTGTTCGTTTGCGCTGATCGCTGCGTTCTCGGTCACTCCGGCTGTTGCGGCCCCGGGCACTGAGCCGGGTGGCAGTGAGGCAGACTATAGCGGGATGGGGCAACGCTCCGCTTATCCGCCTTCGTCATACCCGAAGCGGTCGGGCAACAAGGCCAACCACGCGCCCAAGGCCAAAAAAGCCAAGCAGTCCCTGTTCGACGACCCCGCCTTTGCTCATGGGTACCGCGCAGCTTATTCGGCGGTCTACGACCGCACTGACTATGCCTCTGCGATTGAGCAGTTGAAGACGCTCGGCCACGACGATCACCCGAATGTGGCCAACCTCATCGGCTACTCATATCGCAAGCTCGGCGACTACAGGCAGTCGCAGCTCTGGTACGAGCGCGCGCTGAAGGCCGATCCGAACCATGTGCTGACCTGGCAATATTACGGTCTATGGCAGCTCGAGCAGGGCAACCGCGAGCAGGCCCAATATCATTTGAGTCGGATCGCGGAGATTTGCGGGACTGGCTGCGAGGAGTACCGGTCGTTGGCCGCCGCGCTAGAGAAGCCGCCCGGCACTAGCCTGGTTTATTAGGACGCTTTGCAGCGGCGGTCAGAGCTCGGCGCTAACGCGACGAGTGAGGCTATGTCTGTTCATGGCCCTGAGCTGAACACCACGGAAGCCATCGCCACGTCTGCTGTCGGAGGGAATCCGGACGTCGCCCCACTGATTGGCTGACAGCCGCTTTTGACCCTGAACGGACCTCGCGCTATTCTCGTCTAGCCGAGGCAGAAGCGGGCACTCTCCGTCTCATGCCTGATCCGTCCCGGACTTACGCCTTGGCGGCGTTCTGTGCAGCCTCGAATACATCGCGTGCGGACGTCGTACCCGCTACGTGCTCCGTACCCTCGATTCCAAGGTCCATCCATCCTGCATTCACGGCCTCAAACATTTCTTCTGCAGGTCCGGTGTGGCCCTTCGGGATGCCGAATTGCTCGAACGCTTCCGCCCACCCCGCACGCGGGACTGCAAAGGCTTTCACGTCGAGATTCAGGACTTCACCCAATTGCTCCGCGACTTCATCCGCGGTGACCATCGAACCAAGCTCGACGACGCGCTGCCCTGACCACGCTGGCCCGGTCAAAAGGGTTGCGACCTCCGTGCCGATGTCGTTCGTCGCCACCATGGTCGATTTCCGGTTTGTCGGATTGTAGTAGACCGGTAGCGTTCCGCCCTGGGCGACCTGCAAGCCGTAGAGGAAGTTTTCGAAGAATCCACCTGCGCGCACAAACGCGATTGGCGATATCAGGTCGCGAAAACCTTGCTCCAGAAGCGACAATGCCGTGATCATCCCGAGCCCGCTGTTCCTGTTCGCACCCATCGACGAAAGCGCAACCACTCGCGGCGGCGCTGCCTTGGTTAGCGCCTCGACATAGTTCGCAATCACGACCTTGGCTTCTTTGTAATCGGGCGAGGGAGCCCAGACGGCAGGCAACATGACAAACGCGCCTTCGACGCCTTTGAGCGCCCGCTCGGTGGCTGCCGAATCATTCCAATCACCGTCAACCAGTTCCACGCCCCGGTTCGCCCAGCTTGACGCCTTCTCCCGATTGCGGACCAACGCGCGTACTTCGTTGCCGCGCGCCAACAGATGTTCTGCCGTTGCGCCGCCCACTTTTCCCGTGATTCCCATTACTAAAAACATGTGTTTTCTCCTGATCTTGAGGGACAGAGCACTGCCCCATTGGTTCAACGGATGAGCGGCAGAATGGCCCGGATCCGGGGATCGCGCGCGTAGAGGCCGCCCCACGTCATTGCGCCCAGAAGCAGGGAAATGACTTCCGGCGGCGACCCCAACTCACCGATGCGGACATGGGCGCTGATGGCACCTCCCAAAAAGCCCGTCACTAGGATCGAGCCGAGGACGGCGGTGGCCGGGATGGCGTAAAGGATGGCGCAGGCGAGTATGATCGGACCCACGACACGGGTCAGGTCCATCGCGAACCCGGTTTCCTGCAACGTGCTCGCGATCTGTGCCGGCGCGAAAAGCTGAATAGTGCCGTCTGCCACTAGCGCGATAACGACAATCGCACTCATTATCCGGCCGGCCCACAGGCTGCGATGCAAGGCCATAGCTTCGGGCACCTGATGCAGGTTCATAGTTTCGGACATTTGTCATTCTCCGCTGGGGGATCCCATATTCGGAGCTGAAAGTACTGTGTCTCTTGGGTATGATAAACGCCGAGGAAATGAACTCACTGTTCTCTCTGTGGCGAACAATACTGAGGCACGAAGAAAATGCAGAATCTCGAACCGATCCTCATTTTCATAACGGTAGCGGAAATGGGGAGCTTCACCCGCGCAGCCGATAGCCTGGGCATCCAAAAGGGGAGGGCCTCAACGGCCGTCCGGAAGCTGGAAGAAGATGTCGGTGTCAGGCTTCTGCACCGGACGACGCGCAGCGTGCAGTTGACGGAAGACGGACGGGTATTTCATGCCCGTGCGCGCGATCTGCTCGCTGAAGTCGATGACCTACACTCGATGTTCGCAAGCGATCGCGTGGCACTCCGCGGGCGTTTACGGGTCGATCTTCCGACCGAGGTGGCGCGCGCAACGATCGTGCCGGCCTTGCCAGATTTCATGGCGACTCACCCCGAGTTGGAGCTGGAGTTGTCGAGTACGGATCGGCAAGTCGATCTGGTTCAAGAGGGGTTCGACTGTGTATTGCGGCTTGGACCAATACGGGACGAGACGCTGATTGCCCGTCCACTGGGCCTGTTGCGCATGGTCAACGCTGCCAGTCCCGCCTATCTGGCGCGCTACGGCGTCCCTCGATCGCTAGATGATCTCCAGCGTCAGGAACATCGGACAATTCATTTTTCGACGATGCTGGGCGCAAAACCCTATGGATGGGAATATCCGGACGGCGACAGCTACGCGACGTTTCAGTTGCCGGGTGCGCTACACGTCAACAGCGCGCAGACCTATGAAGCCGCTGCCCTCGCCGGCCTTGGCCTGATTCAGGCGCCACTCTTGGGGATTGGCCGATACTTGGAAAGTGGAGCGCTTGTGGAGATCATACCCGATTTTCGTCGCCGGGCGCTCGCCGTGTCCCTCGTCGTCGCACATCGGAGCAATCTGTCGCGCCGAGTCCGCGCATTCATGAAATGGATCGAAGGTGTGCTGACGCCGTATCTGGAATAGCAAGACGAACATCTTCGTCCGGCCCTCGAAATCAACATTTGAAGTTGTGTCTGCCCGTCGGCGGTCGGCGGCCCGTGCTCGCCATTACCGTCGAAGCGACCGAACGAAGCCTAACTTCGCTAGGGTGCACGAGTCCGGAAGTGGCCCTTAGCCGAAGGTCGATTGAGCGCGTGTCATGTCGGCTGTCAGAGGCAAACCGGACGCGATCCAACTTGGCGTCCACCGTTGCTTTTGACCCAATGCGGAACATCGGTACATCGCAATGCTTCATTGGCGCTCGCGGCTCGGCCAGGAAGTGCTAATCTACCCTTCCCACAGGCTTAGTTCTTGAGGGGGCACACATGCGACGGCGGGAGTTCATCATCCGGGTTGCAGGGTTGTCAGCTGTTTGGCCACTGATCGCGCACGCGCAGCAGAGCACGAGAATTGCAAAAATCGGGGTCCTTTGGCACGCAGGCAGTGCGGAGGAAGAAAAGATCTATCTCGATATCCTGACCAAGGCTTTCAATGATCTTGGTTACATCGAGGGCAAGAACGTCCTGTTCTTGCATCGATTTCCCGCCGAACAGCTGGAGCGGATTCGCAGCCTTGCCAGCGAACTGGTGGTAAGCAATGTCGATGTCATCATTGCCATCACTGTACCTGGAGCCGTTGCGCTCAAGCAGATCACGAGCGCAATCCCTATTGTCTTCGTCGTCGCGCCAGACCCGGTCGGCTCTGGCCTTGTTGCTAGTCTGGCGCATCCGGGTGGAAATTTAACTGGACTGTCGTTTATGGCGCCCGATCTTACGGGCAAACGCCTGAGCCTTTTGAAGGAAGCTATCCCAAGCCTGAGCCGCGTGGGACTTCTCCAAGATCGATCGCTGGACCCGGTCACCACAAGAAACAACGTCGAGTCGTATTCCAAAGCCGCTCAGGCTATGGGCCTTGTCCTGCATCCGATTGAAGTTCCGACACCGGAGTCAATCGACGCTGCGTTTTCAGCGGCTGCTATTGACGGCTGCGAGGCTGCGGTCGTGGCAGGCGCCATGCTGGCGAACGAGGGAGCACGAGTTGGCGCATAAGTGCGGTTTCTGGTGCGGTAGTCGCGCTGAGGGCAACGAAGACCAAGCAAGACACTGATATTCTTGGTGGGCCCGGCAGGACTCGAACCTGCAACCAGATCGTTATGAGCGCGCCGCTCGTAGATACGACAATCGCCGTGCAATGTAGCAGTCGGCAACGCGCCTTGCATTTCGCGGTAGCGGCCGACCACAGCGACCGGACGGGTTGGCGCAAACGGGGGAGCCAATTGACTAATAAGCTTTGGTCGAAAACGGAGTCAGTTCGCAGACTGATAAGGAAAACCGACAATGCTTATCAGTCTGGTGAAAACCTTATCAGTAGGCCTCAACAGCTCGACCTCGGCGCGCTGGATTTTCCCGATCTCCCAGCTGCTTTTCCCTCGTGAAGCCCATTCCAGGCATTCAAGTTCGCGGCGCGAGAGAGGCAATTTACCGCTACTTGACTCGCTGTTGAGCTTGCGATGCGCGTGAGCATGGAAGTAAAGCGCCATAAGTTGCAGCACACGCGCTTGGGACGCGATGCAACTCTCGAACGACACACGCCGGTGTTCGGACGCGAAACTGAGGGCGGCGATGGGGCCGCGTCCGTCGTGAATGGGAATAGTGAAGCCGAACCTGATCCCAAATTGCGAAGCTTCATCGAGCAGTTGTTGTTGTGCCTGCGAACGAGTTCGCCAATCTAAATCAACCCCCCAACGAAACGGCTCGGGGTTCCGGAGCACCTCCATGATTACTGGATCAATCCGCTGATACCGGTTCTCAAGATAGTGAGTAGTCCACCTGCGAGGATACGTAGAAATCAAACTTGGTGTGCTATCTCCATCCCTCAGCAGAACAAGATACGCAAGGCAAGATAAGTCGAGAGCGGCTGCCGCAGTGGCAATAGCATCGCGAAAATCTGCGGGATTTTCCGCCACGGAGATTAGATCAATAAACCGTTGAAAGACGTGGTGCATTCGCAGGCGTGGCCACTTCCGATGCGTTTATCCGGAGAAAGACTTGGTGAGATTGTCGAGATCGGAAAGCACTTCGTCAAGTTGATCGAATCCCAGCCGATAGGCTCATAGTTGAGCCCGCACGTTCATTCGGTGGCAGCGCGGAAGCGAGCGTCCCTGACTAACGCAGCGGCGGTTTTGGTCAGTAAAGTCTCGTCCGCCGTTTCATGCGGCTCTGCCATCAGGTCATACGGAAACCTGGACGTCTAAAAGTGCAAGGCCACGTCAGACGTGCTTTCGGAGATTGTAAGCCGCGGCACCTTCGACGTTCGAGACGAGGGGAAAAAGCAGCTGTCGGTCAAATCTACACGTGGCTCGCACCCGCGCGGTCGCAACGTGAAAGTTGTTCGGAGCCAGGAAGGGACGTCCAAAGGATAGAACACTCATTCTCTCGATGACGTACATTTTGTTGGCCTCAGTGTCATGCATTGTTGCCTGGAACGGGAATTCACACGAGCGCGAATCGAACTAGCGTTCCGGCAACCCGGCCTCGATCAGCGCCTGTTCGATCTGGCCGCGCGCTTCCATATATGCGGCGCTGACATTCTTGGTCGGGATCCCGACGTTGCTCGCTGTCGTACCGGGGCGCAGGGCGAGCCCTTGGGCTATGGCCGCTTTCGCCTGGTCTGACCGGCCCAATCGCTGGTACGCCGCGGCCAGCAGGAAGAGCGGACGCCCGGATGCCGGCGTGATGGCGATGGATCGCTCCAGCCAGGGCAACGCTTCTTCGTCGCGGCCCATCATCAGGTAGCTCACTCCCGCGCCAAGTAGCCAGGTCCAGCGCGACACCAGCGGCGTATCAAACCGGTCGGCTTGCTTGAACGTAGCCAGCGCGTCCTCGAAGCGGCCAAGTGGAAGTTGCGCCAGGCCGATGTGGTACAGCGCCATTCCGTCCCAGGGGTCGAACGCCAACGTCCTGGCGCAAGCCACCAGGCTTTCGGTGAATTCGTTGGTGGCGTTGAGAAAGCGGCAATAGGCTTGAAGCACCGGAATGGAAGCCGGCCTAGTCCGCAACGCGCGTTCCAGCATCGCCTTGGCGTTCTTCTCCGCCGCCGCGGCATCGGCCGGGCTGTACCAGACCATCTGGATGCCGCGCAGTTGCAGCGCGGCGAGCGCGACCTGGATGTCCACATTGTCGGGGTGATCGCCGAGCGCTTTTTCCAGCATGGTCTGCGCCGCCGCGAAACGCTCCTTGCTGGTCTGGTTGATCTGGGCGGTGGCCTGCTCGACCACGCCCTTGGCTGCGCCATCGGTCGGCACGCCGGCCGGTACCAGCTCATTGAGGCGCAGCGCGAGCAGATGGCCGAGGCCCGCCGCGAGCCGCGATTGCTGCAAGCCCACGTCCGTCTCGCCGATCGCGACCGAAACCGGCGCCGACCAGATCACTTCCTGGGTTGCGGTCCGGGTCAGGCGGGCGCGCAGTTCCCATGTCGGGCCGGTGTTTTGCAATTCGCTGCTCAATATGAAGTCCGCTTGCGCCGCGCGCGCCGAGGCCGCCTGCGGCGAATCGCTGCCCGCTTCCGGCGTCAGGACGCGGATATTCTCGATCTTCGCCAGTCCGTCAGCGAGGCGGATGGTGACAGCGGCCGCCGTCGGGACAGCGTCCGCATCGGAGCCGGTGATCGGCATCACGGCGATAGCCGGTGGTCTGGATACGAAGAAGCCGGGGCCAAACATCGGCGCCGCGATGGCAAAGCCGAACGCGGCGCCGAGCACCGCGACGGCGGCGAGCGCCGCCGGGCCGCGCTGGACAAAGCGAGACCACCGTGGTTTCGCAAGCTCAGCCTCGGTCGCCACGTTCGCGACAGGTTCCGCGCCGTCGGCGGGAGGGGCAGCCGCACCGCCGGCGGGTTCGTTCGTCACGGGCTCGCTCGTCACTTGGGCGTCGAGCCTGTAGCCGTGGCCGGGAACCAGCTTGATCAATTGCCGCCGATCGTCACCGAGCGCCGTTCGGAGCTCGCGAATGCATTTGAACAGACTGTCGTCGCCGACATGGACGTTCGGCCAGACCGCCTCCATCAACTCCCGCTTGCTGAGGGCGCGTCCGGCGTTGGCGGCAAACAGCGTCAACATCGCGAAGGTTTGCGGGCGAAGCTTGATGGCTTCGCCGTCGGGCCCGCGCAGTTCGATTCGCGCCCGATCGAGCTCAAAGCCAGCAAAACGGAGCACCTTGCCTCCCCCGGGACGTCTGATGCGGCAGCAAATATCAGAAATCGCCACCAGACCGCAAACACAACGCGAATGTCAGAAAAGGGTCAGAAAAGCACCCACCCCGCGTCAGGACTCCGGCGCTGCTGCGAGGCACCCTCGGCGGCAACTTTAATGGGGCCGTTGCGGCGGAACTCGCCGCGCGGGACGAGGGGCTATGGTGTCGGGGAACTTCAAAAGGCCAACGGACATCGTCCGCCGGTTGCGGACCGTTCTGCTGGTGTCGTCGGCGTTGTGCCTGGCATCGACCCTGCCGGCCGCGGCGCAGGACGCCACGTGGAGTTCCACGCCCGGCACCGGCAACTTCAACACCGCCGCCAACTGGATCCCGGGCGCGGTGCCGACCGGCACCGCCTTCTTCGGCACCTCGAGCAGGACCGCGCTGTCGTTATCGGGTGGCACCAGGGTCGGCGGCTGGACGTTCAACGCGGGCGCGTCGAACTATAGCTTCAGCAACAGCCAGTTGCTCACTTTCACCGGCGCCGGCATAGACATCCAGGGCGGCAGCGCCACCATCAACAACAACAGCGGCGGCACCACGTTTTTCGACAACACCAGCACGGCCGGCAGCGCCACCATCACCAACAGCGGCGCCAGCTACATGGGCTTCTTCAACAGCAGCACGGCCGGCAGCGCCAGCATCACCAACAACGCCACCCTGGACTTCGGCGACGCCAGCACGGCCGGCAGCGCCACCATCACCACCAACAGCGGTGGCCGGAGCCAAATTTTTCAAAGCGCCAGCGGAGGAACCGCGCGATTCATCCTGAACGGCACCGGCGCTCTCGACGTTTCATTTAGCACGACCGGCACCACGGCCGGCTCGATCGAGGGCGCCGGCAACGTTTTTCTGGGCTCGAAAAACCTGGCGGTCGGCGGCAACAATCTCTCGACCACGTTTTCCGGCGTCATCCAGGACGGCGGTTTCTTTGGCGGCACCGGCGGCTCGCTGACCAAGACCGGCAGCGGCACGCTGACGCTGTCGGGCGTCAACACCTATACCGGCGCCACCACGGTCGAGGCCGGCACATTGCGGGCGGGCGCCGCCGGGGCGTTCGTGGGCAATACCGCCTATGCGGTGAATGGCGGCACGCTCGATCTCAACGGTTTCAATCTCACCATGTCGTCGCTGTCAGGCACCGGCGGCACCGTCGCCTTGGGAGCGGCAGCGCTCACGATCGATCAGGCGACCGACACGATCTATGCCGGCGCTGTGACCGGCACCGGCTCGCTGACCAAGACCGGCGCCGGCACGCTGACGCTGTCGGGCGCGAACACCTACACCGGCGCTACCACCGTCGATAGCGGCGAGCTGGCGGTGAGCGGCTCGATCGCGTCGTCCAGCATCACCAACAACTTTAGTTTGCGCTTCAAAGGCACCGGCACGGCCGGCAGCGCCACCATCACCAACAACTTCAGCCTGAACTTCAACGACGCCAGCACGGCCGGCAGCGCCACCATCACCAACAACAACTTCGGCAACGTGGCCTTCAACGAAAGCAGCACGGCCGGCAGCGCCACCATCATCAACAACAACTTCGGCAACGTGTTCTTCTTCGACAGCAGCACGGGCGGCAGCGCGAGCATCATCAACAGCGGCTTCCTGGACTTTAGCGCCACCAGCACGGCCGGCAGCGCCACCATCACCACCAACAGCGGGGGCAAGATCGGATTTGATCATAGCGCCAGCGGTGGAACCGCGCGGTTCATCCTGAACGGCACCGGCCTTCTCGACATTTCCTTGCTCATGACCGGCGGCACCACGGCCGGCTCGATCGAAGGCGCCGGCAGCGTTTTTCTGGGCTCAAAAAACCTGGCGGTCGGCGGCAACAATCTCTCGACCACGTTTTCCGGCGTCATCCAGGACGGCGGTTTCTCTGGCGGCGCCGGCGGCTCGCTGACCAAGACCGGCAGCGGCACGCTGACGCTGTCGGGCGCGAACACTTACACCGGCGGCACGACGATCAATGCCGGCACGCTGGCGATCTCGGCCGACAACAACCTCGGCGCCAATACCGGCGGCCTGACGTTCAGCGGCGGTACGCTGCAGTTCGGCGCGAGCTTCGATCTGGCCAACACCCGCGCCATCACACTGAACGCGGGCGGCGGCACGTTCGACACCAACGGATTCAACACGACGGTCTCCCAGGCGATCGGCGGCACCGGCGCGCTCGTCAAGGCCGGCAGCGGCATGCTGACACTGTCGGGCGTCAACACCTATACCGGCGCCACCACGGTCGAGGCCGGCACATTGCGGGCGGGCACCGCCGGGGCATTCGCGGGCAATACCGCCTATGCGGTGAATGGCGGCACGCTCGATCTCAACGGTTTCAATCTCACCATGTCGTCGCTGTCAGGCACGGGCGGCACCGTCGCCTTGGGAGCGGCAGCGCTCGCGATCGATCAGGCGACCGACACGAACTATGCCGGCGCTGTGACCGGCACCGGCTCGCTGACCAAGACCGGCAGCGGCACGCTGACGCTGTCGGGCGTCAACACCTATACCGGCGCGACCAGCGTCGATGGCGGCAGGCTGGCGGTGAACGGCTCGATCACCGCGTCGAGCGGCGTAACCGTCAACAACGGCGGCACGCTCGGCGGCACCGGCATCGTCGGCAATACCACCATCAATGGCGGCACGCTGGCGCCGGGCAATTCGATCGGGCTGCTGACCGTGCAGGGCAATCTCGTGCTTACGGCGGCATCGCGCTACATGATCGAGGTCTCGCCTGTTAATGCCGACCGCGTCAACGTGACGGGCACTGCCAACCTTGGCGGCGCCACCGTGAATGCGAGCTTCGCGGCTGGCAGCTATGTCGCGAAGCAATACACCATCGTTAACGCCACCAGCGGCCTCGGCGGCAGCACGTTCGGGACCTTCGTCAACACCAATCTGCCGTCAGGCTTCAAGACCAGCCTGAGCTATGACGCCAACAATGCCTATCTCGACCTCGCGCTGGCCTTTATCGCGCCGCCCAACACCGGTCTCAGCGGCAACCAGTCCGGCGTCGGCAACGCGCTGGTGAATTACTTCAACCGCAATGGCGGCATTCCGCTGGTCTATGGCGGGCTGACACAGGCGGGGCTCACGCAGGCCTCCGGCGAGACCGCGACCGGCGGGCAACAGACGACGTTCAACGCCATGACGCAGTTCATGGGCATGATGACGGATCCATTTACGTTCGGCCGCGGCTTCGATGCGCCGGACGCATCGTCGTTCGCCGATGACAGCAGCGCGAACAGCTATGCCTCGACGGCGAAGAGCCGCGCGGCGCGCGACGCCTATGCGATGTTCAGCAAGGCGCCCGCGGCCCAGACCTACGATCCGCGCTGGAGCGTGTGGGCCTCGGGTTTCGGCGGTTCGCAGACCACCGACGGCAATGCGGCGCTCGGATCGAACGCCACCACGAGCCGCCTGTTCGGCACCGCGGTCGGCGCCGACTACCGCTTCTCGCCCAACACCATTGCCGGCTTCGCGCTCGCCGGCGGCGGCACCAATTTCAGCGTGACGGGTGGCGGCAGCGGCCGATCCGACCTGTTCCAGGCCGGCGCCTTCGTGCACCACACGGTCGGCGCGGCCTATCTCTCGGGCGCGCTGGCCTATGGCTGGCAGGACGTCACGACGGATCGCACGGTGACGATCGCCGGGGTCGATCGGCTGCGCGCGGCGTTCAATGCGAACGCGTATTCGGGACGTGTCGAAGGCGGCTACCGCTACGTCACGCCATGGGCCGGCGGCGTCGGCCTCACGCCCTATGCCGCCGGACAATTCACCACCTTCGACCTGCCCGCCTATGCCGAACAGGCGATCTCCGGCGCCAACACCTTCGCGCTGGCCTATGGCTCGAAGAGCGTCACCGACACCCGCAGCGAACTCGGCCTGCGCGCCGACAAATCCTATGCCGTGCAGAACGCCATCCTCACCTTGCGCGGCCGCGCCGCCTGGGCGCACGACTTCAACCCGGACCGCACCATCGGCACCACCTTCCAGGCGCTGCCCGGCGCGAGCTTCGTCGTCAACGGCGCGCGGCAGGCGAGCGACTCCGCGCTCACCACGGCGTCCGCCGAGATGGAATGGATCAACGGCTGGTCGGCGGCGGCAACCTTCGAAGGCGAGTTTTCCAACGTCACCCGCAGCTACGCGGGCAAGGGCACGGTGCGATATGCGTGGTAGCGGGTGCTCGAATTGCATCGCCGACCTGTGCATGAATATCCCATGGGGCGCCTAACGATTTGCAATTTCAACAACACATGAGTTCGCAGTTTTGTTCCGAATGGCGCGCCAGAATTCAACAACTTAGAACCCTTGCGGATAAACCGTCGAATATCTGTTTATCCGAACGAAATTCGGCGAATAGAAGCGAAGGGGCGAGTGCTGGTGCGAAGCGCGCTTGGCAAGGCCGTTCTGGCCGCCTCGACGTCCGCGCTGCGCCGCGAAATGCTCAATCTCACTGCTTCAGCCGTCGCAGAAAAGACGCCGAGTTGGCGAAGGATCGACGCTTCGTCGATGAAACGGAGAAGGGACGGCTACGCATCGTCAGCCGGCGGGTCTGAGGCCAGCATCAGTGCCATCGCATTGGCCACTGCCGGTGGAGGGCCGGTTCTCGGCAGCCTCAACCTGATCTTTCTTCTCCTCATCGATGACACCTGAAGGGGCTGCATCGATGACGCCCGAAAGGTCGAGCAAGTACCGTCCCAGCAAAAGGTGGGCCAGGACTGCGATTAAGCGCCGGGACAATGACTTCGATTTGCGATTAGGGGACCGAAAGGCCCTTTGAGAAGCTGATCGCACTCCCGCGAGACCAAGAGGAGCGAGCATGATCGACCCTCCTCATTTCAATACGTATTCAATCCAAGCACGCGTCTGCCTTGGCGTTGCCACCATCGGCGCTGCGCTGCTCGTTGCTGGGGCGGTGGCGAGAATTTATTTCGTGCAGTAAGGCCGCGCGCGGCTGCTGAGAGCCTCCACCTAAGTTTTGTTCTGGCGTCGCTCCGACTCCGAGTGCATACTGGTTCCATCACCGCACACGGCATCGTTGCTTCAAATCGGTGATCAGAACGCCGGTTGCGCTCCTGCCCAATTCACTTAGGGAAGGGAGAGTGCCATGAGACGACGCTCACACTCCCACACATTTGACGACAATCTGAACGCGGAGAGGGCCCGCATTATCGCGGGACTGCAAAACACACAGCCGGGACAGCAACGTGATCTTCTAGAAAGCAAACTGCGCCAGCTCGAAACGGCGTCTGCTATAGACGGGTGGCTGACGTCGCCGGGCCTGCAACCTCCTGAAGAATAAGGCCGCCTCAGTTGGTGGCCTTTCGTTTGTGAAAGGGGGTCACCAGATGCACGAGTACCGCGCTTATCTCATGGGCCTCGACGGGCATATCGAGCTTCGCATCCAACTGATTTGCGAGGACGAAACCGAAGCCAAGAATCGCGCCAAGGTCTTGGCTGACGGGTACGACGTAGAGCTATGGCTTCAAGATCGAAAGGTCGCGGAACTTAAGAGTGAGTAAGGCCGCGTCAGTTGGCGGCCTCTGTGTGCTCGTCATCCTGCTATGTCACCTGTTGGCCCCTTAGCAGAAGTTTTTGATCTGGGGCCGGATGACGGCTTTTGACCCAGCCTGTGTGAAAACGTGATGCTTTAGGCAGGCGAGCTCGACATGTTGATCACCGGGCCTGGCTCAGGCGCGGATCGCTTCCATCAAACCACCAACGCCCAGAATGCTGATTACCCTTTTCATGTTGTAGGCAAGGACGCTGCCGTCCTATCTTCTCTTCCCTCCCGGCCCCGCGCGTCACGGCGCGCGCATCCACACATCCCGCTCTTCATCGGCGGTTAGGATGGCCGGCATCGCTCGGGACGGGACGGATGGCTCGACCACCGCATTAGTCGCGTGTGCGCCTGTATCCTAATTCCCACACTTGCGACCAAAAGCATCCGTTTGTCGGCTTTCGAACAGACGGGCCAAATCCACTCCGTTTCAACTCCACGGTTGAAAGCAGTCATCGGTTGGGGAGACGGAATGGAACGTTCCCTGTTAATTGAACTGGCGCGCGACAAATATGTCGCGCGCTGCAAGCAACGGGCCTTCGATCACCTCGACCGAGGTGATCTTAAGAACGCGGTCGCTTCGTTTGTCGGCAGTATGAACGCGCGTCCCGATTGCGAGTTGCCACACTACTTGGCAACGCTCGGCGCTTCGCTGGTAACGGCGAAGGATGCACTCGGCTGGAGGGCGCTCGTTGAAGGATTGAGGTGATGATACCGTGATCAGCGCGCGAAAGGGATAGACATCAAGCGCGCACTCCGGAGCCCAAAGTTCCGTGGTTTCCCTTTGTATGAATGAGAGTATTGTTTTTTGACCTTTGGGGGTGTGGGGTGGCGCACTACCGAGCTTACCTTTTGGATCAGCACCGCCACGTTATAAGCGTGGCCAATTTGCAGTGTGCCGACGAGCGTGAAGCACGAGAACGTGCTGAGCAGCTAGTTGATATCAACGATATCGAGCTATGGCATCTCGATCGCCGTATTGCGGTGTTTGAGGCCGCCATAACCCGTACCTCGCAAGCGGCGGAACAGGGAAGCCTTCAGCGGGCGCAGCGCCCTACGGACAAATGAAGCGTAGATGAAAGCTCAGCGCGGTACTAACATCTCGGTCCCGGCTTCCGTGTTGCGGGTCACTGGCGCCGAATAATTGGGGAAGACGCCGGGCATCGGCGTCAGGTTGCCGACATAGCGATTGAATATCCCAAGCGGAAGAGCGCCAGAATGCGGCCGGGTTGGTGATGCCGTAGAGGGTACACATGCGCCGCGCTGACTAGCGTTTCCTAAAATCCTTTAGCTTGCGCATGTAGTAGCCTTGCGCCTGAACAGCGAGCCTAATTTCCTCGCTAACGGAAGCGACTTTTCTCTTCTTCTTACGCCATTTGCCTGACACGTCAGGAGGTGGAATTGATAAACCGTTGCGCACGACGAGCAGATCGCGCCTGTCGTTCAAATACACATCGAACATTGTGAGGCCCCCAGCCGAGCATTAGATTATCGCGGGGAGCAGAAATACACCAGAGCAGGTGCGATCTAGACCGCAGCGCAGCAATTCAATGGAGGAGTTCGATACATTCCCATTGCTTTGCTAATGCCTTGCAACGCCCTGAATGAATGCTCCCAACAACTGCATCATCTGCTGCTCATTGACTTGATTGATGCGTTCCTGATTATGTCCTCACACCCAAAATGATCCTCGTTCTACTGCTGGCTCATTGAGCCCTGACGTGTTGGTCGCTATACACTCAATCCGTAGTATTCCGGAATCCCTAGAACCCGATTCGGCTTTAGTATTGTTAAAGGGCCGCCTTGGCCCTCAATAGGAGAACAAAGGTTCTCGCTGTGTTGGCGCCAAAGGTATTTCGCTTTACTGATCTCGATCAGTATCGAACAGCCGTGCAAAATCTGAAGGTCGAATTTACGCCTCTCGCACGGAAAATCTCTGCTGAGCAAGTCATCCTCAATCTCCCGGGATGTGACATCAATTTTGCCAAGTCTTTCCCGCGCATCGCCGATGGTCAGCTTGCCGATAATTGCACAGCTGTCGGGTTCTCGATGGATGACGGTTTTCCCATTCGCTTCAACGGGGTCGAAAGAGATCACTCAGCTATCGCGATCGGCGGCAGCGGTGCTGCATATTCCACGGTCGAACGAGCCGAGCGGCAATTCACATCGATCATTTTCACGCCAGCGATACAGGATCGTGGCTGGCCGCAGGCAGGTCCCAACTGGAAAGCGTTCGAAACGAGCACCGCTGCGCAGCATTGGCTGCGCGAGCTCGTGAGGCAGATCCTGTCAACTTCCGCGTCATTCGATGCCTGGGAGGCGGGCGACGCTTCGTCCGCAATCCGGGAGTCCCTACTGGCTGGAATTGATGCCGCATTCGCCCACGTTGTTGACGCAAGATGGGCGTTTCATGCGAATTGCCTCGGGTATTTCAGGATTTTCCGAGATATTCAGGCAGTATTGTCCGGTAACATTGGGCGTCCGGTCTACAGCGATGGACTTGCGCGAGAAGTTGGCGCCTCGGTGCGAACCATGCACGAGGCGGTCAAGCGATACCGAGGAATGAGCCTCCATCGATATTTGCGCCTGAGGCGTCTCTGGCTCGTGCGGCAACGACTGCTGGCCGGAGCGGATAGCGTAAAGGCGTGTGCGCTCGCTCTCGGATTTTGGCACTTAGGTGATTTCGCGAGGAGTTATCGTCTTCAGTTCGGCGAACGGCCCTCGGACACTCTGGTGAAATCGCGCCTCCAGTGATGCGGCGTTTTAGAATTGCCGGTCGTGGGCTCCCCCTTGCCGCGAAGAGCCAAGAGAAGATCATCCTGGCGGCCACGGTTGGCGTCCGGTGACGAGGGGCATCGGATCGGTCACTAAAGCTGTTCGGGACACTATAGAGACACCAATGGCCTATAATATAGAATTCACTTGAGTCTTTCTGATGCTCCTTCTCCCCCGAGGGGCCGGGAGTTTTCAAGCTGAATGTTTTGAATTGACTGGTCTGACGGACATTTCAAGAATACTGTTTCCTGCATCACCTCTTGGACCGTGGCTGTTATCGGTGACTGAGAGTGTCGGCTCCCGCCAGAAAAAAGGGGAGCACCACATGCCCATTTATCGCTTATTGCGAAACCTGCCGATGGGATCGGACGAGATCAGCCGGTTGACAACGGCCTACGAGAAGACATTGCACACCATTGGTCTTGTTGACCGGAATGACCCGCTAGCCGAGATGATCGCCAAGAAAATAATCGAGATCGCGCAGACTGGCGTGCGCGACCCGGCGAAGCTTTCCGCACTCGCGATCAAGGAACTTCGGGTGAAGTACAGCGGTGGACCGCTGGATTGAAGGTTTTGTGAAGCGCCTGCACGAACTCTTAGACCGCATAGCCGGTAAAAAGTAAGGGGTGTCCTAAGTTGAATTCCGCAGTGGCCTAATTTGTTCGCAGACTGCCGAACTCTGTTCATGCGCCAGATGGACTAGGCTTTAAAGGGGGAAGAAGCCTGCGGTGCAAGAGCGTCCATTGCGCTCCCCGTCCGGCTTGCGGCTACCTGGGCAACGCCGCAATATCCGGCTGATGCCAAACTTAGCCACCTGTCAAGGAATCCTTCGTCGGCTGATCGCCAAGGGCGACCCGAACGCCATTTCGCTGGCTGAGCGGGCCATCAACGAATATTGGGACGTAACACTGGAAAGAGGCAGAAAAAGCGGCCTCCGGCTCATCCAGCTCGACGTGCTGGAGCAACGGAACGCGGTCATTGGGGCCCAGCACGACTTCGCCCAGACCGTAAACGACTACATCGAAAAGAAGCTGAGAGGCGAATAGGCAGGGTGCATAACGAGCACCTGCGACTGTCCTAATTCTCCACCGCGAGCGTCGGAATCGAAAGGGGCCGCCTTTCAGCGCCCCCTTGCTGGTTGAAAATGCTTGTTCGGGATGTGAAATGCCAGCCCCGGCGAAAGTTGAGCGACCTTAGGCCTGCTCTCGCACGTGGTTCACGAAATCCGCTGAAGATCGGACTTGAGCGCGACTATGAAGCGAGCGGCCTCACCGCCCGTCACCACGCGGTGGTCAAAGGTGAGCGACAGCGGCAGTATGCGCCTCACTGCGGGCTGGCCGCGATGCGCGACCGCCCGCTCCGAAATCCGGCCGGCGCCCACGATTGCCGCTTGCGGCGGCACGATGACCAGATTGGCAAACCGGCCTCCGATCATCCCGAAATTCGACAACGTGATCGTCGCGCCGCGCAGCTCTTCCGGAGGGATCGAGCGGGCGATCGCGTCGGCCCGCAACTGGTCAAGTCCGCTCCGCAGGTCCGGGACGCTCCGCTCCGCGATGTTGCGCAGCACGGGAACGATGAGGCCGCCTTCCGTATCGACGGCGATGCCGAGATCGATGCGCCCGATGAGGCGCCGTTCTCCACTGCCGGAATGATACCAGGCGTTGAGCGCCGCCTCTGCTTTGCAGGCAGAAGCGATGGCGCGCACCAGCCGGATTGTCACGTCCTCGCCCTGTCGCCAATCGTTGATATCGGCTTCGTCCGTCACTGTGGCGGGGACGATTTCGGCATGGGCCGCCGTCATGCGCTGGGCCATCGCGCGGCGCAAACCGCGCAGGGGTTCGGCAGGGCCGGTCTGTGACACACGCTTGGCCGCCCGTTCGACATCGGCGCGAGTGATGCTGCCGCCGGAGCCGGTCCCCTCAACGAGTCGAAGATCGACGTCGAGCTTGCGCGCCAGTGTGCGCACCGCCGGAAACACCTGTCCGGCCGGTCGCGTGGTAACGATCCCTGCCGGCGGATGTTCGTCGCTGCCAAGCTCGCCGACAATTGTGCCGGTGTCCTGCTCGGCGCCCTCGGCAAACTCGACGAGCGGCGCGCCGACCTTCACGATATCTCCCTTGGCGCCGAACAGGCGCGCGATACGTCCGCTCGACGGCGACGGTATCTCGACGACCGCCTTGTCGGTCTCCACCGAAACGAGCGGCTGATCGGTGACAACATGATCGCCTTCGTTGACGTACCAGGTGACGATCTCCGCCTCTTCAAGGCCTTCTCCAAGGTCCGGCAACACGAACTGGCGCATGGGGCAAGGTCCGTTGCAGTTCAGTTGAACTGGCACGCCTTTCGGGCTGAGGTCACGATGCGCTCGACCGAAGGCATGTAGTGCTGCTCAAGCCGCGCCATAGGGATGACCGTGTCGTAGCCGGGACGCGGGTCACGGGTGCAAGCAGCGAGGACAAGCCGCGTTCAGCGATAAGCGCGGCGATCTCAGCGCCAAATCCGCCAGTGTGTGCCGCCTCGTGTACGATGATGCAGCGCCCGGTCTTTGCGACCGAACCGAGCACGGTGCTTTCATCATAGGGCTTGAGCGTGGCGAGATCGATGACCTCGGCAGCGATACCCTCGTCAGCGAGTGCATCGGCCGCAGCCATGGTTTCCTTCAGCATCGCGCCCCAGCTGATCAGCGTGACGTCGCGACCTTCCCTCAAGACAAAGGCGACATCCAGCGGCAAGGCCTCACCGTCGTCCTTCACCTCGCCCTTGGCTGCGCGGTATAGCCGTGTCGGCTCCAGAAATACCACGGGATCAGGATCGCGGATCGCGGCAAGCAGAAGTCCGTATGCGCGTTCCGGCGACGAGGGCATGACGACACGCAAGCCTGGAATATGGGCGAGCATCGCCTCGGTGCTTTCGGAGTGATGCTCGGGCGCACGAATGCCGGCGCCGTGCGGCGTGCGCAGAACCATCGGGCAGGTGAGCCGCCCCTGGGTGCGGTTGCGCATTCGCGATGCATGGTTCACCAATTGATCGAGGCAGGGATAGAGAAACCCCATGAACTGGATTTCGCCGACGGGTTTCAGCCCCTGCGCCGCCATGCCGACGCAGAGCCCGCTGATCAGGAGTTCGGCAAGCGGCGTATCAAGGACGCGCTCGGGTCCAAAGCGCTTTTGCAAACCCACGGTGGCGCGGAACACGCCGCCATTGACGCCGACATCTTCGCCAAGCACGACCACGCTCGGATCATCCTCCATCGCGCGGCCAAGCGCCAGATTGATGGCTTGGACCAACGTTACCTCAGGCATAGTCCTCTCCCGCGAGTTCGCTGCGTTGCGGGGCATAGACCTCGGGCAGAGCGGCATAGAGGTGATCGAACATGGTGTCGGGCCGGCGTGGCGGCGTTGCCAGATAGCGTTCGACCGCGGCCTCGATGCGCTCATGGCACTCGGTTGCAAGCTTTTCCTCGTCCGCTTTGCTCCACATCTTTTGGCCAGCAAGATAAGCCCGTACCCGCGCAATCGGCTCTTCCTTCCAATGGGCCTGAACTTCTTCAGCCGGACGATAGCGTGATGCATCATCGGAGGTCGTGTGATCGCCGAGCCGGTAGGTAACCGCCTCGAGGAAGCGTGGGCCATTACCATCGCGGGCTGCGGCAATGGCCTCTTCAGCCGCGGCGCGCATCGCCACCACGTCACTCCCATCTACCTGCTCGCCTGTGAACCCGGCGGCGATGGCCTTCTGCGCCAGCGTTTCCGAGCCGGTCTGCAGCCGCAACGGTACCGATATGGCCCATTGATTGTTGGTGGCGACGAACACGACCGGCAATTTGTGTACACCGGCAAAATTCATCGCTTCGTAAACATCGCCCTTGGAGGTGGCGCCGTCGCCGAAAAGGCATACGGCGACACGCGGCTCCTTGCGCAGCTTGAAGGCGTACGCGACGCCGGCGGCATGCGGCGCCTGTGATCCGACGGGAACGCAAAACGGGAAATCGTGGGCCGGCCCGGAGGAGAAGCAATTGCCTCGTTCGTCGCCGCCCCAGAACAGCAGGATCTCCTCCAGTTTGACGCCACGCCAAAGCAGCGCACCGTTGTCGCGATAGGAAGGCAGCAGTACGTCTTCATCTCGCATCGCACTGGCTATTCCGACCGATACCGCCTCCTGGCCGAGCGAAACGGCATAGGTTCCGAGCCGCCCGGTGCGCTGCAATGCAACAGCCTTCCGGTCGAACAGGCGCAGGAGCACCATCGATCGGTAAAGCGCTACAAGCAGGTTGGCATCGGAGGCGAAGGCAGGGAGCAGGCGGCTGATGGAGCCGTCTGGCGCGAGGTAATTGCGGTAGCATACCTCGAATCGGGCGATCACCGGGAGATCTTGGGTTGGCATTTTTTTGCTGGCCACGTTCTCGCTCCTCGAGCGATTGTGCCTCCCATGACTGTGCCATTTGGTGGTGACGCCGGGACGATGCAAGACCATGGCGCGTTTGCCTTGCCGTGCGCCATTGCCGTCCTGCGGGGTTACGCGATCATGGAAGCGGCACTGCGGCGGTGGTATATCGAAGCATGGCAAATGGTCAGGTTGTCCTGGTAACAACTCAGCCGTTAGGCGGCGGTCCACCCGTTCGCTCGGTCTATTTCGTGGCGGAAAGGGATCCGGAAACCGCTGTGGCGATTATCGCCGCGATGATGGCTCCGAACGAAAAGGTGGAAGCGTGGGGACCGCTTCCGGAGGCCGCTGTGAAAGCGCTCGGATTGAAGCCTGGCGACTTCACGCACGGATGAACGGCAATCTAACGCCCGCTTGATTGGCGGTTCATGTCTTCCATGACGCCGCGGATCGCATCCATGTGTCGAAGCCTGATGCTAGTAAAGGTCGCGAACAAGGATACCGAAAGCGTCGTCTCCGCGCTTATCAAGCAATCGCAGCGACGCCATCAAAGTCTATAAGATCAGGCTGAAAGCGGCTGACAACACCGGGATGCCGGCCTTCTCACAGGATCGTCTCGCTTCGCTCAAGGAAAAGTATGCGCTGGCGGCCAAAGAGCCCTCGAATCTGCGGTACGGCTACGTTCGCGCGGCGTAAGGTCTAACGGCCGCGCCGGCGACGTGGCAAGTTTCGCGGGCGCGGTCGACGAGCGGCTGAGTGGCGAGGAAGGAGGCATAGGGAGCCTCTGCCACCCCCTCCGCTCACATTGCTGGATGAGTATCGACGACCAACGTGAGAGGCGCCGAACTAACGGCGTACTTCCATGCCGGCAGCGGCGATGCTTCAAAAAGGGAGATCCGGCAAATCGGAAATTGGCGAAGTCGATCTCAACGAGCTATGGAATGCGAGGTGAGCCGCAGGATAGCCGAGTAGGGCGTCTCCAAGGGCGGACAGCCCGATTGGCTGACTGATAAGACTTCATACGAAAGCTTATCAGCCTAGGGCAGGCCTCCCCGCTCTTCAAAAATGGCTGAGCGCCCAGCGAAGATGCCGTAGAGCGGAAAACATCTGCTTGTAGCGAGTATTTCGCATTTGATGCTGTGGACGGCTCCTCCACCGGCACGAGAGTGCCAAGGAGTGGGCGCCGTTTGAGGCTCCCACGATTCGGAGGAGCAGCCTATGCAGTCAATTTCGACAGTCGGCCTGGATATCGCGAAGTCGGTCTTTCAAGTGCATGGCGTTGATGCAGCCGGCGAGGTGGTCGTACGCCGTCAGTTGCGGCGCCGGCACGTGCTGGCATTTTTCCAGGAACTGCCGCCGTGTCTGGTGGGGATTGAAGCTTGTGCGTCATCGCTTGGTCCCGCGAGCTGCAGGCGTTGGGGCATACGGTGCGATTAATGCCTCCGGCCTATGTGAAGCCCTACGTCAAGCGGCAGAAGAACGACACCACCAATGCGGAGGCAATTTGCGAGGCGGTCACGAGACCCAACATGCGGTTCGTGCCGACCAAGACGGTCGAGCAACAGAGCTGTCTGATGCTTTATCGAGCGCGCCATCTCTTCATCCGCCAGCAGACGGCCGTCATCAATTCAATCCGCGCCTATCTTGCCGAGTTCGGGATTGTCGCCCCTCTCGGACGCAGGGGTGTCGAGCAACTGCTGGAAGTCGTCGCCGATGGAGCCGATCGCCGGCTGCCGGAGGTCGCCCGCACATGTCTTGCTGCTCTCGGCAGTCAATTGCGGGCGCTGAAAGCCAAAATCCTGGAGTTCGACCGCCGCATCATCGCCTGGCATCGATCAAATGCGACGAGCAAGCGGCTTGACGCGATCCCCGGCGTCGGGCCGGCGCTGGCAACAGCTCTGGTCGCCAGCATTGCTGATCCCAAGGCTTTCCGATCGGGTCGGGACTTCTCGGCCTGGGTTGGGCTCGTGCCGAAGCAGAACTCGAGCGGGGGCAAGGACAACGCTTGGCAGTATCAGCAAGCAAGGCGATCGCTATTTGCGCAGCCTGTTCACGGCAGGCGCACTCGCCGTGATCCGCTATGCCAAGATCCATGGCGCCCGGCATCGGCGCTGGCTCACCGCGCTGTTGGCGCGACGACCCACCAAGGTCGCTGCCATCGCGCTCGCCAACAAACTCGCCAGGGTGGCATGGGCGATGATGGCCAGGAACGAACGCTACAAAGAACCCGCCGCTCCCACGGCGTAAACGAGATCACAGCCGGGCACTCCGGTGTGACGTAACGGTTAGAAGGGCGAACAGCACTAATGCAGCGCCGGTCGATCCGGCGATCAGGACAACCCACATGGGCCACAGCATCTTCGAATGCGTGCTATTGACCGGGACCTGATCCGCGGAGGGCATTATGGCCAGCGATCATGCGTACCGCGCAAACACGCCGAACACATGGCTGCTCCGACTAACGCTGCAAGTGAAGATTCTTCTTGCCAACCCGGAGCCGTCCACACATGGCCCCTTGCGACAAAGGTGCTTTTGACTCCCCACTGGACATCAGGCGGCTGACAGCGGGCGGATATCTCGCGCGAACTGTCAGCTGTTGAATACGGGTTAACCGAGGAGCCTCTTTCATCCACAATTCGACAGCATCTTCCGGAGTATCGCCTCGACCGAGTGCGGCGAAATCCCAAGTTCAGCAAGTCCAGGCATCTCCGGCGATGACACGGTGTCGATTTGCACCAGTTCCACTTGATTGCGCGTGAGGAGGGGGCTTGGGAACATTTCGGAGGCCCATGCGAGTGCATTCCAAAAGGCAAATGGGATTGGAATCAATCGGGGCGTAAGCCCAGCTTGGTGCGCAACGACTCGAAGAAACTCCTCGTAGGAGTAGACGCGCGGGCCGCCGAACTCGAACATCGTTGAAGGCGTCTCGGCTCGCTGCATGGTCCGGCCGATCGCCTCCGCAACATCCTCCACGTAGGCCGGCTGCAATCTGGTCAGGCCGTGGCCGAACATCGGATAGATCGGAAGCTGGCGGAGGAGCCTGAGGATGGTGGTGAGAAACGCGTCGTCCGGTCCGAACATCACTGCCGGGCGGACGAAAAGTGCATCGCTGAAGGCGGCCCGAACCGCCAGTTCGCCTTCGCCGCGCTTTCGGATGTACCGTGATTGAGAGGCGCGATCGGCGCCGATGCCCGAAATGTGAATGAACCGTTCGACACCGGCACGGAGTGCTTGAGCCGCTACCCGTCGGGCTGCCTCGACGTGAACGGAATGAAAGGTCTCCTGTCCGTGCTCGAACTAAAGGCTAACCGCATTTACTACGCCGTAGGCGCCGGCAAGCGCATCGGCGACTGACTGCCCGTCGTGAATGTTGGCCCTTACGGATTGAAGCTGCGGATCATCAGGACCAAACAGTCTGTGCCCCCGATCTGGATGCCTCGAAGCGATCCGAACGGGAAATCCGTGAGCGCGCAAATGCCGAACGATGCGGCGGCCGAGAAAGCCGGTTCCGCCGAATACGATGACCGTGCGATCGTTCGTTGCCACCATGATTCAAATTCGCTAATTGACGTGGGATCGAACGACCCGCCCTCCGTTAGCTATTGTTTCTTTGCTGGTGCACCCGGAAGCACGGCTGCCACACCTTCCGGATTGATGTTGAAGGCCAAGAATATCAATGGCTCGTTGCCTGGGTTGCCCCATTGGTGCACGAGGGCGTACGGTTCATAAATCAAGGAATCCGGTTCCCTTGCTTGCGTTTTTCCGTCGACCGTGTTGGCCCCGGTGCCGGAGATGATAAAGTATAGAGCCGCGCCTGACCGATGGTGCGGCGGGTTGGAAGGCATCTGCGCCGGAAATATGACTCGCGTGAGATTGAGATCATAAGCACCTGGCTTTAGGTCGGGAATCGGACTCGCAGTTCGATACAGCTCTCTTACGACGGCAGGTGGTGTCTCGGCAGGCCGGTCCAAGTCCGCAGCGGGAGCGAGAAAGAAGTGGAGAAATGTCGATGGCCCTCCGCGACCCGCCGTCAGCGCCGCGGTCTTTCCGCCGGCGACGAACAGCCCTTCTCCGGCGTTGAGTATCTTGGCCTGGCCGTCGAGCGTGACCTCGGTCGATCCTGAAATCTGGTAGAGGATGCCGTTGGCCGCCGAGACACTGCTTTTCTCGTCCGGCTGAAGAGTGATGCTCGTTGCTTTGAAATGGACTGGCACATCGGTGACGGTCGGCAGTTTGGTTGCGGCGATCACTGTTCGTGTAATTGCGGGAGCGGCGGGGGTGATTTGCGCGGTCCCGGAGGCCGGAAGCGCCATCGCACCGAGCAGCAATAGTCCAGTTGTCCTGAACTGCATGATTGCCTCCCAGGTTCAGCGTAGTGCGTGCCGAGGATCTCCTTGACCTGCTTCCCTGAAACTCTGAGCCTAAGGTGCGGGCTAAGCTGCTGCAACCGCGTCTTCTTTCTTGCCGATATGTCTGTGATGCCCTGGGGAGCTAGGCTGCCCTCCGCAGCAAGGGCGACAGCCCGCAACGCGAAAAGAACCAGGAGCGTGCGCTCCGAGGATTCGTCGCACTGACTCAATACCTGTAGCGCGGCGCTAAGACACTCGAACGAGAACTCGATCCCAGCGTCCGTTGCGCCACGGGTCGCTCAACTGTGAGCACGGTTGGCCTTCCGTCCGGCACTCAGTCCGCTGCGTTCTTAATCGCGGTTTCGAAGGTCTTTGCCTCGAAAGCCGGCATACTTTGAATCCGCCCCAGACCCTGGGTGGAATACCAGACGGAAAACGCAAGGACCGCCTCCGGATTCGGCGCATCGACAATGTCGACGAAATCGTAATAGCCCTGCGTGTAGTGGATCGACTCGACCTTGATGCTAAGCTGGTCGAGCTTTGCCCTGGCCTTGCCGACCCGCTCCGACTGCTTGCTTGCCCACTCCGGGCTCAGATTTCCGAGCAGCACATATTTCATGGCCACCTCCACGGCATGTTGATTGATCGTTTTGCGCGAAGGACCATGCAATTATACGTCTTTTGCCGACCTGTGCCTATGCAGTTCTGCGTAACGTAGCAGTGCAACCTACTCGAAGCGAGCCACGACCCGGCCGAGGTCATCCGTCAGATGCGCGCGGGCCCGCTTGGCGCTGTCATCGGGCATGCCGTGAAGGGCGTCGGCCACCCCGCCGGTGATGCAGGCACCCGTATCGCCGGAAGCCTGCGCAAGCTTCCGACGTAGGACATCGATGCTGATCCATCTGACTTCCCATCAGCCAAATGCTAATCGCGGCTATTGGGACCTTCTGGGGCGCAAAGCGGACATCGGCCGACCTCCATCCCTTCCTCTACCCCCGAAGTTCCCTGTGCGGACCGGATTTCTTGGTTTCGTCCGCAGGTGACGGAAAGCCGACCCGCGCGGGCTTGTAGGCGCTCCTAATCCACGAGACACTCTGTCGCAGAACCATTCGTTTTGCCGGAGGACTAACCTCTAGGTGGAAATCTGCCGTTCGCAATGTCGAACGGCGTGCAGCGGGGTGATTCTGCGCCGCTTCGGTTGCAAGAGTCCGTGGGCGTGGCCGCCTTTCTGCTGATCCGTCCAAGAGTATGAGAGCTGACTGCCGAAATACTGACCGCTAGTCACGGAGAAGATGCCATGGCGGAGATCCGGCTGGCCTCGCTGCAGGGCGGGGCGATTACGCTTGAAAGCGATGCAATTGCTGCCTTTCGCCAAACCTTGCGAGGCGACGTCTGTCTGGCCGAGGAGCCGGGCTACGATGAAGCACGCACGATCTGGAATGCGATGATCGATCGCCGCCCAGGCGCGGTCGTGCGCTGCAGAGGGGCCGCAGACATCATTCGTGCCGTACGGCTTGCGCGTGAGCACGGCCTCTTGGTCGCCGTGCGCGGCGGCGGCCATAACATCGCGGGTAATGCTGTTTGTGACGGCGGGCTCTTAATCGATCTTTCGCTGATGCGCTCCGTCCGGGTTGATCCATTTCACCGCACCGCGCGCGTGGACCCGGGGGCAACGCTTGGCGACTTCGACAAGGAGGCGCAAGCTTTCGGCCTTGCTACCCCGCTCGGGATCAACTCGACGACCGGCGTTGCGGGATTGACGCTGGGCGGCGGCTTCGGGTGGCTTAGCCGCAAGTTCGGGCTTGCCGCCGACAACCTGATCTCGGCCGACGTGGTGACGGCCGAAGGTGAGCTCGTCCGGGCAAGCATCGCCGAGAATACCGACCTGTTCTGGGCGCTGCGCGGAGGCGGAGCCAATTTCGGGGTTGTGAGTTCGTTCGAGTTCCGCCTGCACCCTGTTGGCCCAATGGTTCTGGCCGGACTCATCGTCCATCCCTTTGCGCGAGCGAAGGAGCTGCTCGCGGGCTATCGCGACGTCGCCGTCAAGGCGCCCGACGAACTGACGGTGTGGGTGGTGCTCAGGCAGGCGCCGCCGCTGCCGTTCTTGCCCGCCGAGGTTCACGGCAAGGAGATCGTCGCGTTCGCCGTCTGCTATGCGGGAGATGAGAACGAGGGCAAGCGTGCATTGGAGCCCTTGCGCGCGCTCGGAGAGCCGATCGCGGACGTGATCGGCATGCAGCCCTTCGCGGCTTGGCAGACCGCGTTTGACCCACTGCTCACGCCCGGCGCCTATAATTACTGGAAGTCGCACAATTTCGTCGAGCTCAACGATGGTCTTCTCGACATGCTGGTGGGCCATACGACAAGCCTGCCGACCGGGGAGTGCGAGATTTTCATTGGTCAGCTTGGTGGCGCCACCAGTCGCACGGCCGTCGACGCCACGGCGTTCCCCCACCGCGATGCGAAGTTTGTCATGAACGTTCACACGCGATGGCGCGATCCGGCGGATGAGCAACGTTCGATCGCCTGGGCGCGCAGGCTCTTTACTGAGACCGCGCCTCACGCAACCGGCGGCGTCTACGTCAACTTCATGCCGGAGGACGAGACCGATCGCGTAGCCGGCGCCTACGGCCCGAACTACGCTCGTCTTGCCGCGCTGAAGGCCAAGTACGATCCCGGCAACCAGTTCCGGCTAAACCAGAACGTCAGGCCGTCCGCCGCACAGCGACCGGCCGCCTGACAAGAGGAGGAGGGGATCCGTAATCGAGGGGGGCTACGGAGACGAAGTTGGACATCGGAGAATGGCTGCGCAGCCTGGGCCTGCAAACCTATGAGCAGACGTTCCGCGACAACGGAATTGACCCTGAGATACTGCCCCACCTGACGGCTGAAGATCTCAAGGAGATTGGAGTCCAGGCCGTCGGCCACCGACGGAAGCTTCTCGATGCAATCGGCCTGCTACCAGCGGACCTGGCTGCGGCGCGGTCCCCCGCGTCGGTGGAGCGCCGTCAGCTCACGCTCATGTTCGTCGACCTCGTCGGCTCGACCGACCTCAGCCGCCGTCTCGATCCCGAGGAGCTGCGCGAGGTCATGCGGGCCTACTCGAACACCGTAGCGGGAGAGATTGCGCGACTGGAGGGCCACGTCGCGAAGTTTCTGGGAGACGGAGTGCAGGCCTATTTTGGCTGGCCGCGCGCAAGCGAAGATGCGGCAGAGCAAGCTGTCCGGGCGGGACTTGCGGTCGCAACAGCGGTCAGCGGCCTGTCGTCAGGCGCAGGAGGCCTGCTGGCAGCACGCGTCGGCATCGCCACCGGGCTTGTCGTGGTGGGTGATCTGCTCGGGGAAGGTGCTGCGAAGGAGGAAGCGGTCACTGGGGAGACGCCTAATCTCGCGGCCCGTCTGCAACAGGTTGCGGAGCCCGGTACGGTCGTTATCGCCGACAGCACGCGCCGCCTGGTCGGCGATCTCTTCGAATTTGTTGAGCTCGGTTCCCTTCGGCTCAAGGGGTTTGCCGAGCCGGTGCAAGCTTGGCGGGTCATCGGCGAAGGCCGGGTAGAGAGCAGGTTCGAGGCTTTGCACGGAGCCCACGTCACGCCACTCGTCGGGCGCAGCGAGGAGCTCGATTTGACGCTGTCACGGTGGCGGCTTGCCAAAGGACGGGCTGGACAGGTCGTCCTGATTTTTGGCGAGCCAGGAATCGGAAAATCACGATTGGTGCTCGCGCTGCGCGAACGGCTACAGGCCGAACAAATCACGCTCGTTAGCTACGCCTGTTCGCCGCATCACCTAAACAGCCCGCTCTTTCCCTTCATCTCGCAGCTCGAGCGCGAGGCACGGTTCGCAGCTGAGGATGCCGCGGAAACACGGCTCAAGCGCCTCGAATTACTCCTTGGCGAAAACGGCGAAGGGCTGTCTAGCGATGCAATCCGGCTTCTTGCCGATCTGCTCGGCATTCCAACTGAGAGGCCGAGTACCCAGCCAGAGATGTCGCCGCAGCAAAGGAAGGCGCTCCTGTTCCGCACATTCCTGGCCCGGCTCAATCGACTTGCCGCTCGTGGCCCGGTGCTGATGGTGCTTGAAGACGCGCACTGGCTCGATCCCACCTCGCGCGAGCTGTTCGATCAGATCGTGGATCGTCTTCAGGACCTGCCAGTGCTGGTCGTCGCCACATTCCGCCCGGAACTCCCACCGCCATGGACCGGGTTTCCGCACGTCACGTTGCTCATGCTAAATCGCCTGCCACAGGCGCAGGTGGTTGTACTCGTCGACCGGATCACCGAAGGCAAAGCGCTTCCCGCCGAGGTCCTCGACCAGATTCTGGCGCGGACCGAGGGTGTGCCGCTCTTTACCGAGGAGCTCACGAAGGCCGTTCTTGAAGCCGGGATTCTCCGCTACACCGGCGCTCGCTACGTGCTCGCAGGGGCATTCCCGTCCTTGGCGATCCCGGCGACGCTCCACGATTCGTTGATGGCGCGGCTTGACCGTCTTGCCCCAGTCAAGGAGGTCGCCCAGATCGGAGCCTGTATCGGCCGTGAGTTCGATCACGAGCTGCTTGCTGCGGTCGTGTCGATGCCAGGTGGGGAGCTCGCTGCGGCGCTTGACCGCCTGGTAGCGGCAGAACTCGTTTTCCGGCGCGGCCTCGCGCCTGCCGCTACCTATGTCTTCAAGCACGCCCTGGTGCGCGATGCCGCCTACGAAAGCCTGCTCAAGCGGCGCCGCCAGGAGCTGCACACGCGGATTGCCACATCGATCGAAGCGCTCTTTCCGCAACTTGTCGAAGCACAGCCGGAGCTCGTCGCCCGTCACTTTGGCGAGGCGGGATCGGGCGAGAAGGCCATTCCATACTGGCTGAGGGCCGGCCGCCTCGCGGCCGCCCGATCGGCGAATATCGAGGCAATTGCCCATCTGCGATCGGGGCTCGAGTGCACCAAAGCACTTCCTCCTGGAGCATCACGCTCGCGCTTCGAACTTGCCCTGCAGCTTGGGCTTGGCGGCCCGCTGATTGCAACAAAAGGATTTGCTTCACGCGAGGCAGAAGCGGCGTTCCAGCGCGCACAGGAGCTCAGCCGCGAACTGCAGAGCGAGGCTGATCTCTCCGCCGCGTTGAAGGGGCTCGGCCACGTCTATCATGTGCGCGCCAACCTGCGCGAGGTCACAAGCCTCGTCGAGGAGACGGAGGCGCTAGCGAAACGAAGTGGTGACCCCGTGCGTCAAGCCGAAGCCGATCATCTTGCGGGAGTGCTCTCGTTCCACCTCGGCCAGTTTCAATTCTCGCGCGACCGGCTCACAAGAAGCGCCCAAGCCGGCGAATATCGCGGTCGCTATTATTCCGAGGTTTACGGAATCGATATGAGCGTATTTTGCCGTGCCTACATGAGCCATTGCGACTGGCATCTCGGCTATCCCGTTCGCAGCCTTAGGATTGCTGAGGAAGGGCTCGCCGTGGCGCGTGAGATTTCACATCCATTCAGCGTCGCGCTCGCGCTCAACTATCTGGCGATGCTATATCAATTCCGGCAAGAGCCCGATGCCGCACTGAAAGCCGCTGCAGAGTCACGCGACATCTGCGCCGAGTACCGCTTCGACTACTATGGCGCATGGGCCAACCTCGTTCGCGCCTGGGCCATCGCTGAATCCGGCAGGCTTGAGGAAGGTCTTGCGGACTTTGATGCTGGGCTTGAGGATTTCCGGCGTACAAGTGCGGGGCTACGTATTCCGCACCATCTTGGCTTGCTCGCGGCGCTTCATCGCAAGGCCGGAAACGCCATGGCCGGGCTTTGGGTCATCGACGAAGCGGTCGCAATTGCGGACGCAAGTCTCGAGAGCTGGTGCGCCGTCGAACTTCACCGGGAGCGCGGTGAACTGCTGTTGCTGGCAGCCGGGGAGGAGGCCGAAAATCAAGCGGACGCGGAGTTCGAGGCCGCGATTGAAATTGCCGCTGCCCAGGGAGCAAGGCTGCCCGAGCTTCGCGCAAGCGTTGCGCGCGCCAGACTCCAGGCGGCACGCGGCATGCGGCGAGAGGCGCGCGACGCTCTTGTGCCGATCTACAGCTGGTTCAGCGAGGGCTTGGAAACACGCGATCTCATGGAAGCTCGCAAGTTGCTGGCAGACTTGTGACGAAGTTACCGCAATAACCACTCGATCTAGGTTCCGGACAAGATAGAGCTCTCGCAGGTTGGCTTTGGGGTCAAAGGGCTATCTGGCCGAACCGGCCCGTCGCGGTGCAAACCGGACATTCGGTTCCAACCCCGCATCGCGGAACGGCTCAATCAGCCGAGATTAGGCGACCGCCTTGCCATTACGTCGCGATCGGCAGTGCAACGTATACAAGACCGAGAAGCCTAGCCAGATTTCACGCACGGCCCTATCATTGAGGTCACCGCTCAGAGAAACATTAGGGCTGACGACCAGGAGGAGTTAATCATGCCAATGACGTTACGGCGTTCTTTGCAATTCGCTCTTGCTCTCGTCGCCTCGGGTTTCGCCGTGAGCCAGATGCTCCCACAGACTAAAGCCGAGGAAGCCGGCTGGATCACGCTCTTCGACGGCAAAGACCTCGAACAATGGGATCAGGTCGGACAATCCAACTGGCATCTGGCGGACGGCACGGTGACGGCCGACAAGATGGAGGGCAAAGAGGCCGGGTATCTCGTCAGCAAGAAGCCGTACAAGGACTTCACGCTGCGCGTCGAATTCTGGCCGAGCGACGATGCAAACAGCGGCATTTATTTCCGCTGCCTCGATGCCAAGAAGATCACCGATCGCACCTGCTATGAAGCGAACATCTTTGACCAGCGCTCCGATCCGAGTTACGGCACTGGCTCGATCACACGCTACGTCGAGATCAATTCGATGCCGAAAGCCGGCGGCAAGTGGAATACGTTCGAGATCACGGCGAAGGGTCGCGACATCACGGTCTTGCTCGACGGAGAGAAAACGGCCGAACTGCGGAACGGGATGTTCGATGAAGGCTTGATCGCCCTGCAACACGGGGCGGGAACGATCAAATTCCGCAAGGTGCAGATCAAAACTTTGTAAGGTGGACTCCGCGCTATGGATAATCGCTCTCGGAATCGGATGCGCGACGCCCTCACGCAAAGCGAGCGGTTCGTATATCAGCGGCTTAATCCTCTTCAGGTCAAAGCGCGAGCAGGTGTGGAAGGCAGCTCTTGGCGCAAACCGGACCACCTTTGATTGGCTTCGATTTTCTCGTCCGTAGTTAGCTCAAACTTGCCCATGATGGATTGGACCGAGAGTTCAATTGTTTCAATTGGTTAGAAGGCGGCGTGTGCACCGGGAGATCAAGAAAAATCTTGCGAAAGACAATGTGGGCAGGTCTTCCCAGTGGTGGGGCCGCATGTAGTCAGCGGACGGGAGCGGCCGAAATTTTCTGAGGGCAGGGGAGACAGGCGAGCACTGATGGGTAGTCTCAGCTATCCGACGTGGAAATTTCACTCCTTCCCTGCGCGTCCGCGCCGGAGCGCGCAGACAACCGGACCCGCCCACCGTTTCCGGCCGGCAGCGTTGACGACACCACGCGGCGGGACACGAACCGGCTTGGACTGACGCTGGGAGGTTATTACGGCCTTATCGGGCTCTTCATGTTCTCATGCTGGACGTTGGCCGATCTTTGGAATTGAGCCGATTTTGCTGGACGAGCCCGCGAACGGCGCGCCGCCTTCTATGATTTCTCGCTGAACCATCCAGACGGCCGTGTGCTCGACGGACCTGCGCGCGCCAGGCATGCGACGATCAATCATAACGGGAGAGTTCGAGGTCTGCGGTCTCGATCTCGGGTATTCGGTCGGAGATCAGATCCGCAATAACTCGCGCCGAGCCGCAGCTCATCGTCCAGCCCAATGTGCCGTGGCCCGTATTGAGAAACAGATTGCGGATTCCCGTCCGTCCGATGATCGGTGGCCCATCGGGGGTCATCGGCCTCAAGCCAGACCAGAAAGTTGCGGTCTTGGGATCCCCGCCGGGGAACAAGTCCATCACGGAGCGCTCGAGCGTGCGCCGCCGCGCCAAACCTAGGTCGCTGGTGTACCCTGAGACCTCGGCCATTCCCCCCACCCGAATGCGCTCCCCCAGACGGGTGATTGCGATCTTATAGGTCTCGTCCATCACGGTTGACTGAGGCGCGCGCGATGCGTCACTGATCGGAATCGTCAGTGAATAGCCCTTGATGGGGTATACCGGAAGTGAGATTCCGGCCTTCTTGAGCAAGAGCGGCGAATGACTTCCGAGCGCGACGACTATCGCCTGAGAACGAATGACGCCCCTGTTTGTGAGAACCCCACGCGCTTGTCCGTTCCCGACTTCCAAATCCTTGATGGTCTCACCGTAGCGGAAGGTCACTCCGAGCCTGGCAGCGGCTTTCTCAAGTCCATTGGTGAACTTGAAGCAATCACCGGTTTCGTCGTTTGGAGTTCGAAGCCCACCGACAATGCGATCGCGAGCATGATGCAGTGCCGGCTCGATCCGGATACAACCGTCGCAATCAAGGACCTCATAGGGAATGCCGTCTGCTGAAAGTCTCTCGATGTCCTTCGCTGAGGCGTCGAATTGCCGTTGAGTCCGAAAGAGCTGCAGCGTTCCCTGCATGCGATCGTCAAAAGTCAGCCCGGTCTCTGCCCGTACCGCAGCAAGCGCCAGGCGGCTATACTCCGCAAGCCTCAACATCCGGCTCTTGTTACGCGCATAGCGACCGGACGTGCAGTTTGAGAGCAAGCGAAGCAGCCAAGACAGCATCGCGCGGTCGAGTTTCGGGCGAAGGATCAGCGGTGAGTGCTCCATTAGCATCCACTTGAGGGCTTTCAGCGGAATCCCCGGAGCCGCCCAAGGTGAGCAGTATCCAAACGATATTTCGCCCGCATTCGCATAGCTTGTTTCCAGCGCTGGTCCTGGCTGGCGATCAACGACTGTTACTTCATGTCCGGACCTTGCAAGCTGATATGCGGTCGTGACGCCTATCACCCCCGCACCCAACACTGTGACTTTCATGAATCCACTTACTCGCTTTGCGATAATCCGGTGAGGTCAGTGTTCAAGCTTTGCAGGCGCTATCGCCTCGGCCGATACCACTCAGACATTGGCTTCCACCACTCAGAAATCCGAAACCTTTCCGACCGCAAAGCCAGCGAAGCGATCTGGTCGGTAGGGCTTCGGATCAACGATTGGCGCCGCCCCAGTCACGATATCCGCGACCAGGTGCCCGGAGCCCGGCCCGATACCAAACCCGTGTCCGCTGAAGCCCGCGGCCAATATCAAGCCGGGGAGGGTTGAAACCTCTCCGATGGCCGGCACGCCGTCGGGTGTCGAGTCGATATAGCCGGCCCATGCAGCGGTGATTTTCGTGTCCCTCAGTGCCGGTAACAAGTCGAGGGCGCGCCGGTGCGTGAGTTGAATCGTGCTCCGATCGGGAGCCGGATCCAGAATGCGAACACGCTCCATCGGCGTCGGGCCGTCGAGCCGCCAATGACGGAGCGCTTCATGTCCCGACCTTACACCCTCGAGGCCGCCGGGGAGCAGGCTGCGCCAGCGTCGCAGGAACATCGGGAGGAATTGCGGAGCGAAGCGGAGCTGCTGCGCGGTCGGATCGACGCGGCCTCGACCACTGATGGCGAGCGTATATCCGCCATCGCCGCGCTTCGTCACGGAAACGCTGGAGGTATGCATTGCATTGGGTAAGCCCCTCGCGCCCTGCGATACCGAAAGGATGGACGAGCGGATCGATGCGAGCGGAAGACGGATGCCCAACTGGTGGCAGAAGGACGAGGACCACGCGCCACCTGCCAATATGGCGACCTTGGTGCGGATCGTACCGCGCTCGGTCACGACCGCGCTCACGCGGCCGCCCTCTGTCTCTAACCCACGGGCCGCGCACATCTGGTGCACGGTGCTTCCACCCCTGAGGATGGCCCGCGCCACCGCAGGGGCTGCATTGACGGGATCGGCGACACCGTCGGTTGGCGAGAAGACGCCGCCCGTCCAGGCTCGCCCGGTGGCTGCCCCTCGCGAATTGGCTTCGGTCGCATTGAGGAGGCGAGTATTGACGCCGACGCCTCGGGCGAAGTCGCACCAGCGCGCCCAGCCCTCAAGTTCGGTCTCATTGTTGCTCAGGTAGAGGAGGCCGCAGCGCGAGAAAACGGTGTTCTCGCCGCTTTCAGCGCCAAACCTCTCCCACAGGTCTAGGCTCTTGGTTGCCATCGGCAGCTCTCGGGCATCGCGGTTTTGCTGCCGGCACCAGCCCCAGTTTCTGCTGGATTGCTCGGCTCCGATCCGCCCCTTCTCAACGAGAGCGACGTTGAGGCCACGCATGGCGAGATAGTAGGCGGCGAACACACCGACGATGCCGCCTCCGATGATCACCGCGTCGGCGCTGTCGGGGAGATCCGGCGATGTCTCGATGTGGCTGAGTGGCGCGGGCATCCTGAGTTCCTGATTTCGATATCCGCATCCTAAGCCGCGCGTCGCCGTGGACGGCACCGGATTCGATAGTAGCCCAGCATTTTATGCTGTATCCTCGGTGGGCTACAAAATGCCGTTCTGCCCCAACCGTACTCGTCAGTGATGGATAACGGCCGAAGGAGAAGTAAGCTTTTAGCTCACGTTACCAAATTTTCTGCTGTGCGTTGCTCAAGGAGGGGTGAATGGAGGGGTCAATGAAGCTGGATCGGATCGACATCAAAATCCTCCACGAACTCCAGAAGAACGGGCGCATCACGAACGTCGAGCTTGCGGAGTTGGTCAATCTGTCGCCCAGCCCATGCCTCATGCGCGTGAAAAGATTGCAGAACGAAGGCTACATCGACGGTTACTCCGCCCAGATCAACATGCGTAAGCTGGGCCAGACGCTCACTGTATTCACGGAAGTGACGCTGAAGAACCACCGACAGATTGATTTTGCCCGCTTCCTGAGTGCGGTCGAGAAAGTCGACCAGCTGATCGAATGCCATCTGGTCTCGGGAGGTTACGACTACATGCTCAAGTTCGTGGCGGCTGATATCGGCGAGTACCAGACGATCATGGAGCGCCTCACGGACATGGATATCGGCATCGACAAGTATTTCAGTTTCGTCGTGCTGAAGTCGCCGATCGTACGCTCCCACATGCCGCTAACCAGCCTCTTTCCGCTTTGATTTCAGCCAGCGGATCAATCTCTTAGCGATGACAATAGGTTCGCACCTGCTCGGCGTCCTGATGCAATGTGTCGAGCCAAGCCGGGTCTAGCTTGGGTACCGAAGAGAACAAAAGCCGACTATAGGGATGCTCCGGCGCCTTCAACCGAGCCGGCGCGATCTCCTCGACCTTCTGACCGCGATACATGACGATGATTTCGTCGCAGATCGCCTGAACGACCGAAAGATCATGGCTGATAAAGATGTAGGACAGTCCGAGCTCCTGCTGCAGGTCCTTCAAGAGCTGGATCACCGCGGCCGCCACCACGGTATCAAGCGCCGAGGTGATTTCGTCGCACAGGATAAGGGTTGGTTCGGCAGCGAGCGCGCGCGCGAAGTTCACGCGTTGCTTCTGACCGCCTGAAAGCTCTCCCGGCCGCCGATGGCGTATCGACTTGGGGAGCCGGACAAGGTCGAGAAGCTCGCCGATGCGCGCATCGCGCGCTTTACCCCTCGTGCCATTGTAGAAGGTAAGAGGTCGCCCCAGAATGTCTTCCACCGACTTCGCTGGATTGAGTGCGGTGTCGGCATGCTGAAATACGATCTGTATCTGGCGAAGTTCGTCGCGCGTGCGGCTGCGGCCGGCTTTCCCCAATTCCCGGCCATTGAACATGATGTCTCCGGCATGGGCTGGCAAGATGCCGGCGATTGCCCGAGCAAGCGTCGATTTCCCGCAACCGGACTCGCCGATGATGCCCAGATTTCGACCGCGATCCAGCCTGAGGCTCATTGATTTGACGGCGCTGACCAATGGTTCCCCGTCACCTAGACGAGAGCCGTAGCCGACCGTCAGCTTGTCCACCCGAAGCAACACCTGCTCTGTCGCCTCCTCGCTTTCTGGTGTTCGCTCTTGCGCCCTCGGCCTGAACGCGGCCAGGAGCTCGCGCGTATAGGGGTGGCGCGCATCTTCAAGAATCTGGTTGGTCGAACCCGTTTCCTGGATTTCACCGTTTCTCAGCACGACGATCCTGTCGGCGATCTGGGCGACGACGGCCAGATCGTGGGAGACATATACGCCTGCAATCTGATGTTGCGTCGTGACAGCCTTGAACGCGCGCAGCACCTCAACTTGTGTGGTGACATCAAGCGCTGTCGTGGGCTCGTCGAAGATGACGATCTTGGGCTGGCCGATCAGGGCCATGGCGGCGGCCAGGCGCTGCAACTGACCGCCCGAGACCTGGTGGGGATAGCGGTTGCCGATCGTTTCCGGCTCCGGCAATGACAGCGCCTTGAACAGCAAAATGGCTTTTGCTCGTGCCTCGGTGGCCGTCATGAGGCCGTGAATTCGCGCCACTTCGGTGACCTGATCCATGATGGTGATCGCCGGATTGAAGGCGGCGGCAGCGCTCTGCGGCACGTAGGCGACTGCCGTGCCCCGAAGGCTGGCCCGTTCGGACTCCGAAAGGCTGACCATGTCGACGCCATCCAGCCGTACTTGGCCGTCCGTTATTCTGCAGCCCTGCCGGGCGTAGCCCAGGAGCGTCATGGCAATTGTCGTCTTGCCTGAGCCGCTCTCGCCGATCAGAGCGACGATCTCGCCCTCCGCGATATCAAGGCTGACGCTCTTGATGATCTCGATCTGCCTGCCAGAGTCGGTCGTCGCTTCAACCCTCAAGTTGCGGATCTCGACGAGATTTCGCGTCATTCGACACTCCGATCGCGGATCCTGGTCGGCAGATTGTCGATCAGAAGATTGACGCTGATGGTGAGGCTCGCGATGGCGAGCGACGGGAAGATCACCGCCGGCGCCGCAAATGGCAGGCCTCCGATATTCTCTCGCACCAGCGCGCCCCAGTCGGCGTAGGGCGGTTGCACGCCGAGCCCGAGAAAGGACAGACCGGAGAGCAGGAGCACGATGAAAACGAAGCGCAGGCCGAGATCGGCCAGCACGGGGCCGAGAATGTTGGGTAGGATCTCGGAGGCGATGAGATAGGCAAGGCCTTCGCCTCGAATACGGGCGACCACCATGAAGTCCATGGTGTTGACGTTGACCGAGAGCGCGCGGGCGAAGCGATAAGCGCCGGGGATGTAGATTACGGCCAGGGTCCCAATCAGCGCCGGGATCGACGAGCCCACCGCGGCGACCACGACGAGGCCGAACAGTTTGCTTGGAATCGAGTTCAGCGCATCGAGGAACCGGCTCAGCATCGTGTCTAGCCAGCCTCCGGCAACAGCCGCTGTCATACCGAGTGCGACGCCGGAAAAACAGGCGATGGAGACAGCGGCAAGCGAGATGCCAAGCGTGTAGCGCGCGCCCATCAGGATTCGCGAAAAGATATCCCGCCCCAGATAGTCGGAGCCGAACCATAATTCTTTGCTCATCGGCCCGAAATAATCCGTATCGACGATCTCGCCAACGGAATGCGGGATCAACTGCGGCGCGAAAAGCGCGATGACACCCCAGAGAAGGATTACGCCCAGGGCTGAGAGGCCCACAAGATTGACGCGATAGCCAAATCGAATCGGACTCCGGTCGGACGAAATGGATTTGGTCATCGGAGCCTCGGATTGGATAAGACGGCGATGATGTCGGCCGCCGTTATCAAGGCCAGATAACCAACGCAGAAGATCATCGCGCAGGTCTGGATCAGTGGCAGGTCGCGGGTGGAGACGGCATCGACCATCAGCTTTGCTATCCCAGGATAGTTGAAGATCGTCTCCACGATGATCACGCCGCCGAGCAAATACGACAGCGAGAGCGCGACCGAGTTGACGATCGGGCCAAGCGCATTGGGCAGCGCATGTTTCAGGACCAGTCTCGGGCGCGAGGCTCCCTTGAGGAGCGCCATCTCCACATAGGGGGTGTTCAATGTCTCGACCACGGCGGCGCGGGTCATGCGGATCATCTGCGCGGAAACGCCGAATGTGAGCGTCACGACCGGCATCGCATAGGCCCGCAGCAGGTCATGGAATGACTTGATCTCGTTGGTGAGGGACAAGGCCGGCAGCCATTTGAGGTAGACTGCGAAGAGCAGGACGGCGAGGGTCGCGATCATGAACTCTGGTACCGAGATGATGCCGATCGTGGCGACGGTCACAAACCGATCGTAGAGTGTGCCGCGCCAGATCGCGGCAGTGATGCCGAGCGTCAAGGCGAGAGGCACGGAGATCGCGGCGGTCAATCCGGCGAGCTTCATCGTATTGGCAAAGCGTCCGCGTATCAGGTCGGCGATCGGCACGTTGTTGGCATAAGACCTTCCGAAATCGCCCTGAAAGAGGCCGGCGACCCACCTCAGAAATCGAATGATTGCCGGATCGTTGAGGTGCATGGCATTGCGCAGACCCTCGACGGCTTCTGGCGTCGCCGACTGTCCGAGCAGGATCGTGGCCGTATCGCCAGGCAACAATGCGGTGGCAGAGAAGACCGCAAAGGAAACGATCACGAGTGTGATCAAGGCGATGAGCAGCCGCCTTATCACGAGCGCTGAAACCTGTTTTCTCACATTCGCGCTCCCGCATTCCATCAGCCCGCGGTTCCGTTATCACGACCGAGGGCAGGGACTTCGCTAAAGGCCGATCAAGTGGTTAGCCAGACATATTCGGCGAAGGCATAGCCCATCATACCGCCGAGGGGGCTGGGCTCCAGACCCTTCAGCTTGGTCGTGATAGCGTCCACACTGGAGATGTAAGCAGGGATGATGGTGCCGGCTTGTTCCGAGATCATGGCCTGCATTTCGTTGTAGATCTCGCGGCGCTTGGCCTGATCCAGCGAGCCACGGGCCTCGACCAGCATCTTGTCGAATTTCTCCGAGCTGAATCGGCTCTCATTCCATGGAGCATCCGACTTGTAGAGCAGGGAGAACAGGATGTCCGGCGTTGGACGCGGGTTGATGTTGCCGAAGTGGACCGGCGCCTTCAACCAGTAATTGTTCCAGTAACCATCGGTGGGTACGCGTTTCACGTCGAGCTTCATGCCGATCTGAGCGGCAGTCGCCTGAACGATCATGGCCATGTCGATCGCCGAATTGGCTGCATCGGAGGTGATGATCTCGATGGACTGGCCGAGGACACCGGCCTTCTGGAAATGGAATTTGGCCTTCTCCGGGTCGAACGCTTTCGGTTTGAGGGCTGCGTTGTGAAAGAAGTTGGCGGGCGACACCGGTTGGTCGTTGCCGACTACACCGAAGCCGCGCAACGCGGACTTCACGATCTGCTGCCGATTGACCAGGTATTTCATGCCCTCCACGAAATCGCGGTTGTTGCCGGGCGCCATGTCCATACGAATGTTCAGGTCGGTGTAGACGCCCGAATTGCTCGTAGACAGCGCGAAGCCATTCACGCCGTCGAGGAGACGCACCGATCGCGGGTTAATCGCGGCAGCGAGATGAATGTCTCCGGAGAGCAGCGCGTTGATGCGCGCGTTTTCATCCTGAATGGCGAAAAACTCGAATGAGTCGACATTCGGGCCTTCCTTGAAGTAGTTGGGATTTCGTACGCCGATAGAGCGCACGCCAGGTTCGAACTGCTTGCATTTGAAAGCGCCGGTCCCGATTCCAGACGAAAAATCGGTCGTGCCGTCGGCCACAATCATGAAGTGATGCATCGACAGGATCGTCGGAAGATCTGCGTTGGGGCTCGCCAGCGTGATCTCAACCGTATTCTTGTCGACGCCCTTGAAGCCGGTCATTTGTGCGGCGATCGTTGCGACTTTCGATCCCGTTGCTTTATCCTGATGACGCTTCAGCGAGAAGATGACGTCATCGGCGGTAAGCTCCTTTCCATCATGGAAGGTAACGCCTTTTTTCAGCTTGATCGTCCAGCTCTGGGCATCGCTGGTCTCGATCGACTCGGCGAGCTCCATCTGGGGTACGCCGGCCTTGTCGAGAAATGTCAGGCGGTTGTAGAAGGAGCAGCAGCGCACATAGTCGGTCGAGAGCGAGGCTTTGGCCGGGTCGAGCGTGTCGGCGGTCGAGGAGGACCAACCCGCTGCCTTCAAGGTGCCCCCTTTGACGGGCGTCGCGGCTATCGCGTCTGACGCGCGTCCGACAATCGCGCTGGCGGCAGTCAGCGTCACGCCGCTGACCAGCATCAGCTTCAAGAGATCGCGCCGCGACGCCCCCCTGCGGATGACGCTCTCTACCATTGCATCGTCTGAAGAGGACCAGTTCGTCGTCTTGTGGCTCATGTCAATCCCCTCGTTGCTGGCCGACGGCTGATGCTGCGGTGAGCGGCAGATTATTCTGCCGGCCATTGTGGTGGACGCCGCCTGTCTGGTCGAAACGATCAGGTTGCGGCGTCTCTTCTGGCTTACATTCCTTCCCGCGGTCGGAGTTTCGCACGTTGGCTCCTCGGCGGCGGCCGAAAAGGGCGGGCTTGCGGCACAAAATTGCGAAGATGCGGCGATTTGTGGTATTTCAGACCTGTCGTCAGCTGGGCGCTTGTGCATGCCTACTAATGTTGCAGTGCGGCGCGCACATCGGCATCGGCCAGTGTTTCGTCAAGAGTCTTGGCGGTGCGCTCGATGATGGCTTCGATGTCGGAGTCGGAGCAGCAGAGTGGCGGGGCGTAACCCAGCACGCCCGTCTGGAAGGCCCGGATGATAAGGCCGTGTTTCCAGGCGCGGTCGAAGATGCGCCTTGCGGGTTCGGCCGCGGCCGGAAGCGGCGTCTTGCGCTGCTTGTCGGTGACGAGTTCGATGGCGGCCAGCATGCCGCGGCCGCGCACGTCGCCGACGAGCGGATGATCCTTTAACGATTGAAGACCTGCGATCAGGCGGGCACCGGCTTTTTCGCCATTCGCGAGCAGGCCGCTCTCGTAGAGACGCAGCACCTCCAGGGCGACTGCGGCACTGACGGGATGGGCGGAGTAGGTGTATCCGTGCCCGACAGCGTTTGAGCCCGCCCCGTCGGCGATGGTGTCGTAGACATCATCCGACAGGAAGACAGCACCCATCGGCACATAGCCTGAGGTCAATCCTTTGGCGACCGTCATGAGGTCCGGCACGATTTCGTCCTCGCTGCACGCAAAAAGCGGACCCGTCCTGCCGAACCCGGTAATGACCTCGTCCGCCACGAAGAGGATGCCGTAACTCTGGCACTGCGCGCGCATCGCTTTCATCCAGCCCTTCGGCGGCACGAGCACGCCGCCTGATCCCTGAATCGGCTCGGCGTAGAATGCGGCGACGCGCTGCGGGCCTCCGATCTCCGCAATTTTCGCATCGAGCGCCGCCAGCGAGGCCGCGATGATGGCGTCGCCATCCTGTCCGGCAGGATTGCGATAGACATAATGCGAGGGGATCTTGTGCTGCCAGCTGAGCGGCACGCCAAAGCCGGCATGGAAGGCGGGTAGCGCAGTCAGCCCGGCGCCGACCGTCGAGGACCCATGATACCCTTGCTCGATGGAGATGAATTGGTCGCGCTGCGGCTCGCCTCGTGCATGCCAGTAGTAGCGAATGAAGCGTACGGAGCTGTCGACTGCGTCCGAACCGCCGAGGGTGAAGTAAACGTGGTTCAGGTCGCCCGGTGCCCGCTGCGCCAATTCCGCCGCAAGCCGAATCGCCGGCTCCGAGCCAAGGCTGAAATAGCCCGTTGCGTAGGGAAGCTCGCGCATCTGCTTCGAAGCAGCCGCAACGATGCTCTCATGACCAAAGCCGGCGTTGACGCACCAGAGACCGGCGAAGCCGTCGACGAGTTGGTGACCGGAGGCATCCGTCACCGTCGCGCCTATTGCCGATTTCAGCACCTTGACGCCGGCTGCCTCATGGCCCCGATAGGAGGTGGCCGGGTGGATGAGATGGGCCCGATCGAGCTCGATGAGTGAATTGCTGAGCATTGAGGTCTCCAGTTATCCGAAAGCCTGGCTGGCAAGGGCGAATGTGGTGAACGGGGCGGCGCCGGATCGCCGAACGACAGGGCGCTGCATGGCAATGCCCTCGTCTACGCGGGCGAGTCCCTGATCCGCCAGCCAAGGCCCGAGCTGGGCGGGCTCGGCTGTATCCACACGAACGAAATGGCCTTGCCGGCCGGCCATCAAATAGGCGAGCAGAGCCTTGCCATCCTCAGCGCTCGCGGCCACCACAGGGCCGATTACCTCACCCCTGCCAAAGCAGCGCAAAGCAGCAAATCCAGCAATCCCCGAGTTGTCCCCGAGCACCGCGAGACGGCCGACCTTCGCAACAACACGAAGCAGTTCTTCCCGGTCTGCGCCGAACGCCCTTCTGTCGAGATCAACGATCGCGGATATCTCCTGCGGCTCTGCCGGCCGGACGTTGGGGGGAGGCTCGACATGTCGGACCTGACCCTGATGCTGGACAATGCTGCCGGTTTGGCAAAAGCCGAGCTTTTCATAGAGTGGCAACCCTTCGGGGGTTGCAATGAGCCGCAACGCGCGCGAACCCGCCAGCGCGATGGCTGCCTCCATAAGCTTGCGGCCCAATCCGTGCCCGCGGGCAGCTTCATCGACGATCACCATGTTGATGGTCGCGACATCTTGCTTGTAGGGCGTCATCAAAATCGTCCCGAGGACAGTCGAGGCCATTGCGTCCACGGCGACGATCCCCGCGCTGAGATAGAGCGCCATTTCCCAGTCCTCGCGGCGGTGTGGCCAATTGGCTTGACGCGAAAGGCGTGCGGCACCTGCAAGATGCTCGGCGCGGAACGTGGTGAGCGAGATGGCGCTCGTGGTCATCGACTCGTTTCCTCTGTCCGGCTCCAGTCTCGCGTTTCAGCGGCGAGCAGATCGTCTGAAGCGCATGGCGCGAACGGTATCTTCCACCGCAGCCGCCGGAGAAACCGCATCTTATGCCGCGCGGCCGCTCTATCATTTGCAGTCGTGACATCGCGCAAGCGCGCCAGGATGAGGATGATGAGCCACTTTCGCCCGAAATATGTGACTTTCGACTGCTACGGCACGCTAACGAATTTCCAGATGGCAGAAGCAGCGCAAGATCTCTATGGTGCGCTTCTAGACAAGCCGCAGATGAGCGCTTTCATCAGGGATTTCGCGGGCTATCGGCTCGACGAGGTTCTCGGCGACTGGAAGCCCTATGCCGAGGTGGTCCACAACGCGCTCGAGCGCGCTTGCAAGCGCAACGGCGTCGCGTTCAAGGTCCAGCATGCGCAGGCGGTCTACGATCGCGTGCCGACCTGGGGACCGCATCCAGACGTTCCTGAGGGTCTTGCCAAAGTCGCCAAGGAGATTCCGCTCGTCATCCTCTCCAACGCCATGAATGCGCAGATCCCGTCCAACGTCGCGAAGCTCGGCGCGCCGATCCATACGGTGATTACGGCCGAACAGGCCAAGGCCTACAAGCCCCGCATGAAGGGCTTCGAATACATGTTCGATGCGCTGGGCTGCGGGCCGGAACACGTGGTGCACTGTTCCTCCTCGTTCCGGTATGATCTGATGACGGCGCATGACCTCGGCATCAAGAACAAGGTGTGGGTCAATCGTGGTCATGAGCCCGCCAACCCCTATTACGGGTATGTTGAGATCATGGACATTGCCGGCCTGCCGGGCGTGTTCGGCCTCTGACGTCACGGGATCTGCGGTGAAATACGTCTCTTACTGGCACGACACCGCAACAGTCTTCGGCGGTGGCGCTGAAGGTCCTGTCGAGGGGCATTACGACGTTGCAGTGATCGGCGGCGGCTTCACGGGCCTCGGAGCTGCGCGCCAGCTCGCGAAGGCGGGAACAAGTGTCGTTGTGCTCGAAGCAGACTGTGTGAGCAGCGGAGCCTCAGGCAGGAACGGCGGTCATCTCAACAACGGTCTGGCGCACAGTTATCTTGCCGCGAAGGCGGAATTGGGCAGGGAGCGAGCTATCGCGCTCTACCGTGCGTTCGATGCCTCCATCGACACGCTCGAGGCGCTGATCGCGGAAGAAGACATCGATTGCAGTTTCCGTCGCGCCGGCAAGCTGAAGCTCGCCTCCAAGCCGAAGCACTTCGATGCCATCGCGCGGAACTACGAAGCAGTCCATCGCGAAGTGGATCCGGAGACTGCGTTGCTGTCTGCTCAGGATCTGAGCTCCGAGGTCGGCTCGCCCTTCTTTGGCGCGATGCTCTCGAAGAAGAGCGCGATGATGCATATGGGGCGTTATGGCGTCGGGCTCGCCGAGGCAGCCAAGCGCCACGGTGCTGTCATCTTCGAGAAGGCGCCCGTCACCGCGCAGGCCCGCGAAGGATTGCGCCATCGCCTGACGACCTCGCGCGGCAGCGTCACCGCCGATCAAGTGTTGCTGGCGACAGGCGCCTATACCACACCTAATTTCCGCTACTTCCGTCGGCGCATCGTCACCGTCGGCAGCTTCATCGTCGCGACACGGCCGCTGGACGCAGGCGAAATCGCGGCCACGATGCCGGGCAACCGCACCTGCGTCAATTCGATGAACGTCGGCAATTATTTCCGACTTGCTCCCGACAACCGTTTGATTTTCGGTGGACGCGCGCGATTCTCGGCGACATCCGATCAGCGCTCCGACGCAAAGAGCGGTGCCGTGCTCGCGGATGGTCTCGCGCACATCTTTCCGCAACTTGCCGGCATTGCGATCGACTATTGCTGGGGTGGGCTCGTTGACATGACCAGCGACCGCTATCCGCGCGCCGGCTACCAGGACGGACTTTGGTATGCGATGGGCTATTCAGGTCATGGTGCGCAGCTGTCCACCCATCTTGGCATGATCATCGCCGATGCGATGCTCGGACGCGACGATCAAAACCCGATGAAGGGCCTCGACTGGCCTGCGGTCCCCGGTCATTTCGGCAAGCCGTGGTTCCTGCCGCTCGTCGGTATGTATTACAAGATGCTCGATCGCGTTCAGTAACGCGAGAACGAGATCTCTCCGACTCACCCTTGGACACGATCCGGGAGCATCGCCGGCTGAGTACGTGTCGCGCGGCTGGCTGTCGGCGCGAGAGGGCGCAAGCGGCGCGCCCTTCAGCCCGCCACCGCTAGCCCAGCCCGCCGATATGGAAGGTTTTCATCTCCAGATATTCCTCGATCCCGACCTGCGCTCCTTCGCGCCCCAATCCGGATTGCTTGACGCCGCCGAAGGGGGCCACTTCCGTCGACACCATGCCCGTGTTGAGACCGACCATGCCGGCCTCGAGTGCCTCCGCAACGCGCCAGGATCGCTTGAGGTCTGTGGTGTAGAAATAAGCGGCGAGCCCAAACGGCGTTGCATTTGCGATGGCGATCGCATCCCCGTCGGTCTCGAAGCGGAAGAGCGGCGCGACCGGGCCAAATGTTTCTTCGTGCGCCATCACCATCTCGGTATTTGCGTTGGTGAGGACGATCGGGGCTGTATATTGTGCACCTTCGGGCAGTGCAGCCGGTCGGGTGGCGATACGAGCGCCCTTGGACAGCGCATCGGCGACATGGCGGTTGATCTTGCTGATCGCCGCCTCGTTGATCATGGGTCCAATCGCCACACCCGGCTCGAGGCCGGGGCCCACCTTCATGCTGTTGACGCGAGCGACGAGCTTGTCCGCGAAGGCATCGTAGATGCCCGCCTGCACGAGGATCCGATTGGCGCAAACGCAGGTCTGGCCACCGTTGCGGAATTTCGACGTGATCGCGCCCTCGACCGCAAGGTCGAGATCGGCATCGTTGAAAACGATGAAGGGCGCATTTCCGCCAAGCTCGAGGCTGATGCGCTTCACGCTATCGGCGGCGCCGCGCATCAGCAGCGAGCCGATGCGGGTGGAACCTGTGAACGAGATCTTGCGGACGGTTTCGTTGGCCATGATCTCGGCGCCGATCTCCGTCGGCTGGCCGGTGACGACGTTGATCACGCCCGCCGGGATGCCAGCGCGCTCGGCGAGAACCGCGAGAGCCAGCGCCGAATAGGGCGTGAAATCGGAGGGCTTGATCACGACCGTGCACCCCGCCGCGAGCGCGGGTGCTACCTTGCGGGTGATCATGGCGTTCGGGAAATTCCAGGGCGTGATGATGCCGCACACGCCCACCGGCTCCTTGAGAACGACGATGCGTCGGTCGGCCGTTGGTGATGGGATCGTCGTGCCGCCGATGCGTCGGGCTTCCTCCGCGAACCATTTGATGAACGAAGCACCGTAGCGGATCTCGCCCTTGGCCTCATCCAACGGCTTGCCCTGTTCGAGCGTCAGAATGCGCGCGAGATCATCCAGATGCGCAATGATGAGTCCATGCCAGGCCTCAAGAAGCGCGGCGCGCTCGGCGTTCGTTTTTGCGCGCCAGGCGGAGTAGGCCTTGCCGGCAGCCGCAATCGCGGCCCGGGTGTCATCCCGCCCCATGTCCGGCACCGTGGCAAGAACCGTCTGCGTCGCCGGATCGGTCACGTCGATTGTCTTGCCCGAGAGCGCTCCCTGCCATTCACCACCGATCAAGCCCTGCTGGCGGAAGAGCCCGTTGTCGCTCAGCTTCTGCATGTTCCGATCCTCGTCTGTTAGGAGAGCCTTGAAAGCACTGCGGCGGTAATGGCATCGGTCCGCTCTTTGCCTTGAATCGTACCGATGCCGTCGGATGTGGTCGCCTCAAGCGCAGCCATGACGCGAGCCGCAGCTTCGCGCTCGCCGAGATGATCGAGCATCATCGCCGCGGACCAGATGGCTGCGATCGGGTTGGCAACGCCGAGACGGGCGATGTCGGGTGCTGAGCCATGAACGGGCTCGAACATCGAAGGAGCGCTCCGGCCCGGGTTGATGTTGGCCGAGGCGGCAAAGCCGAGTCCGCCCTGGATGGCCGCGCCGAGATCGGTCAGGATGTCGCCGAAGAGATTGGAAGCGACGACAACGTCGAGGCTCTCCGGCGCGAGGACCATGCGGGCGGCGAGCGCGTCCACGTGGTAGCTTTTGACTTCGACATCCGGGTACTCGGCGGCAATGCGCCGCGTCATCTCGTCCCAGAAGACCATCGAGAATTTCTGTGCATTCGACTTGGTGACCGAGGCAAGCTTTCCGCTTCGCTTGCGCGCCTGATCGAATCCGAAGCGCAAGATCCGCTCCACGCCGGCGCGCGTAAACACGGCCGTTTCGACGGCCACCTCGTCGCAGGTCCCCTGATGCACGCGCCCGCCCGCGCCCGCATATTCGCCTTCGGTGTTCTCGCGGATGCAGAGGACATCGAACTCGGTCGCTTTCAGGGGGCCGTTGACACCGGGGAGCAGCCGGTGCGGCCGAACGTTGGCATATTGCGCAAACTCTTTGCGAATCGGCAGCAGGAGCCCATGCAGCGACACGGCGTCTGGAATTTCCGCCGGCCAGCCGACCGCGCCCAGCAAGATTGCGTCGAACTTCCGAAGGGTCTTGAGGCCGTCGCCAGGCATCATCATGCCCGTGTCCCTGTAGAAGGCGCACGACCACGGAAATCTGGTGCCGTTGAGCGCGAAGCCCGAATGCGTGGCGACAGCTTCGAGCACCGCCCACGCGGCGTCCGTCACATCGCGGCCAATACCGTCGCCCGGAATGAGTGCAATTGCGTAATTCTTCATGGAGCTTCTACAGGTGGATCAGCACGCTCTTCGAGCGGCGGTTGGCGTGATAGGCCTCGCGGCCAAGGTCCTTGCCGATGCCGGAGTGCTTGTAGCCGCCCGTTGGCAGGATGTGGTCACGCGATCGGCCGTAGCCGTTGACCCACACTGTGCCGGCGGAAAGTGCACGTGTGATGCGCAAGACGCGTGAAAGATCGCGGGTGAAGACCCCGGCGGCGAGACCGTAGGTCGGGTGATCGGCGAGCACCAATGCCTCTTCCTCGGTCGTGAATGTCTGCAGCGTCAGGACGGGTCCGAAGATTTCCTCGCTGATGGCGGGAGACGATTGCTTCACATTTGCAAGAACCGTCGGCGCATAGAAATAGCCGCTGCCTTTCATCGGTTCGCCACCCGCAAGACACTCGGCGCCCTCCGCGCATGCTGCCTGCACGATTGCGTGAATCCGCGCGCGCTGCCTCTCTGAAATGATCGGGGAATAGGTCGTTGCGGCGTCCCAGGTAGGGCCTGCGCGAACGGCTTTCATGCGGGCGAGGATAGCTTCAACCAGCGGCTCGGCTACCAAGGCATGCGCGATCAGCCGCGAACCGGCGACACAGGCCTGGCCGGCGTTGGCGAGCATGCTGCCGGCAATCGCGGCCGCTGCCTGCTCGAGATCGGCGTCCGCAAACACGATCTGTGGGCTCTTGCCGCCGAGCTCGAGCGTCATCGGCTTGACGCCGGTGCGCGCAACGTTGGCCATGATCGCCGCGCCTGCGCCCGTCGATCCCGTGAAACTCACTTTGGCGATGTCGGGATGTCCCGTAATGGCGGCGCCGGTCGTCAGCCCGTCGCCGAGCACGACGTTGATGAGCCCCGCAGGCAAACCGGCCTTGACCGCCAATTGGGCGAGAAAAACGGACGAGAACGGAGTCATTTCGGAAGGCTTCAGGACGACCGCGTTGCCCGCAGCGAGGGCCGGTCCGAGTTTCCAGCCCGCCATCGAGATCGGAAAATTCCAGGGTGTGATGGCGCCGACGACCCCGAAGGGCTCGGTCATGATCATGCCGAGATGCTCGTCGTCGGTGGGCACGAGATCGCTGCCCTCCTTGTCGGCGAATTCAGCAAAGAAGCGAATTTGCTCAGCAGTGACCGCGATGTCTCCTGCAACGAGCTGACCGACCGGGCGGGTGGATGAAACCGCCTCGAGCTGGGCGAGTGCCTCGGCCTCGCTCTCCATCAGATCGGCCCATCGCCGCAGCACGTTGGCTCGCTCGCGCGGCCGCCCGCCGCCCCAATTGCTGGTTTTCAAAGCCTTCGTGGCGGTCTGGACCGCCTCGTCCACGATCTCCTCCGAGGCGATGGGGCATTCAGCGTGGAATGAGCCATCCGACGGCCGGCGCATCGGAAGCAGGCCGGGAGCTTCCAGCAGCCGATCACCGATGAAGTGGCCGACGGGTAGCGAGATCTGCTCGGGGTCGAAGCTGAGGCTCATGTGACGGTGACGTAGATCTTGCGGATGGTCTCGACCGTCTTCCACACGCCGATGAACCCGGGCTTCATGACGAAGCTGTCGCCGGCTCTGAAGGTCAGAGGATCGCCGCCGTCGGGCGTGATCTCGACTATGCCCGAGATGATATGACAGAACTCGAAAGTCTCGCCCTTGATGGAGCGTGTCTCGCCTTGGGTCGCCTCCCAGACGCCGGTATGCACGCGTTCACCCTTGGCCACGTCCTGCGCCCAGGTCTTGAAGTGGGGCGCGCCAGCAATGAGCCGCTCCGGCAAGGGCGTGGATTCTTTGGGGGCGAAGGTCGGATTGGGATCAATCAATTTCAGCAGCATTCGAGTTCCTCTCAGTAACCGCGAGTCCGATCCACGAGCCCGATGGGATCGAGGCCCAACTCGTATCGGTTGATGTTGTCGATGACCGCACGTGCGGCAGTTTCCGCCTGAGTTACGCCTGCCACATGCGGAGTGAGCAGCGCCTTCGGATGAGCCCACAACGCATCATCGGCGGGCAGAGGCTCAGGCTCGGTGACGTCGATGATTGCGCCGGCGAGCTGACCTGAGTCCAACGCAGCGAGCAGTGCGGGGTGATCGAGTTGGGCTCCGCGCCCTGCGTGGACGAGCGCAGCTCCCTTCGGCAGCCGCGCAAACAGGTCCCGATTCAGGATCCCGCGCGTCTCCCCGGTGAGAGGCAGCAGGCAGACGAGGATATCGGTCTCCGCGAGCATTTGGCCGAGACCGGCTTGCCCGCAATATGTCGTGACGCCGTCGATCCTCTTGTCCGACCGGCTCCAGCCGCTCAAGCGAAAGCCGAAAGGGACCAGGCCCTCCAGCACGGCGCGGGCGAGCACGCCAAGGCCGAGCAGCCCGATCCGGCGGTCGGCAGCCTGCTTCTGCGGCAGCGCCCGCCATTCGCGTCGCCGCTGCAAATCAATATAGGCCGGGAGGTTGCGGTGGAGCGCCAGCACCGCCAGCGTGACATACTCTTGCATCATACGAATGATGCCGTCTTCCACCATCCGCACCACCTTCACCCCGGACGGAAGCCCCGCCAGCGGAAATTGGTCGACGCCGGCCCCAATCGAGAACAGGATTTCAAGGTTACGGTAACGATCAAGTGCTTCTGGCACCGTCCAGCTGACCACATACCGCACATGGTCGGGATCAACGGTGGCCGGGTCGATTGAGAAGGGAAGGTGCGGGAGCTCGCGGGCGAACGCACTGCGAAACACCGCCCCACGCTGCGCGTCGGAATTAAAGAGAAAGGTCATGGATCTATCTCGAGACGCAGAGAATGGCGAGGTTCGCTGGACGGAGCTATCGTAACGGGCGGCGCTCTAGTTTCATGCCGAATGCGGTGGCGATTTGGTGGATTGTTTGGTGTGGCGGCCGTTCTGAAATGTATTCTGCCGCGACGCTTGGTTTATGCTGAGATTGGCTGATGCCTTGGAACGAGTCCGAATTGCTACCATTCGAGCGGCGTCGAACGCCGATCAGAGGAACGACATGAAAAGTCGCGTTTCCACGTCGCGGACGATCGATGCGTTCCAGGCGCGGGCGGTCGACATCGACACGGTCGACCTGGACCAGCTTCATGCGCTCTCGATCGGCGTCGGCTGGCCGCACCGCGCTGAGGACTGGCAGTTTCTGCGAGACGTCGGCCACGGCATCGTCGCTCACGATGAGATCGGACGGGTCCTGGGCTCGGCGATGTGGTTTCCCCATGGCTCGGATTTTGCCACTGTCGGCATGGTCATCACCTCTCCCCGGCTTCAGGCGCGAGGCACCGCACAGTGGCTCATGAAGCGCGCTTTCTCCGAGTGCAAGGGACGCAATCTCCGCCTCAACGCCACGCGGGCAGCGCGGAAGCTCTATGTCTCACTCGGTTTCCGCCCTGAGAGCACTGTCTTCCAACGTCAGGGCGAGGCTCGTCGGTCCGATGAGATGCCAAATCCTCCGGAAGGAGCAGATCTACGCCGTCTGGGCGACGCGGATCTCGGGGCTATCGCTGAGCTCGATGCGCGCCCGTTTGGTGCATCGCGTGTGGAACTGCTCACGGCCCTCTTCCATCAATCCATTGGGTTTGGGCTCTACCGAGACGGTCGCCTCGAGGCCTTTGCACTCTGCCGTCCGTTTGGGCGAGGCCATGTCGTGGGTCCCGTCGTGGCGTCAAACGACAAGGACGCGATCGTGGTGGTTGCGCCGCATGTGACTGCTCATGAGGGGGAGTTTCTGAGGGTTGATACACATCTCGCCGACGGCGAGTTCTGCACTTTCGTGGCTTCTTCGGGCCTCGCCCTCTTCGACACCGTGACGACGATGTCGCTGGGGGGAACCTTCCTTGATCCCAATGAACGTTCTGGAGGCATGCCGCGAACCTACGGCCTTGCGAGCCAAGCGCTTGGGTGAGCCCCAGATCGGGTGTTGGCAATCTTCGATCCCATTGCGAAGCGGGAATCCCGGCGCCGGCCAGAGTGTTTGCGCCGCGGCCTTCTTGATCTCGCTCGGCGCAGGAGGATCCCGACCCTCCACCCATATCCACAAACGATGCTGGTCGTTGGCGTCTCGGTTCTCATTTTGCCGACGGATCGGCTGACCGATCCGCCCGCTCAGGCCGCTGCCTCAGATAGCAATTGAGATGGTTGCAGGTCCCTGATTTGAACCTAGTCGCCACGTCCTCACGCTGTACCAACCCGCGCCGCAGTTAGACTTCCTACGACGATGATTCCTTACGTTAGCTCAAATTGGCCGATGATGGATTGGAGCGATTCATGAGCCCGCATAGAAGCGTCGAATTTTCAACGCGCCGGGCTCCCGATTGATCCTGCTCAATTTGAGTAACCGGCCGGACTACACCTTGCCTTCTATCGGAAGCCGCCCGTTGGGTTGCTCGTCGGCTACCACCTCTTCCGAGCCAATCCTGCAACTATGACGTATTCAGTTGGGCCCGGCGCGCATGGATCAGACTCTCGACCCTGTTCGCGGCAACGTTCAATGTCGCCATATCGGCGGCATCTTGGTCTCCGCTTGCAATCTTGAGCCGCTGGTCGCTCAAGATGTCATCGATCCGGCTCTCAATGTCGGATAATTCATCCTCGTGCTGGGCCTTGCGAACCCGGCGAGCCAGGGCATAGAGCGCGTCGAGCGCCGATTCATCAGGTTTCGACGTCCGCAAGCCGATAAACCTCCAGGCTGCGGCAAGGACCGAAGCCAGTCCGCCAAGGATCATCGGCGTCAGGTAGATCGCATTGCTCCATTCGTCCAAAAAGCTTTCTTGGGTGCCGTTGAAGTATTCCGCTGCACCAGCGTGGACCGGCAGGAAGGCGTCTGGATCCGTATCAGGGGCGGTGACCTGCGCCAGGATCGGCAATTCGCCGATGAGGTCCCGGCGCGCGGCGAGAAGCGATCTTGTCAGGTCGGCTATGGTGTCGGGATTGAGCTTTTTCTGCGCGACCAGGTAGAAAGGCACCCGCAGTGTCGTCAGGTCGTCATCCGGGACTGCCGGCGAACCGCGGAGCGTGCCTTTCGGCACGTCGAAGCTTTCGTAGGCGCGATGACCTTCCGCAATCGCGCCGGCTGCTTCAACGGGAATGAGCACCGGCAGGGATTTCGGATTTTGCGGGAAGAGGCTGCGCGCGAGCGACAGGTATTTTGGGGTCAGGGGAATGACGAGCAGAAGCGCGTCCACGCTTCTGGAGTCGACTGCCCGGCGTGCCTCAGGCAACGAGACATCCTTGAATTTCACGTTTGCGCGGTCGAGATCATATTGCTGACGCAGTGCGTTAACGACGGCTCTGTTGATCTCTCCGCCGACCACGCCAACGCGGTGGCCTTTTAGGCTCGCCATGTCGGTCAGCGGCGAACCGGGAGGGGCCACAATCAGCACGACCGCGTGTGCAAGCACCAGGACTGCCTGGGCTTGCGACAGGTCACCGACGTCGCCGCGGACGACGGCGAGGTCGGCCTTGCCGGATGAAAAGGCATCGGCGGCTTCGAGCGCACCCGATTGATTGACGATCCGCAGCCTCACCGGCGCTGACGTGGTGGTCAGGCGACCTGCGATGGCCGACAGGACCTTAGCGGCTTCGCCATCAAGCGATCCAACTGCAGCGGTCAGCGTGACCGGTCGGATGTACCAGAGATAGGCGAACAGCCCCGCGCCAATGGCCAGCAGGAATGCGCCGCTCACCATCACGATACGAAGCCAGGCCGGTAGTCTGACGGCGCTCATCGCGTAATTCTCCGACTAAAGCTAAGGCTTGCGCTGAAGCGTGATCAACGGCACCTCTCTGACACAGCCGTGTCTTGTCTCTGAATTGTATTCCGTTCTGTCGCGGGTCAGGTAATGGATCACGGCATGAAGCTGTTCGAGCGCTGGCGCCGCCTCAGAGTTACAGGAATATCAAGCCCCATTCGACGCGGTGAACCGACTTTTGGCTTTGCTTATGATGTGTGATCTCACGCGGCGATAGGCGCGCCTCGCGTGCGGTCACCGGCGAGATGACCTGCGAAATGACCTGCGACAGGTGCGGGGCTGACGGAGTATCAATCTGCATTGAATGCTTTCCTCGCGAACCGACCAAGTGCGCCGCCACGCCCTCAGGCCTCGGGGCGAACGCGCGCAATGGATGTTATTAGAGAGCACTTTCACCGATCCGCTATGCAATTTCTGCCCAGGCGCGGATTCCGTTGGCAGCATGCCGTGAGAAGTCCCTCGCAGTCGCACCGAAGCTGATCCATCGTCCATTGGTCCGCGACCAAAGCTCGCGGTTGCCGAATTCGCATAGCGGGCCGCCGAGTCCTCCGTAAGTTGGTAAGCGGACGAGAAGTGGCTGGTATGCCAGCTCGCTCAACAATGGCAAGTGAGCATTTGATGCAAAAGCGATTGATCCAGAGCGTACGCACTGATGAAGCGCGAACTTCTTCGGTCGGATCCTGGAAGTTAAATCGTTGTCGGCCCCACTCGCCAATCGTTTGAAGTCGTTTCAATCAGGTGCCAAGGAGAAAAAAATGGAGATCACTCGTCGTAATCTTGCGCTGGGAGGCATGGGTCTGCTGGCAGGCGCGGCTGCAACACGATCAGCCCTTGCGCAGGATTCCTTCTTTGGCGTGGGGCAAGGCCTGGAGGAGTTTTGGCTCGCGAGCGACGCCTACGTTTTCGGCTATCCGTTGGTGACGATGGAGATGACCCGCCGGGTTCTCACCAATGTCGCCGAGCCCGTGGGCACGAAGGCGCCGATGGGGCAGATCATCAAGATGCGCCAATATCCGGATGCCTCGTTCAAGGATGTCACGGCACCGAACGCGGACACGCTCTACACGACTTCCTTTCTGGATGTCGGGAAAGAACCGTGGGTTCTCAGCATTCCGGACATGAAGGGACGCTACTTCCTGATGCCAATGCTGGACGGCTGGACTACGGTGTTCCAGGTGCCGGGCAAGCGCACCACCGGCACCGGCGCACAGACCTACGCAATCACCGGACCTGGCTGGAAAGGCACACTGCCGGATGGCGTGAAGGAATACAAGTCGCAGACCAACATCGTGTGGCTGCTCGGCCGGATCTATTGCACTGGCACGCCAGAGGACTACGCGGCCGTCCACAAGCTGCAGGACGAGTGCAAGCTCGTTCCGCTCAGCGCCTATGGCAAGCCGTACACGCCACCTGCGGGCAAGGTCGATCCCTCGATCGACATGAAGACGGCTGTCCGCGAACAGGTCAATCGCATGGACGCGGTGTCGTATTTCAAGCTGCTCTGCGAGCTCATGAAAACCAATCCGCCATACGAAGCGGACGCCCCGCAACTTGCCAAATTGGCCCGCATCGGCATCGTCCCCGGACAGGATTTTGACGAGAGCAAGCTCAAGGCGGACTTCCTGAAGCGTGTACCGGAGGTGTCGTTCGACAGGATCATGCTTCAGTTCAAGGTCAACAACGCCGTTAAGGACGAGAACGGCTTTGCCTTCACAACGAGAACCGGCATCTACGGCACCGACTATCTGATGCGGGCCCTTATCACCGCGATCGGGCTCGGCGCCAATCGTCCGCAAGACGCGGTCTATCCGACCTCGCAAAAGGACGCGGATGACCGAAAGTACAATGGCGCGAACAAGTACGTCATGCGATTCCCCAAGGGGCATCTGCCCCCGGCGGAGGGCTTCTGGTCGCTCACGATGTACGATAGCGGCTACTTCTTTGTGAACAATCCGCTCAATCGCTACTCGATCAGCGCGCGGCAAGACCTCAAGCAAAATCCGGACGGGTCCACCGATCTCTACATTCAGAAGGACTCTCCGGGCAAAGACAAGGAGGCAAACTGGCTTCCCGCACCTGAGGGAGATTTCATCCTCATGCTGCGCATGTACTGGCCGCAGGAAACCGACCCGTCGATCATCAACGGTACCTGGACGGTTCCGGCCGCCAAGAAGGTCACTTGAGAAAACTCGAACGCATGCCGGCCCTCGGGTGGGCCGGCATGGCCGAATGACTCGTGATCCAACTGCACCGTCGCCAACAAGAAAGGTGAGCGACGGTGCAGAAGCACGAATCTCGACGAGAGGCGTAACGGGGCAATCGTGTGAAGCGCCTCCGGTGGACCAGCGGCTTTTGCATCTGCGGAGGATGGCGCGCCTCGGCCGATGGAGATGAGCACTATTGGTTCGCGGTGGCGCTATGAAGCCGCCAGCGCTCTGCGCGCTCCGATCTCCAAATCCGCGATAGGCTGCGATTTTCTCATTCTACCTCGGGACGCCTGATTGTTTTGGCGGCTAGTCTGCCCAGCTAGCAATTCTTCGACGTTCTCTGCAGCGGACGCCGGCGTGCCCAACATGGCAGCATGAACGCTGCGTATGGTGGCGTAGAGGAAGGCCGTGGTCAGCCCAAACAGCAGCATGCCGTTGAGAGCTTCGAGCGCCCCCAACATCTACCAACGGTCAGAAAGATGGAGGCTTGCATGGCCGAAGGTCGTCATCGCACCAATTGAATACAGCATCGCCGAGCGCTCGTCTGGAAGAGCGCCGAGCCAGAGGTAGGCTCCGGCCCAGACAGCGGCCCCTATAGCGCGCAAGGCGGTGGCCGACAGCACGGTCGCTCCCGCCACCGCTACAAACGTCGCCAGATGGCCACGAACTCTTTTCGCGCGCCTTAAACTTCGCTCAATGCCAAGTTCAATCGCTCCGAGACCGATGACATGCATGACGGATACAAGGACGATCAAGGGGAGTCCCCACAGCCAGTCCGTGATCCACGCTTCTGACGCGAGAAAACCCATGTTTCTGCTAGCCTCGAGCCGAACTGTCGGCGTCGAGCGAGTCAGGAACGCGCACGACGATCAGCTACCATAACTGCGCCACTTCGGCGCGCGGCCGCATGCTGTGGGCGGCGGCAATCACGCTCGCGCTCCGTGGCGCGTTGACGCTGAGGACGAGACGAGTGGAAGATACAGGTACTACACCTGCTCGACCAAGGCTGCTGCAAGGGCCGGACCGGAACGGGCGGCAGCTACGTGCCGCCCGGCACGAGACGCATTCAATAACAAGGAGGATAGGGATAATAGCCGCAATAGGGCCGGGCGTAGGCGGCTCCGATGGCGGCAGCTCCGACGGCGGCGGCCCCGGCATACATCGCGCCCCGATATGCAGTGCGCCGCGCGACGCCCGCAAAGGAAAGCGGTGTAAAGGGGCGCCCGATAATATCGATGAAGATCGAGGCTGCGCCATCGGCACCGGTGAGATCGCCCTCGAGTGTCTGGACGGTGAAGATCAGCTTGTCCCCATCCAGCTTCGGATTTTTCAGGACGACCACGGCATCCTTGACGGAGCCATCCTTGGCGTTGAAAGCCGAAACAGTCGCGTTCGGAGGATCACTGGCAAAGCTGTCCTTGCCCGTGCTCCAGTCGGCGATAATGTCAGCCGTGAGCTGATGGCCGGCGGCGCGCACGGGCCGGTCTGCGAATATGATCGAGTTCGGCGTGACGCCGGTCAGCACGAGGCTGTCGCCTTGCAATGTTGCGCTACGGGAATTGAGAACGATGAGCGATGGCACAATTTGAGCATGTGCAGAGGAGGGCGCGCCGATCGTCTTCAGTTGTCCGTTGGGCGCGCTCTGAGCCCGCGCAGTCCCGGTGTCGAGCAGCAACGTCGCCGCCAGCAATGCCATACAAATGTGCACGGTCTTCTTGTTTCGCATCTCGTTCTCCTTGCGATCCGCCGGGGGCTTCCGGCACGTTGGTCGGTACGGACCGTAGGCACCCCAAAACCGGCCGCCTATGCAAAATCGGCAAAACGTGCCGCTGTCCAACTATAGCTTGTTCAGCACGGCCCGGCGCATGCTCTCGCCCCTGCTCGCGGCAACGTTCGACGTCGCCATGTCGGTTTCATCCTCGTCCCTACCTGCAATTTTAAGGCGCTAGTTGCTCGAGGTGTCATCAATCTGGTCTCGATCTCGGATAACTCGTCCTCGCGCTCCGCCTGCTGTCATCGAGCAGCTCTTCCGAACACAGCTGCTGAGCCTTGCGCTGAAGCGTCGTCAGCGGCGTTTCTCCGAAAGCTGCACGGTAGGTCGCAGCAAAGCGTCCGAGTTCAACGAATTGATGCTCCCGCGCGATGCTGGCGACACTTGCAGTGGAGGCATCGGCGCGCCGTAACGCGGCGCGGGCCTTGTTCAGCTTGCGCAACAGGAGATATCGCATCGGGCTGACGCCGAGAAACTCGTGACAGCACATCCGCAATGTGCGTTCGGCTACGCCGATTTCGGCGCAAAGATCGGGCAACGTAATCTTCCGGTCGACGGATTTGCGCAGCGCTGTTTCGAAGCGGGTCATCAAGGCTGTGTGGTTGGAGCGCGTCCTGGAACTGTTTTCCGTCCCGTCGCAGGTGAGGCAATGGATCACGGCGTGAATCATGTTCTGTTCGAGCGCCCTTGCCACGTCGGGCTGTTCAATCAGTTTGTTTGCGGGAGTCGCCAGGTAGCAGGCGTGTCGGAACAGGCATTGAAAACGAGACAGGTCCGCGCCGAAGGGATGGAGAAGTCTGGTGGAGCGCGGGGGCAGGATCGGCAGACCGGTCAATGCCGCACCACTGCTTGCGAGTTGATCCAGGGGCAGGGATATCAGGCCCCAGTGGCATTTCCCGCTCGATAGCTGGTGCATCTGCTGGCCTGGGCCATGAAACGCGATCTGGTCACTTTGGAAAGCAAACCCGTCGCATTCCAGGCTCGTTCGGCCAATCGGAAAAGACAAAAAGACCCTATCGGCTGCGAGCGAAATGCAGGCAATGCGCGGCAGCGATTCGCGCAGCCGCATGATGACGAGATGGTCCAGTTTCAGCCGCAGCAACTCCGCTCCGAAATCCCCGGGACCAGTGATCGTGAGAGTGACACCGATATCGCCAAATCCGGCCTCGTACGCTCCGGGATCGTCAAACTTTGAAATGGAGCGTTCAGCCATGTCCCCTTGTCCCATCGGACGGGCGGAAGGCTCTTGCGACCATTTGAAGCTCACGGGGCCCGTCGATGAGGCACCATCAGGCAATCGATAAGATTCGACTATGCAATTCCGGCGCCATGAGAAAAATGGGCGCTTCAAAGAGCGCAGAAGGATATTTCGATCGCAAGCTTCGCTGGCGCAATCGGCCGGTCGATTTGCGCGATCAGGTAAGGCAAATGCTGCGCTAGAGCATGATCCGGACCCGAAGGGCCGCGTTAGTGCAAAGTGTGCAGCGGTTTTCCCTCGCGACAAACGCGGAACGCGTTCGCGCGGAGATCATGCTCAAACAACAACCTGAAGCGCGATGACGATTCATCCCAATCTCATTGCGCCTTAGTGAAGCCGTCCCACGATGACATCGACTGGCAGTGTTGTGGGACGCATGAGATGGACATGGGGATCCTGCGCGGGCCGTCGCAGTGTTTCCGACGGTAACTCTCCGAACAGCGTGCGATAGGCGACCGAGAAGCGCCCGAGCTCCCAGAACCCGTAGTTGGTCACGATATGGGTAACGGTGGCCTTGGATGCGTCAGCGCGCAGCAGCGCGCGCCGGACCAGATGCATTCTTCGCAGCGTGAGATAGCGGATGGGAGCCATGCCAAGATGTTCTTCGCAAGCTGATCGCAGCGTCCGCTCGGAAACGCCGGTCGCAGCGCAGAGTTCAGTCAGATAGATGGCGCGGTCCGGGTTTTCAGCCAGATAATCCTCGAGCCGCGCGATAATCGCGTCGTGACGCCGCCTGCCGGCGGTAATCTCGATGCCGGCGCCCTCGGCAAGGCATCGAACCATCAGATGAGACAATTGTTGTTCGAACCCGCGACGCAGCTCCAGCGAGTCCAGAGCGTCCGGTGTGTGGGCCAACTCGCCGACGGTCTGATGCATCTTCAACAGGCGTGACATCAACTCCGGGCGAGGCCGAACCACGCGGGTTGTCAATTTCTCCAGAAAATCAGCTCCGATGACGGTCGCGAGGGTTGCATTCATATCCTCCTCGGAGAGAGACATCCCGCCCTGGCGAAGGTTCGCGCCGGAACGCTTATGCGACACGTCGAACTTGTCGATGATGATATCACCCGGCGAGACGTCCATGCCGCAGTGTTGAATTGGAGGGCCTTCCAATTGCGTCAGAAAGCTGATTGACCTGCGGCCCGGCCGGACGGCTAGTTTGTTAACTTGAGGCAGATTTACCTCGTATCGACTCATCCAAAGCCGATTCAATCCAATCTGTTCTATCTTCAGATCAAACTCGCCACGCTTTGTCGGAAATATGTTGAGCTCGCATCCTCGAACGGCACTCGGGCAAAGCTGGGGATCTTCGATCCTCATCGTCCTAATCCAAAACACTTGCTACTCCCGCAAAATTTAGATTTTGTTAGAGAGATCGTTTGGAACGTAACGCCGTCTTCAAGAGTAAACTACGATTAATATCACGCACAACCTCTGATCAATGTGACAAAAGGGCCAGCTTTCGTCGAGTGTCGCCGCATCCGGTCACCGATAGATTTCGGCTATCGTGGGGGATCATGGATGGTCGGAGTCAACTGACCGAGGTCGGGCACTGGAGTTCTAACGCGGTCCTTTGCTAAGCATTTGATGCCTTGGGCCGGTGTTGCCTTTGTTTGTGGTGGCTGAGGTCATGCAGTGAAAGGCGAGCCTCGCGGACCAGATCCACCAGCGAGATCGTGAAGAAGCTGAGTGCAATAACGAAGAGCAGGGCGACCCCGTATTCATGCCGAAACTGGAAGAAGCTGCAGACAAACGCCAGGATCACCAGCAGCGAGGTGACGATGGCGCTGATCGACGAGAGAATTATCGCTTTGTTCAAAAGCACGGCCCGGCGCTGGAGATGCGGCACGTCGGGGTGAACTGCGGAAATGTCGTCGTCGATTGTAGCGTGCAGTGCCTGTAGCCTGTCGACGATGCGGTTCATCCGTCCGATCAGAACCGAAACGAAAGCTGCAACTGCGCCAAGGAGAAACGCTGGCGCCGTCACCTGCGAAATGACCTGCGACAGGTGTGCGGCAGTCGGTGTGTCGGTCAGCATCATGATGCTTTCTACCGCGAACCAGGTACGCGCGGCGCGACCTGCAGGCGCTGTGGGGACGTAACGCTTGGATTGAAAACCGAATAGCGCGCGCCATCAGGGTCGACTATGCAATTTCGGCAAAGTTGCCGCTGGCTGGTCGTAAGTTCTTGTCCGGCCTCGCCGTTCCCGACTACGCCAGGTAAACGCGTATGTGTGCAAAGCGGTTCTGCCATGGCACCCAGTCATTCAGCCGTTGAAGGCGCGATTTTTCGCTTACGGCAGGTTCAGCGCGCCGATTTTGCATAGTCTCATCGGCTTCGCGCATGCTCAGCTACGAAAAGCAGAGGGCGGCTCAGGACCAAGCGCCTGCCCGCGATCAACGAGGTTTTGCGAGATGATCAGGAAGCGAATGCGTGCACCAGCTCTGGCTGTCCTCTGCGTCTTCGGCGCATGGTCTGGCTCTGTGTCTTCCGCAGGCGCCCAACAGGCATCGTGGACCCAGATCGGCATGCTGGCGTGCAAGGTCGACCCCAGCATCGGGTTTGTCATATTTGGCCATCAATCGATGTCATGCCGCTTTACGCAAAACCCGCCGTTCCCGATTCAGCTCTATGAAGGCGCACTTAACACCGTCGGAATCGATATCGGCGTTTCGGCCGGAGGCGCACTTGCTTGGGCGGTTCTTGCCCCGACGGCAGGCCCTCGAGTCGGAGCTCTCGCCGGCGAATATGTCGGGGCGTCAGGTGATATCGGCCTCGGCTTGGGCGCCGGCGTCAATGTTCTTGTCGGTGGCTCGGGGCGGTCATTTGCGTTGCAGCCCGTTTCCGTAGAGGGATCAGTCGCCATCAATGTCACCGTCGGCCTTTCCGGCCTGCAGCTGCGTCCGGTCTATTGAATCTCCGCGCCTCTTGGTGTGACGGATGGGACGCGGCTCCAGTTCGTGCCGAAAGCGCATGCGGGGCGAACTCGCAGAGATAGGCGACCCCACAGGGAAAACAAATCGGAAAGACCGGTGCCAACTGACCTCTTGAGAACATGGTATGTTTCGTTTGAGGTGCCGAAGACGGTGCGCAAAGCATCGGCGCACCGACGTTCGAGACAAAGTGAGAGCTTTCCGACCGAGCTCGACGCCCAGAGGTTTGCTCGCCAGAAATTCGAGCAAGGATACATCGTGACCGCGGGCACCATCAATCCCTGCACGCCACGACGGGCAATACCCCCGACGCTCATTCGCGATTGGCTTGCGGAAATGTCCGAGCCGCCATTTGTCGAGCCGGCCTCATTCGAGGACACCAAAGAGGCAGATCTGCCGTAGGAGCCGCTGCGATGCGGTGCCCTATGCATTGACAGATTTTGCATAGACCGTTCCGGCGTATTGTCGGCGCGCTGAACGCGCGCCATTGCAATCGTTTCCAGGGACGCGCCGCTCTGATTGTCTTCTCCAGCGGAATTGCCTGTGCTGGCGACAATGACCCGCCGAAGACGCCGCTGCATTTCGCACGCAATTGGGCTGCCCGTCACCATGATGCGTTCGGCAGCGTTGAACAGGGCCGCGAGCGCCCGGTCGTCGCTCAACATCACCGGATTGTCAGAATTTGCATATTCGTCAACCCGCACGCCTTGCACCAATAGACCATTCGCGAAGGTGGGGTTCCGGTCATCATCGATGGCGCGATGCGTCGGCTGCGGCAGCTTCGCCACAGCCGGAAAAATTGAAAGCAGGCGTCAGATTCTGCATAGCGGGTTGCGCGCGCCTGATGCGATTTGATGCTGCACGAATTTCTTCAATCACTCAGGTGGGCAATGAACAAGATTGGTAAGTTTGCAGTTGCAATCGCGGCTTCGGGAATGATGGGCGGCTACGCGGCTGCGGCAGACTTGCCGGCGGCGCCCGCCTACAAGGCGCCGGCTTCGGTTGCCGCAGTCTATAACTGGACGGGAGTCTACGTCGGCGTCAACGGCGGGTATGGCTGGGGCAATCAGGACCCGCTGGTGCTGTTCTCCAACAGGTTCGATCGTGCCGGCTTCGACATCAGTGGCGGCATGATTGGCGGTACGTTTGGCGGGCAGATTCAGCAGGGATATGTCGTGCTCGGCTTGGAAGGTGATTTGGACTGGGCCAACATCAAGGGTTCGTCCGTCGTAACACCCAGCATTCTCGGCATCGGGCAGGGCGTTACGCTGAACACCTCGTCGAATATCAGTGCGCTGTCGACGGTGAGGGCGCGGATCGGTGTGGCGATGAACAATGTGCTGCTCTACGCCACGGGTGGCGCAGCTTTCGTCAAGTCGACCGCCAGCGCATCGACCGTCGCTGGCGTACCCTGTGGCACGCTTGGCGTCCTGCCGGATTGTTCGGGCTCGTCCTGGCGTCCGGGCATCTCGGCAGGTCTTGGCGTGGAATATGGGTTGACGCCGAATTGGTCTGTGAAGGGCGAGTATCTCTACACGAAGATCGTCGGCACCGGAGTGAGCTCGGATCGAGTGAACATCGTGCGTGGCGGCGTCAACTACCGATTCTGAACAGGGCTCTATCGATGATCAGACCCGGTCTTGTTCGGCGCGTCCTCGCGCCCGGCGTTATCCTCTGCGCAGCAAAGTATCTCCACATCAGAATCGTTCCAACAGGAGTCCCCCAATGCGCTCGAAACTGCTGCTTTCCGTCGCACTGCTTGTCGCCACCATGGCGTCGGTCAAGGCCCAGGTGCCGCTGTCGTCCTATGTCGATGCGAATGGATTCATTGACGTCCAGAAGCTGACCTGCGCGCAACTCGCGGGGACCTACCAGGAAGACGCTGACGCGCTGACGGCCTGGTACAGCGGGTGGTACAACGGCCTTGCCAAGAAGCATTTCCTCGACCTGCGCAAGGGCAAGATCGCGGAGCATGAAGTCATCGTCTACTGCAAGGCCAATCCGGAAAAACTCATCATCGATGCCATTGCTGTCGTGTTCAAGGCAGAGCGGGAGATGATGGGCATCCAGATGAAGTAGATCGTCTGCGAGCGGGTCGGTCGCTCGCTGTGGACCGATCCGCTTGTGCAGTTTGGCGGTCCGCTGAGGCTCCCATCTACTTCTCCTGAGCTGCCGCTCTGACGGGGCGGGATCTTGGATTTGAATGATTTCGGGCAATACACCGACGCCATCCAGGGCGCGACGGTGACATTTCTGAAATCCGCTCCGTCCTCGCACCGTTGGGGGGTGAAGTATCTCACATTGAATCGCACGATTCTTCAATTCGGCGCCGATGGCGGCCCGGGGATCGTCCATGGCGTCACTGAACCGACTTTTACGACGCTGATCATCCAGTCGTCCAACTTCGACAATCGCGTCGTGCTCGATGGCGCGCCATGCCAGGCTTCGGACCTGGTCATTCTCCCTCCGGATAGTCACTTCACCTTTGTTCGTTCCGGTCATGTCGAATGGGTAGCGTGGTCGCTGCCGAGGGAAGAAAGTATCGCGAGGAAGATCCTCCCCGCCGCCACAAATCAGGAATCGCCGAAGACTGCCAAGCATCTCGTCCGGCTACCAGAGCCGATCGCATCGAGACTGATCGAAGCATCGAAGCAGGCTCTGCGTTCCATCTGCAACTGCGCTCCTGCTGACCGGCCCGTCATGGCGCGGCATATGGAGCGCGCCTTGATGGATGAGCTGGCTTACGTTTGGGACAATCGTTTGAGCGAAGCTGTCCTGCCCAACAAGTACACCCTCTCGTCAGAGCGAATCGTTCTGGAGACACTTGAATTCGTACGGAAACGGTCGACGGAAATCATCAACATCACGGATATCGTGAAAGCCACCAAAGTCGAGTACCGAACCTTGCTACGCGCCTTTGAGCGCTATCTCGGCTTCTCGCCAAAGCACTATCTGAGGCTACGGCAGTTAAACCTCGTTCATCATGAGATCCGTCGCGGGAATGGCGCATCGGCCAGTCTCGCAGACATCCTGGCGGCCCATGGCGTCACCGAGTTTGGCAGATTTGCCGGGCACTACCGGTCGCTGTTCGGAGAGTTGCCATCCGAGACATATCGCCGGCCGCGCGCAGTGAAGTCTGGCAAGTCGCTGTAAGCTCGGAATGGTGTTTTTGGTGCAACACTGCGGTGAAATGGTCCGAGGTGACAGTTTCTGCATATCGAGTGAGACAAGGTCGATGGCAAATGGCCCGGGTGTTCTCCAATTCTATGAGGCTTGCAGGCAATGAAGAAAATTAGCTTACTGACCGCGGCAACGGTGATGTCCGTTTCGCTCACGGGTATTGCAAAGGCCGCTGACCTTCCGTCGCGGCCCGTCTACAAGGCGGCGCCGATCGCGGTGGCGATGTACAACTGGTCCGGCTTTTACCTCGGCGTGAACGGCGGGTATGGCTGGAGCAACCAGTGCGTCGATATCACCGCCATCAACGGGATTGGCGGCATCTTCGCTGAAGGCTGCAAGAGCGCCGGCGGCGGCGCCATCGGTGGCCAGGTTGGCTATCGCTGGCAGGCCGGACAGTTGGTGTTCGGTCTGGAAGGACAGGGCGACTGGACCAACATCCGCAACACGCGCGTCAGCCTGCAGAACCCGGCCAATACCTACAGGTCTACCCTCGACGGCTTGGGGCTGTTCACGGGGCAAATTGGCTATGCGATGGACAATGTCCTGCTCTACGCCAAGGGCGGCGCCGCGGTTGGTAGCCAGAATTTTGGTCTATACGACACCGCAACCGGCACGGGCCTCGACTTTGCGAAGCGCACCCGTTGGGGTGGCGTCGTGGGTGTCGGCTTCGAGTACGGCTTCTCCCCGAATTGGACGGCCGGCCTCGAGTACGACTATCTGTGGCGGGTGAGCGACAGCAGCACCTTCCTGACGCCGTCGCTGGCGCGTGTCAATTCGATCACCACCAACACCAAGACGGACGTGAATTTGCTCACGGTGCGCGTCAATTACAGGTTCGGCGGCTACTGATGAAGAGAGGAGGCCGGCCGATTCAGCCGGCCTCCATTCTTTCCCATCATGCTTCGGCCTGGATGGTTCCTGATCTTGGAGTTGAAATATGCTGTCGAATACAATGCGTGCGCTTGCGTTTCTCGGTGCTCTGACGGTCACAAACATGGCCTTGGCGCAAGACGCAGCGCCCCATGCGCCGCTAAAGACGATCGGGGCCACCAAATCCCCGGTCGTGCCATCGCTGATCGTCGTCAACTCCAGAGGCGCGAACCTGCAGCCGGGCAAGCTGGTCCTCGCCGGCGTTGCGCCAAATGCGATCATATTTGCAGATCGGCCAGTTCGTTCGGCCGGCCACGATCTGACCAGCCATATCGTCGAAGATTGGGGGGCGGGCAGCGACAATTTTGCAAAGAATCCGCCTAACGCCACGGTGTCCGTATTTCAGAAGGACGGCAGCAGCGTGCAGGATGTCGTTGTCACCTTGAAAAATCCCGAGCTCGAAGGCGATAACCTTGCGTTCGATGTCGACGTTCTCGAAGGCGACATCAAGGGCGCTGATGGCCCTGCCTCTGTATTTATCGACATCATCGGCCTTCCATTTACGCCGCTTTCATTCGCAGGCGTTGCGCGACGCACGGCCTATCGGGGTGCATATTATGCCGGAGCCGCTGCGGCGGCCGGTGCTGTGGCTGCGGCAGCCTACGCGTACCATCCGTATCCGTATTACTATCGCCCGCCGGTTTGCGGATATTATCCTTATCCTCCGTGCTACTAACGAAGCTGCGAGAATTGGCCCGGCGTCCTTCGCCGGGCTAGGGCGTGAACCCATAAACTTGGAGCGGCCGGCGGACGTCTGCTTTGGTGCGCATAACGGCCTCAAGTCGGACATCGCGCCATGTCCGAAAAGGGCCAAAGGCGGACATCCAGGCGGATCTGGATTAACCGTTTTTGCATAGCCAACCATCGCACAGGGCGCTATCAATTTCCTGCTACCCAAACGCGCATGATCACAAGCTGTGAACCGGAAGGAATTGTTCTGATGTTTACGAAACGCGATCTGTTTCGCTCTGGTGCAATGACCGCGCTCGCCGTCGTGGTGGCGAAGTCCACCCCGGCAATTGCGCAGAACAACGCCAATTGGCCCAGGCTGTTAGAGGCCAAGGACATCGCTGAAGAAGGCTTCATCTACGGCTTGCCGCTCGTGATGAATTATGCAGTCATGCAAGAATATGCGGTGGACAGGAACTCGGGGCAGTTCAAGGCACCGTTCAACGAAATTTACAACATGCACCACGTCGCCACCCCGGCGGACACGGCAATCATCACGCCGAACAGCGACACGCCTTACTCATTCGTTTGGCTGGATTTGCGCGCTGAACCAATGGTCATCTCGGTCCCGACGATCGAAAAGGAGCGCTACTACTCGGTCCAGCTCATCGACGGCAACACGTACAATTTTGGCTACATCGGCAGTCGAGCCACGGGGACCGAGGCTGGCGCGTATCTGGTGGTCGGCCCCGACTGGAAAGGTGGAACGCCCAGCGGGATCAAGCAGGTCTTCCGATCGACGACGCCGTTCACGTTCGCGGCTTTCCGCACCCAGCTCTTCAACCCCGGCGACATGCCGAACGTCGAGAAAGTCCAGGCGGGTTACAAGGCCCAACCGCTTTCCGCCTTCCTCAAACAGCCCGCCCCGCCCGCCGCGCCGAAGATTGATTTCGTTCCCGCCACCACGGCTGGGATCAAGGATAACTTCTTCCAATATCTTGACGCAGCCCTGCAATTCGTCCCCGAGACGCCGAGGGACAAAGCGGTCCGTGCGAAACTTGCGAGAATTGGCATCGGTCCCGGCAAGACCTTCGCGTTCAAGGATCTATCGCTCGAACACAAGGCCGAAATCCTGGTGGGCATGAAGCAGGGTGACGACAAGGTCGACAAATGGCTGGCCAGCGGAAACAAAAACATCAACGGCTGGAATGTCGGCTCGTTCTTTGGCGACGAGGCCTTCTTCAACGGCGATTGGGCGATGCGGGCCGGCGCCGCCAAGGGCGGTCTCTATGGCAACGATGCCGTAGAAGCGATGTACCCATATACCCGGAAGGACGCGACCGGTGAGCTGCTCGACGGCAGCAAGCACAAGTACACCATCACCTTCGCGCCCGGCCAGTTGCCGCCAGTGAATGCGTTTTGGTCCGTTACGATGTACGACGGCAAGAGCCAGTTTTTGGTCAAGAACCCGATCAATCGCTATCTCATCAACTCTCCGATGTTGCCGGCGATGAAAAAGGACGCAGACGGCTCGCTGACGCTGTACATCCAAAAAGACAGCCCCGGTGCGGACAAGGAAGCAAACTGGCTTCCGGCGCCGGATGACAAAATCTATCTCGTGATGCGCCTATACTGGCCGAAGCCTACGCCACCTTCGATCTTGCCGGCGGGCGAAGGGACATGGCGTCCACCCGGCGTGAAAAAGCTCTCATAGAAGACGCAGATCTCGACGCCTCCCGTCACGGAGGCGTTGCGATCGCCGGTTCTCGTGCTGTCCGCTGTGGGTCATTCGCGTCGATTTTGGCATGTCCGGGATATGTCCGCTTACAGGGTAATCTCGGAAGTACCGGTCCTCCGGTTTTCGCCGGTTGAAGGCATCGGGTTGGACGTGATTCAAGCGTCCAAACCGGAGCCTCGAATCGTGCGGTATGAACTCACGGACTTTGAATGGGCTGCCATCCGGTCGTTTCTGCCGAACAAGCCGCGTGACATTCCCCGTGTTGACGACCGGCGCGTCCTAAACGGCATCTTTTGGGTTCTGCGCTCAGGCGCTCCCTGGCGCGACCTGCCGGCATACTATGGTCCCCGCACCACTTGCTATAATCGCTTTGTCCGTTGGCGGCAGGCCTGCGTCTGGGACCGGATCATGGATGCACTGGCCGCAGGTCACGACGCGGCGGTGCAGATGATCGATACCTCGGTCGTGCGGGTGCGCCAGCACGGAGCCTGCATCGCAGATAACAATCACCAAGATATAGGGCGCTCGCGAGGGGGCCTAACGAGTAAGATCCACGCGGTGGTGGACACCAATGGCCTGCCGGTCCATCTCGCCCTCACGCCTGGTGAAGCGCATGACAATCGGCTGTGTTCGGTTCTGCTCAGCGCGTTGCTCCCACAAACAATGTTGCTCGCGGATCGTGGATACGACGCGAACTGGATCAGGGAGCTTGCCCGACAGCAAGGAGCTTGGGCGAACATTCCGCCGAAACGAAATCGGAAAGACCCAATCTGCTTTAGTCCCTATCTGTATCGTGCGCGCAACTTGATCGAACGGTTCTTTAACAAGATCAAGCAATGTCGGCGTGTTGCGACTCGATATGACAAGCTCGCAGCTAACTATCTCGCGTTCGTCAAACTCGCCTCAATCCGAATTTGGCTGCGTGCTAATGAGTCCACGCCCTAGTTACGGGCTGATGCGCCTGCTCTAGATCTGTCTGGCGCGCGCACCACGGGTTCGAAGACCGAACGCAGGCAATAGATTGGACGCCGCTGCAGGCCATTGCTCCGCGGCCGGAGGCCGCGCTTGCCGAATCTGCATAGCGGGTCACCTCGTCTTCGGCAAAATGACAAGCGGACGAGGCGCTTGGCGAGCGATACCCGTCCACCACGGAAATGGAGTATTTTTGATGCAAAAGCGATCGATCCAGAGCTCTTACCTGCTGACCAAGCGCGGTCTTTTGCGATCCGCCGCATTGGCGACCGTCGTCGCGGCTGGAGTCAAATCGAGCCACGCCTGGGCCCAGTCGTCCGAGCGTCCCGGCTTCTTCAAGGTCAAGGACATTGCCGAGGCCGGCTTCATCTATGGCCTGCCGATGGTGATGGCCTATGGCGTCATGAATGAGTATGCTGTCGACAAGTCGTCGGGCCAGTACAAGGCGCCGTTCAATACGCTGTTCAACGAAGCGCGCGTCTTCACCTACGAAGATACTGCCGTCATCACGCCCAATAGCGACACGCCGTATTCGCTCGCATGGCTTGACCTGCGGGCCGAGCCCATTGTCTTCTCGGTGCCGGCGATTGATCCCAAGCGCTACTACGCGCTGCAGCTGAACGACCTTAACACGTATAATTTCGGCTATGTCGGTACACGCGCCACCGGCAGCGATGCCGGGAGCTATATGGTTGTCGGCCCGCGATGGACCGGCGTGACGCCCCCCGGCGTCAAGAAGGTGTTCCGTTCGACCACCGATTTCTGCCTGGCACTCTTCCGGACACAGCTGTTCGACCCGGCCGATATTGAGGCCGTCAAGAAGGTTCACGCCGGCTACAAGGTGCAGCCACTTTCCAGCTTCCTGAACCAGCCTCCGCCCGCGCCTGCGCCGGCGCTTTCTTTCCCCAAATTCGAGAAGGACCTCGTCCGCACCGAGTTCTTCGAATACTTGGATTTCGCGCTTCAATTCGCACCGGCGCTGCCGGAGGATCGCTGGATTCGCGAGCAACTGGCGCGGATCGGCGTGGGACCGGGCAAGAGCTTTGACTTCCGCAGCCTGTCGCTCGAAGACAAGGCCGAGATCCTGCTCGGCATGAAGGAGGGCGAGCGCAAGGTCACCGAGGCCGTCGCGACCCTCGGCAAGGACATCAACGGCTGGCGCGTCGGCGCGTCGTTCGGCGATGCCGCATTCTTTCATGGCGACTGGCTCTTGCGCGCGGCAGCCGCGAAGGCCGGCATCTATGGCAACGACGCGGTGGAGGCCATGTATCCTCTCAGCAAACTGGACGCCGATGGCAAAGAACTCGACTGCTCCAAGTCGAACTACGCGCTGACCTTCCCGGCGGCACAGCTGCCGCCGGTCAATGCCTTCTGGTCGGTCACGATGTATGACGGCAAGACGCAGCTGCTGGTGAAGAACCCCATCAACCGTTACTTGATCAACTCGCCGATGCTGCCGAACATGAAGCTCGGCGCCGACGGCTCGCTGACGATCTACATCCAGAACAAGTCTCCGGGAGCGGACAAGGAGGCAAACTGGCTGCCGGCGCCGGATGGTCCGATCTATGTGGTAATGCGGCTGTACTGGCCGAAAACCACGCCGCCGTCGATTCTGCCGGCTGGTGAGGGGACGTGGAAGCCTCCCGTCCTCAAGCGCGTCTCGTAGAGACCGGATTTGCGCCGGTGTCGTGGATGCAAGCATTTGGCCGATACTGCCGTGCTACCGGGCTTGTTAGTGTGCAATCCCGGTGCACGGCAGATAGAGGAATTCAGTCGTGCTCATCATCCTGACGGTGTACTTGATCCTGGTGTGGCTCGTCTTCTTCAGGTTCAAGCTGGTGCGACGGGGTTGGGCGTCCGGCACCGTCGCAGGGCTGTTCGGTGCATTCATCCTCGCGGTGTTTCTCGCGATGTTCAACTATCTCACCCCGTCGGGAAGCTTTGTTGTGATTTCCCGCGTCATGGAGGTCACGCCGAATGTGTCCGGCGAGGTGATCGACATTCCGGTCAAGCCTAACGAACCGGTGAAAGCCGGCGCCGTGCTGTTGCGCATCGATCCGGCGCCGTTCCAGTACAAGGTCGACCAACTCGAGGCCTCGCTCGCCCAGGCGCGTCAGCAGGTCAAGCAATTGACTGCCAGTTACGAGCAGGCGACTGCCAATGTCGAGGGGCTGTCCAAGCAGCTCGCCTATCACACCCAGCGGCTTGCCGATTACCGCAAGCTCGTCAGCGAGGACGCGCAGACCGAGTTCCGCCTGCAAGACATCCAGGTGCAGTACGAAACGGCCGGGTTTCAGCTACAGGCAGCCAAGGCTGCGCAATTGAATGCGCGGCTGGCTATGGAATCGGAGGTCGGCGGGGTCAACACGACCGTCGCGCAGATCCAGGCCCAGCTTGACCGGGCCAAATGGGAGCTCGAGCAAACAACGATCCGTGCCGTCGGCGACGGCGTTGTTACGATCATGGCCCTGGCGGTTGGAGACCGCGCCATGCCGGCGCGATCGGTAATGTCGTTCGTCGTCACGGACGATATCCTCATCACGGGCATGTTCCCCCCAAACGGATTCAAGACCATCAAGCCCGGCGCGCGCGTCGAGCTCGTGTTCGACGACGACCCCGGCCGCATCCACGAAGCGACGGTCGGGACCATCCCGCAGGGCGTGGGGCAGGGCCAGATCGCGGTCTCGGGTACGCTGGCGCGCGTCGGCTCGATCGGCGGCGCCAAGGGTTGACTTGACCGCTGTCCCACCTTGGGCGGCACGAGCATGACTTCCTTCAAGCGGTCGCCACTGGCGACGACGACCACGAAATTGAGTTTGCCGTCCTGTTTCATCAACCCACCGGCGAGCGCGGTTCCCCCCGCTATCGCGTGCGCACGGTCAACTCGCCGCGGCGGCTGCGGCCTGGACCGCCTGAGCGCGGCTCTCATCACGATCTCCCAGCGACATGAACGCAGTCCGCTGACGTATCGCGCATTTTGTAGTTAGCGCCTGTGCCCCAGCGGCATACTGAGCGCCATCGCTTTTTGACGAAGAGACGCTTCAGTTCTCTTCATCGCTTTTGCGATCTTCGCCACAGGCGTCCTAGCCTTCGAATGAGCGCGCAATTCCTTGACGTCGGCCGCAGTGTATTCGCGACGAACGATCTCCTTCGATTTTTTTGCCATTGCCGCTCCATTTGTTGAGCGGCGCTTCTACCCCCTACGTTGGCTGAAGAACAGCCCCTTAGGCCGATGTCCGCTTTTATTGCAGCCCGGCGATGTCGACCCCTCCGAAGGAGGCAGGTTGCGACAGCTGATACTTAACGACGTACGACATGGATCAAGCCGCTGTCGTCCAGCGGCGCGCATGTGATCGTGCGAAATCCATGGCAAAGCGAAACTTGTAACTTTCGTGAAGCCAAAACCAAACAGAACCGCGCCCGGAGGGCCGGTCATTCATCTTCGATCACGAAAACAGAAAGGTCCCAATCAGCAGGCCCGCAGCGAAAGCGAGAAGCCCCAAAGTGCAGGCTGAAACGATACGGACGAGGGTGCGAACTTGCTCCTCGTACTCCTCTTCTGCGGTCTTGTGGGACTGAGCCGTCATTGCAACTGCCCTGCCATCGCCCAGATTGGGCAAATGTAAACTCGAAATCATGGTCAACGCGAGGCATCTTAGCCCCGCCGCGATACCCTGTTCGATCTGGCGCGCATCTCTTCAACGGGAGGATCATTGAAGTCTCCCTTGAGGTCCGTTCAATGGGGCTTAGCGGACTGAATTTGCTCTCGTTGAGTTTTTCGCGTTTTGACCCTTACCCGGAACATCCGGTTGAAGTTGCGCTGTTCTGGTCGAAGTCGGTTGCTACCCGTTCAACAAGCGCTCTGTTCGCTGCTATTTCCGCAGCATCACTGTATCGCTGCAAAATGGATTCACGATGAAGCGTGTCAGCCCTCCGTAGGTTTCGGGATAGCGCTCGACATACGGCAGCAAGATTCGCAGGGCATCCACCGCCACCCAATGCCTCGACGAACTCGTCGGCCGGTGCCGCCGATGACGACGATCTTCATTGTTGATCCTCCATTGTCGTTTACCAGCTTCGCTCCTGGGTTGCTGTGGCGATCGCCGAGTTGAGCTGAGAGGCTAACCTACGTCCTGCTGGCGTTTGTTACTTCCGACCACTTCGAAACCGCCGATTGGCCACCAGCGCACCGGCCAGAGCCGTCCATCCGGTCTGATGCGAAGCGCCAAGTCCTTCACCGGTATCGCCGTGAAAGTATTCGTAGAATACCAAAGAATCGCGCCATGCCCCATCGCGCTGGAAGCGTGAATCCGATCCCAGTGCTGGTCGTCGGCCGTCTGAGTCTCGGAGGAACAATCTGAGCAGTCGGCGCTCGAGTTCTTCGGCCACTTGCTCGAGACTTGCCTGCCTACGCGATCCTGTCGGCAGTTCAACGGTAAAATCTTCGCCAAGGTTGGTATGAAGATGTCGTAGCGACTCGATCGCGAGAAAATTGAGCGGAAACCAGATCGGTCCGCGCCAGTTGGAATTGCCGCCGAACAGAGCGGTCCGAGATGCGCCTGGCTCATAGTCGAGACGAGCGACATGTCCGTCCATGTTAACGACGAGCGGATGCTCGCGATGGTAACGCGACAGCGAGCGTAGCCCGTAAGGTGAGAGAAACTCCGATTCGTCGAGCATACACGCGAGAATCCGCTTCATGCGCGACTTGCCCACCAGCGAGATCAGCCGAGGGCGTTCATTGGTCGCAGGCGTGTGCAGGAATTCTGTAAGGCCAGGCTTGTTCTCGATGTACCAGCGCGCGCGCTTGCGGAACATCGGCAGTCGGTCCCACAGCGCCGCATCGAGCTGGACGGCCGCAAAGATTGGTAACAGTCCAACCATAGAACGTGCGCGCACCGTGAAAGTCGAGCCGTCGCGCTTGCGAAGCCGATCATAGAAAAAGCCGTCTTGGTCGTCCCACAGCTTGTTCATAGCGGCCGCGATTAGGGCGAAATGCTCGAAGAACTTTACCGCGACGTCCTCGTAGCTAGGCTCGTGGTTGGCAAGCAGGAGTGCCATCTCCAGCATGTTGAGACAGAACTTAGCCATCCAGGCGGTGCCATCCGACTGCTCCAGTACATCGCCGTCAGGGTGCATTTGCGAGCGGTCGAACGGGCCGATGTTGTCGAGCCCGAGAAAGCCGCCCTCGAACACGTTGTCGCCACACGCGTCTTCTCGATTTACCCACCAGGTGAAATTGATCAAGAGCTTTTGAAACGCGCGAGCCAGAAAGTCGAAATCGGTGCCACCATCGATCCGGAACACCGCAAGCGTGGCCCACGCCTGAACTGGCGGATTCACGTCTCCGAAATTCCATTCATACGCCGGCAACTGGCCGTTCGGGTGCATGTACCATTCGCGTGCCAGCAGCAGCAGTTGATGTTTCGCTGCTGAGGGGTCGATGTGCGCCAGCACCACGCAATGGAAGGCGAGGTCCCATGAGGCATACCATGGATATTCCCATTTGTCGGGCATGGCGATGATGTCGTGGTTGTTGAGATGGCGCCAGCCCGCGTTGCGACCGGACGCACGTGGTTCGGGCGGACCTATGATGTCGCCGTCGAGCCAGCGCGCGACGTCGTAATGGTAAAACTGCTGGCTCCACAGCATGCCAGCGAACGCCTGCCGCATTACTACGGCCTCCTCCTCACTCGCGTCGTCAGGAGTCAGCGCGGTATAGTACTCGTCGGCTTCGCGCCTCCGGTCGGTATGGATCCGCTCGAAGTCTGCTCCGAGGTTCGCGGCCTGGTCGCGTCCATCACGTGCCAGGCGAAGCCTGAGCTCGACCGTTTCGCCGCCGGCGACTTTGAGGCGATACCAGCAGGCCATTTTTGTACCCCGCCTCGCAGGATTTACGGTCGCCGCACCGTGAACGACATGGTCGTTGATGCCGTCCTTTGGATAGGGCGTCTGCTCAGTGGTGACGCCATACAGGTATCGGGCATTGGTTTCGTTTTCACAGAACAGTAGCGACGGCGGCTTTCCGGCCGAATCCGCCCCGGCAGTGAAGCGCCAGCGGCCAAGCAGTTCTTCTTCAGCGATCGCGCCGACGTTGCCAGTCTCAGTAGCCGCCTGGATAATCGGCTGTGCGATGCCAGCCTCCCAGGACCAGCGATTGCGGAACCACAGTGTCGGAAGCACCTGAAGCTCAGCCGGATCGGGGCCGGCGTTTCGAACGCTGATGCGCATGCATATGTCGTCAGGTGATGCTTTGGCGTAATCCGCCGTGATCTGCCAGTAACGATCCCCTTCGAAAATACCGGTATCCAGGAGTTCAAATTCGGGCTCGTCCCTGTTGCGCCTTGCGTTCTCCTGCCGAAGCAAGGCGTAGGGAAACTCCGCTTGGGGGTAGTGGTAACGCCAACGAAGCCACGAGCTGGTCGGTGTTGCGTCGATATACCACCAGTACTCTTTAGCGTCCTCGCCGTGATTTCCTTCTGGACCACTGAGACCGAAGATACGTTCCTTCAGGAAGGGGTCACGTCCATTCCAAAAGGAGAGAGCAAAACACAGGCGCTGCGATCGATCGCAAAGGCCGGCAAGACCGTCCTCGTTCCACCGATAAGCGCGCGAGCGCGCGTGTTCGTGGGGGAAATATTGCCAGGCTTGTCCATCGGCACTGTAGTCTTCGCGCACGGTTCCCCAAGCCCGATCACTGACGTAAGGCCCGATCGCTTTCCAGTCGCCGGGAGTATCGGGCGAGGAGTCGGCAAGCCTTGCATGCTCAGCCGAAGGGGGCGGACCGGTTTGCCCGACATCGTCCATGCTATGCGGCTTTCGAGGGCTGCAACAGCGCCTTAACCGTTGCGATGATATGATCCACGGTGAATCCGAACTCCTGCTGCAACGCCTTCAGCGGAGCGGAAGCGCCAAAAGTGTGCATGCCAATGACTCGGCCAGTCCTCCCGACGTACCGCTCCCAGCCGAACGTGGACGCCTGCTCGACCGCAACGCGGGCCGTGACCTCAGGTGGCAAGACGGCATCGCGGTATTCCTGGGTCTCGCGTTCGAAGACATCCCAGGACGGCATCGAGACCACACGCGAGCGGATACCATCCAAGCGAAGTCTCTCATGAGCGTCGGCCGCGAGGCTCAACTCGCTGCCGGTGGCAATCAAGATTATGTCCGGCTTACCCTCAGGAGGATCGGCGAGCACGTAGGCGCCTCGCGCCGCCCCGGATGCCGATGCGTACTTGCTGCGATCGAGGATCGGTAATGGTTGGCGAGACAGCGCCAACAAGGCTGGCCGATGACGAAGCTGCATGATGTAGCGATAGGCCTCAACCACTTCGTTGGCATCCCCGGGCCGGAACAGCGTCAGACCTGGCATTGCTCGCATTGAGGCGAGATGCTCGATCGGTTGGTGCGTTGGGCCATCTTCACCATCGCCCATGGCATCATGGGTAAAAACAAACACCACCGGTAACTCCATCAGCGCAGCGAGTCGCATCGCGGGCCGAGCGTAATCGCTGAAGATCAGGAATGTCGCGCCGAACGGCCGCAGTTTCGACAGTGCGAGACCGTTCAGGATTGCCGCCATCGCATGCTCGCGGATGCCGAAATGCAAATTCTTGCCATCCGGTGTGGCGGCCTGAAGATCGCCTGCGCCTTCATAGGTCAAGAGCGTCTTGGTCGATGGACCCAGATCGGCCGAACCGCCGATTAACCAGGGAATGTTTTGCGCCAGAACGTTCAGGACCTTTCCCGACGCCTCACGACCCGCAACGCCCTTCGAATCCGGCTGGAATACCGGCAGGTCGCGGTCCCAGCCTTGCGGAAGCGTGCGCTGTTGCATCTGGTCGATCTCAGTCGCCAGGGCTGGATACTTTGAACGGTAATCGGCGAACAGCTCCCGCCACTTGCGATGGGCTTCTGCGCCTCGCACGCCGACGCCGGCGGCGAATTGTTCGAGAACGCCGTCAGGCACCAGGAAATTCGATTCTTCGGGCCAACCATAAGCGCGTTTAGTGAGTTTGACTTCTTCAACACCGAGCGGCTCGCCATGTGCCGCAGCAGTATCGTGACGATGTGGCGAGCCATATCCGATGTGGCTACTGAGTATCACCAGCGTCGGCCGGCCTTTCGTGTCGCGGAACGTCGTCAAGGCCCGTTCGATGCCCGCGATATCGTTGGCATCACTGACGTACAGGATGTTCCAGCCATAGCCAGTGAAACGGACGGCTACATCTTCCGTGAAGGCCAGCTGTGTGCTGCCTTCTATCGTGATATGATTGTTGTCGTAGATCCAGCACAGGTTATCGAGGCCGAGGTGGGCGGCCAGCGACGCCGCTTCCGAGCTGATGCCTTCCATCAGGCAGCCGTCGCCGCATACGGCGTAAATATCGTAGTCGAAGATGGCAAAGTCAGGCTTGTTGTATCGCGCAGCGAGCCAGCGCTGCGCAATTGCCATACCGACGCTGGTCGCAATGCCTTGTCCGAGCGGGCCACTGGTCGTTTCCACGCCGGACACCAGGTGGTATTCGGGATGCCCCGGCGCGTGACTCCCAAGCTGGCGAAAGCGTCGGATATCGTCGAGGGTGACAGCGGGCCTGCCCAGCGTTTCGTACTCGGCATTCACGGCCTGCATGCCCGTGAGGTGGAGCACCGACCACAGCAGCATCGACGCGTGGCCGTTCGACAGCACGAAGCGGTCGCGGCCGGGCCAGATCGGATCTTGTGGATCGAAGCGCATGACCCGGTTCCAGAGCGTATAGACAAGTGGAGCAAGCGCCATCGGCGTGCCGGGATGACCGGAGTTCGCGGCCTGCACTGCATCGATCGACAGCGTGCGGATGGTGTTGATCGCGAGTTGGTCGAGTTCGACGTCGGTCATGGTTGATTTCCTCCCGCGGGTGTCGATTACATGGCCGCTGGCGCGCCAACCGGCGTGCGTGCATCGTCAGCGAGCCGCCGCCATCGAGCAACAGAGCCGGGATCGAGGAGCACTTCGATCTACATTCCTCACCTCCGCGCTACAGTACCGTCGGGTTGTGCCAGCCGCCCGGCGGCGCGACATTCTTGTCCACTTCGTGAGGCCCCCAGCTTCCGGCATGGTATTCGTAGACGGGTGTCGTCTTCTTCAAGACCGGATCGACAATCCGCCAGGCTTCTTCGACGTAGTCCTGTCGTGCAAACAGCGTCCGATCGCCGTTCATCGCGTCGCCGAGCACGCGTTCATATGCATCCATCTCCTCTGGGCCAGGGCGCCGGCTGGCCAGCAATTCGACAGGCTCCCCGATTTCTCGATCATCCTCGTCCATCACCATCGTGCCGAGAGCAATGGCCATGTCGGGATTGATGCGAAACCGCAAGTAATTCGGTATTGCGGCGCAATGGGGGAAGATCCGCGGCGCCTCACGAAGGCGTACGATCACCTCCGTGCAAGTCACGGGAAGCGATTTCCCGGCACGGATGTAAAATGGTACTCCCTGCCAGCGCCAGGAGTCGATCTCCAGCCGGAGCGCGGCGAACGTCTCCACCTGCGACTCCGGAGCAACGCCCGGCTCCTGCCGGTAGCCGCGAAACTGTCCGCGCACCAATTCGTTCTCAGCGATCGGCGGGATCGATCTGAGAACCTTGGCCTTCTCGTCACGCAGCGATTCGCTGTCCGATCGCGCCGGTGGCTCCATCGCGAGATTGGCCAAGACCTGAAACAGATGATTTTGGATAACGTCGCGAATTGTGCCGGTTTGGTCATAGAACGCGCCGCGACCCTGCACGCCGAAATTCTCCGCCATCGTGATCTGCACGCTACTCACGAACTTGCGGTCCCAGAACGACTCCAGGAACGCGTTTGCGAAGCGAAAGAAGACCATGTTGTGAACAGGTCGCTTTCCAAGATAGTGATCGATGCGGAAGATGTGATCTTCGTCGAACCTGGCGAGCAGAATCCTGTTGAGGTTGCGTGCGGAGACGAGATCATGCCCGAATGGCTTCTCCACAATCACGCGCGCGCCGTTTGTGCAATCGGCAGTGTCGAGCCGCTCCACCACGGTTGCAAACAATGCGGGTGGGATCGCCAAATAATGTGCCGGCCGCTGCGCCGAACCGAGCTGCTTGCGAAGGGCGTCGAACGTAGTCGGATCGGCATAGTCGCCGTCTACGTAACGTAAAAGACCGGCTAGCTTGTCAAACGCAGCGGCGTCGAGGCCGCCGTGCGTTTCGAGGCTATCTCGTACTCGGGCCTTGAGCTGGTCGAGGGTCCAGCCGGCCTTCGCGACGCCGATGACGGGCACATCGAGGTGGTCCCGCTTCAGCATGGCTTGCAGCGACGGAAAAATCTTCTTGTAGGCAAGATCGCCGGTTGCGCCGAAAAACACCAATGCGTCGGATCTGGGTTCGCTCAAGGCCATCTGGGTCTCTCACTGGCTGCCTTTTTCCAGGTGTCCACCGAACTCGTAGCGCATCGCCGAAAGCAGCTTGTTCTGGAAATCGGCTTCGCCGCGAGAACTGAAGCGCTCGTAAAGCGCCGTCGTCAGCACCGGAGCGGGGACCGCCTCGTCGATCGCTGCTGCGATGGTCCAGCGTCCTTCGCCGGAGTCGGATACGCGCCCTGCGAATTTGGAAAGCGCCGGATCTTCCAGCAACGCCGTTGCTGTCAAGTCGAGAAGCCACGAGGCAACCACGCTGCCGCGCCGCCACACTTCTGCGATCTCGGGCAGATTCAGGTCATACTGGTAGTGCTCGGGAACGCGAAGCGGCGTTGTTTCGGCGTCCGATGCGTGCGTCTGCTTGCCAATGTTCGCCGCGCGCAGGATACCAAGCCCCTCGGCATACGCCGCCATCAGCCCGTACTCGATACCGTTATGGACCATCTTGACGAAATGACCGGCTCCGTTCTGCCCGCAGTGGAGGTAGCCATGCTCGGAGGTGCCGGCGGCGGCGCGCTCTCGTCCCGGCGTGCGCGGGATTTCGCCCACACCCGGAGCAAGGGTCTTGAAGACCGAATCCAGCCGCTGCACTGCCTGGTCAGGGCCACCGATCATCATGCAGTAGCCGCGCTCAAGACCCCACACACCGCCGCTGGTACCGACATCTACATAATTGACGCCCTTCTGCGCCAGTTCCTTGGAACGCCTGATGTCATCGATGTAGTAGGAGTTGCCGCCGTCGATCAGCGTGTCGCCGGCTTCAATCAGCGGCAGCAGATCGCCGATCGATTTATCCACGACGGCCGCGGGAACCATCAACCAGATCGCGCGCGGCTTTTCGAGCTTCTTCACGAAATCCGAGAGCGAGGAGCTTCCCGTCGCGTTGTCTTTCACCAGTTCCGAAACGGCGTTCGGCGACATGTCGAAGACGACACATTGGTGACCATGCCGGACAAGTCTTCGCACCATATTGGCGCCCATTCGGCCGAGGCCGATCATTCCGAGTTGCATGAGTGGCTCCTGTTTTTTTGCTGCGGCGTTATTATCTCTCCCCGTGCGCTGTTAACGTGGCGTGTCGAGATCAGTGTCTAGTGCAACTTGTCCCTGAATGCGCGATGTCTGCGGATCAACGCATTGGTCGAGCTGTCATGGCCGAATTTGGGTTCGGCTTCGCTGGTGAGTTCCGGAATGATGCGCTGCGCCAGCACCTTGCCGAGTTCGACGCCCCATTGGTCGAATGAATCGACCTGCCAAATTGCACCCTGAGTGAAGACGTTGTGCTCGTACAGTGCGACGAGTTTGCCGAGCGCCGCGGGTGTCAGCTGTTCCAGCAGTATCGTATTGGACGGTCGGTTTCCCTCGAAAACGCGATGTGGAACGAGCCAATCGGCAGATCGCTCTGCCCTTACTTCGTCACGTGTCTTGCCGAATGCGAGCGCTTCGCCCTGCGCGAAGACGTTGGCGAGCAACATGTCGTGTTGCTCTCCAAGTTGGTTGAGGGTCGTGTGAAAGGCAATGAAGTCGCAGGGAATGAGGCGGGTGCCCTGGTGAATGAGTTGGTAGAACGAATGTTGACCGTTGGTCCCGGGCTCACCCCAATAAATCGGACCGGTGTCGTAGCTGAGAGGATGACCCTCGAGCGTGACGTGCTTGCCGTTGCTCTCCATCGTCAACTGTTGGAGATAGGCCGGAAACCGTTTCAGGTATTGCTCGTAAGGCAGCACCGCTACGGTCTGCGCGCCGAAGAAATTATTATTCCAGATGGCAAGCAGCCCCATTAGTACCGGCAGGTTGCGCTCGAACGGCGCGGTGTGGAAATGCTCGTCGATTTCATGGAAACCGCCGAGCATGGCGCGAAAGTTGTCGGGACCGATGGCAAGCATCGTCGAAAGTCCGATCGCCGAATCCATGGAGTATCGACCGTCAACCCAGTCCCAGAAGCCAAACATGCTGGAGGTGTCGATGCCGAACTTCGTCACTTCCTTCGCGTTTGTCGACACGGCAACGAAATGCTTCGCGACCGACTCCTCGTCGCCCCCAAGCCCCGCGAGCGACCAGCTGCGCGCGCTCCTGGCGTTGGTCATGGTCTCAAGGGTTGTGAAGGTTTTGGAAGAGATAATGAACAGCGTCTCCGCTGGATCGAGATCGCGGATCGCTTCCGCAAAATCGGTGCCGTCCACGTTGGAGACGAACCGGAACGTCATGGCGCGGTCGCTGTAATGCTTGAGCGCCTCGTAGGCCATCACCGGCCCCAGATCGGAGCCGCCGATGCCGATGCTGACGATGTTGCGGATTGGCTTCCCGGTGTGGCCGCGCCACGCACCGCCGCGTACGCGATTGGAAAAATCGGCAATGCGGTCGAGCACCGAATGGACCTGGGGCACAACGTCCTCGCCATCGACCGGGATCGATTGCCCCTTCGGCGCGCGGAGCGCGACGTGCAGGACGGCCCGCTTTTCGGAAACGTTGATCCTCTCGCCTGCGAACATCGCATCGATCCGCGCGCGGAGCCCGGACTGTTGGGCCAGTTGCAACAGCAGAGCCAGCGTTTCGTCGGTAATCCGGTTCTTCGAATAGTCGAGATAGAGTCCTGCTGCTTCGACCGTCAAACGCTCGCCGCGTTTGGGGTCTTGAGCAAAGAGCTCGCGCAGGTGCAAGCGGTCGATCTTCCGAAAATGGGCGGACAGGGCCTGCCAGGCAGGAAGCTCGGTGGCCGTATTCGTGGCCGTTGCCATTCATCGCTCCTGTCTAACGCGCCATCGCGGCTTGTGCAGTTTGTTTGCGCGAGCGAGTGATCTTTCCCTTTGGCGGACCGTCCCACAGCTGGAATCCACCCTTGAATGCGTTGGCATTGTCCCCAAGCCGGCATAATGGCGGCAGTGTTTTCAATAGTTTGGCGTTGCCGCCGCCCAGCACGACGTCCTCCGGTTGGAGTGCCGCAACCAGATATTCAACGACATCTTCGACGTGCTTCCGCCATGCTTTCTTGCCAAGTTCCTCCAGCGCGTGCGCGCCGACATAGTCTTCATAGATCCCCTTCTTGTACGGTAAGTGTCCAAGCTCCATCGGCTGCACGATGCCATCGACGATCATCGCCGAGCCGAGTCCCGTCCCTAGCCCGAGAAACAACATTTTGCCGCTCTGGTAGCTGCCGAGTGCCTGCATCGCCGCATCGTTGATGACTTTCGTCGGTAGTTTGAATGCCGCAGCGAAGTCGAAGCCCGTCCAGCCTTTTCCCAGATTGTGAGGCTCCGCCATAGGACGGTCATGCACGACCGGGCCCGGATAGCCAATCGAGATCAGGTCATATTCCCAGCCATCGGCCAGCTTTTTGACGCTCGATACCAACTGCCGGGCTGTCATAGTCGACCCGGAGTCAATTTCTCGCTTCACTTTTTCGCCGGAGGCAAGGATCTTGACGTGGGTGCCGCCCACGTCAATGACCAGTATGTTCATGGAAGACCTTTGTCCCGCTTGGAATTTAGCTTGCCTTCTTGAGTACCTCGGTCTTGGCGGAGATGACACTCATCAACTCGTTCCAGGATTTGACAAACGATTTGGCGCCCTCATCCTGCAATGTCGCTGCTAGCGCTTCGATGTCGACGCCGGCCTTCGCGAATTGCGAGAGTGCCTCTTCGGAATCACCGCCATCGGACGGCAACATCTCTCCAATCTCGCCGTGATCGGCCAGGGCCTTCACCGTACCTTCCGGCATGGTGTTCACCGTGAGCGGCGCGGCCAGCGCCTTGACGTACAAAACATCAGACGCTGCCGGATCCTTGGTTCCTGTGCTCGCCCATAACAGGCGCTGTGGCCGCCCACCCTCGTTGTAGATGCGCCGCGAACGAGCCGAGGAGAGCAACTCGCAAGCCGACTTGTAGGTTCGTTTCGCGATTGCAATACCGAGCTGATTGCGCAATTGCGCGGGCACTTGGTTCGCTACGGCGGCATCCCAGCGACTGACGAAGACCGACGCAACGGATCCAACATTTGGAGTTAGACCGGCTGCGATCCGCCGCTCGATGCCGCGCAGATATGCCTCGGCGGCAGCGAGATAGTGCTCCCGGCTGAACAATAGCGTCACATTCACGGGCACGCCGGCAAAGATCGTTTCTTCGATGGCGGGCAATCCTTCTCGTGTACCGGGTATCTTGATGAAGAGGTTGGGGCGTTTCGCCTGCGCATGCAGTTCCTTGGCCGCCGCGATTGTGCTGGCCGTGTCATGCGCGAGAAGGGGCGAGACCTCGAGCGAGACCCACCCGTCTACACCGTTGGTGCGGTCCCAAATCGGACGGAACAGGTCTGCTGCCTGGGCTAGATCGTCGATTGCGAGTTCGAAGAATAACGTCTCGCCCGACTTTCCCTCCGAGAGCTTGCTGCGGATAGCTGAATCATAGTGAGAGCTGTTCTTGATCGCATGGTCGAAGATTGTGGGGTTAGATGTGAGTCCCGTCAGCGACAAGTCGGTGATGTAGCGCCTCAAAGTGCCGCTGTTCAGCAGGTCGCGGGTGATGTTGTCGAGCCAAACGCTCTGTCCGAGTTCGTGGAGTTTTTGCGTTCCCTTCATCGCTTCACCTCCGCATGGCTTCGAGTCGTGGGGCTGGCGCAAGCAGACGTCCCAGATCACAGTCGAGGAGATCTCCGATCCGGTCCACCGTCACGTCGGGTGTAGCGAAGGAGGCGAGGGCGTTCGCGTCATGCGCATATTGTCCTTGTCGGGGAAGGACGGTGGTGACGCGGTTGCCCCAAGCCTCTTTGACCGCGGCAAGGATACGCGGCTTATCATCAACCAGAACGTAGTGCAGCGCCGGATAGCGAGCCTCAACATTTTCGAGCGCGAGTTCCTTGTGGATGTAGATCAGCACGTGTGAGTTGACTGCCTCCGAAAGTCCGGAGCGCTCGACCTTCCGGGGTTGAAAGACGACGTCGCCATCGGTGAGAAGGACGGTTGGGCCCCACTGACGTAGTCGTTCGAGCACATCCAGGGATCCCGGGTACAACCGATTGGCGAACGGGTAATCGACCAGGAATGACGACATGGACAATAAGTGCATGTCCTGCGGGTGTTCAATGCGGTACCGCTGGAGCGCACCGAGATAGTCTCGATAGCCCAGTTCTTCGAACAACTCCTCGAGAATTGCCCAGTACCGATCGCGACAGGGGGCTCCGAACCGGCGCTCGAGGTAGGCCTTGATATCAGCCTGGATACGATCGTTATCGAGAAGCGTATTGTCGACATCGACCAGAAAGACGACCTGGTTCATCGGTCTTACCCTTACGCTACTCTCTGCAATATGCTCACCCTGCGCGCCTTGCACGCACGCGCATATTCAAGTCTATGTTACTCCGACTGGAGCTATCGCCAAATTTTGGTGACGGCCGGAGCCGGTCAGGCGGCGGCGGTTATGGGCTGACGGTCGGTCGGCTTGGCGATGACCTCGATCCCAT
>NZ_JBEPQK010000026.1:0-126019 GCF_040547805.1 Bradyrhizobium sp. LA6.1 | reverse complement strand
CTGCCAAGGACAAGAAATCTTCCTCTTTCGATGTTCGAATACAAAACGCCGCTTCCGGAAACCGAGGCGGCGTTTTTGTTTGTGTTGTCGTCTTCAAAAGTACGCCGCGCTAGCCGAGCTCACGCGGTCCTGGCCATTGGCGTCGCGCGTTGCGATCGACAACACAGATCCGGCGGCAAGGTTCCTCGACAAGACGGTGATGCTCGGCCCGGCTTTGACGGTGGTCTGCGCCCGCAGAAGGCGATCGAATGAACTGCGTGCCTAACGACCGTTCTGGGTCAAACTGCGACTTGGCAGGGAGGGCAGCTTTTGGCGCGCAAACCGGACCTAGTCAGGAATGGATCTCTTAGCTGCCTCCCGAGGATCAGGCCACGGATAGGACTGCGATTGCACGATTGAGTTGAGGATCATCTAGACCCATGGAGCCCGGCTCGGCTTGGACCTCGATCGTGGGTGCGACGCCAACGCCTTCCAGCCGCTCGCCGTCGACCTCCACGTCCCCGACCGCGAGCAACAGCAAGCCGCCATCAATGAGAAATGCCGTCGCAGCGAGGACAGCTCCCTCGGTCCGGCTACCGATGACCTCGCCAAGCCGATATTTCTTGAAGCCATAGGCAAGGATTTCCTTGCCGCTGCGGGTGCCACCGTTGACAAGCATGGCGGCAGGCTTGCGCCACTTCACGTTCTCGAGTTCGCTGGCGCGATTGCGATCAGTGACCTGTATCGTCGGCGCTCGCGTGTTGAACAAATCAAGATATCCGGGGATCGCGCCGCCCCAGCCATCGCGCAAGTCCCAGATCAGTGCGTCGGCGCCGTTCAGGGGACTCTGCGATAGAAGATGCTCGAGCGTCCGCTGATACACGGAGCCGGCGTAGCACCAGACATGAACATAGCCGATGCTTCGGCCGTTGGCCGGTATTATACGGGCGCTGGCCTTCAAGCCGTCCAAGAACATCTTGTTGGGCTCAATTTCGACCGGAGTAACCGATATTTGCATAAACGCGCCGGCACGACGCAGCCCCAGCACAACTTCCTTGCCGACCTTGCCACGGAATGACTGTACCGGCTCAAACGGTGCACCATCGGCGAAGACGATCGCATCGCCAGCGAGCAGGCCGGCTTGTTGGGCTGGCGTGCCTTCTATAACACCGGTGATCATGTTGCGACCCTGCGTGTCGAGACGCGAGAGGATGCCAATGCCGGGATAGGAGATACGGCCATTCGGAAAAACACGTTCCAGTCCGCGCCGCCTTAACGCACCAGCAAAGATATCAGAAAGCTGGTAGTACTCTGGTTCGTACGGTGTGTAGTAGCGGGTGTGCGAAGCATGCAGCTCAGAGAGCATACTATTAATGACGCCGGCCAGCGCCTCTTCGGAACTCGCCCGCGCGGCGTCCGGCAAGTAACGTTCCCGGACGGCCGACCAATCGAGCCCGTCTAGGTGCGGATCGTAAAAACGATCTCGCACGGTCCGCCATACCTCCTCGAACGTGGCGATGCGTGCGGGCACGGCCTGGGATGTGGCCGAATCCGCTGCTTGTTGCTGCTCGGCCCACAACACCGTTGGAGTCAGAGCTGATGCCGCGGCCACTGACGTGAGCCGCAAAAAGCGGCGGCGCGACAGTGCTGAGTTGACTACCTTCTTCATCGTGCAACCTTGCGATGGAGCTCGTCGCTGTCTCGATAATCGGACATTCTCAGAGCCAGAGGGAATGTCTCAAACGGGCCGAAAGCGGCCATTGAACCGGATTTGAGGCCGCGCACGCCAATCCGCGCTTTTCGTTGGTTACGATCCACGTAGCCCAGCACGCCGCTGCAGTTCTGAGCGTTACCTCAACGCGCGTTGAAGGTGAGGCCGGCGCGCTCCTTTAGACGCTTGCGCAACGCCGGACCCATCAGCGCGCCCGGCGTCCAGGTGCCGCCCTCGCCCTGCACGTCGCGCACGAGGCAGAGAGCGCTCTCGGCGATCATCTTGCTGGTCGAGCCGTAGCCCGGATCGCGGTCGCCCGTGACGACCGCCTCGACCCGTCGGCCATCCGGCAGCTCGCCCAGGAAGAGGATGTCGTAGAAGCCCTTCGCGCGCTCTTCCCGAGTCGGGCCTGCACCGGGTTTGAGACCGCCGGTCCCGAGCAGGGAAAATATGGTGGCGAAGGTCTCCGTCGTCACGCGACCGATTTCCCCAAATCCGGGCGCGACCATCATCTCGTCGTAAACGAAGTCCGTGCCGTAGGGATGACCCAACAGGAAATTCGTGCGGTGTACGTTCTTGGTGTTGACCGGCGCCATGGGAAACGGCACGAGCCACACGTTCATGCTCGGGTCGTATTCGGGGATAAGGCCCGACGGCTGAGACGGCCCGGTGAACCCCGGTGTCAGCGCGAAGGGATCGGTCAGCAGCCGGATCAGGGCCGGGTCGCGCGCCGCGGCCGCCAACGTCGCCTGGGCGCTCGCTGCGGTGCCGCCCGACATGCCGCCTTTCACCTTGCGCAGGCGGGCTTTAACCCGCCGCGCCGGGCGTCCGAATTTCTCGCGCGCCTTCTCCTGCAACGTGAGCACGCCGAGATCGAACGGGATGGAATCGAAGCCGCAGGAGAAGACGATGCGCGCGCCGGTCCGTTTCGCCTCTTCGTGATGGGCGTCGATCATGCGCCGCATCCATGCCGGTTCGCCGCACAGATCGACATAGCTAGTGCCGGTGGCCGCGCAGGCCGCCACAAGCTCGGGGCCGTAAAGCTGATAAGGCCCGACCGTCGTGATAATCACGGCCGCACGCTCGCACATCGAACGTAGGCTGGCCGGTTCGCCGGCATCCGCTTTCACCAAAATCAAATCGTCTGGTGCGCCGATGTCGGCACGCACTTTCTGAAGCTTGTCGGTCGAGCGTCCCGCGATCGCCCAGGACGGAGCATCGTCGCCGCGATAGGACGTCGTCAGATATTCGGCGACGAGACGGCCGGTGTAACCCGTCGCGCCATAGACGATGAGGTCGAAGTCCCGCTTCACGACGCTGGTCCTCCTCGAACCCGGGAGAGCGTTACCCCTTACTCGGACCGGTCTTCCGCCGGCAGGATCGCACCAGCTTGCCTAGCGCGCTCATTCGATCACCTCGTCGGCGCGGGCCGAGCAGGCGCCTAAGAGGTGGGGATGCCAGGCCATTTTGTGCTGTCCCGGAGCCCGGCGAGGACACGAGGACGCGCAGTAAGTGCCACTAGAGGGGGCAGCCGCTTTCGTTGAACCGTCCCATCGCATTTGACGGAGGATACCACAGTTCCTGTCTTGGGGTGCGCAACGTCCGGTTGGAGTCAATACGCCATTTTGACCGCGGGCGAGCCACTTCCCGTCTCCCCTCGACAAGCGGACAGTTTCCGGGCCGGTTGGCGTGCCCCAAACGGGCCAACACCGGAAGAACTCAGGGTGAGCAAATCTGGTCCGAGCGCTCGACAGGAGTCGATCGGTGTCGCAAAAGCGACGCAGCACTGACGGGTCGGATTGCAGGAGCCGAAGCCTCGTGTTGCCCCGGAAGCAGACCTGAAGGAGAAGGGGCGAACGCGACTCCGGCAGCAGCCGCAGGGTCCTCGTGATGCCGCTAGTCAAATCGCACATGTGCAGCAAATGCTGCCGCACGCGGCGGTCTCAGATACGAAACCTGTTGACAGGGATCGGCTTCATTCGTCCTTCCATTTGATCGAGCAGCCAATAGACGCCTTTTGGTCAGCCGGCGCAAGACCGGTGGTCGTAATCGCGCGCATGGCCTCGACAAGCTCTCGGGGCGCCCCCGCGCGAGGCGGAGTCGCACGCCCTTCGTCGAGCCGGCCGCGATACTTGAGCTTGCGGTCGGCATTGTAACCGAAGAAGTCCGGCGTACAGACCGCCCCATACGCCCGAGCGACTGTCTGGGTCTCGTCGTGGAGATATGGAAACGGGAAATCATGAGCCCTCGCGAAACGCTTCATATTCTCAAACGAGTCTTCGGGATAGTTCGCCGCATCGTTCGAGCAAACCGCCGCAAAGCCTATGCTCTCCGACATCAGCACGCGGGCGTCCGAAACCATGCGGTCGATCACCGCTTTGACATAGGGACAATGGTTGCAGATGAAGACGACGACCGTGCCTTTTTCGCCCGCAACGTCGTCCAGTGCGTAAATCTTGCCGTCGGTGGCCGGAAGCTGGAACACGGGCGCCGGCGTATCAAGAACGACTTGGGTAGCTGCTGTCGCCATTTCGCACCTCCTTGTGCCCAAATATATGCTGACTACGGCCTGCTGGGGCACAGTTTCCAAAGCCTACTCGCCAGTCGCGTTGTTTTGGCCATATGTTAGCCATTTCCGGTCGCCCCTTAACAGCCGTCATTGGGACGAGCGCGGGATTTCGTCGGTGTAGGCCACGAACGGACGTTAGCAGCTCCAATGTCCCGACGCGTGGGGCTGCGACCATGATAAACTGCTGTCCAAAGTTTGTTCGCCCGGCGGCTCTGAATGATCGTCTCGACACTCACCGCCGGCCGCGCTCCTGCGATTTTTTTTGCCGATCAGACAGGGCACCCGGGGCTCTTTCTCGGCGGCTGGGACGATCCCGCTCTCTGGCGTGAGGCCCGCAACTTCGCGAACAAGCTTGGTCCGGATCGCTGCCTGGAATTTTTCGCGATCTTTGATCGTCATGATGAAGGCGCCCGGCCCTCCGATCACGCAGTCCTCGTAATAGAGATCGAGGTTCTCGATATCGGTCGTCGAGAGGGATGGCTCCTTCACCATGATCGGGAGGCCGTTGATGATGATGCCTTTCTCCAGGGCAGCGTCGCGCGCGCCGGTTACGGGGGCTCCGTCGTTGTTCGGCCCATCGCCGGAAATGTCGATGACGCGCCGCAACCCGCGATACGGATTCTTTTCGAACAGCTGCAGTGCGAAATTAATCGCACCGGAAATTGAGGTCGCGCGGCCGCGACCTCATGTGCCGCTAATGCAAGCCACCGCCCGCGCGGACTTGCGGGCTAGGCTTTCTGTTGGCGCTGGCGGCGTGCTGTTTACACCCCCAGAAATTCCTCGTCGACGAAAGGGCCCACGCCGATCTGGCCGATCGCCTGGACATGTTTTGCCCTGCGAGACCAGGACATTCGACCTACCGCAGGCTTCGCGACGATCTCTTCGGGCATGTAGCGTTTTTGCCGTTTGTAGTCCTCCTTGAGGCCCAACACATACCTCAAGTCGGATCACTTCCAGGAGGTGGATAAGTGTGGCATTCGCAAGGACCACCAGGATATTATAAATTCCGACATTCGCGCTCAGGAATAATGGTTCGAACGGACAAAGCGGCGCGGCTCCTGGCGCGGTTCATTCTATTCAAGGGAGACCAGCGTGGGCACAGCGATTCGTAGCAGCGGAATGATCCGCGAGGCCTCTCGGCTCGCCGCAGCCGGCGAGCTCGGAAATTCGGATGTCATTCGACTCTTGCAGATTCCTCATAGCAAAGAGGACGTTCAAGAAGTGCTTCGCACCTTCGAGCAGCAACTGTCCCGAGAAGCGAAGAGCAAGTTGACTTTGGACGCGTTCGTGCCGCCACCGTCCGATGTCGATAATGAGCGGTACGAACCACTCTTCGACAAGTACATCATCACGGGCAAGACCTATACGACCGCCAGCGGCGCAGTCGTGCCGAATGAGCTTCAGTATTATAACGGTCAAATGGTGCACCTCTACGGCGAGTGCTCCAATGTACCTCTCGTGAATGCCGCATTGGCCGGCAGTGGCTACAGGCCGATAACCTTGAAGTACGCGGACGGCAGGCACGCGGCTGTCGCACAGCTCTGGTCGAATAAGTTCACCGACACCTCGATCCGGCCGTATGCCGCCATGTTCATAGTGGTTGCTGCCGTGGCGGACAACGCTCCCGAAAGCCAGGCGTCCCTGAAGGCGGCCTCCAACGGCGCATCGAGCGTGCTTGTGATGCTTGATGGATCGTTCGATCCCGCAACAGCGGTGTATGAGAACAAAGCGCGGATGTACATGCTCCGACTGCTCGATACGACCCAGGTTGCGATCGACGTCGGCCGCGAGCGCATGGGTACCGACAAGCGGCCCGGGACCATCGATATGGCGTGCATCGGTCGCCAGCTTCACTTGTCGATCAAAGACCAGCACAGACGTGGCGTCGTCCAGGGAGACCTGGCGCTTACCGGGGATTCGACGGCATACGAGTCAGTGGTAGCTCAGGCGGTCAAAACAGCCGGCGTCACGCTGCAGGCGCTTCCGCGCGGTGCCGAATGCGTCTACCCGGCGGTCGCGCGCATCGGGCAGGGGCCGGTCGTTTGCTGGCAGTGGCGAAGCGATGTCGCCCCTCGGCTGCAGCCGGTGATGCCAGGATCTTTGCACTTCGACCGGAGTTCGGAAGAAGGTCGGACCCTTCTCGCATGGGGCTTCACGCCCAAAGTGCTGGGTTTTTTTCCCAAGGTGCGGGGGGTGATCACCGGCCTGGCGGATCAGACCCCGCGTTGCGCCCGCGACAGTTCGGCTGCATGCGAGGGAATGGCAAACGCCGGCTCGCGCCTTCGTTGGGGGGCATCCGAAGAGGCCGCCTCTGCCCCATTCCGCTTGGCTTGGAATACGAGCTTCCTCGGATCATTGAAGGTGGTGCTCCGCAAAGAATTGGTCGGCCCAATGTCCGACGGCCTCCGGGTCAATTGGCACATCACGGAAGGGACCTTCGTTGGGCCGGGTCACGATGCCGTCGTGTTACCCGGCGCGGCGGACTGGATGCATATCCGCCCGGATGGAATTGCGATCGTCAACGTCCGGGCGTGTTTCGAGACGCGGGACCGTGTTCGCGTGTACGGCGCCTACGGTGGGGTCGCCGATTTTGGTCCCGACGGCTACGCTCGGGCGCTGCGCGGTGAGTATGACCAGCAAATCTCCGCCGTGGTCACACCGACATATGAGACTGCGGATCCGAGGCTCGAATGGCTCAACCGCGTCCAGTGCATCGGTGTGGGGAAGGTGGACATGAGCGCGCTTCGCGCGCAGTTCGACATGTACGTGGTGCGGGTGGGGGAGCGAGCACAAGAGGCGTCCAGCGCTGCAGCACAGTCACCGATACCGGAGCAGATCGTCACCGCGGTTGAACGTTTTCGCGCCGCGATTCCTGCCAATTTCGATCCGATCTACGTCGAGAAAGTCGTCATACCGTTCTTCCTGACGAACGTTTACGAAGGGGAGCGGCCCCTGTTGCCAATGATTGACCTTAATTTCAGTAAGGAGAATGCACTCCCTCGTGATCGTTTTGGTCTCATCTATCGTGACTGGAAACCGACCCCTGAGGAGGGCGTGATGGTTTTCCTGCAAGGTCTCGAGAAGCGGGGTGAGAATAATCTTCGCAAGCGAATCTATTTTTCGGCGGTGACGCCCGATCTCTATAAGCCGATGTACCGCGCCAAAGTTACAGCTTTTTTTGACAAGCTCTTAGATCAGAAATTCGCTGACAGGCCATTCATGCAGCATTACCTCGACCACTATTTCGACCTCTATTGGGACCTTCACCTTGGACTTGTTGGCAGCGATATTCCCCGTGAGGTTCGTGAAATAGGAAAGGCGTTCAATACGGTCTTTGCCTATCGGGATCCGTTGCTGCCAGTTACCTACCAAAACTATATGAAGGTTCGTGAGCTTCAGGATTTTCTCAAATCGTGGATCGGCAAACGCATCAGCGATATCCAATCGGGCAAAATCAAAAATCCCGAGAGAACCATGGCCTGGCATTGGCTGAAGAATGCCCAGGACGGCGGTCATTTCAGCAAGAAGGACATGGTCATTGAGTGCCTCCACGATTTCGTCGCGCTAAGCCAATGGGGCAATGCGATTTTCCGGGTCATGTCGCTCCTGTCGGAAGACCGCGGCGACCAGGCCGTGCGAGCATCATTTCAGAAGACAATGAGCGGAAATTTCGACACTGCCGGAGGTACGTCTTTCTCGCCACTTGAGCTATTCGTAATGGAATTGTTTCGCGTGATTTCGCCGAACGGTGGCAGCGTCTCCGCTATCCATGATGTGAGATCAAGCGTCCGCGGGGAGGCTCCGCAGCAAAAGATCGACATGCCGTTTGAAAGGGACAGCTATGTATCCACACCGCATGCCAGCACCAGCCTGGATCCGGTTCACTGGACGGATCCGAATACGTTCGATCCGCAACGATATCTCCGCGTCCCGACCAGCGCGCAGATCAACGATGACAAGTGTCGGCAAATCGGCCTGGCACGGTGCCCGTTCGACATCACCAATTTCAAGGTCAAGGACGGACGAAACGCCCATATTACAAATAGCGGCTTCGGCACCTTATTTGTCGTTGCGGACGAACGAAGCTATCCGGTTTGTGACTATGCCGGCTTTGCTCCGTTCGGCTTTGGATACCGACGATGTGCGGGTGAACGACTGACAATTCTCGTATTTGAGGATTTTTTGCGAAAGGTCTGGCGCGACAAGATCGCGTTTCGGAAGCTTGATCTGGCAAATCCTGCTCGCGTACCAGTCGGACTGGACGCAGTGATCCAAGACGATATCGGGTTCTACAGATCCGCCTTGCGATAGCGTATCGCGCCGCTGGCAAGCGGTTTTTCGCCGTCGCAAGCGGGCTGGCGCCGGCGTGGGGAGATCCAGCAGGTCGCCAACTACCGGCAGCAGCCCCTGTCCTGTACACGCAATACAATATAGTCTATTAGACAGAACCAGAATGCGAAGTCGGTCGAGCAAATGCCAGGCAAATGCTATGGATCGAAAAGCGCGGTCGAGGACTCGGGGCTCTCTCCCCCGGGGGCGTCGCCGCTGTCGCGTTTGCCGGGACTTGCCGATGCGGCTGGCGTCCAAACCGGGGCGGCCCAAAAGCGCGGCCTTCTTCGACAACCTTCTGACGCGCTTCAATCGGTACGCCAAAACGCTGCGCGCTGGGGAGACTCCTCGGTGCAGCAGGCGGCGGCTTGCGCCCCCCCCTTGGTGACCAATCCCGGCGATCTCATTGCGCGCGCACTCGAAATCCTCGCCGAGGAAGACGAAGCATGGCGGATGCGCAGGGGTCTCGATCTCACGCCGCGGAGCGTCCCGTGAATTCCCCGTCTCGCGGATTCGTCAATAGACGGCCGTGCGTTTTTGCGGAAGCTGCGGCAAAGCCCTCACCTATTCCGGCGTGTGACCGGTTTCTTCCGGCGCCTTCCCTGACGCTGCAAACGGATGAAGCTCCAGCTAAGGCAGCATGCATGCCTTCGATGCAGCGCGCACGGGACGGCTCGGAGCTGCGATGGGGCGAGGCGGATACGCCCGTGCCCGCTGCAGTGATTTCTCCGGGAACCCCGGCATCGGTCACGGTAGCGGTCTCTCCAGTGCGGCCGGGTCAGGCTGTCACGGTGGAGTACCGGGTGAACGGAGGTTCGGTCCGTCAGGCAATCGGGCAATCCGCACCGCGCGTCCACGGTGCGAACGGCCGGCTATTCCGGGCGCTCCTGCCGGGCCAATCCGGCGGAACGGTGGAGTTTCTGCCGGTGCTTGGCTTTGCCGGCCAGCCGATCTCTCCGCGCCTACGGGAGTCCGCCGAATGTCCCCGGTATCAGGTGGGCTGCGGAGCGGCACCGGTCGAGACCGCTGCTCTACCTGCAGGCGAGCCCCGCTGGGACTGGGATACCACGTTCCTCTGGGCCGGCACGGTGGCCATCCGTACGGAGGTAATAGGCGTTATGCCGGATGGACTGCGGATCAACTTGCACGTCACGGGAGGACGCTTCGTTGGGCCGCGCTTCGAGGGGATCGTCCGGCCCGGCGGGGTCAACTGGCTGCGCATCCGCAAGGATGGTGTTGGAATAGTCAACGTGACGGAGTGTCTGCAGACGCTGTCTGGCGCGCGGATCGACTGCTTGTATGATGGCATCCTTGACCTGGGTGCGGACGGCTACGCACGTGCCATCCGCGGAGATTTCGGTATACTGCCGCCGTTCGTTCTTGCTCCAACCTACGCGACCGCTGACAAAGAACTCGCTTGGCTCAACCGCGCCCAGTGTATTGGCGTTGGCAGAGTGGACATGAAGACGCTTCGCGCCTCGTACGACATATACGTCGTAACGGCGGGGGCAGCAAAACATGTAGAGTGAAGACTTATTCGAAGCCGCCTGGAGTGCGCGCAGACGGTGTTTTGAGCTCAAGATATTTGCGTTCGTGCGCAAGCACAAACGACATCTCGTTCCCGATGTATCTGATTAGGGGGGCCTCTGAGATGACAACCGATAATCCGCAAGTGCCTTGGACCGACGAGCAGTGGGCTCGTGTCAACAAAGTCGTTCAAGAGGAAGCTAGCCGCGTACGGATCGCGGCGACGTTCCTTCCGTTGCTTGGGCCGCTGCCCGGGGATACCGACTTCGTGAGGCAGGAAGTTATCACCCAGGTTGCTCCGCCTAATTGGGCTGCTTGGGCTGCACCGCCGCCGCCATTTCCGCCGCCGACAATATCGCCTGTTCCGCCGCCGATAATATTAGGTATCCAGGACAAGCGTGTCATCCAGTTGGCGACGTTACAGGTAAGAGTGCCCGTGCGGGGTGCGCAGATGGCCGATCCGGAGATGACCAGCGTGCTGGCCTTATTCCGGCGCGCTGCCAGCGTACTGGCTCGTCTCGAGGACGCCGTCGTCTTCAGGGGATTGGTGCCAGACTTAGCATTCCCGGGACAGAATAGGTTTGCCCCTCCCATAAATGTCGGCCCAGCGCCCCCGCAAAGGCTCTGGGAAATCACCGGCGGGGAGCCAAGCCGTGGACTTTGGACAATCCCACTCGGATTCCCTCCGGCGCCGCAGGTTGACATTGCAGCGGAGCCCCAAACAACCAGAGACGCGCGGCTGGTAGTCGGGATAGCCCGGGCCATTGGCCTCCTGGAAGCGCAGGGTCACTTCGGACCGTTCGCGGTGGTGCTCGACCAGGCGCTGTTTCTTGTCGCTCAGACGCCATCGCCGGCTCTTGTATTGGCGCAAGATCGCATCCTCCCGTTTCTGGGCGGCGGTCCGCTGCTACGTTCGTCCACGCTTAACGTCACTCCCGCCGTTGCGAACGGCGTGGTTGTGGCACTTGGCGGCGAGCCAGTCGAGCTAGTCATCGCCACAGACGTATGCGTCCAGTTCCTGCAGGTCACAGCCGAGCCGAATTTCGTCTTCCGTGTGTGCGAGAAGATGGCGCTCCGCATCAAGGAACACGATGCGATCGTACAGCTGATTGAAATCGGGGCACCGTAGCGATTGACATTTCCGGCGATCGCGGCGTGTACGGACAAATGTCTCGGGGCTAAGCTCACTTGATCGCTACTCGCCTCGGTACAAGACTAGGAGGAGATGCAAATGCAAATCTCAATAGGCATCGAGGATTTGAAATCTGCCCTTTCGATCGATGACGAGGCCGCCCGGCGAAAAATTGAGAAAACCTATAGAGTGAGGAGGATCGACGACAACACGCTAATCGAACCGAAGCGCCAGAAAGACGGGTTCAGAATAACTGTGGAAGCGCCGAGCAGCGGTCTATTGTTCATTGACTTAATTGACGAACACGGAGCGCCCATCGATACCCTCGCATATGATCTGAAAGCAGGAAAATTCTGTCAGCCTGTGCGAGACCCCGAACCCGCGGCTTCCGCTCAGGCCAAGCCGCAGGCCGATCCAGGGCGCGACCTTGAGCTCGCGCTGGAGATCGGTAGCAAGGCCGCGCTCATCGTGTTCTTGGACCATCATCCCGAGGGGCTCTACGCGGACCTGGCAAAGGCTAAGCTTAAGGAGATGCCGTGAAGGCCAATCGGCAAACTCGCCCAATTCCTAATGCGGATCGCTTCGAGCTCTCTACTTGGTAAAATACAGCTGGCTGCTGGCGTACGTTTGGCAACTTTGTGCAATGAAGCTCATGCTTGAAAGTGCTCGTGAGATCGTCGAGAGTGATCTGATGTATCGCGTCCCGCGCGCTCGGTGACGCCTCCAAAGCTGGCTAAAAGTCGGACTAAGTGGTCATGGCTCGGTGAAGCATGCCTACTAAGGTTATCGTCTTGGGCGGCGGTGTCGCCGGCATGAGTGCCGCGCACGAGTTGGTCGAGCGCGGCTTTGATGTCGTGGTGCTCGAGAGCGGCGATATTGCGGGAGGCAAGGCCCGCAGCATTCCCGTCTTCCACGAGGGCGAGGACACCAGCGGACATCAGGTCGCCGATGGCGCTGGGAGTTCGATCCAGCATCGGGTGCCCGGCGAGCATGGGTTTCGATTCTTCCCAGGTTTCTACAAGCACGTAATCGAGACCATGCGCCGCATACCGTCGTTTGACGGGAGCAAGGTGGCGGATCACCTGGTGCCGACCACGCGACTGGAGTTCACGCAATACGACGAGCCCCCGTTCGTCGTACCGGCGGGCTTTCCGCTCTCGCCCCGCGATGCCGGCACCACGTTGCGGGACATCCTGCTGTTGTTCGAACACTCCACCGGCCTCACACCCGACGATCTGGCATTCTTCGGTGCGCGCGTCTGGCAGATACTCACGTCGTGCCCCCAGCGCCGGCTCGCAGAATACGAACGCACGAGCTGGTGGGAGTTCGTCGGCGCCGAGCAGCGGTCGGAGTCATACCAGAAGTTCCTCGCCACCGGCATAACGCGCTCGCTGGTGGCGTCCAAAGCGCGCAAGGCCAGTGCGCGCACTATCGGCGACATCTTTGTGCAGCTGGTGCTCACGATCCTGAATCCGATCGCGGGATCGACTGATCGCGTGCTCGATGGGCCGACGAATCTCGTCTGGATCGACCCGTGGCTTGCGTATCTCGAATCGAGAGGGGTGCGGTACGTCAAGAACGCACGGGTCGAGGAGATCCTTTACGAGAGCGGACGGATCACCGGCGTCGTCGCTCGCCAGCACGGCCAGCGCATCATGGTGCATGGCGACCACTACGTGGCGGCGCTCCCGCTCGAGGACATCGCCCCCCTGGTGAGCGACCGCTTGGCGGCAGCCGACCCGACGCTCGCCAACCTGCGCGCGCTGGCTCCGAACCTGGAGTGGATGAACGGCGTGCAGTTCTATCTGCACCGCGCGGTGCCGTCGGCGCACGGGCACGTGATTCACATCGACACCGAATGGGCGCTCACGAGCATCTCGCAGCTTCAGTTCTGGCGTGATGTGCCGTCTGAGCTGTTCCGAGATAGCGATGTGCACGGCATCCTCTCGGTCGATCTTTCTGATTGGACGGCGCCGGGATCGGACGGACGCCCAGCCATGCGGTGCTCGCGTGAAGAGGTGGTGCGCGAGACATGGAATCAACTCAAGCGCTCGCTCAATGATGCCGGTGATGAGGTGCTGCGCGATGAGGATTTGCATTCGTGGTTCCTCAGCGCAAACATTGAGAACGATCCCGCACGCCCGGGCTGGCTACGGAATTCCGAGCCGCTTCTGGTGAACCAAGTCGAAACCTGGGCCTTGCGTCCCGAGGCGACCACCGCCATTCCAAACCTTTTTCTGGCGTCGGACTACGTTCGCACGCATACCGACCTCGCGACGATGGAGGCAGCCAATGAGGCAGCTCGGCGCGCAGTGAATGGCCTGCTTGACGCCGTGAAATTCGACGGAAGCCGCTGTGAGCTGTGGCCGCTGCACGAACCTGAAATCCTCCTGCCATGGCGGCTGCACGATGCTGCGCGATACCAGGCCGGCCTGCCGTGGGACGCTTCACTCGCGCAGGTAGCTGCCCACGCCTTACGCGGTGCGTCGCCGCTGCTGGAGCAGGCGAGCTCCCTGCTCGAGCAGGTATCGCCGTTCACCCATGCCGTCGCCGACACGCTCGACTCGCACAGTGCCGCCGCGGATGATGTCGGCGCGCTTGATGCGGTCGACCCGGCGACGATGGCGCGCCGCTTGGTTGATGTGCCCACCCTGCAGGATGCGTTGATCAAGGTCGCGGATACTGTGCCATTGGCCGGCGAGATCGTAGGCCCGGCCGGCTTTCTGGACCGCCTGGTGTGGTATCGCGACATGCTGGCCGATATGCTCACAGAAGGTGTACCGACGTGGGAACCGCAGCGCCACCTGTATGGGCTCGTGACGGATTTCATGGGCCGGTCAGGCAAGGGCCTTCGTCCTGCCCTCTGCATCGCGACCGCGAGAGCGCTGGGCGGCCGCGCGGAGGATGCGTTTCCTGCCGCCGCCGGCCTGGAAATGCTGCACAATGCATTTCTCGTGCACGACGATATTGAAGACGGTAGCGACTGGCGGCGTGGCGTTGCGACAATGCATCGCCGCGCCGGGATTCCAATTGCCGTGAACACCGGCGATTCCATGAACGCACTCGCTATGCGCCTTTTCCGCAAGACCGGCGAGCGGCTCGGCCCGGTGACGGCGCTGCGCATCTTCGACGAAGTCGATCACATGGTCGTCGAGACCTTGGAGGGGCAGGCCAACGAACTAGGATGGGTACGAGACAATGATCTCACAGTTACGACGGACGATTATCTGCGGCTCGTGCTCAAGAAAACGGCCTGGTACAGCTTCATTCACCCCATGCGGATTGGTGCACTCGTTGCCAACGGCGAGGACCAGAATCTCGGTCGATTTGATCGGTTTGGCTATCTGCTTGGACTGGCTTTCCAGATCACCGACGATGTTCTTAACCTGGTTGGCGACATTGGGCGTTACGGCAAGGAGATCGACGGAGATCTCTGGGAAGGCAAACGGACGCTTCTGCTCGCGCACGCCCTGGGTCGGGCGAATCCCTCTGACCGTGCGTGGATTAGCACCTTTCTGGCGCGGCCCCGCGAGCGACGTTTGCCGCGCGAAGTGCTGAGGCTACATCAGATCATCGCGGACGGCGGGAGCATCCCATGGGCGCAGCGAGCGGCAGCCGAATTTGCAGAGGCTGCAGCGCGCGAATTCCACAACTCGGCGTTCGCCGGTGTGCCTGCAGGTCCAGACCTCGAATGGCTGCGCACTTGCATAAACTTCCTGACCCAGCGCGACGCGTAATCGGGTTCAGGTTGGAATGAATGGGGACATCGTAACCCGATTGCTCTTAGATCCCTTGATTGAGTCCCGCCAGGAAAGCTGCATCTGCGCGCGACCGCGGCACAGCCGTCCTACTGCAATTTTCCAGGGTTATAGTAGGTTGTCGCGGAACGTCTGCGCGACAACGTTCGGCAGCACCGGAGAATCGTATGGAGCGCCTCAGCAAGCCAATCGATGCGGACATCCCCTTGCTTGAGAAAAGCGCTGATCAGCTCGGCTATGTGGTGCCCGATCTTGAGCAAGCCATCAAGGGCTGGATAGACCAGGGTATCGGGCCCTGGCTCACGATTGGTCCGGTGGTGGTCACTGATAACAAGTATCTGGAGAGGCCCTCACGCCCGCTGATCATGTTCGGATTCTGCCAGGTCGGCGGGGTGCAGCTGGAGCTTATTCAGCCGCTCGACAATGAGCCGTCAAGCTGGCGCGCCTTCCTTGCGGCCGGAAGGAGCGGTCTTCAGCACTGCGGTTTTTGCGTCGAGCCGCACGATTACCAGCGGTCCGTCGCGCAGACCAAGGCGTGTGGCGCGACGATCCAGCAGATGATGTCTTTTTCGGGCGCCCGCTTCACCTATTTTTCCCTGCCTGCTCGCGCCGGTCCTCTGATGGAACGAATTCGTCTTGGAGAGGTGGCGCCTGAAAAAGCAAATGCAGTGCGCAATTCCATCGCGGGGGGGTGCGAGATCGTAGAACTGATCGAGCTCCAGCCCCGTATCAGCGAGATGTTCGCAAAAGTTACGCAAGCAGCGGCCACTTGGGACGGCAAGGCCAGGCCCGTTCGTCACCTGATAGGGCCTGTCGCAAAGGCAGCAATCGGTTCGCACTTGCTCCGAACTATGCGATTCCGGTGATGTATTTTCGTGGCGGCGCGACGCACGGTATGTGGCGGCATGCTCGCCTTGACGGCGGCGCATTGGCCTTGATCGCGATCCGCTGCACCGGCATCACGCCGAACGAGCGCGGCCGGTTTGCGAGGCTTGGCGGCCAAGCTCGATCCGCCGACATCGCGCGGCGATCCTTTGAAATCGATGGTTGCGGTCATGGCGGCATCGATGCGCGCGCCTGTTCGAGCGATCAATTGCGCGACGTTTCGCTGCTCTCGCTCATGCCTTGAGCTGCTCCAGCAGCGATTTGGCCTCCTTCAAGTCCAGCGTGTCGAAACCCTCGGTGAACCAACCATAGACCGGGGCGAGAATATCGTGGGCCTGCTGTCGTTTGCCCTGATCGTACCACAGCCGCGCCATGCTCACAGCCGCACGCAGTTCCCAGGACTTTGCCTGCTGCTGACGAGCGACCGCCAGCGCATGTTCGAAATATTCTTCCGCTTTCGTTGCGTTTGGGTTGGGCGACGATAGCTCGATTTCGCCTGCCATGCGCTTGATCTCGGCCTCAAACCAACTTTCCTTGGTTGTTTCTACCTGGGTCATCGCTTCGCGAATGCAGTCCCGTGCATCATCGAAGTGGTCGAGTTCAGCATGAGCGCCCGCCAGATACGACAAGCAGAATGGCACTAGCGCTGTTGCCGCCGTTGACCGACGTGCGATGATACCCGAGTCGATCACATGGACCGCGTCTGAGGCCTTCCCAGTGAGGGCCAAGACGCAACCTTGGACCACCATTCCGAGCGACCCCCAAAACAATGAACCTCTCTCGTCTGCCAGGGGGACAAGTTCATTAGCTTCGGCGCTTGCTGCCGCATAGTTTCCGCAGCAGATATGGGTAAAGGATGTATGGAACAGGGCATACATCAAAGTGGCTGCTTGGCCGATCTCGCGCGCTTCCTTGAGCGCCTGTTCAGCGTCTCTGCCTGCAGCCTCGGGGAAGCCAAGAAGCCATAGAGCCCAGGACCGATAGGATAGGGCTGCGACCCTAATGTCCTGGCCAAATCGAGCCGCCAGCGTACGATGCTCGGCGGGTTCGTAGATCGCGATCGCCTGATCGTAGTGTGCCAGACTTTCTGCAAGGACGCCCGTACACGTCAGAGACGTAGCCATAATACGATGCCCAAGCATGAGCGGAACCATTGTTCCCTGCTTCTCGGCAAGCGCCAAGCACTCTGTCGCAAGGTCGAGGAGAGCGTCGCTTTTGAACTTTATATAGTTCGTGACCCAGAACCCATAGAGGACTGAAAACAGGAGCAACGGGTCTTCAGGGGGCTCTCCGAGTGACTCCGCTTGCGCGATGAAGGCGCGGGCTCGATCGAGAGATGCGATAGTCTCAGGGGCCGCGTGGCCCTTGGTGTTCATCAAGGCATTCACAAGCGCGACCTCCAGTTTGATCTGGTCGCCACGCAGCGCTGGTGTGCCCGGCAGCGTCGCAATCTGTGAAAGAGCGCGGATTAGCTGAACCGTCGCCTCTACTAGCGCTGAACGCGCTAGCGACCGCTGTCCCGCCTTGCCCCATAAGGCCGCCGCCCTCTCGATCAGCCCGGCCTCAGTGCAGTGATGTGCTAGCCGTTCCGGCTGGCTCTCGGCTGTTTCGGCGAATTGGCTTTCAATTGCTTCGGCAATGCGTGCATGGAGCGCGCGGCGGGGCTGGCGCAGCAACGTGCTATAGGACGCGTCCCGCACCAAAGCATGCTTGAATAGGTAAGTTGCATTCGGCGGCGAGCCTAACCTGAAAAGCAAACCAGCCTTTATGAGACGGTTCAGCACTGATCCCAGTTCCGCCGCTGGCACGCGCACCACCGCCGCCAGGAGAGCATGCGAAAACTCCCGGCCGATCGCCGCGCCAATCTGTGCCACTTCTTTGGCGGGGCCGAGCCGGTCGAGCCGCGACATCAATGAGGCGTGCAAACTTGCGGGGACTGCCCAGGCCGGGGACGGAATGACGGCAATCGTGCGTTCGACTGCGCCGTGGCCCTCCGCCTCCAGCACTGCCTTCGTCATCTCCTCCACGAACAGGGGGACGCCATCGGTACGTTCGATGATGTCCTGCCTGATGCCCGCCGGCAGGAGCTTGCTGCCGACTACGCCGTCGATCATGGCGCCGACTTGGTGTTTCGTCAGCCGATTGATCGTCATGGCGGTCACGTGCTGCCGCCCGATCCAGGGCGGATCGAATTCCGGGCGGAATATCACAATCATTAGCGCGCGAAGGGTCTCAATCCTGGCCACGATCCGGCCGAAAGCTTCTAGGCTCGTAGGATCGGTCCAATGCGCATCCTCAAAGATTATCAAGACTGGGCTTTGCCGTGTAAGCGCTTCTAATTGTGAGATGAGCGCTTCGAATGTTCGCTGCCTGTGCTGCTGCGGGGTCAATTTGAGGGCGGGATAGCGTCCATCATTCGGAAGCGACAGCATCTCGGCAAAGAGCGAAGCGTCCCCGATCGAGGTCGAGGTCTGAGCGAGCAGGGTATCAAGCTTGTCGAGCCTCGCGTGCAGTGTATCGTCGTGCGCCAGCCCGGCGGCACGTTCCATCTGCCCGATGATCGGATATAGCGCGCTGTCGGTGTGCTGCGGCGAGCAGACATAGCGCAAACGCGTATGCGGCTCTCCGGCGAGTCGTTCCAGAAGCGCGGCAGTGAGACGCGACTTGCCGATCCCAGCCTCACCGGCGATCAGGACCGCCTGGCCTTCACCTGTCTTTGCCCTGGCCCAACGCTGTAGAAGCAATTCGAGTTCTTCCTCCCGCCCGACGAGGGCAGTCAGGCCAGTTGCGTGTAGCGCCTCGAAGCGGCTCTCCACGGAGCTCGCCCGCAACGCCACCCAGGCCCGCGTTGGCGCGGCGATGCCCTTGAGGTCCTGCGGCCGGAGGTCTTGTAGCTCGAAGAGGTTTCCGAGCAGCCTTCGGGTGCCTTCGGCGATGACAACCGTGCTCGGCTCAGCGATCCCCTGCAGACGAGACGCCAGGTTCGGCGTCTCGCCCACCACCCCGCGTTCCTGGGCCTCGCCGGCACCAACGAGATCGCCAACCACGACCAAGCCTGTCGCGACCCCGATACGCACCCGGAGCGGCTCCTGGATACCCAGATTGCCGATCGCCTCGATGATCGCCAGTCCTGCGCGGACGGCACGCTCGGCATCATCCTCATGAGCGTGGGGATAGCCGAAATAGATGAGCACCCCATCGCCCATGTACCTGGCCACGAAGCCGTCGAACCGGGCGACCGTCTCCGCGACGCACTTATGATAAGCGCCGATTACCGAACGCAGATCCTCTGGGTCGAGCGTGGTCGAGAGCGCGGTCGAGCCAACGAGGTCGGTGAACATCACCGTCAGTTGGCGACGCTCGGCGTCGTCTCGCCGAGTTGGCTCGATATCCACGAGTGCAGAAGGTGCCGTTACGGCAGCCGAGACGTTGCTGAGATCGCGGATCGCATGCAGCATTTTCAACCGGTGGCCGAGCGAAACGCCAAGGTCTTTGAGATGTTGGTCGGTCAAGTCGGGGAGAACGGCCATATCAATGTCGTTCTCGGCGAACCTCTGCGCATACTCGGACATGCCGAGCTTTTTGAGCCAGTCCGCAATTTGTTGCACCGCGGTCACCGTGATCCGTGCGTCGCCTATCTAAGTGTTGGCCCGACGACTACAGAAAGAGATTACACAAGAAAGACCGCGAAAGCACGTCCTCACGGGCGCGGAATCGCGATACCAATCGAGCCCTGAATGCCCGCCCTGTGCGCTGGCGATTGGTATAGAGGACCAACAAATCAATGCATGACGTACCGACGCTCGACATGGAGCAGGCCCGGGCGCTATTCCGACAGTTTGCCGAATCCGTGCCCGCGCGGACCTCGGACCAGCGAATTGCTGATCGATGCGCTGGCGAAGATCGCCTGCCCGGGCCCCCCGGCAAAATTGATTTGCCGCTCGGGGCACCGGACCGTTCTCTGGAAGTCGACGACCTTGCTTCACGCAGTCGATGCAGATGAACACCGCATCGATCCAAGAGCGCAACTGCGTCCGCCCACACCCGCCGCAGTAGCGAACATGTTGCCCGCTAGACTAGGCAAATCCGCCGAGGCGCTTGGCGATGCGGTGCGGATGGCAAGTGATTTTGCTCAGCGCGTCGACATTGTCGAGCGCTGGGTCGGGTCGATGCTCGAAAGCGGCACGCAGGACTGCGCGATCGGCCTCTCGTCCCGGATGATGGTCGCCGCCGGCGGCCGCGCGCGGATCAAGGACAGTGTTGCAAAATCCGGCCTTAGCGCCAGTCAATTCCAGCGCCGGTTTGCGACGCAAGTCGGAATGGCACCAAAGCTGTTCGCACGCACCATCCGGTTCGACCGGGCGCTGGCGTCTCGTCGCAATACCCCGAGCCGTCGAGCCTCTGGTCCGTTATTTGCGCAATGATCTGAAGGCTGCGCGTACCTCATCTGAAAACAGCTTCGGCTCCTCCCAGGCGGCGAAATGTCCGCCACGTTCGACCTCGCTGAAGTAGGCGAGGCCGGGGTACATAATCTCGACCCAACTTCGGGGCGCAGCAAAGATTTCGCCGGGGAACGTCGAAAATCCCACGGGAACCGCGACCGCAGGAGGAGACTTGCCGGCCGCACGGGCTGCGGCCTGTCCGGCCTCCCAGTACCACCGTGCGGCCGAGGCCCCAGTGCCCGTCAGCCAGTACAGCGTGATGTTGTCGAGGATGCTGTCCCGGGTGAGATTGCCCGCGGGCTTACCCTCCACGAACGCTTGGGAAATCTTGTAGTAGCTGTCCGTGTCATGGTCGAGCATCCAGCTCGCGAGCCCGAGGGGTGAATTCAGCAGGGAGTAGCCGATCGTCTGTGGCCGCGTCGACTGCTCTAGGAAGTAGCCAAAGCCACTCGCCCTAAACGTCGCGGCCGCCTTCTGCGCCGCGCGTTCCTTCTCGGATTCTGCGGGCAGCTTGTCGGACATTGCCGCCACACCCGCGAGCAAGTTGACGTGGATGCCGAGAAGTCCCTTGGGTGCCTGGCGCCCCATCGCATCCGTTACTGCCGCTCCTACGTCGCCACCCTGGGCGACGTAGCGCGTGTAGCCGAGGCGATCCATTAGCCCCGCCCACGCACGCGCGATGCGCGCGGCGTCCCATCCGAGTTCGGTCGGCTCACCCGAGAAGCCGTAGCCTGGCAAGGACGGCAGCACCAGGTGGAATGCATCGTCGGGAGTGCCACCATACTTGGTCGGGTCAGTCAGGGGACCGACGGTATCGAGGAGTTCGATGACCGAGCCAGGCCAGCCGTGCGTCATGATCAGCGGCAGCGCGTTCTCATGCCGGGACTTGACGTGGATGAAATGGATCTTCACCCCGTCGATCACGGTCGTGAACTGTGGCAACGCGTTCAGCCGTGCCTCGCACTTGCGCCAGTCGTACTCAGTCGACCAGTAGCGGGCGAGCGCCCGCAGCGTCGCCAGTTGCACACCCTGCGACCGATCCTCAACGAGCTCTTTGGTGGGCCAGCGCGTGGACGCGAGGCGCCGGCGGAGATTAGCGAGGTCTTCACCCCGGACATTGACTCGGAAGGGAAGAATTGCGTCGGCTTTGGTAGTACCAAACGGGGACCCTCCTTGCTTCGATTGCGCGCGTGCGGCGACGAAATGTATTGGAAGCAAGCCGACGGCACCAGTTGCGACTGACCCTGCGAGGAGGCTGCGCCGGGTGGGTGAAGAGGAGATTGCAGTCATGTTCGGCCTCCTTGTTTACAAGCCCGCTCCTAGACTAGTGAACTGCGATGCGTCGCTCTGACCCACAAAAGGTTGGCCGAGACATAGGCCCGGTAGGCTCGCACATACTCGCGGAACTCTCGAACCCACTCACGCACAGGGCTCTAACGCCTGATGTTTGCCGCTCGCCTTGACGATTTTACTCTACTTGCGAACGGCACGCCGCCAAATTCAGCGATCCTTGCTCGGCGCAGCTTGTTGAACCAGGGCCCCAGCGCTCGGCCATCGAAGTGATCCGCGATTAGCGCGCGACCTCCCTGTGATGCCCCAGGTTCGTCGGCATGGTAGTCAGCGAAAGTGAACTCACGGTCGGTATTGGCCCGAACGCGAAGCCCTGGAATCGAATCGGACCCAATTTGGCGCGACAAAGCGAGCGAAGGCTGGTGGGCCCGGCAGGACTCGAACCTGCAACCAGACCGTTATGAGCGGCCGGCTCTAACCATTGAGCTACAGGCCCCGCCGCGGGACGGCCGCGGATGTGCGGCCAGCAACGGTGCGCGGTTCGTTTACAGGGATGGAGGCGGGGGTGCAATGCTGGCTCCGGCGGACGGAAACCCCTGGCGCAGCATTGCCGGTGATTTTTGAATTACCGAAATTGACGATGGTGCCCTTATGCTCCTGTTTTGCCCGACGAGTCAAATCGGCTCGCGAAGGCCCTTTTTTCGCTTCCGTAACCCATTGTGATTACGTGGCTTTTCTACTGTGCATGGGGTTGTTTTCGCACATTGTGATTCCGGAGGGGCCTGCAGGTCCCTCCGAATGCTTTGCTGGCGCGCTACGGGCGCCGCGCAGGGCCACCCCTAGTCGACCGATACCCCGGCGAACTCCACCACCTTCTTCCACTTCTCGGTCTCGTCAGCGACCAGCTTGCCGAACTCGGCTGATGTCATCGGCTTCGGGATGCCGCCGTTCTCGGTCAGCCGCGCGATGACCTTCGGGTCCTTGAGGACTTCGCCGACGGCCTTGTTGAGGATCTCGATCACTTCGGGCGGCGTGCCCTTCGGCGCGGAGATGCCGTAGAAGCCGACCGATTCGAAGCCCGGCACGGTCTCGGCGATCGCCGGCACGTCGGGCACGGTTGGCCAGCGCTGCGGCGAGGTGACGCCGAGGGCGCGGACAGTGCCGCCGCGCGACTGCTCGAGCGCGGAGGGGAGGTTGTCGAAGATCAGCTGCACCTTGTTGGAGATGATGTCGGGGAAGGCGATCGCCGAGCCGCGATAGGGCACGTGCACCATGTCGCACTTGGTCATCACCTTGAACAGCTCGGCCGACATGTGCACCGAGGTGCCGTTGCCGGACGAGGCAAAGGAGATCTTGCCGGGATTGGCCTTGCAGTAGTCGATGAACTCCTGAACCGTCTTCACCGGCATCGCATTGGAGACGACCAGCATGTTGGTGAGCTGCATGATGCTCGCGACCGGCACGGTGTCGCGCAGGAAGTCGTAAGGCAGCTTCTTGTAGAGCGAGGTCGAGATCGCGTTGTTGGGTGCGACGAACAAGAGCGTATAGCCGTCGGGGGCTGCGTTGATCGCGGCGGCGGCCGCGATGTTGCCGCCGGAGCCGGCGCGGTTCTCGACGATGAATTGCTGGCCGAGGCGATCCGAGAGCGCCTGCGCCATGATCCGCGCCACGATGTCGACCGGGCCGCCGGCGGCGAAGCCGATCATCCAGTGCACGGGGCGGTCGGGGTAGCCGGCGGCGGAGGCGGGAGGGGAGGCGTTGAGGAGAGTTGAAAGAAACAGCAGCCCAAAAACAGTGTTACGCAAAATTCGCAACATGACGTCTCCCATTGTTCTATTGTCGTTGGGCTGCATGCTTTCACAAAAACCGCCCGCTGCCTACATCGCCGCAAGTCGATGTTGACGCGGGGCGGCCGGGACTCATCATGAGATTCGCAATCGCAATTCTTCTCGGCGCGGCGCTGCTCGCACCACTCGCAAGCCCCGCTGCTGCTCAAACCGGAGGCAACGCCATTCCGACCACGACACTCAGCCTGGGCACCGCGACGCCCGGCGGCGGCTTTCCGCTCTACGGCAACGCGTTTGCGGAGGCGATGAACGCGGCCGATCCGCAAATCACCATCGCGCCCCGCAACACCAAGGGCAGCAACGAGAACATTCCGTTGCTGGAGAAGGGCGAGCTTGATCTCGCGCTGGTCGCGGGCGAGCCCGCCTACGAGGCGTTTGCCGGCATCGGCCGCGCGCCTGTGCGGTTGAAGATCCTCACCGCGATCTATTCCAACCCCGGCATGTTCGTGGTGCGGGCGGACAGTCCGTACAAGACCATTCGCGATCTCGTCGGCCAGCCCGTCGCGTTCGGCGCCAAGGGCTCGGGCCTGCCGATCCTGGCGCGCTACGTGCTCGATGGCCTCGGCCTGAAGCAGGACGAGGATTTCAAGGCGATCTATCTCGACCGCGCCGGCGATGGGCCGGCGATGGTCGAGGACGGCCGCGTTGCCGCGCTGTGGGGCGCGGGCATCGGCTGGCCCGGTTTCGCCGCGGTGGCATCGAGCGCGTCAGGCGCGCGCTTCATTGCGCCGACCGCTGAAGAGATCACGCGCATTCGCGCCAAGCATGCGTTCCTGAAGCCGCTGCGCGTGCCGGCCGGCTCCTATCCGAAGCAGGCCGAGCCGATCGCCTCGCTCGGCTCGTGGAGTTTCGTCCTCACGCGCGAGGATCTCCCCGATGACGTCGCCTATCGCCTCGCGAAGACGCTGCACGGCGCCGAGGCGGCCTTCTGCAAGCAGCTCGCACAGGCCTGCGAGACCACGGCGTCGAACACGGTCGCGGCAGCGCCGAAGCCGGAGCTGATCCATCCGGGCGTGATGAAGTATTTTCGCGAGATCGGGGTCGTCAAATAGCGAATGGCGAGTGGTGAGTAGCAAATGGAAGCGTCCCCATTCGCCACTCCCTATTCGCCATTCGCCAAACCTACTTCTTCACCAGCGGACACGCCGGGTCCGGCGGCCCGAACGCCTTCTCGCCCGAGATGGTCGTGAGGATCTTGTAATAGTCCCACGGATATTTGCTCTCCTCCGGCGTCTTCACCTGCACCAGCCAGAGGTCGTGCACCATCAGATTGTCCTCGCGCAGCTTGCCGTTGCGGGCGAAGAAATCCTCGATCGGCTTTTCCCGCATCTTCGCCGCGACCTTGAGCGGATCGTCGGTGCCGGTCTCCTTGATGGCGTTGAGATAGTGCATCACGCTCGAATAGACGCCGGCCTGCCACATCGACGGCATCTTGTTCATCTTGGCGAAATAGCGCTTCGACCATTCGCGGGTCTTGTCGTCCATGTCCCAGTAGAACGACGTGGTCAGCAACAGCCCTTGGGCGGCCTGCAGGCCGAGGCCGTGGATGTCGGTGATCAGCGCCAGCAGCGCCGCCATCTGCTGGCCGCCCTTGAACACGCCGAACTCCGAGCCGGTCTTGATCTCGTTCATGTTGTTCGGGGGACCTGCGGCAATGCCGATGATCTTGGCCTTGGAGGCCTGCGCCTGCAGCACGAAGGAGGAGAGGTCGGGTGTTGCCAGCGGCGGCCGCACCGAGCCCAGCACCTTGCCGCCATTGGCGGTGACGACGCTGGAGGCGTCGCGCTCCAGCGAATGGCCGAAGGCGTAGTCGTCGGTGATGAAGAACCAGCTGTCGCCGCCGCGCTTGACCACCGCATCCGCAGTGCCGACCGCGAGCGCGCGGGTGTCGAACACCCACTGGATCGCATAGGGCGAGCAGAACTTGCCGTGGAAATCCGCCGTGCCGGTCGAGTGGGTGATGAACAGCCGCTTCTTCTCGTTGGCGATGTTCTGCACCGCGAGCCCGACCGCGGAGACCGGCACGTCGACGATCAGGTCGACCTGATCAACGTCATACCAGCGCCGCGCGATGCCGCCGCCGATATCGGCCTTGAGCTGGTGGTCGCCGATCACGATGCTGATCGGCTTGCCGAGCACTTTGCCGCCGAAATCGTCGATCGCCATCTGCGCCGCCGTGACCGAACCCTGGCCGGTCGGCGCGGAGGCGGGGCCGTTCATGTCGGTGAGCACGCCGATCTTGACGATGTCGTCGGAAACCTGCGCCGACGCCGTACCCGGCAGCAGCGCCGCCGCCAGGAACGTCGCTGCAAAGCCGGCCGCGACCGGCAGTCCAAATCTCGTTGGATTCACGCTTGTCCTCCCCTGATCCGGCTCGTTGGCCGGTGTTGCCCGGGTATGGCCCGGCTGAATTGGTTTCTTTTGCAACTATTTGGGGGCGGGCGTCAACGTCAGGCCGCGAAGCGGATCTGTCCCGCCGGCGAGGGATCGTAGCCGGTCAGCTCCTCGGCGCGCTGTCGCAGCCGCCTTTCGCTGAGGAACCGGATCAGGGCCTGCATCGGCGGGCGGAAATAGCTGCGTTGCCGCATTGCGAGATCAAAATTCTCCCAGACCAGCGGCACGAAATCGAGCCCCGCCGAGCGCGCCGCCGCACGCGTCGCGATTCCGCAATCGGCCTGTCCTGCGCGGACGATCTCGGCGAGATCCGGCCCGGTGAGGGCCGGCGTCTCGATCCGGCGCAGATCGCGCGTCGAGGCGCCGGCGCGCTTCAACAGCACGTCGAGCAGCATCTGCGCGCCTGTGCCCTGTTGTCGCATCGCCATCCTGACACCGAGCGCAAGCACGTCGGAGAGGCCGCGCAGCCGTTTCGGATTGCCCGGCGGCAGCACGAGACCCTGCTCGCGGCGCACGAATGCGACCAGCACCGCATCATGCAGGTCAGGCGCGTCACGCAGCGTCGTCGCACTGGCGTCGGAAGCAAGATTGCCGTCGGCCTCCAGGCTGTGGAAGTGCACCGCCGCCGCCATCACCTCGTCGCGTTGCAAGCGCTCGAGCCCGCGCGCGCTGCCCTCGCTCATCGATCCCAGGCCCGAGCCGGATTCACGCAGGCTCCAGTCCAAAAGCTCGTCCTGGCTGCCGCCCACGACCGGCGGCGGCTCCGCAGTCAGCATGCCGGCCGGACGCGCCAGTCCCGACAGGACCCAGAGGTCGAGCTCGTGCCGCGGGAAGAGCCACTTCCCGGTCACCTTGGTGCAGGGAATCGCGCCGGTGGTGACGAGTTCGTAGAGCTTGCGTTCGCCGAGCCGAAGGTAGTCGGCGGCTTCGCTGGTCGTCAGGAATTCCATCCTGCATTCCTATGCAAATTCTTGCTTCTTTTTGGCGTTCGACGCAGGTGGAATTCTGCATTTCAATTTACGTCCGCCAGGACCATGCCCGATCATCTCGCTGCTTTGCAACACATCCTCACGCGCGATCTCTGCTTTGGTGAACGATCCTGAAGCACCCGCGTGGCGCGGGCCTTGCGGCCATCGCGCTCGCAATTGCAATGGGCGCACCGCGCGGGCCGCATTGCCGAAATATCCCGAGTGGGGAGCGCAACGCGCAAACGCGTCACGAGTGTGGCGCAATCGATCATCATGATTGCGTCATAGCCAATGGGAACCCGATCATGGTCGTCCGCCGCCTGTCCGTTGCACTCGCGCTTCTCTGCGGCCTCGCCGCGGGCGTGGCGGCGTCATTTGCGGAGGACCGCGCGATCGTGCTGGCCTCGACCACGGCGACACAGGAGTCCGGCCTGCTCGATCATCTGCTGCCGATCTTCCGCGAGAAGACCGGCATCGAGGTGACGGTGATCGTGCGGCGTGCCGATGAAGTGCTCGACGGCGCGCGCAGGGGCGAAGTCGACGTCGTGCTGATGCACGCACGGCCGCAGGAAGAGAAGTTCGTCGCCGACGGTTTTGGCGTGAAGCGTTTTGACGTGATGTACAACGACTATGTGCTGATCGGACCGAAGAGCGATCCCGCCGCCGTGAAGGGCAAGGACATCGCCACCGCGCTGAAGGCGATCGAGGCCAAGGGCGCTCCGTTCGTGACGCGCGGCGATCGCTCGGGCACCCATGGCGCGGAGCTCGCGCTCTGGATCGTCGCCGGCATCGATATCTCCGCTGCCAAGGGCGCATGGTATCGCGAAGTCAAGCAAGGGATGGACGCAGCCCTCGACGCGGCGCGCACGGCGAACGCCTATGTGCTGTCCGACCGCGGCAGCTGGATCGCCTTCAAGGATCGCGGCGATCTCGACATCGTCGTCGAAGGCGACAAGCGGCTGCTTAATCAGTACGGCGCGATGCTGGTGAACCCGGAAAAATTTCCGAACGTGAAGAAGGAGCTGGGGCAGACCTTCATCGACTGGCTGATCTCGCCGGAGGGGCAGGCGGCGATCGCCGGCTACAAGGTCGACGGACAGCAGCTGTTCTTCCCCAATGCGGCCAAGTCCGGTGGCTGAGCTCCGCGTTGCCAGCGGTTGCCAAACCGGGCGATGCATGGTCCATCATGGCGCATGACCCAGCGCCTGCCGCCATCGCTGACGCCGCTCGACACTGCGCTCGCCGCGTTGCTGCGAGGCGTTGATCCGATCGCGACGATCGAGTTGCCCCTGACGGAGGCCGCCGGCTGCATCGCGGCAGGGACGCCGCTGCTTGCGGCCTGTCCGTCGTGCGACATCGCCGCTGCGGACGGCTGGGCGCTCTGCGCCAACGATATTGTCGGCGCGTCCGCCTATTCGCCGCTGCCTCTGACGACGGCGCCCGTTTGGGTCGATGCCGGCGACGCGATGCCGCCGGGATGTGATTGTGTGCTCGATGCCGACGCAGTCGAGGTGTCGGGTCCACTCGCTCAGGTGCTGGCGGAGGGCGTGCCCGGACAGGGCGTCAGGCGCGCCGGAAGCGACATCGCCGGGCGGGCACCCGCCGTGGCAGAAGGGCATTTGATCCATCCCGCCGCCTTGCTGCTCGCGCGCACCGCCGGTGTTGAAAAGCTGAGCGTACGGCGGCCGCGGCTGTGCATCGTCCACGTGCCGGGTGCGGCCGTTACGGCGCACATGATTGCCGAGATCGCGCGAGCGGCAGGGCTGCAGGTGCAAACGCGCGAAGCTGCTGCGCGAGATGCGGCATCGATCGCGGAAGCGCTCGGCGATCTCGCCTGCGATCTCGTCGTGACGGTCGGCGGCAGCGGCGCAGGCCGCCGGGATGCCGCGGTTAGCGCGCTGGCCCGGCATGGTGACGTGCTCGCCCATGGCCTCGCGCTCCAGCCCGGACGCACCGCCGCGGTCGGGCGGCTCGGACCGGTTCCAATCGTCGCCTTGCCCGGCTCGCCCGATCATGCGCTTGCCGCCTGGCTCGCGCTCGTGCTGCCGCTCGTCGATCGGCTGTCGGCGCGGCAGCTGCGCCGACGCATGACCTTGCCGCTTGGGCGAAAAATCGCATCCAGTGTCGGCATCGCCGAAATCGCCCTGCTGGCCGAGGAACATCATGCGTGGCTCCCGCTTGCGTTGGGGGAATGGCCGCTTCAGGCCATTGCCCGGGCCGATGCATGGCTGCTCGTTCCCGCCAGCCACGAGGGATTTGCGGCAGGAACGCCGGTCGATGCCTATCTGATGCGGGAGTGATATGGGTTTGGCATGACGATGATCCCGCAATCGCAAGACCGCAGCGCGCTCGAGCAGGAGCAGTTCCTCAAGATCCTCTCGCGTGAGGACGCGCTGGCGCGCTTTGAAGCTGCGTTGTTCCCGCGCGCGGTCCCGAGCGAGGCGCGCAAGCTTGCCGATGCGCTCGGCGCGGCGCTCGCCGAAGACATCACGGCGCCGATCGATGTTCCGCCGTTCGACCGTTCCAACGTTGACGGCTTTGCCGTGCGCTCGGCCGATCTCGCCGCGGCCGGCGAAGGCGCGCCCGTTCGCCTTGCGCTGAACGGCGAGACCATTCACTGCGGCACCGCGCCGAAGCTGCAAGTGGCGACGGGAACCGCAACGCCGATCGCAACCGGCGGGCCGTTACCACGCGGCGCCGACGCCGTCGTTATGGTGGAGCACACCCAGCCCGCCGGATCCGATGCGATCGACGTCCGGCGAGCCGTCTCGCCGGGACAGTTCGTGTCCTACGCAGGCTCCGACATCGCGCGCGGCGAGGCGCTGCTGCGCGCCGGCACGATCATCGGCTCGCGCGAGATCGGCATGCTGGCGGCTTGCGGCATCGCCGAGGTGACTGTCGCGCGCAAGCCGCGCGTTGCCGTGATCTCCACCGGTGACGAATTGGTTCAACCCGGCGAGGCGCTCGCGCCGGCTGCGATCTACGACACCAACGGCGCCATCGTTGCTGCCGCGATCGACGAGAATGGCGGCGAGGCGGTGTTCCTCGGCGCCATTCCCGACGATGAGGCAAAACTCGAAGCCGCCATGCGCCGCGCGCTGGCGGACGCCGACATGCTGGTGCTCTCGGGCGGCACCTCGAAGGGCGCGGGTGACGTGTCCCATCGCATCATCGGCCGGCTCGGCCAGCCCGGCATCATCGCGCATGGTGTTGCGCTCAAGCCCGGCAAGCCGCTGTGCCTTGCGGTGTGCGACAGCAAGCCGGTGGTGATCCTGCCGGGCTTTCCGACCTCGGCGATGTTCACCTTCCACGACATGATCGTGCCGGTGCTGCGCAGGATGGCCGGGCTGCCGCCGCGCTCCGATGCCAAGGTGAACGCAACCGTGCCGGTGCGCGTCGCCTCCGAGCTTGGCCGCACCGAGTTCGTCATGGTGTCGCTGGTCGGCGGCAAGGACGGCCTGATCGCCTATCCCTCCGGCAAGGGGTCGGGTGCGATCACGTCGTTCGCGCAGGCCGACGGTTTTCTGCGCATCGACGCGCTCGCCGACCAGATGCCGGCAGGGACCGACGCCGAGGTGACGCTGTTCACGCCGCATGTGCGGGTGCCCGATCTCGTCATCGTCGGAAGCCATTGCACCGGCCTCGATCTCGTCACCGCACAGCTCGCGCATGCGGGGCTGACCGTGCGCTCGATCGCGGTCGGCAGTCTCGGCGGGCTCGCTGCGGCGAAGCGCGGCGAATGCGATCTCGCGCCGATCCATCTGTTCGACGACAAGAGCGAGACTTACAACACGCCTTACCTCGTTGAGGGGCTCGAGCTCGTGCCGGGTTGGCGGCGGATGCAGGGCATCGTGTTCCGGAAGGGCGACAAGCGTTTTGAGCGGCTCGGTGCGAAGGAGGCCGTCGCTGCCGCGCTCGCGGACCCCGCCTGCATCATGGTCAACCGCAACCAGGGCGCCGGCACGCGCATCCTGATCGACCGGCTGCTCGGCGGTGCGCGCCCGGAAGGTTACTGGAACCAGCCGCGCTCGCACAATGCCGTGGCTGCGGCTGTCGCGCAGCACCGCGCCGACTGGGGCATGACGATTGCGCCGGTCGCCCATGCGGTCGGCCTCGGTTTCATTCCGTTCGCGGAAGAGCATTATGATTTCGCGCTGGTGACGGCGCGCAAGCAGCGGCCGGCCGTGCAGGCCTTTCTCGACGCACTCGGCTCGGATGAGGCGCGTACGGCGCTGGAGCGAGCGGGCTTCCGGCCTGCGTAGAGGCGGCGACGACGCGGCGTTCAAGCCGCGCGACAGGGTGGGGGACGCGATGGCGAGGCCGCTTTCGGTTGCGATCGTCGGTGCCGGCATGGGCGGGCTCGCGACGGCCGCGGCGCTTCGGCGCGTCGGTATCGATGTGATGGTCTACGAGCAGGCCTCCCAGTTCGCCCGCATCGGCGCCGGCATCCAGATCGGCTGCAACGCAATGAAGGTGTTGCGCGCGCTGGGGCTGGAGGCGCGGATGCGCGAGCACTCGTTCTATCCACGCTCCTGGAACAACCGCGACTGGAAGAGCGGCGACATCAAGTTCGACATGATTTTTGGCGAGAGCGCGGAAGAGAAGTTCGGCGCGCCCTATCTGCTGGCCCATCGCGGCGATCTCCATGCGGCGCTGGCGAGCGTGGTGCCGAACGAATTTGTGAGGCTCAGTCACAAGCTCGTCGGTCTCGACCAGACTGGCGATGGTGTCCGGCTGACCTTTGCCGATGGCACGTGTGCCATCGCCGATGCCGTGGTCGGCGCGGACGGCGTCCATTCGACGGTCCGCGATCTCCTGTTCGACACCGCGCCGGCCAAATTCACCGGTCGCATCGCCTATCGCACCACTTATCCCGCCGCGCTGCTCGGCGGCGCAGGGATCGACGACTGCACCAAATGGTGGGGCGAGGACCGCCACATCGTGATCTATTACGTCAAGCCTGATCGCAGCGAGGTCTATCTCGTCACCAGCCAGCCCGAGCCGGACTTTCGCATCGAGTCCTGGTCGGCGAAGGGCGACGTGCGCGATCTGCGCGCATCATTCGAAGGTTTTCATCCGCAGGTCACTCGGGTGCTCGCCGCCTGTCCCGACGTGCACAAATGGGCGATCATGGATCGTGACGCGCTGGAACGCTGGGCCGACGGCAAGGTGACGCTGCTCGGCGATGCCTGCCATCCGATGACGCCCTACATGGCGCAGGGCGCGGCCATGGCAATCGAGGACGCCGCCGTGCTGTCGCGCTGCCTCGACGGTGTCGGCCGCGACGGCGTCGCCAATGCGTTCCGCCGCTTCGAGGCGACCCGCAAGGTGCGCACGACGCGGGTGCAGGAGACCTCGCGCGCCAACATCTGGCTCAAGGAGAGGACCGATACGAGCTGGGTTTACGGCTACGACGCCTGGGAAGTGCCGCTGGCGGCTTGAACCGTCTGCTCGCGCTTGCGCCGACGCTTCTTGTCAGGAGGCCGCATCCAGCGCGGCCAGCCGCTCGGCTTCGGCGATGTCCTCGACCGTGTTGGCGTTGAAGAACGGATCGAGCGGCTCGGCCGGCCATGTCACCGTTGCGAGCGGATAGCGCGCGGTCCAGCGGTCGATCTTGCGGAGGTCCTCGACGACCAGCGCGTGACGCAGCTCGTCGCGCAAGGCGACGCGCCACAGACCGATCACAGGATGCGACTGATCGCCTGATGCGGCGACCGCGAGCTGTGCGTTCTCGCGCTCCCGCTGCTCGTGCAACTGCGCCACGAGATCGCGTGGCAGGAACGGGCAGTCGCCTGCTGCGCTCAGCACCCATTCGATGTCAGGCCGGTTCGCCGCCGTCCAGTCGAGCGCGGCGAGAATGCCGGCGAGGGGCCCAGGAAAGCCGGGGACGTCATCGGCGACAACGGCCAGGCCGAATGCCGCGAAGCGTGCGGGATCGCCGTTCGCATTGAGGATCAATCCGCTGCATTGCGGCGTCAATCGCGCGATCACGCGCTCAAGGATGGTGCGGCCGCCGATGGTCCGCATCGGCTTGTCGCCGCCGCCCATGCGCCGCGCGAGGCCGCCTGCGAGCAGCACGCCCTGCGTTGCCGGAAAGTCAGTCGTCACCACCTTCACCCTTGCGTTTGTGCTTCGTCGATTCCTCCTCGACGTAAGCAAGGTTCTGGTCGTAGACGATCCGCTCTTCGCCCGCGAGCGCGATGAAGCGCTTACCGCGCGTGCGGCCGACCAGCGTCAGTCCGACCTGGCGAGCGAGATCGACGCCCCAGGCGGTGAAGCCGGAGCGCGACACCAGGATCGGAATGCCCATGCGCACGGTCTTGATCACCATTTCCGAGGTGAGCCGTCCCGTGGTGTAGAGGATCTTGTCGGAGGCATCGACGCCGTGGCGGTACATCCAGCCGGCGATCTTGTCGACCGCGTTGTGACGGCCGACGTCCTCGGTGTAACAGAGCGGCTCGCCCTCCTTGCACAGCACGCAGCCATGGATCGCGCCGGCCTCCAGATAGAGCGAGGGCATGGTGTTGATGGTCTGCGTCATCTGGTAGAGCCAGGAGGTGCGCAGCTCGGCCTTCGGCAGCGCGACGCTCTCGACCGCCTCTAACAGGTCGCCGAACGCGGTGCCCTGCGCGCAGCCCGAGGTCTGGGTGCGCTTCTTCAGCTTGGCTTCGAAATTGGTGTGATGTGAGGTGCGCACCACCACCACCTGGAGGTCGTCGTCGTATTCGACCTCGGTGACCTCGTCATTATATTTCAGCATGTTCTGGTTGAGCAGATAGCCCAGCGCCAGATATTCCGGGTAGTCGCCGATCGTCATCATGGTGACGATCTCCTGCGAATTCAGGTAGAGCGTCAGCGGCCGTTCCATCGGCACCTTGATCTCGACCTTGGCGCCGGTCTGGTCGGTGCCGGTCACGCGCTCTGTCAGGCGCGGGTCGTCAGGGTTCGGAACGATCAGGGGCACCGGGGCTTTGTCGATCTTCATCATGGCCGCGACGTTAGCATGACATTCGGGTCAAGCCGATATAAGCATGACGGGGAATGGGTGAAATGCCTCCGTTCGTCATTGCGAGCGCAGCGAAGCAATCCAGAATTATATCCGCGGTGGCAGTCTGGATTGCTTCGCAGCGCTCGCAATGACGGGGAGAGGCCAGGGGTTCCATCGGCTGACGAGCCGTTGGCGGAGATCGAACGGTTATGAAAGTCATCGGCCTTGCGGGCTGGAGCGGTGCGGGCAAGACCACGCTGTTGACGCGGCTGATCCCGCATTTCAACGCGCAAGGCCTGCGCGTCTCCGTCATCAAGCATGCCCATCACCAGTTCGACGTCGACGTGCCCGGCAAGGATTCCTGGCGCCACCGCGAGGCCGGCGCGGCCGAGGTGCTGGTTGCGTCGTCGAACCGCTGGGCCCTGATGCGTGAATTGCGCGGCGCCGAGGAACCGCGGCTGCCGGAGCTCCTGAGCAAGCTATCAGCCGTCGATCTCGTCGTGGTCGAGGGCTTCAAGCGCGAGCCGCACCGCAAGATCGAGGTGCATCGCGCCGCCAACGGCAAGCCGCTGCTGTTTCCCGATGATCCCGGGATTGTCGGGATCGCGACCGACATCGCCATTGAAACCCGCCTGCCGACCGTCCATCTCGATGATATCGAGGCTGCCGCGGCATTGCTGCTGCGTGCGGCGATGCCGGTCGAGGAAGCGGTGGCAAAAAGCGCCGCGATACGCTGACGAGGCACCATGGCGCAACTGTCGGACGATTGCTTTGCCTTCGGCGGACCGATGATGTCGGTCGACGAGGCCGTTGGTCTGATCACCACGCGCGTCAATGCGATCGCCGATATCGAGACCGTGGCACTCGTTGACGCCGATGGGCGCGTGCTCGCGCGCGATATCGCGGCGCCCCTGCCGCTGCCGCCCTTCACCAACTCCGCCGTCGACGGTTACGCCGTGCGCAACGCCGACCTTCCGGAAGGCGCGGAACGGGCATTCCCGCTCGACGGCCGCATCCAGGCCGGCGGTCTTGCGCAGGCGCCGATCAAGGCCGGCCACACTGCGCGCATCTTCACGGGCGCGCCGATGCCGCCTGACGCCGAGACCGTCTTCATGCAGGAAGACGTCCGCCTCGATGAGGCCGGCAGAATCGTGCTGCCGCCGGGGCTGAAGCCCGGCGCCAATGTCCGCCCGGCGGGCGAGGACATTCCACAAGGGCACGTCGCGCTGCGGGCCGGCCAGCGGCTGCGGCCGCAGCATGTCGCGCTTGCTGCAGCATTCGGCCTGACCCGGCTCGACGTCGTCAGGCGCATCCGCGTCGCCGTGTTCTCGACCGGTGACGAGCTGGCTTCGCCCGGCGAGCCGCGCGCGGCCTCACAGCTGTTCGATTCCAACCGCTTCATGCTGATGGCGATGCTGCGCCGGCTCGGCTGCGAGGTCTCCGACCTCGGCATCTTGCGCGACGAGCGCAATGCGCTCGCGGATGGATTGAAGCAGGTTGCAGGCAGCCACGATCTGATCCTCACCACCGGCGGCGTCTCGACCGGCGAGGAGGACCACGTCAAGGCGGCTGTCGAGAGCATCGGCTCGCTGGTGCTGTGGCGGATGGCGATCAAGCCCGGCCGTCCCGTTGCGATGGGCATCATCGGCGGCACGCCGCTGATCGGCCTGCCCGGCAATCCCGTCGCCAGTTTTGTCACCTTCGTCCATGTGGTGCGGCCGACGGTGCTGGCGCTCGCGGGCAGTCTGCCGGAGCCGCTGTTGCCGATCCCGGTGCGTGCCGCGTTCACCTACAAGAAGAAAATCGGCCGCCGCGAATATGTTCGCAGCTCGTTGCGGCGCGGAGAGGACGGCGCGTTGGAAGCGGTCAAGTTTCCGCGCGAAGGCGCAGGCCTGTTGTCGTCGCTGGTCGAGACCGACGGCCTCATCGAACTCGGCGACGACATCACGCGTGTCGAGCCGGGCCAGAGCGTGGGTTTCTTGTCCTATGCGGATTTGCTCTGAGCCTCGCGTTGACGCCATCGCCTCACCCCGCCATGTTGCGCCCATGACCAGAACCACGCTCGATCTCACCGGGTTGAAATGCCCGCTACCTGCCTTGAAGACGCGCAAGGCGCTCAAACCGTTACAGCCAGGCGATCAGCTCGAGGTGCACTGCACCGACCCCTTGTCGGTGATTGACATTCCGAACCTGATCCGCGAGACGGGCGACACGGTGGAGATCACCGAGCGCAACGAGGCGCGCATCGTGTTCTTGATAGAAAAGATCAATGGATCGATAGAGAAAACCAATGGTGCGCTGCGTTCGTAGTGCACGGTCACTCTGCTGATACCTACCTTTTGTCTATCGACATCAATCGTGGCTTCTGCCCCAATTGACAACCTCCGTGCAGGCGCGGAGGTTGAGTCTTGTCTGCGATACGCGGATGAACGGGCCAAGCTCACGAAGCCTGCACGGTGTATCGGCATAGAGCCCCGCTCGAGGGGTTAACGACTCGGACGCGCGTGACGATCCTGGCGCGCGTCGAATGATTGTGCGGAGCAGCAGGGACCGTTGGCTGCGCCGCAACGGGCTGAGGACCAGGATTGCAGCGGCAGGCTTGCTCAGAAGGGCAACTGCAGGGGAGGACTACATGGCAACAATCGAGAGCGCTGGAACACTTTCGGGTGCCGGCGCAGGTTTTCTGGATCGCGAGCGAACCATCGCGACCGCCGGCTTCAATCGCTGGCTGGTGCCGCCGGCTGCGCTGTGCATCCATCTCTGCATCGGCATGGCCTACGGCTTCTCGGTGTTCTGGCTGCCGCTGTCGCGCGCGATCGGGGTGACCGCGCCGAAGGCGTGCGCAGACATGTCGCTGTTTCAGGAGCTGTTCACGACCAGCTGCGACTGGAAGGTCGCCAGCATGGGGTGGATGTACACGCTGTTCTTCGTGTTGCTCGGTATCGCGGCTGCAGTCTGGGGCGGCTGGCTGGAGCGCGTGGGACCGCGCAAGGCCGGCTTCGTTTCGGCGCTGTGCTGGTGCGGCGGTCTCTTCCTCGGTGCGATCGGAGTCTACACCCATCAGCTCTGGCTGTTGTGGCTGGGCTCGGGCGTGATCGGCGGTATCGGTCTCGGCCTTGGCTATATCTCGCCGGTGTCGACGCTGGTGAAGTGGTTTCCGGACCGCCGCGGCATGGCGACCGGCATGGCCATCATGGGCTTCGGCGGCGGCGCCATGATCGGCGCGCCGTTGGCGAACCTGTTGATGAACTACTTCAAGACCCCGACCTCGGTCGGCGTCTGGGAGACCTTCGTCGCGATGGGCGTCATCTACTTCGTGTTCATGATGATCGGCGCGTTCCGCTATCGCTTGCCGCCGCCCGGCTGGCAGCCCGAGGGCTGGACTCCGCCGTCCAAGGCCAACGCGATGATCTCGAAGAGCAACGTCCATCTCAACGACGCGCACAAGACGCCGCAGTTCTGGCTGATCTGGTGGGTGCTGTGCCTGAACGTATCGGCCGGCATCGGCGTGATTGGCATGGCCTCGCCGATGCTCCAGGAGATCTTCGCCGGCAAGCTGATCGGCCTGCCTGAAGTCGGCTTCAACGCGCTCGACGCCGGGCAGAAGGCGCAGATCGCCGCGATCGCCGCGGGCTTCGCCGGATTGCTGTCGCTGTTCAACATCGGCGGCCGCTTCTTCTGGGCATCGCTGTCGGACAAGATCGGGCGCAAGAACACCTACTACACGTTCTTCATCCTCGGCATCGTGCTCTACGCGCTGGCGCCGACGTTTGCAGCGATGGGCTCGAAGCTCCTGTTCGTGCTCGGCTTCGGCATCATCCTCTCGATGTATGGCGGCGGGTTCGCCACCGTGCCGGCCTATCTTGCCGACATGTTCGGGACCCAGTTCGTGGGCGCCATCCACGGCCGGCTGCTGACGGCGTGGTCCACCGCGGGCATCATCGGTCCCGTCGTGGTGAACTATATCCGCGAGTTCCAGCTCGCGGCGGGCGTGCCGCGCGATCAGCTCTACAACACGACCATGTACATCCTGTGCGCGATGCTGATCGCGGGCCTGATCTGCAACTACCTGATCAAGCCGGTCGATTCGAAGTGGCACATGAAGGACGCCGACGTCGCCAAGCTGCAAGCGGCGAGCGCCAGCGCCGCTGCCGCGGGGCCGCACGGCTCCTACGGCATCGGATTTGGCGGGCTTGACGTCAAGGCGGCGATGTTCTGGGCCTTCGTCGGCGTTCCCCTGCTTTGGGGTGTCTGGAAGACGCTGGAGAGCGCGGTCAAGATCTTCTGATCGCCGTCGAGACTGCCGCGGGATGCTGATCATCGGCGTCCCGCGGCGTTTGCCTTTTAGACATCATCGAGAGTCGGACTTAATCAAGAGTGGGACTTAGGGGGATTGAAATGCTTCGCACCCGAATTTGCCTTGTGGCCGTGTTGCTTGTCGCTGGCCTTCATGCCGCATCCGCGCAGACGACGCCGCCGGCGGCGCCTGCCGCAACGACCGAAGCCAAGCCGGGCAAGATCAAGCTCACCATGCAGAAGCTGAAGGACATGAAGGCGAAGTGGGCGGCCAACAAGCCGAAGCTCAAGGCCTGCCGCGCCGACGTGAAGTCCAAGGGCCTCGCTGGCGACGACCGCTGGTTCTACATCGAAGAGTGCATGAGCAAGACGTGAGGTCGCGCCACAAATCGGATCGATGAAGGGGCATGGAGCCGCGCGGCTGCATGCCCCTTAAATGCTTATCGGAACGCATGAATTCTCTTGGCATCTGGTATGCCACAGGCTAGAGTTGGACTCGTTCTAAAGAAGAGATACGAGACGCATCGATGAGTCACGACGTGCACGAGGTCCGCTCGTTCGAACACCCGGGCGAGGGACGGAAGCGAGCCAAGGCCACGCCCAAGGGGCGGCAGGTCGATCCCACCGCCGCGCACGAGATCGAGCAGCTGCTCGGCGACAGGCCGCGGCGGCGCGACCTCCTGATCGAATATCTGCACCTGATCCAGGACAAATATCACCAGATCTCGGCCGCTCATCTCGCCGCGCTTGCCGACGAGATGAAGCTTGCCTTCGCCGAGGTGTTCGAGACCGCGACCTTCTACGCGCATTTCGACATCGTGAAGGAAGGCGAGCCTGATATCGCGCCGCTGACGATCCGCGTTTGCGATTCTCTCACTTGCGCGATGCTGGGCGGCGAGAAGCTGCTCGCCGATCTGCAGAGCACATCGGGTCCGGGCATCCGCGTCGTGCGCGCGCCCTGCGTCGGCCGCTGCGATACGGCGCCGGCGGCTGAGGTCGGCCACAACTTCGTCGATCACGCGACCGTGGCCAATGTGATGGCGGCGGCGAAGGCCGGCGACACCCATGCGCATCTGCCTGAGTACGTTGACTACGACGCCTATGTCGCCGGCGGCGGCTACAAGCTGCTCAATCGCGTGCGCTCGGGTGAGTTGCCGAAGGACGATCTGCTGAAGGCGCTAGACGACGCCTCGCTGCGCGGCCTCGGCGGCGCCGGCTTCCCCACGGGCCGGAAATGGCGCGCGGTGCTGGGCGAACCCGGCCCGCGGCTGATGGCGATCAATGGCGACGAGGGCGAGCCTGGCACGTTCAAGGACCGCGTCTATCTCGAAAGCGATCCGCATCGCTTCATCGAAGGCATGCTACTCGGCGCGCATGTCGTGCAGGCCTCCGACGTCTACATCTATCTGCGCGACGAATATCCGGCATCGCGCGAGATCCTCGAGCGTGAGATCGCAAAGCTTCCTCCGGGCGGTCCGACGCTGCACATGCGCCGCGGCGCCGGCGCCTATATCTGTGGCGAGGAATCCTCGCTGCTCGAAAGCATCGAGGGCAAGCGCGGATTGCCCCGGCACAAGCCGCCTTATCCGTTCCAGGTCGGCCTGTTCGGCCTGCCGACGCTGATCAACAACATCGAGACGCTGTGGTGGGTGCGCGACATCGTCGAGAAGGGCGCGGACTGGTGGAAGGGCAATGGCCGCCATGAGCGTCACGGCCTGCGCAGCTTCTCGGTCTCGGGCCGCGTCAAGAACCCCGGCATGAAGCTGGCACCCGCCGGCATCACTGTGCGCGAATTGATCGACGAATATTGCGGCGGCATGGCCGACGGGCACCAGTTCTATGCGTACCTGCCGGGCGGCGCGTCGGGCGGCATCCTGCCGGCGTCCATGGACGACATCCCGCTCGATTTCGGCACGCTGGAGAAATACGGCTGCTTCATCGGCTCGGCCGCGATCGTGATCCTGTCGCAAAAGGACAGCGTGCGCGCGGCGGCGCTGAACCTGATGAAGTTCTTCGAGGACGAGAGCTGCGGCCAGTGCACGCCGTGCCGTGTCGGAACCCAGAAGGCGGCGCAGCTGATGCAGAAGCCCGTCTGGAACCGCGCACTTCTGGAAGAATTGAGCCAGGCGATGCGCGATGCCTCGATCTGCGGGCTCGGACAGGCGGCATCGAATCCGCTGTCTACTGTGATCAAATATTTCCCTGACGAGTTCAAGGAAGCGGCCGAATGACCAAAATTACGTTCGAGCTCGACGGCAAGCAGGTCGAGGCCAAACCCGGCGAGACGATCTGGCAAGTTGCAAAACGCCAAGGCCGCGAGATTCCGCATCTGTGCTATTCGCCAGCGCCCGATTACCGCCCCGACGGCAATTGCCGCGCCTGCATGGTCGAGATCGAGGGCGAGCGCGTGCTCGCCGCCTCCTGCAAGCGCACCCCGGCGGTCGGCATGAAGGTGAAGACCGAGTCCGCGCGTGCGGTGTCGGCGCAAAAGATGGTGATGGAGCTGCTCGTCGCCGACCAGCCGGCGCGCGAGACCTCGCACGATCCGGATTCGAAGTTCTGGCACTGGGCCGAGACCACAGGCGTCACCGAAAGCCGCTTCCCCGCCGCCGAGCGCTGGGCGACCGATGCCAGCCATCCCGCGATGCGCGTCAATCTCGATGCCTGCATCCAGTGCGGCCTCTGCGTGCGTGCCTGCCGCGAGGTCCAGGTCAACGACGTCATCGGCATGGCGTATCGCAGCCATGGCTCGAAGATCGTGTTCGACTTCGACGATCCCATGGGCGAGTCCACCTGTGTCGCCTGCGGCGAGTGCGTGCAGGCCTGCCCGACCGGCGCGCTGATGCCGGCCGTCATGCTCGACGAGAAGCAGACCCGTGTCGTCTACGCCGACAAGAAGGTGGATTCGCTCTGCCCGTTCTGCGGCGTCGGCTGCCAGGTGACCTACGAGGTCAAGGACGAGAAGGTGATCTACGCGGAAGGCCGCGACGGCCCCGCCAATCACAATCGTCTCTGCGTCAAGGGCCGCTTCGGCTTCGACTACATCCACCATCCGCATCGTCTGACCAAGCCGCTGGTTCGGCTGCCGAATGCGAAGAAGGATTCCAACGACCAGGTCGACCCCGCCAATCCCTTCACGCATTTCCGCGAAGCGAGCTGGGAAGAAGCGCTCGACATCGCAGCCAAGGGCCTCGTCAGGATCCGCGATGAGAAGGGCGTGAAGGCGCTGGCCGGCTTCGGCTCGGCCAAGGGCTCGAACGAAGAGGCCTATCTGTTCCAGAAGCTGGTGCGCACCGGCTTCGGCTCGAACAATGTCGATCACTGTACGCGGCTCTGCCACGCCTCGTCGGTGGCGGCGCTGTTCGAAGGCCTGAGCTCGGGCGCGGTGTCGGCGCCGTTCTCGGCTGCGATGGATGCCGAAGTCATCATCGTGATCGGCGCCAACCCGACCGTGAACCATCCGGTCGCCGCGACCTTCATCAAGAACGCGGTCAAGCAGAATGACGCAAAGCTGTTCGTGATGGATCCGCGCCGGCAGACGCTGTCGCGCCATGCGACCAAGCATCTGCAATTCAAGCCGGGCTCCGACGTCGCCATGCTGAATGCGATGATCAACACGATCATCGCCGAAGGCCTGACCGACGACCAGTATATCGCCGGCTACACCGAGGGATTTGAGGACCTCAAGGAGAAGATCAAGGAATTCACGCCGGAGAAGATGGAGGCGATCTGCGGCATCCCGGCGCAAACGCTGCGCGAGGTTGCGCGCACCTATGCGCGGGCAAAGTCGTCGATCATCTTCTGGGGCATGGGCATCAGCCAGCACGTCCACGGCACCGACAATGCGCGCTGCCTGATCGCGCTCGCGCTGATCACCGGCCAGGTCGGCCGTCTCGGCACAGGTCTGCATCCGCTGCGCGGCCAGAACAACGTGCAGGGCGCCTCCGACGCCGGCCTGATCCCGATGTTCCTGCCGGATTATCAGCCGGTCAGCCGCGACGATCTGCGCGGCAATTTCGAAAAGCTGTGGCACCAGGATCTCGATCCCGTCCGCGGTTTGACCGTGGTCGAGATCATGAACGCGATCCATGCCGGCGAGATCACGGGCATGTATATCGAGGGCGAGAATCCCGCGATGTCCGATCCCGATCTCCAGCATGCGCGCCAGGCGCTCGCCATGCTCGATCATCTCGTCGTGCAGGATCTCTTCGTCACCGAGACCGCGTTCCATGCCGACGTCATCCTGCCGGCCTCGGCCTTTGCCGAAAAGGACGGCTCGTTCACCAACACCGATCGCCGCGTGCAGCTCGCGCGCCAGGTGATCAAGCCGCCGGGCGATGCGCGGCAGGATCTCTGGATCATCCAGGAGATCGGCAAGCGGATGGGCCTGCCCTGGAATTATTCCGGCCCCGGCGACGTCTACACCGAGATGGCGGAGTTGATGCCCTCGCTCAAGAACATCAGCTGGGAGCGGCTGGTGCGCGAAGGTGCCGTGACCTATCCGGCCGACGATCCGAACAAGCCCGGCAACGAGATCATCTTCACCACGGGCTTCCCGACCGCGAGCGGCCGCGGCAAGATCGTGCCGGCCAAGGTCATCCCGCCGGATGAGCTGCCCGACGCCGAATATCCGATGGTGCTCTCGACCGGCCGCGTGCTCGAGCATTGGCACACCGGCTCGATGACCCGCCGCGCGCAGGTGCTCGACCAGATCGAGCCGGAAGCGGTCGCGTTCATGTCGCCGAAGGACATGCACCGGAAGAAGTTGGCGCCCGGCGATTTCATCCGGCTGGAGACCCGCCGCGGTGCAGTCGAGGTCAAGGTCCGCTCCGATCGCGACGTGCCGGAGAACATGGTGTTCATGCCGTTCTGCTACGCGGAGGCGGCGGCCAACCTGTTGACCAACCCGGCGCTTGATCCCTTCGGCAAGATCCCGGAGTTCAAGTTCTGCGCGGCCAGGGCCGAGCGTGCGGAGATGCGGGACGCGGCGGAGTAGGCGATTCGCCGTTTGGCAGCACGGTCTCGCCAACCCACCGCTGTCGTCCCCGCGAACGCGGGGATCCATACCGCGTGATCCATCGATTGCGGACGGTCGCGATCCCGGACCATGAGCCTCCGCCAAACTTCTCCCTGTGGTTATGGGTCCCCGCGTTCGCGGGGGACGACACCGAATGTGTGGCGGGTATATACCCGACATCGCCACGGCTTCGCTCCGGTGGTAAACTTGGCGCATGTCCAAAGTCACCCCCGCGACGCGCGCGCTCACGGCCGCCGGCCTCGCCTTCACCGTCCATAGCTACGACTACGATCCCGACGCCGAGAGCATCGGCCTGCAGGCCGCCGCTGCGCTTGGTGAGGACCCCGCGCGCGTGCTGAAGACGCTGATGGCGCTTGTGGACGGCAAGCCGATCTGCGTCGTCGTCCCGTCCGACCAGGAAGTCTCCATGAAAAAGCTCGCCGCTGCCGCGAGCGGCAAGTCGGCGCAGATGATGAAGCCGCCCGAGGCCGAGCGCGTCACCGGCTACAAGGTCGGTGGCATCAGCCCGTTCGGGCAGCGCAAACCTGTGCGCACCGTGATCGAGCAGACCGCGCTCGCGCATGATCAGGTCTATCTCAACGGCGGCCAGCGCGGCTTGCAGGTTCGGCTGAAGCCGGGCGACGTGCGGGATGTCCTGAAAGCGGTCGTCGCGGATGTGGTCGCGTGAGCGCCGCGCGCTACTGCTTCTGCAGCAGCTTGAGCCGGCAGCGCAGTGCCTCGCGGATATGCGCCCTCGCAAGCTGCTCGGCCTTGTCGCCGTCGCGCGCGGCGATGGCGTCGATGATGGCCTGGTGCTCGCCGTGACTGGTCGAGGGACGGCCCGTCACCGTGAAGGTGGTCGGGCCCAGCAGCGCGATCCAGTCCTGCAATTCGCGCGAGGCGTTGTCGAGATAGCGGTTGCGCGCGGCGCGGCAGATGGCTTCGTGGAAGGCGCGGTTGAGCCGCGCCATCTCGGCAGCGTCTGACGCCGACGCCTCGACAAAGGCCTGCTCGATATCCCTGAGCGCGTGGACTTCGGGAGTGGAGGCGTGCTCGGCGGCCAGGCGCGCTGCAGCACCTTCCATGATCTCGCGCATGGCGTAGAGCTCGAGCACCTCGGAAATGTCGAGGTCGCGCACGATCAGCCCGCGGCCGCCGGCGGGCTCGACGAAGCCGCGGGCCGCGAGACGGCCAAGCGCCTCACGGACCGGCGTGCGGCTGACCTTCAACCGCTGCGCGACCTCTTCCTCGCGCAGCCGGTCGCCGGCACGGTAACTGCCGGCCTGGAGCGCCTCGCACAGCGAGCGGAACACGGCTTCGCCCAGTGCCACGCCGCCGCCGCGTGTGATCGATCCGCCTGACTTTGCCACGCGCTTGGCCATGTTCCCTCACGGCGCATCCTGCCCATGCAGAGATGGCACTTGCAGCGCCGATGTATATCTTTGTATACAAAGGTACGCAATGGCTGCCCTTGGGTCGATCGGGGTCCTCGGCGGCAGAATGTCTCTAACTTCGTCGCATCGGGCAGACGGGATGAGCAGCAAATACGACGTGCTGGTGATCGGCGGCGGCAATGCGGCACTGTGCGCGGCGATCTCGGCGCGCCGCGGCGGTGCCTCGGTGCTGGTGCTGGAGGGCGCGCCAAAATTCTATCGCGGCGGCAACACCCGCCACACCCGCAACATGCGCTGCGCCCATGATGCGGCGACTGAGATCCTGACCGGTCCCTACACCGAAGAGGAATTCTGGCAAGATCTGCTGCTGGTGACGGGCGGCCAGACCGACGAGCTGCTCGCGCGCCACATGATCCGGGAGTCCAAGGATATCCTGAACTGGATCGTGGAGCAGGGCGTGCGCTGGCAGCCCTCGCTCGGCGGCACGCTGAGCCTTGGCCGCACCAACTCCTTCTTTCTCGGCGGTGGCCGCGCGATGCTGAACGCGCTCTATCTCACCGCCGAGCGGCTCGGCGTCGATGTCGAATACGATGCCGAGGTCACCGATCTCGTGATCGACGACGGCATGTTCCTCGCCGCGCGCCTCAAGCGGCCGATCAAGGGCGAGAGCGAGATCCGCGCGACGTCGCTGGTCGCCGCAGCCGGCGGGTTCGAGGCCAACATCGAATGGCTGAAGCAATATTGGGGCGAGGCCGCTGACAACTTCCTGATCCGCGGCACGCCCTATAATCGCGGCTCGATCCTGAAGATGCTGCTCGACAAGGGCGTGCAGGAGGTCGGCGATCCCACCCAGTGCCATGCGGTCGCAATCGACGCCCGTGCGCCGAAATTCGACGGCGGCATCATCACCCGCCACGACTCCGTCGTGTTCGGCATCGTCGTCAACAAGCATGCCCAGCGATTCTACGACGAGGGTGAGGACATCTGGCCGAAGCGCTATGCGATCTGGGGCCGGCTGGTCGCGGCGCAGCCCGACCAGATCGCCTACATCATCTTCGATTCCACCGTCGTCACCAGCTTCATGCCGACGCTGTTCCCGCCGATCGCCGGGCAGACCGTCGCCGAGCTGGCCGGCAAGCTCGAGCTCGATCCGGCTGCGCTGGAGAAGACCGTCACCGAGTTCAACGCGGCCGTGCGGCCCGGCACCTTCGATCACACCATTCTGGACGACTGCGTGACTGAAGGTATCACGCCGCCGAAGACGCATTGGGCACGCAAAATCGAGACGCCGCCTTATCTCGCCTATCCGGTGCGGCCCGGCATCACCTTCACCTATCTCGGCACGCGCGTGACCAAGGAGGCGCGCATGCTGATGGCTGACGGCAGGCCGTCCGCCAACATGTTCGCGGCCGGCGAGATCATGGCCGGCAACGTGCTCGGCAAGGGTTACGCGGCCGGCATGGGCATGACCATCGGCAGCGTGTTCGGGCGGATCGCGGGACGGGAAGCGGCGAAACATGCACGGAACTAGAATTCTGGATGAAGCCGACCGTCTGATGACGGTCTGTAATTCCTGCCGCTACTGCGAGGGTCTTTGCGCGGTATTTCCCGCCATGGAGATGCGGCGCGCCTTCTCCGACGGCGACCTCAACTATCTCGCAAACCTCTGCCATTCCTGCGGCGCCTGCTACGTCGACTGCCAGTTCTCGCCGCCGCACGAGTTCAACGTCAACGTCCCGCAGACGCTTGCGGTTGCGCGTGCCGAGTCCTATGCGGCCTATGCCTGGCCGCAGGCGTTGTCGGGTGCCTTCGCCCGCAACGGGCTCGTCATCAGCGTCATCGCCGCGCTCAGCATGGCTGCCTTCATCCTCGGCTTTGCCGCCCTCAACGACCACAGCGTGTTGTTCGGTGTGCACACCGGCCCTGGTGCCTTCTACAAGCTGATGCCGCACAACGCGATGGCCGCATTGTTCAGCGCCGCCTTCCTCTACGCGATCCTCGCGCTGGTCATGAGCGTGCGTGCCTTCTGGCGCGACATCGGCACCCCCATTGGCGGTCGCGCCGACGGCGGCTCGATCTTCCAGGCTGTCCGCGATGCCGGCGAGCTGCGCTATCTCCACGGTGGCGGCGTCGGCTGCTATAACGAGGACGACAAGCCGACCGATCGGCGCAAGCTTTTCCATCACTTGACGTTCTACGGTTTTCTGCTGTGCTTCGCCGCGACGTCGGTGGCGACGCTCTATCACTACCTCTGGGGCCGCGAGGCGCCGTATCCCTGGTGGGACCTGCCTGTCGTGCTCGGCACGCTCGGCGGCATCGGCCTCATCGTCGGTCCGATCGGGCTCTTCGCCGCGAAGATGCGCCGTGATCCGGCGCTGCTCGACGAGCAGCGCTACGGCATGGACGTCGGCTTCATCGCCATGCTGTTCCTGACCGGTTTCACCGGCATGGCGCTGCTTGTGCTGCGCGAGACCGCGGCCATGGGGCCGCTGCTGGCCCTGCATCTCGGCGCAGTGTTCGCGCTGTTCATCACAATGCCCTATGGCAAGTTCGTGCACGGCATCTATCGCTTCGCGGCGCTGGTGCGTTATGCGCAGGAGCGGCGCAGCGAAGCCGGCTCTTGAGAGGCATGCGCGGCTGACGTATCTCTTGGGCCCGTTCGCGCAGAGAGCGAATCGCTTTGGGAGCCCGCGCTCATGTACATGTTTCTGCCTTTTCTGCTGGCGCTCGCGGGCTGCGCGAGTGTCTGGCGTTCGCGCGCGGGACTAAGCTATGCGCTCTGGAGCGCAACAGTCGTGGTCACGGTCGCATGGTTCTTCCACCACGCGACCGATCCGCTCAAATTCTCGTTCTGACGGTGTCGAGATGGGCACTGCAGAGATGAGCGAGCAACGGCCGGTCGGCGCGATCCTGAACATGCTTGGGCTGCTCGGGATCTCGTTGATCCTGACGGTGGCGTTCACCTATCAGCTTGCGCTCGGCGAGCTGCCCTGTCCGCTTTGCCTGTTGCAAAGGGCCGGGTTCATCGCGGTCGGCATGGGGTTCCTGTTCAACATGCGCCTCGGTGAACGCGGGTCTCACTACGCGATGATTCTCGTTTCCAGCCTCGTCACCGGCTGCATCTCGATGCGGCAGGTGTCGCTGCATCTTGCGCCCGGCGATCCAGGATACGGCTCGGCGCTGTTTGGGTTGCATTTCTACACCTGGGCGCTGATCGCGGCGATCGGGATCGTCTGTTATGTCGCGCTCGTCTTCATCCTGAAGGATGTGACCGGCAAGCGAGACGGGGACGCGCCTTTGAACGGTGCGGCATCGAACACGGTCTTCGCGATCTTTGCGTTGCTGGTCGCCGCCAATCTCTTGTCCACCGTGCTGGAGTGCGGCGCGGGGCAGTGCGACGACAACCCGGTTCGCTATCTCCTGCTCAAGTGATCGGATTGAAGCGGCCGTCGTGCAGGAACGCGATCGTCTGCTCGATCGCGACGGTGTTTCGTGGCAGTCCAGTGTGCGATGCCTTGACGACGATGTGGTCGGCCATGTCGGCCAATTTCGCGCTTGCGACGGAAACCCGTCCGTCATTGGGCCGCGGCAGGACAAAGGCCGAGGCGATTGGCGCGATGGTGCGGCATCCCGCGATGACGCCGATCGCATAATCGGGCGGCGGCAGGGCGGCGATCACAGGGGGCTGGGCTGTCGAAAGCTGCAAGCCGGCCGGCCCGAAAACAGCGCGGTAAAGCGAGAGGTCCTTCAGGAGATCGGCGACTTCGCTGCCACCGTTGGGCGTGCCCAGCATCACGACGCGGCCGAGCCGCACCGGTCGATATCGCGCGATGTAAACCCTCGTGAGCAACCCGCCCATGGAATGGGCGACGAAGTGGATCGCGCCGTCGCATTGCGCTGCAAACGTGGCGACCGGCGCGTGGATGTCTTCCGCAAGCTCCTCGAGCGGCTTCTTGCGGCTGGGGTAGCCGAGATTGAGCGTGGCGAAGCCGTGACGCTGCAACGCTCGATCCAGCCTCTTCAGTGTCCAGGCACCGACGCCGATGCCGTGAAGCAGGACCACGCCGTCGCACCGGGCTTCCGCCGGAGCGACGGACGTGGGCTGGATCTCACGCAACCTCGCGCTCCGGCGAGGACGCCTGCTCGCGGGCCATCGTCGTTGCCGTGACATAGTCGGTCTTGCCGGTGCCGAGCAACGGCACCTTGTCGACCACCATGATCGCCGCGGGCACGGTCAGCTCGGACGCGCCGATTGCCTTGGCCTGGCCCTGCATCGCGCTGCGCTCGGCGGTCTTCTCCGTCGTCAGCAGCACGATGCGCTCGCCCTTGCGCTGGTCGGGGATCGACACGGCGACCGAGGCGGCCTGCGGCCATAGCGCCGTCGCGATGCTCTCGACCGCCGACAGCGAGACCATTTCGCCTGCGATCTTGGCGAAGCGCTTGGCGCGTCCCTTGATGGTGATGAAGCCGGCCGCGTCGATCGCCACGATGTCGCCGGTGTCGTGCCAGCCCTCGGCGAGCGGTTCGAGCACGCCGGGATTTTCGGCCCTGAGGTAACCGAGCATCACGTTCGGTCCGCGCACCGACAGGCGTCCGCCTTCCTCGATGCCGGGGACCGGATCGAGGCGGCTTTCCATCAGCGGTGACAGGCGGCCGACGGTGCCGGGACGATTGGCCATCGGCGTGTTCATCGCCAGCACCGGCGCCGTCTCGGTGACGCCGTAGCCTTCCAGGATGCGGATGCCGTAGCGTTCCATGAACACCTGACGTGTGCGATCCTTCACCGCCTCCGCGCCGGCGATCACCAGGCGCAGCGTGCGGAAGTCGTAGGCGTGCGCCGAACGGGCGTAGCCGGTGAGGAAGGTGTCGGTGCCGAACAGGATCGTGGCGCCGGTCTGGTAGATCAGCTCCGGCACGATGCGGTAGTGCAGCGGCGAGGGGTACATGTAGATCGGAATGCCAGCGAGCAGCGGCATCATCATTCCGCCGGTCAGCCCGAACGAGTGGAACACCGGCAGCACGTTGAACACCTTGTCATTGGCGTTGGCATCGACCCGGGCCAGCGCCTGCGCCGCATTCGCAAGGATGTTGCGATGGGACAGCACCACGCCCTTGGGCGTGCCTTCCGAGCCCGAGGTGAACAGCACGACAGCCGGATCGTCGGCCTGGCGGGCGACGCGCGGCGCAGTGCCCGCGAGCAGCCCCTTGATCTTGTCGGCCGTACCGATCGAGGCGCGGACGTCCTCGAGATAGACGACGCGGGCCTCCGCGGAGATCGCGGCCATCAGCTTGTCGAGTTTGCCCTTCTCGATAAAGGCCTTCGACGTTAGCACGGTCTTGACCTGCGCGGCCTTCATGGCGGCGAGGACGTTGACCGGTCCGGCCGAGAAGTTGAGCATGGCCGGGACCCGGCCGATGCTTTGCAGCGCCATGAAGACGACGGCGACGCCTGCGGAATTCGGCAGCAGCACGCCGACATTCTCGCCGGCCGTGGTGCCGGCTTCGAGCTTGCGGCTCAAGACCTGCGCGCCGAGGATCAGCTTGCGATAGGTCAGCTTGGTGCCGAGCGCGTCCTCGATGATGACCTTGCCGGTGTCACGATCGCGATAGGCGTGTCCGAGTGCTTCGAACAGCGTGTGATCGAGCATGGCGTTCTTCACCATCGCATCGATCATCACGTCCTGAAGTGCGGCGCCCGCGGCATTGCGGCGTGCCTTGCCCTTCAGCGTCGGATCGACCGGAAGCTTGACCGGCGGCAGGATCGTGACCGTCACCCGCGGGAACCACGAGCGTTTGATCTGGCTGCCGTTGAGATAGCTGAGATGCGAGCGCTGCGCGCCCTCGATGCGAATGGGCACGACCACCGCATCGGCCTTGTCCGCGATCATCGCGGTGCCGTCGTAGACCTTCATCAGCGAGCCGGAGACGGTGATGCGTCCCTCCGGGAAGATCACCACGGGCTCGCCGGCGGCGACGAGCTTGATCAGGTCGCGGGCGGCCAGCGGCTTGGTCGGGTCCATGGTGTAGTGCTTGACGACGCGCAAGAACGGCTTGGCCCACCAGGCCTTGGAGATGCCGGTATCGACCGCGAAGCTGGCGTCGATCGGCAGCACGGCGTGCAGCAGCGGGCCATCGATCAGGCTGACATGGTTCGGTGCGATCAGCATGCGCGTGCCCGGAGGCGGCAGGTTCTCGAGGCCACGAACCTCGGTACGGAACAGCGCGCGGAACAGCAGCCCGCCGAAATCGCGTACGCCTTCCTTGCCCCACTTGGTCAGCACGAACCACACCGCGCCGAAGCTGGCGACGCCGAGGCCGAAGAAGATCCAGCCGATATGGAGGCCAGCTGCCTGGAGCAGTGCGACGAACAGCGAGCCGACCACCATGAAGGCAGCCTGCAGCACGTTGCCGGCGGCGATGATGCGAGCGCGCTCGGTCGGTTGCGACCAGGCCTGGACGGCAGCAAAGGACGGAACGACGAACAGGCCACCGCCGAATGCGAAGGCGACGAAGTCGATCAGCATGCGCAGGCCGGCGAACGAGGTTGCGAAGTCGACCGCGGCGATGTCCTGCCCCTTGGCGGTCACACCGATGGCCCAGGCGAGATCAAGGCCGGCAAACCCCATGATGATCGCGCCGATCGGCACCAGCGCGAGGTTCGGGCGGACGTGGCTCAGGCTGGCCGCGAACAGCGAGCCGATGGCGATGCCGATCGCGAAGGTCGCAAGACACAGCGTCACCACGCCTTCGGTGCCACCGACGACCTCCTTGACCAGCGCCGGCAGCAGCGACAGCACGATGGCGCCGACCAGCCAGAACCACGAGACGATCACGGTGCCGTCCCACAGCCGCTTGTCCGCGTAGAGCGTCTTCAACAGGCCGACCGTCGAGGTCCAGGGATTGGCGGTGACGGGCAGGTCGGGGGCGGATGGCGTCGTCTGCGGAATGCGGGAGGCGAAGGCCCAGGACAGCAGGGCCAGCAGGACCACGGCCGATGCAACCCAGCCCATATGCGCGGAGCCGGCCACGAACTGGCCGCCGGCGACGGTGCCGAGCAGGATGGCCATGAAGGTGGCGCCTTCGACCAGCGCGTTGCCGGTTGCGAGCTCACCGAGCTCGAGCTGGTCCGGCAGCATGGCGTATTTCACGGGACCGAACAGGGCGGCGATGACGCCGAACAGCGCGAGCGCCGTGAACAGCAGCGGCACCGAGTGCAGGAAGAAGCCGGCGGCGGCAAAGGCCGCCGCAAAGATCTCCGCGAATTTGAGCCGCCGAGCAACGACGGATTTGACGTATTTGTCGGCGAGCTGGCCGCCGAGCCCCGACAGGATGAAATAGGGGAAGATGAAGACGGCGCCTGCGACCGTCACCAGCGCGTCGCCGTGGCCGGTCGCGGCACTGTAAAGCAGGATGATGACGAGTGCGTTCTTGAGCACGTTGTCATTGAGCGCCGAGAAAAATTGCGCCCAGAACAGCGGCGCAAAGCGGCGTGACGACATCAATTCCCTGATCATGACAAGTCCTGTTTTGGGAAGGCAGCCTGAGATTGTTACGTTGTCGGTGAGGCGTCACGACCGGAAGCTTACGGGACGAACGATGGCTGGATGACGACGGTCGCCGGCCTGCTCTGTCCCCTCGACCCTTCCGATCCTGTTGGTCTCCAAATGGTCTCGTTAGGTTCGCAAATATCTGGTCGCAGCCGTGGTTCGGACGGACTGGCCGCGCTTTTCCGGATACCGCGCGGAGCGATGAGGAAAAGTTGAACCGCATCGCCAAAGGCCGCGACATCGGCTGCGAATGTCGGGACATGGTAAGTCCTTCCTTGCAACCGGGTCTTGCATTCGAGCCGACCGGAACGTCCCGGGTGCGCACGCCTCAGGTGAGATGAGCGAGGTGGCGAAAGGGCGAGAGGCGGCCGAGCAGGCTGAACCGACGGCCCGCGTGACGGCTACGGGCGCGGCTCGCCCGCCACATCCGAAAGGTCGCGCGGCGCTCGGTGAGCACGCCAGCGATGTCGCAGGCATTTGCGATGCGATCGATCGGTTGCATCGCGAACTTGAGGACGGCCCGGCCAAGGCCGGCCACGAGAGCTGCGGCGTCGTCGACGAAGGTGGTGGCGATATCAACAGCGAGGGTTTGCATTTTGCAGATCTCCGGGTTAATTTGAACAATGTTCACATGAGTAGCTTGAAAATGAACAATGTTCAAGAAGAATCGCCACGCGACCAGAAAAAAAATCGGCGGAGGCTCCAGATCCTGGAGATCGCCCGCGACATTATTTCAGCTAAGGGGCTGAGATCATTGAAGGTTCGTGACGTTGCGGAGGCTGCCGGCTGCTCGGTGGGCAGCGTCTATAACGAGTTCGGCGACTTCGACGGGGTGATCCTGACGGTCAATCGGGAGACGGTTCAGGCGCTCACGGTGCGGCTTGGCGAGGTCCCGGGGGAAGATCCCGTTCGCCAGCTCTACGGGCTGGCCGCGACCTATCTCGAATTTTTCGCCGAGCACGCAAACCTGCTGCGCTCGTTGTTCGAGCATCGGATGGAGGACGACCGTCCTTATCCCGACGACATCCTTCAGATGGTGATGGACGCTTTCGCGCTGATGCATCCACCCCTGGTGCGGCTGCTACCGGCTGCGGACGACGTGCGGATCGCGCTGCTGTCGCGCACGCTGTTTTCCGCCGTGCACGGAATCATCTCGCTCGGCCTCGAGGAGCGCATGGTGGCGGTGCCGCCCCAGATGCTGCGCCAGCAGGTCGAGCAATTCGTCGATACGCATCTCGCCGGCCTCGGGATCGTGCCGGTCGGCGCACGGTCGCCTTGAGGAGGCCAAGCGGCTACCAAGCGTATCGCAGGCTCGCGGTGCCGGAATAAGTGGTGCTGCGCGCCGCGAACTCGCCGTCGAACTTCGCCGACAGGGCAACGCCGTTCGAAAACTTCAGCTCGGCACCGGCAGATGCGAGCGCGGTGTTCTTGGCCGGCGTTGCGCCATTGACGATGAAGCTCGCGCCGGGCAGCGTCTGGAATGCGGCGACGAGCGTCGGATCGCTCACCCAATCATGGGCCCAGGCCGCGCGGCCGCGCAACGTGAGGACCGAGTTCGGCGTGACCAGCGTCGCGCGATCGAAGCGCGCGCCGAGCTCACTCCGTGTGTCGGAGGCCGTGCGTCCCTGATAGGTCAGGCCAAAGCCGCTGCCGGCCAGATCGGCCTCGGTATAAGTCGGTGTGCGAAAAGCCTGCGCCTGCGCCGCCACGTACGGCGTGAAGCCGCCAATCGGCGTGGCGAAGCGATAGCCGCCCTCGATGCGGCCTCCGACGGTTTGCGCGTCGAATTTGGCGGTGAGCTGGTTGCCGAACGGAGCGAGCCGGTCTGTCGACATCCAATGATTGGCCACGGCGAGAGAGGCGGCGAAATAGGCCGGCCCTGTACGCACGGCGGTGTAGACGCCGGCCTGGATTGCATCGCTCTTGCCGCCGCCGATCGCCTGCGCGAGGTCCCATTTGGTGCCGCCGCCCGACAGCGCGAAACCGACCAGCGCATCGCGGCCGAAATGATAATCGGCGCCGGCCGCGACGCCGCCGGTGCGCGCGCCGAGGTCGTGACTGCCGATCACGACGGGGTCGCCGCTGGTGCGGTTGGTACCGCCGAACGCCGTGCCCCAAGCCGTCCAGCGCTCCGCAAAGACCGGCGCTTTCATGGCAGGCGTCCCCAGCACCTTGTTGTAGGCGAGGGCGATATCGTCCGGCAGCGCGGCGCGTTCGGGGCTGAAACCAAGCGCCGTGTCGCCGGTGCTCATGCCACTGCGTCCACCTACGAACGGATCAAGCATGAGGCCGAGGAATTGGCTCGTGAACTGGAAGGCGCCCTGCTGGGCGCCGGTGGCGGCTTCACCCGAAAGCTGGTCCAGACTGTAACGGAGTTGGGCGTCGCTCTGGCCTGCGAAGGAGGAGAGGAAAGGCAGGTTGGGACCGAACGCGCTCAAGGCGCCGGCCACGGCCTTCTGGTTCTGCGTCTGGGCGAGGGAGAGGAATGCGGCGTTGTTGTAGTTGAGCGTCAGGAAGACGCTGAACCCGTCATAGCTGAGGGAGGAAGCGAAGAGCAGCGGATTGTATCCGCTGACAGTCACGCCCGAGAAGCTGCCGGTGACGCCAGTCGTCGTGCTCAGGATCGTGTATTGCGTCGAGGGGTTATAGGCGCCGGCGATCGTGTTGACTGCGACGGTGCCGCCGTTCAACGCTGCGCTGACCGCGAGGATCTTCTCGGATTGTCCGGTAGCGGTGACGGAGATCGCGTAGGTCGAGCCGGCGTTGAATGTGACATTGCCGGAGCTCGTCAGCGTACCGAGATTGCCGGGCAAGACCGTGCCGCCCGATAGCACCGTGATATTGCCGATCGCGCCGTTACCGCTGAGGATGCCCGCGCTGACGGTCGTCGCGATGTTGGGCATCGAGCCGTTCACCTCGACGGTGCCGGCCAGGACATTCATGGTCGCGATCTCCGTCGTCGAGCCGTTCATCGTCCAGGTGGAGCTGCCGGTCTTTTCCAGCACCTCGAATTCCCGGAACTGACCGGCCGCGCCGAATATGCTGAGATTGAACGCTGCGTTGGTGGCCCCGCCCAGGCGCAGCGTGTCCGTTCCGTTGCCGCCGAGGACCCATCCCGTGATGCTCGATCCCGCTCGCAACTCGAAGACGTCGTTGCCTCCCTTCAGGTCGACAGCCGTGCTGACGCCACCGCTGATGATCGTGCCTGAGTTGATGATGGTGTCCTGATTGGCCGAGCCGATGATTGCCGTGCCCGAGGCACTCGAGATCGTGCCGGCGTTGCTGACGACGTTGCCGTCGGCCGCGCCGCTCAGATCGACGGCCGCGACATTGATGGCATGGACAAAGCCGCTCGACAGGATGTTCGCCTGATTGTTCGCCGACCCGGCACCGATGCTGATGCTGATGGCTCCGGTGACGCCGTTTCCGACCGTACCTCCGATCACGATGATGTTGTTGCTCGAATTGGCCAGTGCGAGCCCCGACGTGCCGAGGCTCGATGACCCAACCATGGCGCCGGCATCCACGGTGATGGTGTTGCCGCCGCCGCCGATCACTGCAATGCCGTCGCTGTTGGCGGATGTGACCGTTGCGTTGCCGAAGACCTTGGCCGCGCTATTGGATGCCGCCTCGAGGACAACGCTGGCAAAGGTCGGGTCATTCAGAGAGGTCGCGGTGCCGTCTCCAATGTTGACGGTGACACCGCTGACCACGGGCGCCGTCTTGATCTGGGTGTTGCCCGCTCCGGTGCAGGTGATCGAATCGCCTGACTGCAGCGCTGCCTGCGCGCCGCTTCCAGTCACCACACAGGCCGCCTCTGCCGGCGTCGCGAGCCACGGCAGCGCACCACCTGCGGCAACAGCGCCGATCGCGGTGCTCAAGAGAAACGCACGCCGCCGACACGTCTTCGCGCGACGGATCCGGGGCGGGGGCAACAAACCATTCCAGGGCACCTGCAAACTCCTCTTTCGGCACGGTCCGGGCGGAATTCGGACCGCAACGTTGGCTGGTGCCATGCTTAGCGAGGGAGGTTCTGGCCATCGTGGATCAGCGCGCAAGGCGGTGTGGCGGAAAGCGAAAGACGCAGTTTTTTGGGAGCAATGTGGCCGCGGCGTCACATAGCCGCGCCGCTGCGACGCCGTTGGACGATGTCTGCAATCGGATGCCGGGGTTGAGAGGGCGCCGGCGCCTGTCAACCTCGCGCTGCGACGGCCTCGCGCGGACGGGCTGCAACGACGACGACGTCCGGTCTGCCATTGTCGACCTGTACCCGGTTGCGCCCCTTTTCCTTGGCGCGGTAGCAGGCGGCATCCGCGCGCCGCATGGCGTCCTCGAGCGTGGTGTTGCCGTCCGCGATACAGGCGACGCCGATGCTGGCAGTCACCGCGAAGCAACGATCGTCCCAGGCGAAGGTGAACAGCTCGAGCGATCTGCGCAGGCGTTCGGCGATATCGACGGTGGTCGAGGGCGAGCACTGCGGCAGGATCAGGCCGAATTCGTCGCCGCCGAGCCGGGCCACCAGATCATGCGGCCCCCGGTCCTGTTGCAGCAGGCGCGAGACCTGGCAGAGCAGGCGGTCGCCGGCGAGGTGGCCGCAGGTGTCGTTGACGCTCTTGAACTGGTCGAGGTCGAGCAGGATCAGGCCCAGCGAACCCGCCGCGGTGGTGTCCAGCACGCTTTGCAGGCGCGCCTCGAAGGCGCGGCGGTTGGACAGGCCGGTCAACCAGTCGTGCGATGCCTGCCATGCCAGGCGCTCCTTCTCGGCATGCAAAGCATCCTCGAACGCCTGTCGTTGCAGCATCAAGCGCCGCGTGTGCCAGATCAGGAGCAGGATCAGCGTCGCGGCCGCCACGATGTTGATGCACGTCAGCGTGACCTTGATGGCGCGCGAGCCTTCGCCGAGGACGGTCGAGAACCGCTTTGCATGCACCGTGAACTGCGTGTTGAGTTCCGAGAGCCGCGACGACAGCAGCCGCAGGCGGTCGCGGTCCTCAATGGGTCCGTGCGCCAACTCGGACCGGATGACCTCGCCGAAGACGCTGAGCTCCAGCAACATGGGATCGGTGGCCGCCCACTCGTGGATCGCTTCCTGGAGGAAGCTGACGCGGTTGAAATAGCGGAACAGCCAGATCAATCCCGGAACGTCATCGGGATGGTTGCCGCCTTGCAGAAACCCGACGCGGGCGGCCTCGACGTCGACCGGATCGCGCTCGAGTGCCCAGCGCGCGAACTCATCGCCGATGGGAACGGCGAGGGACGCCTGGTAGTGGGTGAACTGGCTCGGTTCGCCTGAATGCAGATAGAGATTGAGGAAATAGACCGCGTTCTTCTGTGACCGCGACCACATCGCTTCGCCCGCGACATAGGCGCGGACCGATGACATCACCTCGAGGCTGAATCCCGCGATCGTTGCCTGGAGCACGACGACCATCACGAATGGCGAGACAAGTTTGATGACGTGAAGGAAACTACGCCCCTTCGTCGACGTCGCTGTTCTGCGAAACACCCTGCATTCCCCAAATCGATCAACGACCCCACCGGAGCGTCGCGCCTGCAACGCCAAGTAGAGGGGAAAGTTGCTTAACTCGACCCCAAGGACGCAGGCGACTGCACTGCAGGGTGAAAGCGTCGTGAAGCGGATGCCCGCAGATCGTTGCAAATGCCGACCAACCGGAACCGATGCGGTCGTGGCGAACCAATGCCTCGCATTCGTCCTGCGCGGTTTACCTGATCGAGAGAGTTTGGTCCGGCGCTAGACCAGCACCGGCTTGCGCACCCGGCCAGCGTCGCCGAACACGCGCAAATAGCGTTCGATCTCGGAGGGCATGCCGGTCGCCTTCTCCGGATTGTCCGAGAGCTTGACGGCCGGGTGGCCGTCAACCGACGACACCTTGCAGACCAGCGAGATGGGATCGAGATTGAACGAGCCGTCCGGCGGGCAGCCGACGAAATCATTGGTGAGGTTGGTGCCCCAGCCGAACGAGAGCCGCGAGCGACCGGAGAAGTGGTGATAGGTCTCCTCAATCGAGCCGACATCCATCGCATCGGAGAAGACGAGCAGCTTGTCCTTGGGGTTGCGGCCCTTCTTTTCCCACCAGGCGATGATCTCCTCGCCGGCCTGGATCGGTGGCGCGCTGTCGGGGCGGAAGCCGGTCCAGTCGGCGACCCATTCCGGCGCATCGCGCAGGAAGGATTTGGTGCCGAAGGCGTCGGGCAGCGCGATCAGGAGATTGCCGCCATAGGTCTGGCGCCATTGGTCGAGAATGCGATAGGGCGCCCAGCGCAACTCCTCGTCGTCCTTGGCAAGCGCAGCCGCGACCATCGGCAGCTCATGCGCATTGGTGCCGATGGCTTCGAGATCATTGTCCATCGCCAGCAGCACGTTGGAGGTGCCGATGAAGGACGGGCCCAGGCCTTCCTTCACCGCCTCGACGCACCAGCGCTGCCAGAGGAAGCCGTGGCGGCGGCGGGTGCCGAAGTCGGAGAGCCGCAAATTCTCGAGCTGGCGCAGCCGCTCGACCTTGGTCCACAGCTTGGCCTTGGCGCGGGCATAGAGCACGTCGAGCTCGAAGCGGCCGCGGCCCTTCATCGCGGCGCGCGACCGCAACTCGTTGAGGATGGCGAGCGCCGGAATTTCCCACATCGTGGTGTGGGTCCAGGGGCCGTGGAAATGCAGCTCGTACTGGCCCTCGACCTTGCGCAGCTCGTATTCGGGCAGCCGGAATTCGGCCAGCCAGCGGATGAAGTCCGCCGAGAACATGTGGGTCTTGCCGTAGAAGGTGTTACCGGCAAGCCAGATCAGCTCTTTCTTGGCGAAGCGGATGGTGCGGGCGTGGTCGAGCTGGGCGCGCAGCTCGCCCTCGTCGATGATCTCGGCCAGCCGCACATGGCGCGAGCGGTTGATGACCGAGAAGGTCACCTGCTGATTCGGATAGTCCTCCCGAATCATCTGCAACATCAATAGCTTGTAGAAGTCGGTATCCAGCAGGCTGCGGATGATGGGGTCCAGCCGCCAGCTATGATTGTAGGTCCGGCTCGCAATATCGGTCACTGTCATGGGACAATTCTAGCGTGGCGGCCCTCGCGCAACCAGTGGGTTTGGCGAAGGGCAGACTTCCCTGAAACCGTAACCGAGGCTCAGTCTCCGGCCGCCGTTGCCGCCACGGTTTCGAGCTGGCCGCGGATCCAGCGATGGGCCGGGTCTTTCTGATAGCGCTGATGCCAGACCATGAACATCGGCAGCTCGGCCAGCGTCTTTGTCCGCGACGCCAGCGGAATCGGTACATGCGCAAAGCCGCGCATCACACCGGAGGCGAGCAGGCTCGGCATGCTGGCCAGCATCTGCGAGCCGTGCAGGAAGGGCGGCACGCCGGAAAAGCTCGGCACGGAGATGGCGATGTCACGAAGAAAGCCGTTCGCCGCCAGCCGGCGGTCGAAGTCGAGCCGCTCGTTGTCGGTATAGACCACCGTGATGTGGCGTGCTGCGAGATAGGCGCTGCGGCCGGCCGGCGCGGTGCGCGCCTTGGGATCGAAGTAGCAGACGTAGTGATCGCTGAGCAGCCGCTTCTGCACGATGTCCACGCCGGATGGCGGCAGCGGCGTGACCATGAGATCGCAGCGGTTTTCGCGCAGCATCGCGGGCGACGGCGATTGCGAGGGGATCACGCGCAGGTTCAGGCTCCTGACCTGTCCCGCGACATGATCGAAGAACCGCGGCAACAGCAGATCGCGCTGGAAATCATTGGCGGCGATCGTCAGCGAAAGCTGCGCGCGCGCCGGCTCGAAGGTGACGCCGCCGGCAAAGCTGCGCATCTCGTCGATCAGCGCCCGCGCTTTCGCAGCCAAGGCCTGGGCATGGGCGGTGGCGACGATGCCGCGGCCGGATTTGGCAAACAGCGGATCGCCCGCGATCCGCCGCAACTTGTTCAGCCCGTGACTGACCGCCGATTGCGTCAGACCAAGCCGCGTCGCTGCCGCCGTGACCGAGCCTTCCTCCAGCACGGCAAGGAACAGTTCGAGGGCGTGGCCGTCGAGCGCCAAATGATCGATTTCCTTCATGTAATTCATTATAATCGATCTATTTATCTTGAGAATAGATCGTCCCATGATCTCCCGATAAGCCGCGCCCCCGGACCCGGGCGCCACAGGGAGAGACAACGCCGATGAACGTCCAGGCGCCAGCCTTGCAGGATCCCCGCCTCAACCGACCCGAGCCGTTCAGCCTTCGCGACGGCGGCTTCTTCCAGCGCGACCGCTCGATCCATCCACCGGCACATGCGCCCGGCTACAAATCCTCGGTGCTGCGCTCGCCGCGCCAGCCGCTGCTGTCGATCGAGAACTCGGTCTCGGAGATCACGGGTCCGGTGTTCAGCCACAACGATCTCGGCCCGCTCGACAATGATCTGATCCGCAACTACGCCAAGGATGGCGATCCCGTCGGCGAGCGCATCATAGTCCATGGCCGCGTGCTGGACGAGACCGGCCGCGGCGTGCCGAACACGCTGGTCGAGTTCTGGCAGGCCAATGCCGGCGGTCGCTACCGGCACAAGAAGGACACCTATCTCGCCCCGATCGATCCGAATTTCGGCGGCTGCGGCCGCGCGCTGAGCGACGACACCGGCTACTATTATTTCCGCACCGTGAAGCCGGGTCCCTATCCCTGGCGCAACTTCGTCAACAGCTGGCGTCCCGCCCACATCCACTTCTCGGTGTTCGGCTCGGGCTTTGCGCAGCGGCTGATCACCCAGATGTATTTTGAGGGCGATCCCCTGATCCCGGTCTGCCCGATCCTGACGACGATCCCGGACAAGGACGCGCTCGACCGCCTCGTGGCGCCGCTCGACCTCAACGCCTCGACGCCGTTCGACTCGCTCGCCTACCGCTTCGACATCGTGCTGCGCGGCCAGCGTTCCACCTATTTCGAAAATCGCACCGCGGGGAACTGAGCCAATGCCGCAGCCGCTCGACTATCTCAAGGAAACCGCCTCGCAGACCGCCGGGCCCTACGTCCATATCGGCCTGATCCCGGCCATGGCCGGCTTCGACATTTTTAAGAAGAACTTTTCTAACGTGCTGGTGACGCCGAACACGCCAGGCGAGCGCATCACGCTGGAGGGCAAGGTGTTCGACGGCAGCGGCACGCCGCTGCGCGATGTGCTGCTCGAAATCTGGCAGGCCAACGCAACCGGCCGCTATAACCATCCGGCCGATCGCCCGGCCGGCCCGGTGGACGAGGAGTTTCGCGGCTGGGGCCGCGCCGGCTCCGATTTCGAGAGCGGGTTGGTGACGTTCGAGACCATCAAGCCGGGCGCGATCACGGACAAGGCAGGCCGCAAAGGCGCGCCGTACGTCAATATCTGGATCGTCGCGCGCGGCATCAACATCGGTCTCAATACGCGGCTCTATTTCTCCGACGAAGAAGCCGCGAATGCCGCCGACCCCGTGCTCAACCTGGTCGAGCCGCCGGTGCGGCGCGCGACGCTGATCGCCACGCGCGGTGAGCGCGCCGGCAAGGTCGTGTACTCCTTCACGATCAATCTGCAGGGGGCGGAGGAGACGGTGTTCTTCGACGTCTGACGATCCGCCGATCGCCCCGCAGGATCATTCCACCTGGTCGCCTCGATTGATCGATCCGCGCGTGGTGGCTTGCGGTGGTTGCGGGCGCATCTCGCGCGATCCCGGCCGCTCGGCCGGGGCGCGCCCCACTCTTGGCTTCAGCTCTGTCAAATCGATGAAGACGTCGGCCTGCCGGCGCAGTTCGTCGGCAACCATGGGAGGCTGGCTCGCAAGCGTGGAGACGACCGTCACGCGGACGCCGCGGCGTTGCACGGCTTCCACCAGTGAACGAAAATCCCCATCGCCCGAGAACAGCACGATCTGATTGACGTGCTCGGCGAGTTCCATGGCGTTCACGGCGAGTTCCACATCCATGCTGCCCCTCATCTTGCGGCGGCCGGTCGTGGCGTCAACGAACTCCTTGGCGAGCTTGGTGACGACGGTGTACCCGTTATAGTCGAGCCAATCGATCAATGGGCGGATTGACGAGTATTCCTGATCCTCGCTCACGGTCGTGTAGTAGAAGGCTCGCAGCAACGTACCTCGGCCGTGAAATTCGCCGAGCAGGCGCCTGTAGTCGATATCGAAACCGAGCGCCTTGGTGGCGGCATAGAGATTGGGGCCATCGATGAAGACCGCAATCTTCTCAAACGAAGACATTATGCACTAATCCCCAGTTCCGCATTGAAGCCGGCAGGTTCAGCCGCCAGGGCTGTGTGCCGGCCGGAAAACGTCGAAGTCGCCGATGGCCCGCGGAAAAAGGCGGCGCAGACGGCCGGAGGGGGGGCCGTCCCGCGCCAGTTAAGGGAGGTTGCTGCTATCAGCGCCAGGATTCCGAATGCAGTCACGTTAATGCGTGCGCATGCCACGCTCAATTGTACGGAGGTAAACGGCGCGTATCCAAAGGGTTGGATGCTCTATACGAAGGTAAGTGGCGCGCTGGTTCGGATCTCGACAGCCCGGCGCGATCGCGGATACGACCGGCCGCAAATGCGCGCCGCACGTCGATGTCTGGATTGTTGCGCGCACCCGAGGACCGGATCATCGACGTGGGATGGCCTCAAGCCTCGCCGCCATGGAGTTGGGCGCGAAAGGCGCGCGGCGACAGGCCCGTGGCCGCGGCATAGACGCGGCTGAAATAGGCGGGATCCTCGAAGCCGAGCGCGTAGGCGATCGTCGAGACCGGCAAATTGGTGTAGACGAGGTTGCGACGCGCCTCGCGGATCAGCCGGTTGAGGATCAGGTGGGAGGCGGTGTCGCCGGTCGCCGCCCGCGTCAGCCGGTTGAGATGGGTCGGCGTGATCGACAGCGCGCCGGCATAGTCCGCAACGCTCCAGCGTTCCAGATGATGCTGTTCCAACAGCGCCTCGAAGCGGCGGAACAACCCGCTTTCCGCCGTGCCGTTGCCGCCGCTCTCGCTGGTGAGCGCGCGGGCCACCAGCCCGATCATGGCCGCCGACAGTGCACGCAGCACGTGCGCGCGGCCGAAAGCGCGCGCGGCGTGCTCGGCGAAGATCTGCTTCATGGTGGTGCGGATCTGCGGCGTGCCGCGCACCACGGCCGATCGGGACAGGGCGCCGCGCAGTCCTTCCGAGGCAAGCAGTGCCTCGTCCAGAATTTCCGCAGCGATGGTCAGCACCCAGCCCTGGGTATCGGGCTCGAAGCGGAAGCCGTGGACATGGCCGACCGGCACATTGACGACCTGCATTGGCCGGAGCGGCACCACGCGCCCGTCGAGCGTCGCCTCGCCACCACCGCGCTCGATCAGCAGCACCTGGTGCAGCCGGGCATGGCGGTGCACGGCCAGCGTCCAGTCGTGCAGCACCGAGCGTGACGCGATCGTCTCGCAATGCACGACGTCGGGCAGATCGCCGGACTCGCCGAAGAGGTTGTAGACCCGGATTGCCGGGGCTGAGGCTGCGCTTTTCATGTTCGAATAGTACAAGACAAAGACGAAACCCTCCATCGGTTTGCGGCGGCGGATCTGCAAAAAACGCAGCGACGGGAGGACGTAAAAATGAAAGTTCAGGTCTGCATCATCGGCGGTGGGCCGTCCGGGCTGCTGTTGTCCCAGCTTCTGCACCTGAAGGGCATCGATACGGTCGTGCTGGAGAAATACAGCCGCGACCACGTTCTCGCCCGCATCCGTGCCGGCGTGCTCGAGCACGGCTTCGCCAGGTTGATGCGCGAGGCGCAGTGCGGCGAGCGGATGGACCGCGAGGGCGAGATCCACAACGGTTTCGAGATCGCGCATGACGGCGTGCTCTCCCACATCGACCTGCACAAGCATTCCGGCGGCAATTCGGTGCTGGTCTACGGCCAGACCGAGCTGACGCGCGACCTCTACGAGGCGCGCGATCGCCTCGGCGGCAAGGTCGTGCACAACGCCGAGGACGTGACGCCACACGATCTGACGTCGGACCGGCCCTACGTGACCTATCGATCGAACGACGAGATCGTCCGCATCGATTGCGACTACGTCGTTGGCGCCGACGGCTTTCACGGCGTCAGCCGCAGGTCCATCCCGAAGGACGTGCTGCGCGAATACGAGAAGGTCTATCCGTTCGGCTGGCTCGGCGTGCTGTCGCGCACGAAACCGGTGTCGCCCGAGCTGATCTATGTGAAGCATGAACGCGGCTTTGCGCTCTGCTCGCTGCGCTCACAAGTGCTGAGCCGCTACTACGTCCAGGTGCCGTTGACCGACAAGGTGGAGGACTGGAGCGACGATGCGTTCTGGACGGAGCTGAAGCGTCGCCTGCCGGACGAGGTCGCCGGCCACCTGATCACCGGGCCCTCGATCGAGAAGAGCATCGCGCCCCTGCGCAGCTTCGTCGCCGAGCCGATGAGCTACGGCCGCCTGTTCCTCGCCGGCGATGCCGCCCACATCGTGCCACCGACCGGCGCGCGCGGGCTCAACAGCGCCGCCTCCGACATCTACTATCTCTACCACGCCATGCTTGCGCATTATCAGCACGGCGACGATTCCGGCCTTGCGGGCTATTCCGCCAAGGCGCTTGCGCGGATATGGAAAGCGCAGCGTTTTTCGTGGTGGATGACGATGCTGCTGCATCGTTTTCCCGACCGTTCCGAATACGAGGACCGGCTTCAGCAGACGGAGCTCGAGTACCTGCTCTCGTCCGAGACGGCGCAGCGGCTGCTCGCGGAGAATTATGTGGGATTGCCGTTTTAGCGACGGTTTGTGACCGCTCAGCTGACGTTGCCGCTCCAAAGGGGAGCTCTCCTCGCGGCACGAGGCGAGTTCGCCTGTCAGGCCGGTTCCCTTTCAATAAGTGGTGACGGACGCCGAAATGCTCTGTTGCCTCGTGCGATCGTTCCTACCTCCTCAACCGAACAGGAGGGCGTAGCGATGACGAACACAGCGCTTGTGGTCGGCGCCAGCGGTATTGTCGGCAGCAATCTCGCCCGCCATCTCAGCGATCGCGGCTGGCAGGTGCTTGGGCTCGCAAGGCGCCCACCAAGCGGCCTCGATGGTGTTCGTCCCATCGCGGCCGATCTGCAGGATCCGGCCTCGCTTCGCGACATCCTGGCGAGCCTTCGTCCCACTCACGTGTTTCTCGCCACATGGCTACGTCAGCCAACCGAGGCGGAAAATATCCGCGTTAACGCTGCGATGGTGCGCAACGTGCTGGGGGCACTTTCCGGCGCAGATACGCTTTCTCATGTCGCGCTGGTCACCGGGCTAAAGCATTACCTGGGACCGTTCGAGTCCTACGGTAAAGGCAGGCTGCCCGCGACGCCATTCCGCGAGGAGCAACCGCGGCTCGATGTCGAGAACTTCTACTACGCTCAGGAGGACGAACTATTCGATGCGGCCAGGCGCGGTGGTTTCAGCTGGAGCATTCACCGCCCGCACACGATCATCGGTTATGCGATAGGCAACGCCATGAACATGGGAACGACGCTTGCCGTCTACGCGACGATCTGTCGAGAAACGGGGCGGCCATTTCTCTTTCCAGGCTCGGCGATGCAATGGACCGGCTTGACGGATATGACGGATGCCAGATTGCTGGCGCGGCACCTGGAATGGGCCGCGACGACGACGGTCGCGCGAGACCAGGCATTCAACGTCGTAAATGGCGATGTCTTCCGATGGAGCTGGATGTGGGCGCGACTGGCCGGCTGGTTCGGGTTGCAGCCTGCCCCCTTTCCAGAGGAAATTTCGCCGCTTGAGCGTCAGCTTGCCGATTCAGGTCGTATATGGGCTGATATCGCGCTCAAGTATGATCTCGTCGAAAGAGACCTCTCCGTCCTTTCGTCGGCATGGCACACCGATGCCGACTTGGGCCGACCTATCGAAGTCGTCACCGATATGAGCAAGAGCCGTAAGCTCGGTTTCCTTGAATATCAGGCGACGGACGACAGTTTTTTCGATCTCTTTAGCAGGTTGCGTGCCGCGAACGTCATTCCTTGAGCCTTCTGACGAAGAGTAAACAACCGCTACTTTCCTTCCAGCGTATTGACTGGCGTCCACTCTGGCGATGGTGGATTTGCGGCGAGGGCTTTTGCGCGCTTGGCGAACAGCGCCGACGCCGGGTCGATCTTCGCGACGCCGTCGAACGCCTCGGCCGCCTTCGCAAACTCCCTTGCCCGCCAGCACGCCAGCCCCTCCGCATACGCTGTGGCCACCTTCGTCTGCTCGGCGCTCTCCGCGCCCTTGTCCGCGAGCGGCTCGAACACCTGGATCGCCTCGCCGCGGCCGAGCACCCTGATCGCATCGAGCTCACGCCAGGCGAAAGTGTCGCCGGTCTGCGCCATCGTCGTTTCCGAGGCCATGATGGCGGTGCCGTAATATTTGTTGGCGCCCTCGAGGCGCGAGGCGACGTTCACGGTGTCGCTCATCACGGTGTAGTTGAAACGGCGGCGCGAGCCGATATTGCCGACCACGGCTTCGCCGCTGTTGAGCCCGATGCGGTGCGACAGGCCGTGGCCTGCGAAGGCGGGATTGCTGGCGTTCAATTCCGCGAGCTTCTCGTGGCACTTCAGCGCGGCGTGAACCGCGTTGCGCGCGTGGGCCGGATCGTCGGCCGGCGCGCCGAACATCGCGACGATGGAATCGCCGATATATTTGTCGACATAGCCGCCATGGCTCTCGATGATGTCGGTCATGGCCGAGAGATATTCGTTCATCAGGGTCACCAGCTCGCCCGGCGTCATCGTCTCTGCGATCGAGGAGAAGCCGCTGAGGTCGGAGAAGAACATGGTGACGTTGCGCATCTCGCCGCCGAGCGCCGGCATCTTGCCGGAGGCAACCATGGTGTTGATCACTTCGGGCGCGAGATAAAAGGCGAAGCTCTTGCGCAGAAAACGCTCGTCGCGATCGGCCAGCATGAAGCGGTAGCCGATCATCATCGCGAGCGCCGCCAGGCTCGCGAGCGCGGGCTCTGTCAAGGGCAGCGCCAGGGCATGCACGAACGCGCCGACCGCCACGGCGGCGTAAACGGCGGTGAGGGCGAGCCAGGCGATCACCGCGCCGCCGGGTGCGAGCATGCAGGCCGCGCAGGCGATGATCGCCGCGAACGCAATCGTGAGGACGGTCCGCGCCGGAAAGCCGAGCTCCGTCACGGCGTCGCGCTCGATCAGGTTTCGCACGACGGTAGCATGCACGAACACGCCGGCGATGTCGCTGCGGGCCTTCTGCGCGGTGCCGGCCGGGGCGGGCAGGGCGCAACGCGGTGCGGGCGAGCCGTCATATCCGCCGGAAAGCCGCATCGAGGTGAGCTTGCGGTCCTCGAAGTTCAGGACGGTGCCGAGCAGCACAACCTTGCCGTCGAAGGCGCGGCGGAAGAAATCGCGGTCGCCTTTCTCGACGCAGGCACGCAGGTCGGCGAAAGAATAGGCCGGGACGTCGCGGCCCATGCCACGGTAGTTGAGCGTCAACGTGTTGGGGACCGCGCTCGGGATCGTGTAGCCGGGCAGCTGCATCGCGCCGGATGGTCCGTTCCCGGGCGTCGTGCCGAGCGCACGCGCGGCGAGTTCGACCGCCATCGCAGGGACAGGCTTGCCGTCGATGGCAAAGCTCAGCGGCATCCGCCGGATCACATCATCGGTGTCGGTATGCACGTTGAGGGCGCGGACATTGTTTTTCACCGCAAGTCGTTGTGCGGGGTAGGGTACGTCCGGATGGTCATTGCTGAGGATCTCGCCAAGCACCAGCTTGCCGCCGTCGGAGAGTTGCCGGAGTGCGATGAGGTAGTCCCGGTCAAAGCCCTTCAAGCGGCTGCCGAACGACGCATCGCCGAACGGAATCTCCGATTGCTCGATCGAGCTTGGAAAGATCACGTCGAAGCCGATGACCTTGGCGCCGCCTTCGGTGATGCTTCCGAGCACCCGGCCGATCTCGCGCGTCCAGGTCTGGGTCGGCGATCCCTTGAAAGGGGGAGTGTCGTAGGTCTCCCCGTCGATCGCAACCACGACGACCGGCGATGTTGCGGGATCACGGTGGTCGCCGACCAGCTTGCCGCGCATCGCGGTGAGGATATCGAGCGAGAGACCTTGCAGTGTCTGAAGCGGCGGGGACGTGAAGATCGCGCCCGCAACGAGCGCAATCAGGATGGCCGCAACGATGTCCCGTCCCCCGATCCGCCGCATCGCCCCGTCGCAGACCGCCTATTCGAGCCGCAGCAGCCGACCGACGATCGGCGTCGGCGATGACGTGGCGCTGGCATCGACCTGGAAGGCGTAGCGCTTGGCGCCAAGGATGGCGAGATAGCTGCCGCCCGGGGTCAGTGTCTTTCCGGCCTTGGCAAAGTCGTAGAACTTGCCGCCGACCATGATCTCGCTCTTGAGCGGCACGCTGATCGTGGGCTCCTTGCCGTCGGTGCGTTCGATCACCAGCGTGCTGCCGCTCTTGGCCTGTATCAGCGGGGCGACGCCATAGAGCGTCGGCAGCTTGGCCGGCGGCGCTCCCTTGACGTCCGATCGCATGGTGCGGAAGGTCGTTGCGGCGCTCTGGTTGGCCTCGCGCTCGGACAGTTTTGCTGCATTGGTATCGCAGGGCACCTTCTCGCGCTTGACCTCGCCGAGCTGCACGGTGCTCTGCTCGGCGCCGACCAGGACGACGCCTTCGCTGATGGTCTCGCGCTGGCAGGATTTGAGGTAGCTGAGCGTGATGCTGGCCTTGGGCCCGAGCTTGATGATCTTGCCGGGCGCGACATAGTCCATGAACGCGATGCCATCGACCTTGCCCTGGACGTCCTCGACGATCGCGGCAGGGGTCTCCGCCAAAGCGGGGGCCGCAAGACAGAACGCGCCGACACCAGCGCTGATCAGGCTTCTCATGGGAATTCTCATCCAATTCGACCGATAAATCGCCGGTCCCCGTCCTGGTCCGATGCTTAGCAGCGGCGCGTCCAGACAAATGTGACCGGAATCACTCTTGGTTGTTGGTGCACTCTAGCAGGAACAGGTTCAAACCTGCGACCGGAGAAGCGAAGCCGCGGCAAGCTATTTGCCGGATGGATCATGTCAGGCGGCCGGGACGGGCTCAGGCAACCGGTCCTCGACCGCAGGGCTCTCTGCCGCACACTCTATAATGGGCGCGAGAGGGGCTTCGGTCTTCTGATACGGCGTCGCCTGCTGACCGGCGGCGATTTCCACGACCTCGTCCCAGCGCGACAGGAAGGCCTCGACGCAGGCCGGGTCGAACTGCCGGCCCTGGTTCTCGACCAGATAGTCGCGCGCCACGTCGAGCGGCATCGGCTCTTTATATGGCCGGCGCGTCGTCAGGGCGTCGAAGACGTCGGCGACCGCGACGACGCGTGCGGCGACCGGGATCTCGTCTGCCTGAAGGCCGTTCGGATAGCCCGCGCCATCCCAGCGTTCGTGATGGCCTGCGGCAATTTGCGCACCGAGCTGGATCAGCTCGCAGCTGGAGTCCGCCAGGATCTTTTCGCCGATCGTCGCATGGGTGCGGATCACCGCCATCTCATCGTCGGTGAGCCTGCCGGGCTTGAGGAGGATATGGTCGGGGATGGCGACCTTGCCGACGTCGTGCAGGGGCGCGGCCAGATAGATGTCGCGGCAGAGCCGGGGTGGCAGGCCGAGCTGCTCGGCGATGATGCGGCTGTAGCGGGCGACCCGCAGCGTGTGCTCGCCGGTGTCGTTGTCGCGGTATTCGACCGCGAGCGCGAGCCGCAGGATGATCTCCTCCTCGCGCTCGCCGAGTTTCTGGGTCGCGGCCGCGACCGCGCTCGCCAGATCGGCGGCACGGTCGTTCTGCTTGCGCACGGCTGCACCAAGGCGCACCAAATTGCGCAGGCGCACCGTCATCTCGACGCTCTGTGGCTGTTTCGGTAAGAAATCGGTTGCACCAACCTGCAGCGCTTCCATCTTGACGTCATCAGTCTGTCGCGACGTGATCATCGCGATCGGGATGTCGGCGCAGCCGGGCAGGGTGCGGAAGGCGCGAATGAAGCTGATGCCGTCCATATGCGGCATCTCGTAGTCGACCAGCACGAGGTCGAAGACGCGCTCGCGTGCGCAAGCCAGCGCCTCGACGGGATCGAGGAACGTCGTGGCCTCGACCAGGCCTTCGGCTTCGATATGACGTTTCAGGAAATTGAGGACAGAGCGGCTGTCATCAACGAGAAGCGCTTGGGTCAGCATCGGCGGCCGGTCTCGTTCGGATGCGAGGCGTGACCTCCACGAATAGTCTTTGCGATTTAACGCGGAGCAAACGCCCGGGCTGCGGCGAACTGACTCAAGACTGCGCACAGCGCATGCGAATTGAGCGAACCATGCACGCCTGCATGCATGCGCGAAGTTCTTCGGTTTGTGACCCGTAGTTGTACGGTGATGCCCATTAGGGGTTTGCACACTCTCCCAAGCGAATAGTCGTCGCGCGAGATTCGCGTCATGCGTGCAGCGAATCCCGAGGAAATCTGGGGGACGAATGCCGTCTGATGTCACTGAGCCGAAGTGGTCCCTACGGCTGCCTGCGGATTGCAGCATCGCTGCGATCCGCAACGTCTATGACCTGATCCGCGAAGCTTTCGGCCGGCAGGACCGGCTCGAGATCGATTGCTCGAGCGTCGACAAGGCCGACGTAACCTCGATCCAGCTTCTGCTGTCGACCGCCAGGACGGGCGAGGCCCAGGGCCGCCCGGTGGTGCTCACATCATTCTCCCAGTCTCTGCGCAACACGCTTCGCCGCGCCGGCTTCGCCAGCGATGCGATGATCGATCAGCACTTCCCGCAAAAGAAAGATGGCACCTGATGGCCACGATTCTCACGGTCGACGATTCCCCCAGCATCCGTCAGATGATCAAGGTCGTGCTCGAGCCGGCCGGTCACAACGTGATCGAGGCCGGCGACGGCGCACAAGGGCTCGCCAAGGCGCAGGCCGGCAAGCTCGACCTCGTCATCACCGACCTTAATATGCCTGTCATGAACGGGCTGGAGCTGATCCGGGCGCTGCGCAAGCTGCCGAGCGCGGTCGGCATGCCCATCGTGTTCCTGACCACCGAATCCAACGACACGGTGAAGCAGGAAGCCAAGAGCGCCGGCGCCACCGGCTGGATTACCAAGCCGTTCAAGCCGGAGCAGCTGCTCGCCGTGGTCGGCAAGCTGGTGCGTGCATGAACGCGATGGACCCGACAGAGGTCTTTCGCCAGGAAGCCAGCGAGTTGTTCGAGGTTCTGGAAGGGGCTCTGCTCGATCTCGGCCAGCGTCCCGACGACCGCGAGCTGGTCGATTCCGCCTTCCGCGCCCTGCATACGATCAAGGGCTCGGGCGCCATGTTCGGCTTCGACAAGGTCGCCTCCTTCACCCACGAATTCGAGACCGCGTTCGACCGCGTCCGCAAGGGCGAGATCAAGCCGACGCAGGAGCTGATCTCGGTCGCGCTTGCGGCCAAGGACTATATCCGCGCGCTGATCGAGGATCCGCAATCGACCGACGACATCATCGGCGAGGCCATTCTCGACGACCTCAAGCGCTTCGTGTTTCCTAACCAGCCTGCCACTCCCGTCACCGAAATCGCCGAAGCGCCGCCGCTGGCCCCCGGTGAGAGCAAGCAGGCCGGCTGGCACCTGTATCTGGAATTTGAATCCCACATCCTGCGCAACGGCTCGAACCCGCTCGATCTGCTGGAAGACCTCTGCAAGCTCGGCCCGTGCTTCGTCGTGCCCGTGACCGACGGCATCCCGTTCCTCGACGAGATGGAGCCGGAAGACTGCTATCTGAAGTGGGACGTCAAGCTGCACGCGGCCTGCGACAAGGACGCGATCGACGACGTCTTCATGTTCGTCCAGGACGAGATGAAGCTGACGCTCTCGCCGCTTGAGCAGGTCGAAGCGCCCGCGCCGCTGCCGTTGTTCCAGCTCCTCGACGAGGAGCCGGCTCCTGCGGCCGAGATGGCCGCGCCGGCGGTCGAGGCTGTTGTTGCGCCTGTCGCCGCGCAGCCCGTCGCAAAGGCGGAGCCGAAGCCGGAAGCCACGCCTGTATCCAAGTCTGAACCGAAACCCGAGGCCAAGCGCGACGATCGCGGCATCGCCACCGTCCGCGTCCAGGCCGAGCGTCTCGACGAGTTGATGGACCGGGTCGGCGAACTCGTCATCGCCCAGGCGCGGCTGACGCAGCTCGCCTCGTCCGGTTCGGATCTCTCGATCAAGATGATCGCCGAGGAAATCGAGCGCCTCGCCTCCTCCTTGCGCGACACCACGATGGGCGCGCGCATGGTACCGATCGGCTCGTTGTTCGGTCGCTTCCGCCGCTTGGTGCACGATTTGTCGCGCGACCTGTCGAAGCCGGTCGAATTCGTCACCACGGGCGAGGACACCGAACTCGACAAGACCATGATCGAGTGCCTGGCCGATCCGCTGGTGCACCTGATCCGCAACGCCATCGACCATGGCATCGAAGACACTGCGACCCGCTCCGCCAACGGCAAGACGGAGCAAGGCCGGATCGAGCTCGCGGCCGTTCATTCCGGTGCGCAGGTGCTCGTCACCGTGAAGGACAATGGCGGTGGCCTCAACACCGCGCGCATCCGCGCGAAAGCGGAAGAGCAGGGGCTGATCGCCTCCGGCGCCGTGCTGACCGATCACGAGATCCACCAGTTCCTGTTCCATCCGGGCTTCTCGACCGCGCAGACCATCTCGGCACTGTCGGGCCGCGGCGTCGGCATGGACGTGGTCAAGCGCACCATCGAGAACATGCGCGGCACGATCGACTTGTCGACCCGGCCGGGCCAGGGCACCACGGTGACGCTGCGTCTGCCGCTGACGCTTGCAATCATCGAGGGTCTTTTGATCCGCGTCGGCGAGGGCCGCTACATCATTCCGTTGTCGGCGGTGGAGGAATGCGTCGAGCTGACGGCCGAGGACGAACGTTCTCGCGGTCGCAACTTCCTCAACGTGCGCGGCAACCTCGTGCCGTTCCTGCGCTTGCGCGAGATCATGACCGCATCGGGCGCGCCTGACCGGCACCAGAAGACGATCATCATCTCGACCGGCGAGACCCGCGTCGGCCTGGTCGCAGACCAGATCATCGGCAACCACCAGACCGTGATCAAGTCGCTGTCCAAGCTGCATTCCGACGTCACGATCTTCTCCGGCGCGACCATTCTGGGCGACGGTACGGCGGCGCTGATCCTCGATGTCGCACAGCTCGTCGCGATGGCGCAGTCGAAGGTCGAGAAGCAGCACATCAGCGAGGCGGCGTGATGAACGAGGCGCATACGGGCGAACATCAGGTCGACGCGATGCAGGTCGTGATGATCGGCCTCGGCGAGGAGAAGTTTGCGCTCGATGCCGGCCTCGTGCGCGAGATCATCGATCCAGTGCCGGTGACCAAGGTGGCTGGCGCGCGGGCCTTCGTTCCGAGCGTCATCAACGTGCGCGGCAACGTCATTCCGCTCGCCGACCTGCGCATTCGCTTCGGCATGCCGCAGCTCGACGACTCCGCCGACACCCGCATCGTCGTCATCGAGATCGAGCTCGACGGCGAGCCGGTGCTGGTCGGCGTCACCGCCGACAAGGTCTATGAGGTCACGGAGATATCGCAGACCGACGTGCAGCAGACGCCGCGCGTCGGCATGCACTGGAAGCCGGAATTCATCCGCTTCATCGCCAAGTGGCGCGAAGAGTTCGTCATCGTTCCCAACATGGAACGCATCCTGAATTGAAATGAGGTCTCGGGGCGAGACTGGGGTAGGGGCTGGAAATGAGATTCACGGTCAAGGCAAAGCTTGCCATCGCGTTCGGTGTGGTCCTGTTGCTGTCGATGGCGGCGGGCGGCCTCGCTTATGTGAAACTGAGCGAGATGATCGACACCGCCGACAGTCTGGTGTCGCGTGCCAACCGGATGGACCGTGCGGCGGAGATCGAGAAGGGTATCCTGCTTCAGGTTCGCGCCGAGAAGAACCTCATTCTCGCGCCTGAAGGCGAGGCGGATCGTTTTATCGCCGAAATCGCCAAGCAGCGCGAGACGCTCTCGAAGTTGAAGGAAGAGATCCAGGCCGCGGCTTCCCCCGAAGGCAAGAAACTCATGGAGAATTTCGGCGTCGCGTATGCGCGGATGAACGCCGTTCAGGACGACGCCCTCAAGACCGCCCGGACCGACAAGGCGAAAGCCGCCGAGCGCTCCATGACCGAGGTCCGCAAGGCGGTCGCCGAGGCCATGGAAGCCGCCAACGTCTACGTCACCAACGTCAAGAAGAACATGGCCGCTCAGGCGGCCCAGGCTCACGAGGACGGCAACCGGGCCCAGCTCCTGCTGATCTCGGCCGTGCTGGCTTCGCTTGTCATCGGCCTGATCGCCGCGATCTGGATTTCCTTGAGCATCTCCCGCGGTCTCGGCCGCGCCGTCGGGCTCGCCGGCGCGGTTGCCGATGGCGATCTCAGCCAGTCGATCAAAGTTACAAGCAACGACGAGATCGGCGATCTCGTTACCTCGCTGAACTCCATGGTCGAGAAGCTCAAGCAGATCGTCGCCGAAGCACTCACCGCGGCGCAGAACGTTTCCGCCGGCAGCCAGGAGCTCTCCGCCAGCGCCGAGCAGCTCTCGCAAGGCGCGACCGAACAGGCCTCGTCGGCCGAGGAAGCCTCGTCCTCGATGGAAGAGATGGCCTCGAACGTGAAGCAGAATGCCGACAACGCCAACCAGACCGAGAAGATCGCCGCGCAGTCGGCCAAGGATGCGGAAGCCAGCGGCGTCGCCGTGGGGCGTGCCGTCAACGCGATGCAGACCATCGCCGAGAAGATCACGATCGTGCAGGAGATCGCGCGCCAGACCGACCTGCTTGCCCTCAACGCCGCAGTCGAGGCCGCGCGCGCCGGTGAGCATGGCAAGGGCTTTGCCGTGGTCGCGTCCGAAGTGCGCAAGCTCGCCGAACGCAGCCAGGCGGCGGCGGCCGACATCGGTACGCTGTCGACGGAAACCGTGAAGGTCGCGCGGGAAGCCGGCGACATGCTGTCCAAGCTTGTGCCCGACATCAAGAAGACTGCCGAGCTGGTCCAGGAGATCACGGCGGCCTGCCGCGAGCAGGACGTCGGCTCGGCCCAGATCAATCAGGCGATCCAGCAGCTCGACAAGGTCGGCCAGCAGAACGCCAGCGCCTCCGAGCAGGTGTCCTCGACCTCCGAGGAGCTCGCCTCGCAGGCCGAGCAGCTTCAGTCCACGATCTCGTTCTTCCGCATCGAGCATGCCAGTCGCGGCGAGGCTGCTGCGCCCGCGCCGATCGACCGTGCGGTCACCCAGCTCCGCGCCAAGGCCGCGCACATGGCGGCAGCGGACCGCGGCGTCAAGAAGCCCGCGCCCGCCCGCAAGCCGGCGCGCGCGATGAAGGTCGCCAATGGCGGCGGCTTCGCCTTCGACATGCATGACGGCGAAGACGACCGCGACGCCGAGTTTCAGCGCTGATCGCAACTTGAAAACAATCTGACTCTGGACCGTACCATGGCCGCAACCTCGCAATATCTGACGCTCGGGCTCGCCGGCGAGACGTTCGGCATCTCGATCCGCAATGTCCGGGAAATTCTCGACATGCGGCCGATCTCACGGCTGCCGCATGCGCCGAATTTCCTGCTCGGCATGATCGACGTGCGCGGCAGCGGCTATCCCATCGTTGACCTCCGCACCAAGCTCGGCCTGCCGGCCGTGGAAGCGACTGAAGCGACCCGCATCATCATCCTCGACGTGCCGATGAAGGATCGCCTGGTCGGCGTCGGCTTCGTCGCTGATTGCGTGTTCGAGGTCACCGATATCGACGAGCAGGCGATCGAGCCCATCCCCGAGGTCGGCGGCAAATGGCAGTCCGACTATGCCGCCGGCATCGGCCGCAAGGGCGAGAAATTCGTCGTCATCTTCGATCTCGCCAAGCTGATGGCGAACGACGAGATCCCGGAAGGGCGCGATACCTCTCGCGCCGCCTGAAGTTGCAAGCGTGAAGCGTGGTCAAGCGTAAGCACCCCAATTCGAACCAACGAGACTGACATGAGATTCACCGTCAAAGCCAAGCTTGCCAGCGCCTTCGGCGTCGTCATCCTGCTGTCCATGATCGCCGGTGCGGTCGGCTATTCGAAGCTGGCGGACATGGTCGGCACCACCGAGCTTCTGGTCAGCCGTGCGGGCCGGATGGAAAAGGCCGCCGAGCTGAAGGAAGGCATCCTGTTCCTCGTGCGCGCGGAGAAGAACGCGATTCTCGCAGCGTCCGATGCGGAACACGAGCAATTCCAGGCCGACCTCATCAAGAACCGCGACGCGATCACCAAGTCGAAGGACGAGATCTACGCAGCCGCCAGCGAAAGCGGCAAGAAGCTGATGGAGGTCTTCAACGTCGCCTTCGCCAAGCTCAACGCCTATCAGGACGAGACGGTCCGGCTCGCGAAGACCGACAAGCCGAAGGCCCTGGATCGCTCCATGCATGATGGCCGCAAGGTCGTTGCGGACGCGATCGAAGCGGCCGACGTCTACATCAAGAATGTCAAGAAGAACATGGCTGAGCAGGCCGAGCAGTCCAGGCAGGACGGTGCGCGCGCCGAGATGCTGCTGATGAGCCTGGTCATTGCCTCGCTGCTGATCGCCGCGGTCGCGGCGACCTGGATTGCGCTGAACATCAGCCGTGCGCTGGCGCAGGCGGTGGGCCTCGCTGATGCGGTGGCGATCGGCGATCTCAGCCACAAGATCGAGTCCTCCAGCAATGACGAGATCGGAGATCTCATCAAGTCGCTGAACGCGATGACGGTCAACCTCAACGCGACGGCGGCGCTCGCCAACCAGATCGCGCAGGGCGATCTCATGGTCGAGGCCAAACCGCTGTCGGACAAGGATACGCTCGGTCTCGCGCTCGAGCGCATGGTGGAGAAGCTTCGCCAGATCGTGTCGGAAGCCCTGACTGCGGCGCAGAACGTCTCCGCCGGCAGCCAGGAGCTCTCCGCGAGCGCCGAGCAGCTCTCGCAGGGCGCGACCGAGCAGGCCTCGTCCGCCGAGGAAGCTTCTTCTTCGATGGAAGAGATGGCCTCGAACGTGAAGCAGAACGCCGACAACGCCAACCAGACCGAGAAGATCGCCGCGCAGTCCGCCAAGGACGCCGAGGCCAGCGGCGCTGCCGTCGGCCGCGCCGTCAACGCGATGCAGACCATCGCCGAGAAGATCACGATCGTGCAGGAGATCGCGCGCCAGACCGACCTGCTCGCGCTCAACGCCGCGGTCGAGGCCGCGCGCGCCGGCGAGCACGGCAAGGGCTTTGCCGTGGTTGCGTCCGAAGTGCGCAAGCTCGCCGAACGCAGCCAGGCGGCCGCCGCCGAGATCGGCACGCTCTCGACTGAAACCGTCAAGGTCGCGCAGGAGGCCGGCAATATGCTCTCCAAGCTCGTCCCTGATATCAAGAGGACGGCAGAGCTCGTCGAGGAAATCACCGCCGCCTGCCGCGAGCAGGACGTCGGCTCGGCCCAGATCAACCAGGCGATCCAGCAGCTCGACAAGGTCGGCCAGCAGAACGCCAGCGCCTCCGAACAGGTCTCCTCGACCTCCGAGGAGCTCGCCTCGCAGGCCGAGCAGCTTCAGTCGACGATCGCCTATTTCCGCATCGAGCAGGGACGCAACCAGGCCGCCGCGCCGATCGACCGGGCGGTTACCCAGCTCCGCGCCAAGGCGGCGACAATGGCGGCCGTCGAGCGGCCGGCCAAGAAGCCGCAGGCGAGGCCGGCGCGCGCCGTGAAGGCGGCCGGTGGCGGCGGCTTCGCCTTCGACATGAACGACGGCGAGGACGATCGGGACGCCGATTTCCAGCGCTGAGAGCCGTCAAGAGGTCGGCCCATCCTTCACCGGTGGGCCGATCCGCCGTCAGTGATCGAGTAAACGCGTGGGATTCAAGATGGCCGGTTCGGCCCGACATTCAGTGCAGGCGGCCATCGCGGATCGGGGCATTCAGCCATGATACCCGCCGTGCAGGATACGGTCGTCCATCTGTCCGACCGCCACTTCCGGACCATCGCCGAACTGATCGAGGGCCAGGTCGGCATCAAGCTGCCGCAGGGCAAGCGGCTGATGCTGGAGGGGCGGCTGCACAAGCGCGTGCGCGCGCTGAACTTCTCCGACCTCAACGAGTATGTCGACAACCTGTTCGAGGCCGATCATTTCGACACCGAGCTGACCCATCTCATCGATGTGGTGACGACCAACAAGACCGACTTCTTCCGGGAGCCCCAGCACTTCACCTTCATGAGGGACGTCGCGATCCCGGCCCTGCTCAAGTCGCACGGGCGGAAAAACGCGAACCTGAAGATCTGGAGCTCGGCGAGCTCCACCGGCATGGAAGCCTACACCACCGCCATGGTGCTCGACGACATGACGCGGAACGGCTCGCGGTTTCAGTACCGCATCCTCGGGACCGACATTTCGACCGCGGTACTGCGTCTTGCCAAGACCGCGATCTACACCCGCGACGTGCTGGCGCCGGTGCCGGAGCATTTCCTGAAGCGATATTTCCTGTCGTCACGCGACAAGTCGCGCGGCGAGGTGCGGGTGGTGCCGGAATTGCGGCGCATGACACACTTCATGAGGATGAACCTCATGGATAAGTCATACCCCGTCGACCGGGACGTCGACATCATCTTTTGCCGCAACGTCCTGATCTATTTCGAGCGCGAGACCCAGCGCAAGGTGATCGAGCAATTGTGCAGCCATTTGCGGCCCGGCGGCTATCTTCTGGTCGGTCATTCGGAATCGATGATTCACAGTGCAGTGCCGGGTTTGAAGCAAGTTCAGCCAACCATTTTCAAGGTCTAGCCGGAGCGCAACCAGAATGCCGAGGGAGAAAGTTCGCGTACTGATCGTGGACGATTCGGCGTCGGTGCGCCAAATCCTGCAAACGATCCTCAACGACGATCCTGACATCGAGGTGATGGGGACGGCCTCCGATCCGTTCGCGGCGGCGCGCCGCCTCCAGAACGAAATTCCCGATGTCATGATCCTCGACCTGGAAATGCCGCGCATGGACGGCATGACCTTCCTGCGCAAGATCATGGCGCAGCGCCCGATCCCGGTGATCATCTGCTCCTCGCTCACCGAGGAAGGCTCCAACGTGATGTTCGAGGCGTTCGAGGCGGGCGCGGTCGACATCGTGCCGAAGCCGAAGATCGACACCCGGCAGGCGCTGCTCGAATGCTCGACGCGGCTGCGCGAGGCCGTGAAATCGGCAGCGCGCGCGCGGGTGCGTCCGCGGGCGGAGCGCCGTATGATCGAGAGGAAGCTGACCGCCGACGCCATCATCCCGCCGCCGGTGCAGGGTAAGGTCCGGCCGACGACTGAACGCATCGTGTGCATCGGCGCATCGACCGGCGGCACCGAAGCGCTCAACGACGTCCTCGAGATGCTGCCGCCGCACTGTCCTCCCATCGTCATCGTCCAGCATATGCCGGCTGGTTTCACCGCGGCCTTCGCCAGGCGCCTCGACAGCGTCTGCCAGGTCCGCGTCAAGGAAGCCGAGGACGGCGAGCCGGTGCTGCCGGGCTGCGCCTATATCGCGCCGGGCGCCCGTCACATGCTGCTCCAGCGCATCGGCCTGCGCTACCAGATCGCGATCAAGGACGGCCCGCCGGTGTCGCGGCATCGCCCCTCGGTCGACGTGCTGTTTCGCTCCGCGGCCCAGCATGCCGGCGCCAATGCGCTCGGCGTGATCATGACGGGCATGGGCGACGACGGCGCGCGCGGCATGCTGGAGATGCGCAAACTCGGCGCCTCGACACGCGCGCAGGACGAGGAGAGCTGCGTGGTGTTCGGCATGCCCAAGGAAGCCATCGCGCATGGCGGTGTCGAGAAGGTCGTCTCGCTGCATCATATCCCGCGCGAGATCATGCTCTGGTATCAGGCCGGACACGTTGCGGTGGCAGGTTGATTGCGATGTCCGCCATTCCGGCCAACACGCTCACCGAGGCGATCGTCGCGATCGAGGATGTCTCGTCGCGGATCGAGGACGTCTTCGCGCGGGTCGGTCACGAGCTCGGTCGCGGTCACCTCATCTTCAAGGAGCTGAACCAGGGCCTCGCGACGCTCTCGGAGGAACTCTCCGGCGCCGAGATCGAGGGCGCCGCCACCGCGCTACAGGAGATCGCCGCGCGGCTCAGCGAGCTGGCAGAGGCGCTGCCGGCCGAGAGCGCCCTGCTTGCGACCATCGGCACCAGCACGGCTGAGGCGTCCTCGCTGCTCAAGCCGCTGTTCAAGCATATCCAGATGATCACCATCATTGCGCGCAGTGCGCGGATCGAGGCGGCCTCGCTCGACGGTGATCGCGAGGGCTTTCTCGCCTTCACGCAGGAAGCCTACGATCTCGGCAAGGCGGTACAAGGTTCGATCGAGGGCTGCGCGCGGGACCAACAGCGTCTGTCGGAAGCCGTTGCGACCGCGTCCGGTCGGCAGAGGGAATTCGAGAGCCGCTACCGGAGTCAATTGGTGTCGGAGAGCGCCGAGCTCGGCGCAGCCTATTCCGGATTGCGCGGCCCGCGCCGCGACAGCAGCCAGCTCGCCGACCTCGCGAGCACCAGCACCAGGAAGATCGCCGAGGCGGTCGGCGGCGCGATCATTTCCTTGCAGGCCGGCGACAGCACGCGCCAGCGCCTCGAACATGTCTGTCATGGCCTCGGCCAGGCGTCGGAAGCTGCGCCGGGCCTCGTTCCCGAACGGGGCGCGAGCGAGGACGGCGCGCGCGCGATCTGCCAGTTGCAGGCGGCCCTGCTCAGGGACGCCCAGCGCGAATTCGGCGGCGACATCGGCCAGATCGTTCGCGCGCTCACCGCCATCCTGCACGATGCGGGCAACGTCGTCGGCCATGGCCGCACGCTGTTCGGCGGCGCGGATGGCGGCTCGTCATCGTTTCTGGCGCGCATCAAGCAGGCACTGGCACATGCCTCGACCCTGATCGCCACCTGCGAGAGCGCCGGCCGCTCGGTCGACGAGGCGCTCGCCATCGTCGAGGACACGCTGGCAAAGTTTCGCCAGGCGATCGCCGGGCTCGCCGAGGCCACCGTCGACATCACCCTGATCGGAATGAATGCCGGCCTCAAGGCAAGCCATCTGGGCAGCCGCGGCAGCGCTTTCGTCGTGATCGCCAACGAGCTCAAGGCGACCGCCGACCAGGTTTCGGCGGGCGCGGGGCGCCTGCGGCCCGTGCTCGACGGCATCGAGCGCTCCGCGAACGAGCTGAAGGAGCTCCGCGTCCGGGGCGATCCCACGCAGCTCGCCAAGTTCGAGCCGCAGATCCTCCAGGCGCTGCGCGAGGTCGAGGTCGGCAACGAACGGCTCGGCAAGCTGATGAGCCGGCTCGTCGATGAAGGCGCGGAATTCGAGGGCCTGATGAATTCGGCGCAAGGTCTGATGAGCTCGCTAGGCGAGAGCTCCGCGGCCTTGCCCGCGGTTGCCGCGCGCCTCGAGACCGCGAGCGCCGGCGCGCAGCGGCCGCGGCCGGAGGCGCAGGATCAGGCGATGCTCGACGAGCTCTTCGCGCGCTACACGATGGAGCGCGAGCGGGACGTTCACCGGGAATTCCTGCAAACGCTTGGCCTTACGTCGATCGCCGCCACGCGCCGCGTCGAAGCGGTCGAGACCGCGGATGACGGCATAGAGTTGTTCTGACGTTCGCCGCCGGCGTCGCGCGTCGGCGGCAATTCGACGGATTGGGTTTTCGGAGCATTAACCTTGCCCGAAGGGCTGGCCGTTAGGTCATTGTCGCGCCCCAGAGTTGGTCGCAAATACAGGGCGATCTTCACCTCGGAAAATTCCCCATGCTGAGAGACGGTAAATACGCTGCCTGGTTCAGGACCTCACGAGGTCAGGGCACCGGCATCGTGGATCTGGCCGAGGGCCGGATCTCGGGCCGCGACAGCTTCTTTACTTATGGTGGTTCCTACCGGGTCGATGAGCAGCACTTCTCGGCCGTCCTGACCGTGAACCGGCATGCTGACGGCCCGCTGAGCGTGTTTGGGCCTGATGAGGTCGAGGTCAAACTCTCGGGTGTGTGCAACGGCCTGGTGGCGAGCTGTTCGGGAACGGCCAAGGAAGCGCCCGACGTGAAGTTCGAGGCGACGCTGATCTACAGCCAGGAAGATGCGCCGGCAGCCGACGCGAAATGCGCGGTCGTGAAGCTCAACGCCGACAAGCTGCCCAAGGGCCTCGACAACCGTTCCCGGCCGCGTCATCCGTTCACGCCGCCCAAGGCGCCTGTGTCGTAGGGTGCGGGCTTTTAGCTTTGCATTGACGCTGTTGTCGCGAAATCACGGCGCGACTGGACTGCGGCAACACTAGTTTTAGAGGTGAAATCTAGGTTGGGGCCCATAACAAAAGGCGGACAGGGACATGCCTCAGATCTGGATGACATATGACGAACTCGCGACCCTCAGCGGCTGCAGCGCTGCCGAGGCCAGGATGCAGGCGATGCATCTGTCGCTCGATCGCCGCAAGAGCCGCGACGGGAACACCCGCGTCAAGCTGAACCTCGCCTTGATGGCCCGGTTCTTCGAGACCGTTCGCGAAGCCGAATTCGACCTCGATGACGCGATCACGGCGCTGCGCGATGCCCATCGCCAGATGTCCGGGGTTCTTTCGACTAGTCAGCCGAGCTTGCGACGCGGAGTGGCGTAAGTTCGCGGCGCCGGCGGCCGCCTCAGGACGGCGGCCTCGGCAGGAAAGCTAGGATGGTCTGGGCCAGAAGGACGCCGACGGTGCCGCCGGCGGCCTTTTGCAGCACATCGATGAATCGTGGATCACGATCCGGCGTCACGGCCTGCAAGACCTCTAACCCGACTGCGACGGCGACCACGAACGCGCAAGCCAGCTTGACGCGCCCCGGTAGCAGGAAGGACAGCAGGAAGCCCAACAGGCCGTAGGCGCTGAAGCGCTCAATCACGACGACCCAGTAGGCCTCCGCGTGGCCCATGAGTGCCGGCCGGCCCGCGAGCTTGGCCAGTGTCGCATAGACGATGAGCACGAGACAGATAACCGCGGCTGCGATGAGATGGTTGGGGCGCATTGCGCCAACATAGCCGGTCGACCGGCTGGCCGCTTTCGAAAGCCAAGAACATCGTTAAGGTTCACAAACCCGCGAGGGCATGAACCAAGGTTCACGGGCGAGCCGCGGAGCCGTGGCTACGGCTCAATCCGCATGCATTCAGTTGACGTCAAACGCGGCGGTGCAGTCGCGATGTCACGCGGACGGCGCTGAGTTGGCGAGGGCAGGCATTCATCTGCCAGTTCTTCGGCCTGGTGACCCAAAGCCGCACTGCCAAGAACATGAAGTTGATGCCGAACCAGATCGACATCACGATAAGGAAAGAGCTTGCCATGACGGCTCCGCCGGAGCGCGGCTGAGAGTTCCGCCGTCAGGGGAACGGGCAGGCGATCGCACCTGCCCAAATTCTCGTCATCGACAAAACCACGCCACCCCGGTCAGGCACAAAGCAACGCGCCTGACTGCATGACCAAGCCGTTCGCAGGGACCGACGTTCAACGCCGATTGTAGGACCAGCCCTTGTCGACATTGGTCGGGTAGTGGGCTGCGAAGTACGGATTCTTGAGGCAGTTGCGCGCGGGATCGAAAATCCAGTCGGCGCATTCCCGGTAATTCAGGAATCGGCAATCGAAACCGAAGGCGCACCACGGCGCGCCGTTTGGAAATCCGAACCCCACGGGGACTTGCGCCGACGCTACTGAGGGCAGAGCCAGGAGCAGAGCTACGGCGAGCGCGCGGGACAACATGGTGCATTCCTCCAACAATCTATCAAACTGAGACCGAAGCCGGTCCGGCGACCGTTCTGCGCCGAAAAGGGACGATGTTCAATCTTCGCCGTTGGATAGTCTAGCAGCCGGGCGCGGAGAGATCGAGAGCGCTGAAAGCGATCGGCCCATGTCGATTGGCGGCTGCCATGCATCGATTGATGAGGCGGACGCACCCGTCCATGACGTGTCGCGCGCGGCCGACGCTAGCCCTTCTTGGCGCCCTTGGATTTCAGCGACAGGCCGAGGCGCAAAGCCATACGCTTGATCGCATCGGGCGAGCGCCCGAGAAGTTTTGCTGCCTCTTCCAGCGAAGTCGAAGACTTGGCCAATTCCATCAGCCGGCGGTCTTCTTTGAACGACCAGGGCCTGCGCGCCATAACCGAAATCATCCTCTCGTCGACACAAAGACAAAGCCGCCAAGCGGACCCACGTTCGCTCGACGGCTTTGCTTGGGTGGGGCCGGGCCTGGGGGAGCCCGGTGAGAAGATGGATATGCGATCCACTAAGGTTCGCAACAAACAACGCGGATTAAGCTAACTGCTCAACCTTACCGCGATGAAATCGGCGCGTTGCGCTCCGTATAACCACGGAGTTTTGCTAACCAAGATCGATCTGCACGCTGTGATGGTGGGGATTGAGGATGTTCTGCCACCACGTCCGGTTGTCGCAGAACCGGTGCACGGTCTTCGCACGTCCGCACTCGAAATCCTCGCGGGGGGCGCCTGCCGATATCCGAGACCCGACTTCGCGTCTCGACGCTGCGGCAAGACTCAGCAGCTCCGCCAATCCGCGCGGACTGTTCTGATGAGCATGGAAGAAGTGCCGATCCCCGAGCCGTCGCCGAGCAGACGTCGAAACAGCGACCGATCCTTCGACGTGGTGGCGATGAAGATGTTCCTGATGCTTGCGAGCGTCAGGATGGACCGCAGGCACGGGATCATCGGCTTGCCGAAGACAGACAGGAGCTGCTCGGACGCCATGCTGGCGATGGAGGCGAGCAGGGAACTTGTTCCCTGCGCCCTCAATGTCCTCCAAGCTCAGGCGGCAATCTCCCCTTGACAATGGATGGCACGGCGTTTCGGCGTCAGCACTTGTGCGCGATTAGGAATTAAGTGCTTCGAGATCACGACATTGTTTGCTTCGAAATCACAACGTCGATTCGAGCGATCAACTTGAATTGAATCGGCGCCGGTTGGTCGCAACGGCTTCGAACGAGAAAAAATCCAATCGCGATGCATGCGGCAGCGGTTTGACGAGCAGTATTATGCTTCTCTCGGTTGAGTCGTCACGAGATCGTCGAATTCGTTCGGCTATGGTGCGCGCGCACGAACAAATCAAAATCAACAAAATCAAGAAGACCGAGATGCTTCAAAAGGCGCGAGCGGCACTTCCTCTCACGAAGCTCAGAGAGCGGGCGTTTGAAGGCGCGTTCTTCAGCGTTGCGCTGATCGCGATGGCGGGCTGGGTGTATTTCATCACGCTGTTGCTGGTGCGATTGTTCCTCTGGTTTTTCGGCTGACGCACGAGCCGATCACTTCGCGTGCAGGGTGCTGCCCAAAAAATCCCTGGCATGACGAGAAAATCAGCGGCGGTGATCATGATCTCGACACAACTCGAGGATGAGACTGCCGGTATCACTGGAACGAATTGCGAATGATGCTGCTCGCGATCCTGGTCTCGCTCCTCGCTGGCTTTGGCGCAGGCTATGCGACGCGCGCGCTGCGGCCTCGCGAGCGCGCAGAGCGTCATCCGTTCCACCGTCCCTACAGTCCCACCGCGTTCCGGCAGAACAGTTCATTGGCGAGGGCACGGCGTGCATTCTGAGGATTTACAACCGGCATGCGGTTCTCGCGTTGCGGCTCGCATGGCGGCGGAGGGGAGTGAATCATGACGGGATTTCGGGGAGACGCCATGACGAGCCCGACGTACAACGCGCCACGGCGGTATTTCGTCGACGGGGGAGGTCGCCGCGTCCTGATCGGCCTGACGCCAGAGGAGACGTTCGAGTTCGAGCGGCTCGACAGCGAGCAGGCGCAGGTCGCGCCCGATGCCGGTGAGCGGCGCAGGCTCGAGCTCTATGAGAAGCACGAGGGGGCCTGGAGGGCCTGGATGGCGCAAAGCCGCACCGAGCGGCGCGAAGGATTCAACCTTTATTAACCATCGCAGGCCCATTTTCTGGTCTGGCGCCTCGAACCGGAAAATGCACGCATGTTTCAGCTCTTCCTGCGGGCCCGCACCCATAACTTCCTGAAGGACCGTTTCGGCGGAGAGCAGGTGTTCCGCGCGCGCTCGCCCGAGCGCGACGCCGAAACCGATCGCACCCGCATCGAAGCCATCATGATTGCGATCGATGACGCCCTGCATGCGGCGGAGCGCGAGCAGTCAGGTCTCAACCGCCGGGTCGAGGACGTGCTGGCGCGCGCCGCCGTGACGATCGGCAACGGCGACGACGAATATCTCGAGCGCGAGGCGCTCGACAATCACCACCAGGATCTGTTCGACAAGGAAATCCTGAACGGCCAGCGCCGACTCAAGGAGCTCGGCGCCTCGATCGCCCATTTCAAGTTCCTGAAGGCGGCGATGCTGAGCCGTTTCCCGGACTACCGGCCTCCGGCGAGCCCCACCAACTGACGCCTGATACGGCGCGCGAGCGAGACCGCTAGATCGCGAGCATGCTGTTGCCCTGAATGGACAGCAGCGTCAGGTTTCCGGTGGCATAGGCCCCGGTATCGATGTTGGCCCGGTTCTCGAGCAGCTCGGCCTGCTTTACCGGCGTATGGCCGTGCACGACGTATTTGCCGAAGCGCCTATTGCTTTGCAGGAACTCGTCCCTAATCCACAACAGGTCCTGCTCGCGCTGCTCGGAGAGCGGAATTCCCGGACGCACCCCTGCATGGACGAAGAAGAAGTCGCCGCATGTGAAGGTCGGCCGCAACTGGCGCAGGAACGCGATGTGCTCCGGCGGCATCACGGATGTGAGCTCGCGCACCAGATCGGGCAACTCGTCCTTGCCAAGGCCGGGCGCGGCCGACACGCCGTACGACATCAGGGTCTGGAGCCCGCCGAACTGAAACCATTCGGCGGCGCGGGCGGGATCTTCCAGCACCGAGGTGAAATAGGCCTCGTGATTGCCCTTGAGAAAGACGGTGTTGCGGCGGCGGCTGCGGTTGATCAGGAGGTCGAGGGTATGACGCGAGTCCGGTCCGCGATCGATGTAGTCGCCGAGGAAGACCTCGATCGCGCGAAACGGCCGGCTGTTCGCCATGTCCGCATCGATCACGGCGAACATCTGCTCAAGCAGATGCGCGCAGCCGTGGATATCGCTGATCGCATAGATGCGCACGCCGTTCGGTAGCTTCGGCCGCGGCGAATTTCGGGGCGCAATCATGGACATGGGGTGCAACTCTTTCAAAGAGCTTCGCCCGGGATGTCAATATGCTATCGGCGAATTTGGGTGTCCGAGCAGGTTTTTTTCTAGCCCTGCCGGCAAGCCTGCGCCTGCCCGATCATTCACCCGCGCTGCGAATCACCTGTCCACAAGCTTGCGCGAGGCTAGCCGAAGCTGCGGCTGTCGAACGAGGGTGCGGCCTTGCCGCGATAGGCCCGCCGCTCGCGCACGGACCAGAACCGCGCCGCAGAAATAGCCAAGCTGGAGCACCGACGCGAAGACGAGGATCGTCACAACGATGTGAGCTGAATCATGTCCCTGCCAGGCGGAGCCCACACCGAGGATCGTCGCACCGAGAACGATGGCGGGCGGCAGGATGAAGATGCGGAATCGGCCTCCCAGCAACGATCCGATCAGCAGACTGAAAATGGCAACCGTACTCACGACGCAACTCCTCGAATTGGTCACGAGTGTTAATGGCCGCGGCCTAATAACGGCTTAAGCGGCATGGTTGAACAGCCGTTCAAATGCGCGCGACAATGCTGTGCGAAAATGACGCGATTTGGTGCGAAACGCGGCGTGATGCCCGCTTAATTGTCACGCGTGTGACAGTAGTTTGAGCATTGTTTTGCTGCGACGCTGCATTGCATGAAAATCGATTTGATTTTTTCGGTGCACTGCCGCAATGTCGCTTTGTTTAGTTAAGATATACTTCGGCGCACATCGAAAAAATTAGATCGATTTGCTCGCAATTCTGATTGCGAGTGGTGACGAGGCAGCGAGGTTCGGATGGCTGTAGCAACTTACGGTTCGGAAAACTATTATTCGGTTATCTCGAACCGACGCGGTGCCCTCCAAAGACCCCTGCAAGTGGCTTTGATCGCCGGAGACTTCGTCGCCGTACTGCTCAGCTATTTCGTGGCGAGCGGCCTGTATCGCGTGCTCGTGATCGAGCAGGACTCATCCGTCGGAGCAGGCTTGGTCGTCGGCGCGGTGTTCGTGACCATCGCTTACTTCCAGGGCGTCTACGATCACCATCGTCTGCTGAGCACGGTCTGGCAGCTGCGCAAGGCCCTGGCGGTCTGGCTGATCTCGCTGACCATTCTCGCCGTCGAGGCGTTCCTGCTCAAATCGTCCGCGGACCTGTCGCGCGGAACCACGCTGCTGTTCGCCGCGACCGGCGGCGTCGCCTTGGGCGGTCTGCGCGTGCTGTGGCGCCTGGCGCTGACCTCGAGCTACGCCAAGGGCCGTCTGGTGGACCGCAAGGTCGTGCTGCTCAGCCTCAAGCCTCTCGATTTCACCTCGACCCGGTTCAAGGATCTGCGCAAGCACGGCTTCAACGTCGTGCGACATTTCGTGCTCGATCCGTCTGAAGAGGGCGCGGGCTGGGATCACGAGATTCGCGACATCACCCGTCAGGCGCGCACGGCGGATGTGGAAGAATATCTCCTGGTCATCGACTGGGACGAGATGCCGCTTCTCCAGAAGCTGAGCCAGCATCTGCGCGTTGTCCCCCAGCCGATCCGCCTTCTGCCAGATTTCCCGATCGCCGATCTGGTCTCGCGTCCGTTCCAGCCCGTCAGCGGCACGGTCGCGATCGAGATCCAGCGCGCGCCGCTCAGCGTGTTCGAGCAGGCGCAGAAGCGCTGCCTCGACATCGGCCTTGCCTCGTTCGCGCTTCTGCTGCTGGCGCCGCTGCTGATCACGGCTGCGATCATGATCAAGCTCGATTCCAAGGGCAAAGTGATCTTCAAGCAGGCCCGGCGCGGCTTCAACGGCAAGCAATTCGATATCTGGAAGTTCCGCTCGATGACGGTGGCGGAGAACGGTCATGTGGTCACGCAGGCGACGAAGAGCGACGCGCGGGTGACCCGTGTTGGCCGTGCGCTGCGGCGGACCAGCATCGACGAACTGCCGCAGCTCTGGAACGTTCTGCGCGGCGAGATGTCGCTGGTCGGGCCGCGCCCGCATGCGCTCGCGCACGACAATTACTACGATCCGATCATCAGCAACTACGTGTACCGGCATCACATGAAGCCGGGCCTGACCGGTTGGGCCCAGGTCAACGGCTTCCGCGGCGAGACGCCGACCATCGATCTGATGGAAAAGCGGGTCGAGTACGACATCTGGTACGTCAGCAATTGGAGCATCTGGCTCGACATCAGGATCATCCTGAAGACCGCGCTGGCGCTGATCCATCAGGAAGCCTACTGAGCCAGGCCGACGTCGGGCGCGCGTTGCCGCGCCCGACCCGCACGCCGCCCGTGCAGAGGGGAAACGGCCTGCATTTTGCAGCATGTGATTCGTTGCTGCCCCTTTGACGATTTGCACCCCCGAAACGCCGAGCCTTGCAGATTGAGCCATCGCCTCGCCAAGTTCGTCGCCGTGCCGTTGCTCGTCACCTGGGCGATCGCTGCCGCCTGTTCTCATGCGAACGCGTTGGAGTGGGGGGTCGGCGGACCGCCGCAAAAACGCAGGGATCTCGCGCCGATCTTTCAGCTCATGAGGGAGCGGGGGCTCACGCAATACAGGACCGGTCTCAACCTGACGCAAGATGCCGAGCCGGGCGAAGCCACGATGTTCCGGCAGACCATTGCGCTCGCCAGAAAATATTCGATCACGCTTCACCCTCTGATCAACTTCCCCTTCCGCTACGGTGACCGCACCGACAAGGGGCGGTACCCCAAGGGAGACCGGGACGCGCTCTACAGGCAGGGCTACGACCGCACCTACGCGTTCGTCCGGCAATTCAAGGACGATGTGTCCGACTGGGAGCTTGAGAACGAGATCAACCTGCTCGCGGTCGATTCCGACGGGAAGAAGCTGTTCGGGCGCGGCATGACCGCGGCGGACTTCGAAATGCCGGTGATGGAAGACTGGGCCCAGGTGTTGCACGGCGCGTCCGATGCCATCGACCAGATCAACCGCGAGACCGGAAGTCGTCTGCGCAAGGTGCTGAACACGACGTCGACGATGCTGGGCTTCCTCGACTTCATGGAGTCCCGGGGCGTGAAATACGACGTGATCTCCTACCACTATTACGAGGTGGCGGGGCAGAACCCGCATCGGCACTGGAATGGACGCAATCCGCCCTTCGACCTCTTCAAGAAGCTGGCGTCCTATCACCGCCCGGTGACGTTCAACGAGGTCAATTGCGCCGAGATCTACAAGCCGGCCTATGGAAATCGGCCCGGCGATCCCCTGACGGAGCAATGCCTCCGCTCACTGCGGGACACCTTCCAATATCTGAAGAACCAGAAAGACGTCGAGATCGAGAGTGTGATGGTCTACGAGCTGTTCGACGAGCCGCAGAAGAAGCCGCCGGAGAACAGGTTTGGGCTGATGTACGAGATCGACAGGCCCAAGGTTGCGCTCTTCCTTCTTTCGGAATTTGCCGGCGGCCGCCTGTCGGCTGAAGAATCGACTGAGTTGAGAACCAGGGGACTGTAGCTTTTCGGTCTCCGTGCGAAGAAAAGAACCTGCAATGCCTTTACCTGGATCTGAGCGCGTCAACACCGAGAAGTCGGGCAGCATCTTGGGCTTCAACGGGCTGCGCGGTCTCTCGGTCGTCCTGGTCTATCTCAATCACAAGTGCGGACTGCAGTTCTACTCGGGCAGCGTCGGCGTCTGGATATTCTTCATCCTGAGCGGCTTCCTGATCATCGGCGAGCTCAACAGGCAGCGAGGCAAGGTCGGGACGGCCGCGTCCCGGCCCGCGGCGGAAGTCGTCACCTTCTGGGTCAAGCGGGCGACGCGCATCTTTCCCGCATATTATGCGCTTCTCGCCATCCTCTTCCTGGCCCGGTCCTATTTTCAGCACGCGGGGCCCGATCTCGGCTTCCGCTATCACGTCGTGTACCTGTCGAACTACTGGATCGGCAGCGTCATCGGCGGGACTGCCGGTCCCTTCGGCGTGCTCTGGACGCTCTCGGTCGAGCAGCAGTTCTACGTGATTGCGCCCTTCCTGTTCATCCTGCTTCCGCTGGAGCGCCATTTCGTCACCTGCATGAGCGTCGTCGCCCTCGGGTTGATCGGCCATTTCCTGATGTATTCATCGGGCTTCAATCACACCGCCATCCACACCTTGTCGCCCTGGAATTTCAGCCTGATCGCGTTCGGTGGCGCGATCACGATCCTGCATCTTCGCAGGCAGGGATGGGCCCCGAACGGCAACGGCATATTTGCCTGTCTCCTCATCGTCGCGTTCGCGCTGTGCTCGAACGGCGTGATTTACGAGGCCCCTTCGTATCTTTCTCCCGCGATCGACATTGCGATCGGGCTGTGCCTGGTCGCGCTGATCTGGTGGGTGCGCGCCAACCAGGACAGTGCCTTTGTTCAGGCGCTGGAGTGGAAGCCGCTCGAGCATCTCGGGAAGATCAGCTACGGCTTCTATCTCGTTCACAACTTCATCCCGAACCCGCTGGGCAAGGCGCTGACGCTCTATGGCGGGATGTCGGTGCCCGAGAGCGTGAAGATCACCGCGGGCGCAGCCATCGGTTTCGTGATCTCCTACGCTGTCGCGCATGTGTCCTGGAAGTACTTCGAATCGCCGATCCTGCGCAGCCGTCGCGGCCTGACCAAATTCTTCCTGCAATACCTGCCCGAAAATCCCTCGCAGGGCGTGCCGCGAACCGAGCTGAAATAGCCTAGCGGCTCATCCGAAAGCCATCGCCATCGACTGGATAACAGCGATGGCGAATTCGCAGGCCCTTCTCCGCGACGAAATGCGAGAACAATTCCCGATCGGCTTCGGGCGCGGCGCAGGTGCGTTCGAGCAGCGCGATGCGCGCCTCGGCGCCTGCCGCCTGATAGAACGTAGCTGCGCTTGGGAACAGGCGGGCCTGGAAGATATCGGCGAAGTCCTGGGTGGCGTAATCCCTGAGCTCGGGCGAGGCCGCATTGAAGGCGCGAAGCGCCAGTGGCGCGCGGATGAGCTGGAGCCAGGCCTCGTGTGGTGCGAAGCGATAGGAAAGACCCAGCAGTTCCGCCGTTCGCGGCCCAAAGCCGGCCTGGCGAATTTCGGCCCAGTAGCTGCCGAACCAGCCCAGTGCTTCAGTCGGCGCGCATGCCAGCAAGGCACGGCTCGTCGACGCGACGGCGTCTGCATCGAGGTCGATCTGCTTCAGGTCGCCTGTGCGTGTCGATTCGTCGGCGATTGCGAGCTGGAGCAGCAGGAGCTCGCGCAGCGTCTTGGCGCTGCATAGGCGACGGGCGGATGGCAAATTGTCCGATACGATCCGTCTCAGGCGATCGACTTCATATCGCTCGCCGCGCGCGACGCGTCCTGCAATCTGCGGAACCGCGGGATTGGTCACATCCGGGGCGATAGCCGCGATCCACGCCAGCGCGGCTGCGGCCAGCGCGATGGTCGAGCCGCGCAGAAGCCAGCGATACGCGGTCCCCGCTGCCTGTGCCGCCGGCTCGGTGGCGCTAGGCTCCCTCGACATAGTAGCTGTTGTAGTGCGAGCCCTTATACGCCTCGATCCTCTTGAGCATCTTCGGATTGGCGCGATTGAGCACGGCGCCCAGAAGCTTCTTCTGAATGCCTTCGGAACTCGCCATCGACTCCTGGAGCGCGTTGCGGGTCGTACGGCCCCACTCGATGACGTAAACCATCGCATCGACGAGATGGCTGACAGCCTTGGCGTCGGTGACCGGCATCACCGGCGCCAGATCGATGACGATGTATTCGTATTCCTCGCGCACCACTGCAAGCAGGTCAGCCATCGACTTGGAGGCGATGACGTCCGCCGAGTTCACCATGCGCGATGCGACGACGGAGGGCAGGAAGTCGAGCCCACTCTCCTTGCTGCGCTGGATATGATAGCCGAACGAGCGCGGATCCTTGAGGGCTTCGACCAGGCCGGTCTTGGAATGGGGGGCCAGCGCCCTCGTCAGCGAGCGGGTATGGAGGTCGCCGTCGATCAGTAGCGTGCGATGTCCGGTCAACGCGGTCAAATGACCGAAATTGGCGGCAACCGTCGTTTTTCCCTCTTTCGGCAAGGACGACAGGATTCCAATGATCTTGACCTCGCGCGACAGGCGCGCGACGTCGATCGACACCTTGATGTTCCGCAGCGTCTCCGCGAACCGCGAGAACGGGTGCTCGACGACGTAGCTGGATATGTTTCCTTCCGGATGATCTGCCGAAGCCCTCGCCGCGCGGATGTCGGGAAGAACGCCGAGGCATTTCACCCCGAGCTGATCCTCGACGTCGCTCGGAGATCGCAGCACGTCGCTCATCAGTTCCTTCGTGAAGGCCGCCCCGAAGCCGAAACAGAGACCGCCGAGCAGGCCGCCGACCAGCGCCAGCAGCGTCTTGGGTGAGCTCTTCTTGTCGGGTTTGACCGCCGTGCCGATGATGCGCGCTTCGCTGATCGGGAAGCTCTGGTTCTGCGTCGCGTTCTGCAGCTTCTCGAGGAAGTTGTTGTAGAGGTTACGATAAGTATCCGCCGCGCTTTCGAGGTCGCGCAGCTTGACCTGCGCCTGACTCGTGCTGCCGGCCTGGGATACGAGATTCTTGAGATTCTCCTCAAGCGCCGTCTCGCGGCTCTTGGCGATCTCGTACTCGCTGCGATATGCGTCCGCGATACGACGGACCTCGTCCGCGATCGCCTTGCGCAGCTCTTCCATTCGGTTGGCGAGGTTGACGGCCGCCTGGTGGGTCTTGCCGTAACGGCTCGACCAGTCGGCATATTGCGCCGCCAGGTCGAGATATTGGGCGCGCAGGCGCGTGATCACCGTGTTGTTGAGTGCGTCCGTCACGGTCGGCTGCACGAGATCCTTGTCAAGCAGCGCCTCGATCCGGTCGAGGCGGGCCTTGGCCTCGGCGGTCGCGGCATGAGCGGCAATAAGCTGAGAGTTGACGTCCGCAAGCTGTTGCTCGCTCATCAGACCCCGGCTGGTGCCCACGATGTTGTTTTGCGCCTTGAACGTCTGCACGGCGCGGTCGCTCGCCGTCGCCTGTTCACGCAGCTCGGCGCTGCGTTGCTGGAGCCACTCGCCGGCGCGCTTGGTCGACTGATATTTCGCCTCCAGCGCGCCGACGATGTAGGCGTCTGCAATCGCGTTGGCGATCTGCGCAGCCTTGTTCGGATCGATCGAACGGTAGTTCATCGAGAGGACATAGGTCGTCAGCACGCGCTCGACCTTAAGGTTCTTCTGGAGAAGCTCGACCGCGCCGCGCTCGACCCGCTCCTTGCTCGGAGGACCGTCCGACCCGAACATCGAGATGACCTTGCCGATGACCAGCGGAATCAACCCGGGATCCGAGCCGTTGAACTCCGGATCCTCGGTGAGCTTCAGGCGACGGACGATCGACAGGAGGAGGTCGTCAGACTGGAGAATCTCGACCTGGCTGTCGACGAAGCCCGGGTCGATCAGCGCGTTGGCGGTTCCGCTGTCCTTGTCCAGTACCTGGGTTTGGCGTGTGTCCATCAGGATGCGCGCATTTGCCGTGTACATCGGCGTTGCCACGATCAGGTAGACGAGAACGATCGCGAGCGTACCGGCCACGATGGCGACGATCAGCGGCCATTGGCGGCGTACGATGTCCAGAGCGCGCTCGGCGCTGAGCGTCGTGCCACCGACCTCGATGGCATATCTCGGGCGTTGCGGAAACTGATCTCGTGGCTGAAACATCTCTGGGAATCTTGAGGTTGTCACTCGGGAAGGGGAACGGGTTTGAACGGGTCGGCGAGTTCGGTCTTCCACTCACCCGACATCAGACCGGCGCTTGCACCCGGACCCGCCGGTGCATTGCTGGCCGTGGCGGGAGCCGGGCTTCCCGGAACGGGCGCAGCCGCGGCGTCCTGATCCGTGAGATATCCTTTGAGGACGGACCCGTCGTGCAGCTTGGCAACGAATTCGCTGATCCGGCGCGCGACGTCGGGCTTGGTCGCGATGCAGCGCTCTTCGGCACGGTGAAGCCCGGCGCCGATTGCGACACGGTCGGCCTGGCTCGCCTGGCGCAGCATGTCCCGAACCGGATCGAGCGCGGCTATGTCGGTCACCAGCAATCCGGTGAGCCGGCCCGAAAGCTTGTCCCTGTCGTTCTTCGACTGTCGCAACAAAACCGAGGGGTCCGAGACGAATGCGCTGACCGCGGACGACGGCGCTCGTTCGGCGCGATCGACGCATTGAGCCTGTGCCGGCGCCGACAGCGTCGCAGACACGGCAACGGCGATCACTGCCGCGATCCGTAAAACCGGCAGGGAGCCACGCAACAAGCTATCGAGTTTGATTAGGATCGCGCTCATATCTCGTTGCAAACTAGCGATGACGTATGGATTTAGGCCCTAGGTCCTTGATGACCCAAAACTATGTCAAATTCTTGTGCGGCGCAAAATATAAACCAGTACGGACCAAATTGCCATACTTGCCCGCTCTGCATCCCCGTTTCGCATGAACGAAATTCTTGCTGCGATCAGGCGCGGATTCGGCGAATGGTTGCGCGCGCTCGTATGCGATAAGCACGAATTTTAGGCAAGCGCCATGCCAAGGCCAAGCACCATGCCAAGGCAAAGGCGCGAGGGACGGTCTGGCAGACCATCGCCTCGCGCCTGTCGCAACCTGCGATTGAGGGCGGTAGAGCGAAACTTCGCGCGGTCTATTCGGAGGTCCGCAACATCGCGAGACGCGTGGCGCGCAGGCGCTCGCCATGCTCGCCGATCGCGACCCAGAAGCGCGGATTTCCGCCGGACTGCATCGAGATCCACTCGTAATCCGCGGCGTTCCAGGGGCGCACCGAAGCGGAAAGATTGTCCAGGACGAAGTCGCCGTCGGCAAGTCGCGCCACCAGCACGAGATGGCCCTGGCCGCCATTTGTCAGGACCACTGCGAGGCGCAGTGCCGACTTGGGCCAGCCCATCTCGATCAGTTGATGACGCTTGGTGACCGCGTAGTCGTTGCAATCGCCGGCGGACGGCGAAAGGCTCCAGCGCGCCACCATCGGATTGGTCGATTTCTGCATCGGTGTGATCGACGCGTTGACCGAGCTGTTCACCTCGCGCAGCATGCTCATCGCCCGGTCGCCCGAAGGCAGTGTCCGGTCGGCGGCGTCGCTCGCGCATTCGCCGTCGTTGTTCATGCAGAACTTGACGAATTGCAGCGGCGCGAGCGCATTGTCGTACTCGCGGATGAACGCGCTCTTCGCCTGATTGAGCGAACTGTCGTTCAACATCTCGGCCTTGGCGGCGGTGCCGGTCGACGCGATCCCGATCGCGACCAGCGATTTGATAATCCAGCTCATGACATCCCCGTCTCGCGTTTTCTTTTTTGACGCTACGGGTATCTCACAAACGATTTGAGCTTTGGTTCCGCGGAAATTTACAATTGTAGCTAAATAGGCCGGTCACGGGACCGGCCTGGGAGGGGTGGTTAACGGTTCCAGCCGTCAGCGCGACGGGCTTACCGAGGTCAGAACGGCGGTCGACGTCGCCGCAAACAGCGTCTGCGTCTGTGACGCCGCACCGGGCCCGCTCTGGTTCACGACCGTGGGTGCGGTCGAGCTTGCTCCGCCACCGCGTGCCTCCGCCGCGGTCGAACCAGGTCCGCCGCCGGCTGTGGTCTCGCCCGTCGGATCGGCGCCGTTGGTCGCTTCGGTCGGGATATCGCCGGTGATGCTGGTGAACGATTGGATCAGGTCGGGATTCTCGGTCTTGAGAACCGCCTCCTGGATCAGCTGGGCAACGCCGGGCTGCGACAGGACGCAAACCGAAGCGGCGGTGCCGAGACCAGCGCCAATGGCGCGGCTTTGATCGGTGCTGCTGGCCTTCGCCAGCGAGACAATGCCATCGACTGTCTCGGGACGCGCGGTCAGAAGGTCGCGCACAGCCGAGGCGAGGCCGCCTTGTCCGTCCTTGAACTGGTCGAGCAGCCCGCCGGGATTGGCCAGAAAGTCGGTGGCGCGCTCGGCTGAAACAACGCCCGTGTTGGCAACGCAGCCCGAGCTGACGCCCGTTGCGCCGAATGCTGCCGGCATTCCGGCGAAAATTGCCAGCGCTCCGACGACCACGGTGAAGCGCCTACCAGAATTCCAGCTCATTGCCCTGCCCACTTCAATCAATTTGGCTTTAAACTTCAATTAATTTGACTTTAGCTCGACTTGCACGGATTTGCCACGTTCTTTTCGCATCTGTGATGGTAGCGATTGCGCGAGGCCGCACCCGACGATGGCTGCGAAAAACACGCCGTAACCGGGTATCTGCAACGAGAAATCGATGCAGCTATGTGCAACTCCCAATACAGCGACGCTGGCGCCGATCACGGGTATGTAGCGGTCGCGTTTTCGGCGCAAGCTTCCGGTAAACAGATGGTAAAGATACCAGAGGCAGGCCAGCGCGATGACGGCGAAGGCGGGGATGCCTAATTCGACGGCAATTTCCAGCGGCGTGCTGTGAGCGCGGTCCCAGATGCCGAGACTGCCGAGCGTTGCGGGTCTGATGGCGGGAAAAACAGCTTCGAAATTGCCCAGCCCGACACCGAGCAGCCGATGATCAGCGATGATCCCCAATGATGCCTGGTACGCAGCAAGCCGCTGCGGATCGACCAGCCCGTGTTCGACGATTCGCCCCGCCACGAGGCCGCCTACGAGCTGCAAGAGCACGAGCCCTGCTGCCGCTGAGCCGCCGAGGACCAGCCACTTCCGCGATCTGCCGAGCTCGAGCGGCACGAGATAAAGGATGATGGCCAGCACGAACGTGCCAACCGACAGCAGCAGACCCGCCCGCGATCCGGTCATGGCAAGCGCGATCGTGCAGATCGCGAATCCCGCACCGAGCGCCACCGGCGCGGAGAGGATTTGCTCGAGCCGCGATCGCCAATCCGGTTGTTCCGGCGGCCCGCCTTCCTGGCGGTGCATGGTGCGCAGAAGCGGCACCAGAAACAGCAGGGCGCAGCTGCCCCAGAACGTCGCCGCCGTGTTTCGATTGACGAAGGTCCCTGTGGCAAAGCCCAGGTAGGCTTCTTTCTGCCTGAACAGCACCATGTCCGGTGCGATCAGCTCCGCCAGAATTCCGTACAATGCATACAGGCATCCCGCCCATGCCAGTATGCGTAGCAGCGAACGTGCGGCTCCCGCATCGCTTGCAAGAATCACGGCGCGCGTGAAGGCGAGCGACAGCAGCAAGACCGATCCGAACGCCAGCCACGTTCCGCGTGCGGTGACCGAGAGGCGGTCAGGCAACACGAGGCCGAAAAAACGCCGCGGCAGTTCCCAGACCGCTGCTGATTCACTGGACGGATCGCTCCACGTTTGCAACGCCACGATGACAACCACCGCCGCGATCGCCACTGCCAATGGAATGAGCAACATGGCATTGCGACGGCTCACGGCCGAAAGATCGGCGGTCAGCAGGCTGCAGACGAGCAGAAAATTCCAGAAGCAAATCCACGCGAGGTCGAGGGATCCGAGCGGAAGTGGCGCCAGCACAAACACGGCTGTGGCGAAAAATCGCGATATCGCGCCCAAAGGCCCCTCTGTCATTCAACTCAGCCGCGATGGAGCTATCAGAACTTCGCGCGAGATCAAGTTAATGCGAGGCTAGGTCGTTGATGGCCATTCGCAACATTGCAAACAAGGCCGCAGCTCGCGCGTGCAGCCCTGATCTGTTCCAAACGCAATGCCCGTTGCCTCACGAAAGCTGAATTGAAGTCTATGAGCATGTCGTCGGAGCAAAGATGCCGACCGGCGTCTTGCTGCCGCATCTGTCGTGCACTGTCCTGGTCGAGATCGGCGCTTCGCGGCTCTTTTCAGTTGAATAAACCACCCGGTGGAGGCATTATATTGCACCGCAGCATTTCGCTTTGGTCGAATCGTAGAGCCTCTATCAAGTGCTAGCTCATCAAACAAAGGCGCACTACGTTCCGCTGGACAGCGTTCGTGGCCTCGCCGCCCTCTGCGTGGTCGTCCATCACTTCGTCGGATCGGATCCGCTCGCCGCTGCGCTACCTCATCGCGCCTGGATCGACGTCGCGTTTTTTCACAATTCCTGGCTCTTCGTCGATTTGTTCTTCGTGTTGAGCGGCATCGTGATTTCGATGAGCTATGTTCAGTCCGAATTCAGCGGGTTCGACTTCCGAACGTTCACCTTGCGTCGTATCGCACGCATCTATCCGCTGCACATCGTCATGCTGTTCGCCTTTCTGGCGTTTCGGCTGATGCGGCTCACGCTCACCGAACTGGACCTGCTGCACTTCTCGACCAACGAGACGGCGGATCTCCAGGTTAACAATGTGTACTCGTTTGTCGCGAATGTGTTCTTGCTCCATGCTATGGGCGTGCTCGACTATCTGAGCTGGAACGGCCCGAGCTGGAGCATCAGCGCGGAGTTCTACACCTATCTCGTGTTTGGCGCCGTCGTCGTCCTGTCGCAGCGCCTTGGCTACATCAAGCTCGTCTATGTTTTCAGCGCCGTGCTGGCCGTGATGGGCGCGGCTCTCATTATCTTCGTGCTCAAGAATGAAACGCTCGACTTCCAGACCAACGCCTTCACCCGATGCTTCCTGGGCTTCTTCGTCGGCGTGCTCACGCTTCGTTTCGTCTCGGGAAAAGGTCGTTCAGTGAGCCCCTTCGTTCAGTCGGCCTGCCAGATCGGCGCGGCCGTCGTCGCCATCGTGCTGGTTTCAGTCGTCGGCTTCGACGAACGGCTCAGCTTCGTGGCGCCGATCGTTTTCGGCGCCCTGCTGGGCTCGCTGATGGCGTTTCCGGAGCGGCTCCTGCCGAGGCTGCTGTCCGTCCGTCCGCTGGTCTGGCTGGGCAAGCGCTCCTATTCGATCTACATGACGCATGCGCTGATACTTGTCCTCATCCAGTACTTCGCGCGTGGCGTGGGCACCGGGCGCCTGCAAATCGTGGACAACATTCTTCCCGGACTGGCAGCCTCGCTGCTGCTCGCCGTCTTCGTGGCCGCCGTGCTCGTGCTCTCCAACCTCACCTACCTCTGGGTCGAGATGCCGGGGTCGCGGTTCGTGCTTCGGCTTTTCAATCGCCGCGCCGTTCCCGCTGTGGTCGCGGCGGAGTGACGGGCATGTCCAGCAGCTCTTCGGCTCTACCGAGGTCGGACTGGCGCATGGTCGATCCGGTGGCCTTGCCCCGGCATCACCAGCAGGAGGGCAGTGCATTCTTCAGTCTCGAGGCAATCGCGCTCTTGCTTTATTTCTACCGCGATGCGCTCGCAGGCGCGTTGCGCTATTATCTGGCCGTTCTCAAGATCAGCCCGCTGTGGTTCCTGCCTGACATTTTCGCGCTGGTCTGCATTTTTGCCTTCGTGCAGCGCTACGTCCTGATGGGACGTAACCTCGTCGCGATCCTCACGCTGTTCTACATCTGCTTTGCGCTTTACCTCGGATACGTGTTCCTGGGCTATTTCAGCGGCATGATGTCGTCGTTCAAGATGATCGCGCCGGTGTTCGTCGGCTTCTGCTTCTGCGGGCGCAATTTCGGCGACTACGATCGACTGCTGCGGTGGCTTCACCCGATCTTCTACCTGACGATCGTCGGGATCATATTGTCGTCCCGCATGCAGTTGCCTTGGGTGGGATATGCCTACGAGACTTTCGGCACGACGCGGCAGGCGACGCGGCTGTGGTGGTCGGCGTCCGAGACGCGCCTCGCCGGACTTGCCGCCGACAGCACGATGGCCGCATTCTTCGTGTTCATTTCGTTCACGATCAGCTCGGTGCGCCGGAGCCTGCTGTGGTGCCTGTTCTGGGCGCCCATCGGTCTCTACGCCATCAAATTGACCACGAACAAGACCTCGCTCGGCGTGATGGTGATCTACATCGCTTGCCTGATCATCGTTCGCCTCGTTCCCGAGCGTGAGAAGTTTCCCATGCTCCGGCGCATGGCGCTGCTTTCGTTCCTGTCGATCCTCGTGCCTGCGGTGCTGATCGCCCTGTTCTCCGGCAACGGGCTTGTCAGCATGTCGCGCGGCCTGTTCAGCCTGCAGGACCGCGTCAACAACAGCTGGCAGTTGCCGTTCGTCTACATGGCTGAGCTCATGCCGGTCGGCTTCTTCACCGGCTGCGGCCTCGGTTGCTTCAACTATCCGCAGCTGCTGTTCTCGAACAAGCTCAGCTATTACGTTCCGGTGGATAATTTCTACCTCGGCACCTACCTGATGTTCGGGCCGATCTTCGTGTTGTTCATGGTCATGGTCATCCTCGCGGTCGCAAGGACCAGGGACATCTACAAGCTGTCTTTCGCGGTCGCCATGAACCTCTTCACCATCACGGTTCTGGCCTATGGTCCCGCAAGCGGCCTGATCATGCTCGGCGTCGCCTTCAGCGAAGTCTTCGCCCGAGAGAGACGTGACGAGACCGTCGCGGACGCGGTGCCGCTCGCGCCTGACGTCGACGATCTGGTCTCTCGGCCGGCATGATCGCGATGTTGCCGCATGCAATGAGCTGCAATGCGCAGCACGGGCTCTGGTCCGCAACTTTCCTTCGTCTTGATATCGGATCGCGGCGGTGAGCGCAGACAGCAAGAATTTCGTGGAGGCGATCCAGGGGCTGCGCGGCGTCGCCGCGCTCACCGTGCTGATCGTCCATCTTCAGGACATGCCGCTTCTGGCGGGCTTCCTGCCTCCGATCTGGCCGTGGCTGGAAGCGACGGTCAACATGGGCGGGCACGGGGTCGAGCTGTTCTTCATGATCAGCGGCTTCCTGATTCCGGCGAGCCTGATGCGTCACCGCAGCGTCGGGAAGTTCTTTCTCGATCGCGCCCTGCGAATCCTGCCCGTGTTCGTGATCCTGCACCTGATCCTGTTCACGGCAGGCCCCCTGGTTGGCTACAAGTTCTTCAAGGGGATCGACCTGCCGACCTATCTCAAGCTGTTCTTCGTCAATCTGGCGTTCCTGCCGGACGCGCTGGGATTGCCGATCGGCCAGCAGAATGCATGGACACTGAGCTACGAATGGGCGTTCTACATTCTGTTCGCGGTGATCTTCGTGATGTTGGTGCGGCGGAGGAACTGGCTGCTGGCGGCGCCGTTCATCCTGCTCGGTCTCGCGGGCATTGCCTTTCGGCCGATCGCCGCGTTCTTTCTGGTCGGGCTGTTGTTCAGCCTGATCGATTTGCGAATCCGCGTCGTCGGCTGGCCCGGATTGCTGGCGGGCATCCTTTGCGGGATCGCGATGTACGTGTCGATCGAATATGCGCATCCGCTGGTCGGGCTGCTGCCGGGCGCGCTGCTGTTTGGAATGGTCCTTGCTCCGGACTCCGGTATTGCCGCCGCTTTGAGCGGCAAATTCCTACAGTTCCTCGGAAAGATCAGCTATAGCCTCTATTTGGTCCATCCTTTCGCGCTATTTCCGTTGCAGGTCATCGGAGTGAAGCTGGCCGCGCATGGCGTCAATCTCTGGCTCCTCTGGGCCGGGTTCGCGGGCCTCGGCCTGATTGCCGCGCTGATAGCGGGAACGGTCAGTTACGAGCTGATCGAAGTGAGACTCCGCCGCTTGCTCGATCCGGTGCTGCGGGGCCTGTTGTTCGGAGTGCGCCGTGAAGCTCGCTATGTCGCCTGAGCGCATCCCTTCGCAATCGTTTCAGCCGGATCACGTACGAGAGATGTCATGATCATCAAGAATCTGCTCTCGATGTCGAGCGTGAACGTCGTGAAGTCGGCCGTTCAGTTCCTCATCACGCTGCTGATCACCTATTTCGTGACGCCCACGGAATTCGGGCTCGTTGCGTTTTCGCTGCCCTTCATCGCCTTCATCTCCATGCTGACCGACCTTGGGCTGTCGAGCGCGATGATCCAGCGGACGTCGCTCACCAGGGAGGAAGCCGGCGCGGCGACGACTCTGATGGTCGCGATCGGGATTGGTTGTGCCCTGGTGCTGGCCGCCGCCTCGAAACCGCTGGGGGCTGCCGTCGACATGCAGGGGCTGCCGTCCGTGCTGGCTGCTCTCTCCGGTTCGGTCGTCTTGTCCATTTCCGCGATGGGGCCGCGCGCGGTCCTGGAGCGCTCCCTGCAATATCAGACCATCGCCTTGATCGAGGCCGGCGCGGCTCTAGCTTCCGCGACGGTGGGCGTGGCCGGAGCCCTGCTCGGATGGGGGATCTGGGCGCTGATCGCATACTATGTCCTGATGCAGGCGGTGCGCGCCGTCGCCTTCTATGTGAACACCAGGCGCCATATCCATCTGTCCTTCAAATGGCGCGGCGTCGCGCTGATGCTGTCGTTCGGCGGTTGGGTGCTGGCCTCGAACGTCCTCAACTTCACTGCGAGAAACGTCGGCAATCTCATGATCGGCGCCAAGCTGGGCGCGGCGGCGGTCGGCCTGTTCGGTCTCGCCTTCCAGTTCATGACGCTTCCGCTGATGATCCTGTCGTGGCCGGGCGGCGGCGTTCTGATGGCCACCCTGAGCCGGATGAACGGCGAACGGGAACAGGAACGGCGCCGGTCGGCGATCTGCGCGGTGCTCGGCATGACCGCGATGATCACATTCCCGGCGATGATCTATCTGACATTCGGGCTGAAATATCCCGTTGCGACGTTCCTCTCGCCGCATTGGCAGGAAGTCCTGCCGCTGATTGCCATCCTCGCGCCCGCAGGCGCGGCACAGTCGATTGCGGCCTATGCCGGGCCGATTCTGCTGGCTCACAACAAGGCCCGGCTTCAGTTCTGGGTGAGCACCGCCAACAGTGCCAGCATGATCCTTGCCTTTGTCGTGGCGTTGCCGTTCGGGCTCACGGCCGTGGCGGTCGTGTACCTGATCGTATCGATCCTCGTTTGCGTCCTGATGCTGATGATTGGAGCCCGCAACTGCGCGATCTCCTATGCCTCTTTGTTGGGCGCCCTGATGCCGGCCACCGTCGCCACCGCGCTCGGCGCATTGTGTGCGCTCGTCGCCACGAAGGCAGACGTCGCAAGCCTGTCACATTGGCTGTTGGCGACGGCCGTCTATGCGCTGATCGTGCTTGGCAGCTACGTGATATTCAGGCGTCGTATCTGGAACAGCATGCAGTCGCTGCTCGGCGGCTCGGTTCCGCCGATCCAGGCGAATGTCTCCTCGGCAGGTTAGTAGAGAACGTTTGATGTCATCAGTTGAGGGAATGAGCGGCAAGTCCCAGGCGGGATTTCCGTGGCGCGAGGACCTGATGGCAAACACCGGCAGGTCCGGTGTTGGTGCCGCTTTCGTCGCCATGCTGACGAGCCCGGGCTTTGCCGTGATCACGACCTGGCGCATCGCCAGGATGCTGCGATTCCAGACACGCTGGGGACATCAGATCACCTGGCTGCTCGTGCGGGCGCTAATGCGGCGCGGCTGCTACATCTCGGTTCTCGCGGAGATCGGTCCAGGGCTGATCTTGCCGCATCCGACCGGCGTCGTGATCGGCGAGGGGGCGCGGATCGGTCGTTCCGTGATGCTTTATCACAACGTCACGCTCGGCCGGCGTGCCTGGGATGAACCGGGTTGCCCGACCATCGGCGACGGCGCCGTCATCTACACCGGTGCCGTGATCGTTGGCCCGACTTCGATTGGTGCGGGAGCAAACGTTGCCGCCAACGCGGTCGTGACGCGTGACGTCCCGCCGCATTCCGTCGCCGCGGGAGCACCTGCGCGGATCGTGCGCTCCGAAGCACCAGGTCGCCTGCGCGCCTGACCGGCCGCGAACCGACGGCGAGGTTCCGGCGATCCGCGGTTGGTCCGCCGGTTCAACCCGGTCACAATTCTGATTGCTTGCCATGTATAGTTGTGTCTGGAAACGTCTCGGACACAGGAAGCAAGCCCATGTCGTCGATCATTACCGATTTTTCGCAGGTCTATCCCTATCTCGACGGCTCGAAGTTCAAAGACACCATCGTCGTGCAGTATCGGGGCGACGGCGACGTCAGATACAGATGCGACGTCCTCGTGGACATCTGTCGGGGCAAGCGAGTCCTGCATGTCGGATGCTGTGATCATCTGCCGCTCATCAAACGAAAGATCGACAACCGGGACTGGCTGCACGGCCTGATCACCGAGTGTTCCGAATACACCGTCGGCGTCGACATCGATGCGGATGCGGTGCGGGAGGCGTCGCGGATTTCCGGGCTCGACAACATGGTCGCGGGCGACGTGACGTCCGGCCAGAAGATCGAGGCAATATCCGGCCGGAAGTTCGACATCGCCGTGTTTGGCGAAGTCGTCGAGCACATTCCGAATCCGGTCTCGTTCCTGTCGCGCTTCAGGGAGAATTACGGCGACGTCGTCGATCAGATCGTGATCACCGTTCCGAACGCCTTCAGGGGTGGCAACATCAAGGGCATCTTGAAGAACGTCGAGACGATCAACAGCGATCACCGGTTCTTCTTCACGCCCTACACCATCGCCAAGGTCGCAATCGACGCCGGCTATGCGCCCGTCGAGGTGAAGATGGCCACCTTCATGCGCGCCGGAAAGCTGAAGTCGATGCTGCTGCGGCGGCTTCCGCTGCTGGCCGAGGATATCATCTTCATCGGTGCGGCCACACCCGCGCGGCCGCACTGACGTTGCTTCACCCGTCTTCCTATTTCAGCTGGCAGGGGGCACCTGCCAGCTGGTTCGGCATCAGACGAACAGGAAGTTGCCGTGATCCAGGGTGGTCGAATTCACATTCTTCAACAGGATGGAATCGGCCGAGGTGAGCTGGATCAGCGTGTCGGACCCTGATTGCGAAATCTGCAGGTGGCTGTAGTCGGCCACCAGTGATTTCAGGATTTCGATCGTGTCGTGGTTCGCCGCGGTTCCGGCGTGGAAGCTCTTGATCTGGTCGTTGCCGCCGTCGAACATGACGGTGGTCGTGCCCGGCGCCGCGGAGAAGATATCGTTGCCACTGCCGCCCGCCAGTGTCAGTCCCGCAGTCACCGCCGTGACGGCGTGGGTCCCATCGGTGTTGAGGACGTCGATCGAGAGCAGCGAGCCGCTGGTATTGTAGCTGTCGTGCTCGACGGCGCCCGGCAGGCCGGCGACCTTGAACTTGAAGACGTCGGATGTTCCATCGGCGTTGTTGATGGTTTCGGTCGTCTTGACCCCGGTGCTGTCGTAGACGTCGGAGATTTTGCTGCCGTCCGACTTGACCACTTGCGTGTAGTCGAGCGTGCCGTCCGCGTGCGAACGGATGATCGAGGTCATCTTGCCCGCAGCGTCGATGTGCTGCTGCTCCGTGACGTAGCTCTTGCCGGTGATGTTGTAGATCGTGTTGTCGTGCGAGCCGTCGGCGTTATTGGCGTAGACCGCGGTCTTGACGCCCGACGTGAACACGGTGGTCGAGTTGGAGCCGTCCTTGTTCAGCACGTAGTCGCTGGTGAGGCTGCCGCTGCCGTCGAACAGCTTCGTTTCCTTGGAACCGTCGGCGTTGACGACGTAGATCGACGAGTTCAATCCGTTCGCGTAGTTTGTCGTCGTCACGTCGCCGCCCGCCGTCTTGTGAACGTCCTGGACCAGAGCTCCCGACGAATTGTACGTGTCCGTCGTGGTCGATCCATCGGCGGCATTCAAGATCTCGCTCATCTTGTGGCCGGTGCTGTCGTAGAGGTCGGTGACCTTGCTGCCGTCGCTATTGATCACCTGCTTGTAGGCAAGCGAATCATCGGCATGAAGGCGGGTCAGGGCCGTAAGCGCGCCGGCGGCGGTGAGGTGTTGGATCTCGGTCGTATAGCTCTGGCCCGTGATGTTGTAGAAGGTGTTGTCATGGCTGCCGTCGGCATGGGTGACATAGAGCTTCGTCTTGACGCCGGCGGAGTAGACCGTGTTCGAGGACGAACCGTCCTTGTTCTGGACCAGGTCGCTGGCGATGATCCCGCTGGAATCGTACAGCTTGGTGTCCTTTGACCCGTCGGCGTTGACCACGTAGACCGACGCCAGCTTGGCGCCGTTGTAGTTCGTCGTTGTGGTGTCGCCGGAGTTCGTCTTGGAGATCTCCTGCTTCAATGCGCCGGTCGATGCATCGTAGATGTCGGTCGTCGTGCCCGACGACGTGACGGTGATGACCGAGATCTTGTGGCCTGTGGAATCGTACTGGGTCGTGACCTTGCTGCCGTCGCTGTTGACCACCTGGCTATAGGCCATCGAGCCGTCGGCATGGGTACGGCTGACCAGAAGCAGCTTTCCGCTCGGATCGATGTGGTCGTGCTCGTTGGTATAGGACTGGCCGGTGATGTTGTAATAGTAGTTGTCGTGGCTGCCGTCGGCATTGGTGCCATAGACCTTGGTCTTGACGCCGGCCGTGTAGAGCGTGTTCGAGGACGAGCCGTCCTTGTTCTGGATCAGGTCGCTCGCGATGAGGCCGTTGGAATCGTAAAGCTTCGATTCCTTCGACCCGTCGGCGTTGACCACGTAGACCGACGCCAGCAGCGAGCCGTTGTAGTTGGTCGTGGTCACGTTGCCGGAGGTCGTCTGCACGACCTGCTGCTTGAGCGCGCCCGCGGTGGTATAGAAATTGGTCGTGGTGGCCGTCGACGTTATGGTGACGGCCGAGGTCTTGTGGCCGGTCGAGTCGTACTGGGTCGTGACCTTGCTGCCGTCGCTGTTGAACACCTGGCTGTAGGCCATGGTGCCGTCCGCATGGGTGCGGCTGACCGACAGCAGCTTGCCGCTCGCGTCGAGGTGATCGTGCTCGCCGGTATAGGACTGGCCGGTGATGTTGAAATAATAGTTATCGCGGCTGCCGTCCGCGTTGGTGACGTAGGCCTTGGTCTTGACGCCTGCCGTATAGAGCGTGGTCGACGACGAGCCGTCCGCGTTCTGGACCACGTCGCTCGCGATGACGCCCTTGGCGTCGTACAGCTTGGAGTCCTTCGAGCCGTCGGCGTTGACGACGTAGACGGACACCAGCAGCGAACCATTGTAGTTCGTGGTGGTCACGTTGCCGGAGGTCGTCTGCACGACGGTCTGCTTGAGAACGCCGGCTGTGGTGTAGAAATCGGTGCTGGTCGCCGTCGATGTCACGGTGACGACAGAGGTCTTGTGGCCCGTGGCGTCGTACTGGGTCGTAACCTTGCTGCCGTCGCTGTTGTAGACCTGGCTGTAGGCCATCGAGCCGTCGGCATGCATCCGGACGACTGATAGAAGCCTCCCGCCCGCGTCGAGCTGGTCGTGCTCGGTGGTATAGGACTGACCGGTGATGTTGTAATAGTAGTTGTCGTGGGTGCGGTCGGCATTGGTGACGTAGACCTTGGTCTTGACGCCGTTCGAATAGAGCGTATTCGAGGACGAGCCGTCCTTGTTCTGAACGAGATCCGCGGTGAGATTGCCGCTCGTATCGTAGGTCTTGGTGTCCTTGTCGCCGATCGCCGAGACGGTGACGTCACGCACCATCTTGCCGCCGGTATAGGCGATGTTCTCCGACGAGCCGTCGGTATTGAGCGTCACCTTGCTGGTGATGACGCCGTCGGTGAAGTTGGACGTGCTGGTCGACAGAAGCTTTGCGGAGGAGTCGTAGACCCTGGTCACGCTCCAGGTGTCGGTCGAGTTGGTGACGGAGAACTGGTAGCCGCCCTGGATGGCTGCGAGCGCCTTCCCGTAATGCGAGATCATGTACTCCATGGTGGCATTGGAAGCGACCGGAAGCACGTGGGTGTCGGTGAGCGTGATGGTCTTAAGCGAACCCGAGGCGTTCAGGTCGGACATCTGCGATACGATGTCGGCGGCGGTTCCGCTGACGTCGGTCACGGCGGGCGGTGCAGTGCCGCCTCCTGCGGGAGCGTCGATCTCGATGATGAGCGGGTGGTCCGTGATCGGAACCACGATCTGGCTGACATCGGTGTAGGTCGCGATCGGCGAGCTGCCCTTTAGCGGGTCATAGACGTTGATCAGGTGGTGGACGCTGCCCAGGTTGACGGTAACCGATATCGTCGGATTCGCGATCTCGGTGTCGGTGGCGTCGTTCCAGACCTTGGGTTCCGCCCAGACCACGAGCTCATAGGCGCCGTTGCTCTTGCCGAGAACCATGCTGTTCCCGCTCGCCGGCATGTTGTCGAGCGTATAGTTCAGCGAGGCAGTCGGCGTGTGGCCGCCCTTGCCGTCGTCGGCCAGGATCGTCGTCAGATTGTGGACCGCGGTCGCCGCGAGCTTCGGGGTTCCGTCGGCGTTGAACAGGCCCCAGTGCGATTCGGGATCCGTAGGGTCGTTGCTCGCCGAGGCGTCGAGCAGTTGATAGAGATAGGTGGTGCTGACGCCGTCCTTGTAGGCATCGACCAGCGTGTTCAGGATCGATTTCGCCTGTACGTTCTCGCTGGCGCCGACATACGGGGTATCGCTCTTGGTCGTATAGCCGGTCTCGGTGATCACGACCGGTTTGCCGCCGGTGACCGACGTGGCGTTACCGAGCAATTGCTCGAGGGCGGTTTCGGGTGTCAGGCCGGTGCTGACATAGGCGTGAGAGTTGGCGTAGTCGGTCGATCCCGACATGTTTCCGAGATTGGCGTAGTCGGCCGAGTCATTATAGCCGATCGACAAATTGTAGACGGGGATGTCCTTGAGCGCGGCGTCCGCCTTGATGGCGCTGTAATAGACAGCCTGGAACTGCGCTGCGGCCGAGACGCTCGAGCTCCCATTATAGCTGAAGCCCTGGATGTTGACCTCGTTGAGGCCTTCCAGCGCGATGACGCTGCCGGGATGGCTGGCCGCGAACTCCTTGACGGATTCCAAATAAGACTGGAGCGCAGCCGCGCCGCCGGCCGGAACGCCCGACGGAACCACGAGGTCGAATTTGTAACCGTCCTTCGCAAGTCCCTCGACGATCGGTTGCGCTTCCGGGCTCGTGGCGAGTCCGCCCCGCAGTTTCGTCACCCCGAGATATTTGAGATTGTCCTCGACGAGGGCGAGGTTGTCGTAGGCGCCCCAGGAATATCCAACGTGAACATTGACGCCGATGGAACTGACAAAGGTGCTCGCCGACAGGATCGTCTGATCTGGTGATGCGGTAGTCATCGGTATTTCGGAGCCTTTTCTGAAACGCGAGAGTTCGGTGCCGCCTGCGTCTGTCGTATCGGCCAATCTCTGTTTTTCGAGTTGGTGAGATCGGTAAAAATGGAAGCACCCGGAGATTTTCTCACCGACGCTTCCTGCGCGACGCCCACAGCGCACGAATCTGCGTGGACTGAGATTGATCGATGAAGACCACGGCAATGTGCTTGCAGCGTGACGTTCGAATGGCGATGCAACGACGATGTTCGATCGATGTTGTGCCGGTGCCTAATCGAAACGCATTTGCTTGTCGCGCGAGCAGCCTTGCTTCGAATCTGTTGTGTTAAGCGCCGTTAAGCCTGTGGCGTGGGCGGATCGAGTTGCCTGCGAGTCACGACCGCAAAAAATATCGATCGAACTTCGAATGTGACAGTTGTTCGGGCGTTGAAGGCTTGCAGCGCGCTTCCAAATTTTCCCGCGTGCAGTCGGGAAGCGAGAAAGTAAATCTATGGAACTCGCCACCGGAGTTTTGTTTTCTCTCCTGGTCGCTGCGACATCGTGTCGACGTCAATGCAGAAGGATATCGAGTCTGTCTTTGGCCGATGAAGAAACGCCTCGTTGATGTGCAGGGCCAGTCGAACGAACGACGCCGACCAGATGAGAGGTCCAATCTGTGTGCACGAGGTGCGGCGATCGGTGCGTTGACGGCGGGACAATCGGTCGCGGACCCGGCGGGCAAGGGGCCGGGGGACGTTTCAACCGGGCGTTGCTTGCGGAATTTGAAGGGAACGCCGACTTCCGGCGGAAGGTGCGAACCCGAGAAGCGGACTTCGGACGTCGTCTGCAGTGCCGGGGCGGAGTGTCGCAGATCCGCAACGTCAATATGTTAGGCGCGCAATGCTGTTGCGGGCAAACCGCTGGCACGGCATGGAATTTGCCGCTAAGCACTGACCGAAATGTCGTCGATTGAACGGAGTAAGGCCATTCCCATGCAAGATCCCGCCCCGAATGTCATGTTTCTGGTTGAGGTCGTGAATTGCAATGACGGGATTGCATCCTATTGCGAGACCCTGGCCACGGGATTGCATGGCCGGGGCGTGCAGATCCACCTGGTCTCCGGTGCCGTGCGCTCGGACGACAAGTCTGAATACAAGCGTCAGAAGCTGGCGGCGGCCGTCAAGGAATGGCACGTCATTCCGGGACTTCGGAAGTTGCCCTCGCTGTCGATCTTCATGCAGCTGTTGAAGCTGATCCGGAAGAACAACATCACGGTGATCAACGTCCACGGGCTGGGCATGCTGATGTGGGGCAGGCTGCTCGCGCTGCTCACCGGCGCGCGCTGTGTTGCGACCTATCATCCCTCGGTGCTCGGGAACATCGAGAAGGTGCAGAATGCGCCGCAATCGACCTTCAGCCCGGTCCAGGTCCTGTTCTTCAACCTCTTCTTTCCCCACACCCTCATTCTGATGTCGGAGGAATCGCTCCGGCATCTGCGCCGCTACGTGCTGTTCGGCAAGAACCGGATCGCCAAGGTCTATGGCGGCGTCGACACGGTTCATTTCCGCCCGCCCTCGGATGCCGAGCGCCGCGATGCGCGCGCGAAATTCGGCGTTGGCGACGGTGAGTTCATGTGCCTGTTGGCGGCCCGTCTCGCCTGGGTGAAGGGTCACGACCTCCTCATCAAGGCGGCGCGCAAGATCCGCGACGGCGCCAGTTCTCCGCCGATCGACATCAAATGCTACTTTGTCGGCAGCGGCGGAGCCGAGCGCGAGAAGGAAATCAAGTCGTTCGCTTTCGCCGGCGAGAAGGACAAGGACACCTTCAAGTTCCTCGGGTTCATGGGCGACGTCCGCGAAATTCTCTGGGCCGCCGACGTGTTCGCGCTGCCGAGCCGGTTCGAGGGATTTCCGCTCGGCGTTGCCGAGGCCATGGCGACGGGCCTCGTTCCGGTCCGGACTCCGGCGGGCGGCGCGACTGATCAGATCATCCAGGGCCAGACCGGCTTCATCGTGCCGTTCGAGGACGTCGACGCGCTCGTCGGTGCGCTCGAGAAGGTGGCCGACCCCGCGATGCGCGCCGCGCTGTCGCGCAATGCTCTTGCGCGCGCCCAACAATATTTCGGTGTCGGGCCGATGGTCGACGAGACTCTCAGGATCTACGGTTTGACCGGCGATACCAGCGGCAACGCGCTGGCTCACGCGGTGAAGGCCTGATCTTAACTGCGTGCCGAGGCCAGCAGATCGCCTCGCCACGTCACCAGAACGACGGCGAGGCCGGCAAAGACGATCTTTCCCGCGAGCCAGGTCAGGGAGTCCGACGGAGCTGCCGCGAGCATCGCGATCGCGGCGGCCGCGACGGTCGCTTCCAGGATCAGCAACACCTTTGGCGCCGCCCTGAACCGGATCAGCGGACCGCTGGCGAAGAGGATGATGAGGGCGGTGGCCAAGGCCGCGCTCGCGATCTGTCCCGCCACCGATATGTGCAACAACGCGCCGATCGAGGACGCCGCCGACACCAGCAGCAGCTGGCACGCGGCGACGACCACCAGCCTCGTCGCCGATTTGGTCAGATGTGGCACGATCGCGAGCGTGGCCTGAAGGTGGGTGTGGAGGAAGTAGAAGATCGCCGCGACCGGCGCCGCGTTGAGGAAATCGACCAGCAGATCGGCGGGCACGAACAGATGCGCCGCGTCGGGCAGGAGGCCGATCAGCCCGCCCAGCATCACGATCGTCGCGCAGAGGATGAATTCGAGCATGCGGGCGGTGGCCTTGCGCGCTTCGCCGTCGACGCCGCGCTCGAACTGGACCACGACATTGGGATAGCAGACGGTGTGAATGGCGGCCACCAGGACCGAGAACGGTCGTTGCAGAAGGTCGATCGCCATCGAGAAGCCGGCCGCTCCGGTCGACGCCCGGCCGAGCGTGGCGATCACGATCAGGCGCAAGGTGACGGGTACGGAGAGATGAATGACGGAGGCGGCCGCAGCCATGATGCCGTAGCGGCAGAAATTGCCCCAATCGGTTAGCATGGCGTGCCGCGACGCGCGCCGTAGCGAGGTGCGATGCACGACCAGGCTCAGGAGAAGCACCGCGCCGTAGCTCGCGGCCATGCCGCACAGCGTCGCTGCAGCCGTGCCGTGGAGCAGCGCGCCGGCGACGGCGCCGGCCAGAAGCACGCTGGCACGCAGGATCAGGAGGACGGACGCGGTCCCCAGCCGGTCGGACACGCGGACGATCATGAAATAGAGGTCGGTGGCGCCTTGCAGCACGGCCATCGCCAGCGCGAGGGCGACGACGCTCGTCTCGAGCGTGCCCAGCAGTCCCGCCACGCCGCCGACGAGCAGCAGCACCAGCGTGCTGAGCAGCCCGGCGCTGAACAGCGAGAACCGCAGGCGCGCGGCCTCTTCTCCGGAAGCTGCGGCGAGGAAACGAACGCCGGCCAGTTGCAGCCATTCGAACACGAAGACGCAGAACAACTGGCTCGTCGCCAGCGCCAGCGAGAACGAGGTGTACTGGGCCGGCGAGAGGATATGGCTGACGGCGAAGATCAGAATGATCGCGGACGCACTCTGGTAGATATAGCTGCCGAATGCGAGCAGGCTGATCATGTCTGGCAATGCGTGAGAAAGAACATGGCGGGATGGTTGAGGGCCATTGGCGGCATCTGCGTCAGCTTCGGCTATGTGCGAGGCGTGCCGCGGCCGCGCGTGAGCTCGTCGTAGACGTTGCGATAGCCGGCGACGACGTCGTCAAAAACCCATTTGTCGATGCCGGACTTCAATCGCTCGCTCATCTCCACGATCTGCTGCGGCGCTTCGATGATCGCCGAAATGCTCTTGGCGATCGAGGCGGGATCGGGCGACGTCAGCCAGCCGGTCACGCCAGGCTTGATCGCCTCCTGAATGCCGCCGAACGGCGTGCCGAGCAGGGGTTTGCAGGCGGCCTGCGCGTCGGCGACGACGAGCGGGCAGGGATCTTCCCAGACCGAGGGGACGACCACCACGTTCACCTGTTCGTAAAACTGCTTCGGCTGTACGAAGCCGAGAAATTCGATCCGTGCATTCGGAGCGAGCGCCTTGAGCTGCTTCTGCTGGCTCTCGGTTGTGTGGCCTGCGATGACGAGCCGAAACCGGTCAGGCGGAATCGTCGCGATGGCGCGCACGAGATTGTAGATGCCCTTCTCTTCGGTCAGGCGTCCGATGAAGCCGAACGTGACGGTGCCGTCGACCATCGCGGTGTCTGCGTTGCCGACGTCGGCGGTCGAGGCGTTTCGAATGACGATCTTCAGCGGTGTCTGCGTGAACAGGCCGAGCTGGGTATGGATGTCGAGAATGCGCTGGCTGACGCCGACGACGGCATCCAGATGTCGCGTCGCCCCGCGACGGCGAAGGGTCAGGATCTGACAGCTCATGCAGCTCGATTCGCAGGCATGTCCGTCCGAGAAGCGCGAGCAGCGCGGGCAGGTGAGATAATAGTCGTGAAGCGTGTGCAGGACCGGAATGCCGAGCTCGGCGGCGGTCCGCCACACCGCGGTCGTCAGGCCGGAGAGATTGTTCGAGTGCAGGATGTCAGGCTTGAAGGCCTTGATGCGCGCCGCAACGAGCTCCGACATTGTCTGCCAGTCCTCGATCGCGTGCCAGATGCCGCGCACCGGCGAACTGTGCTGCTTGGCGAAAGGGAAATAGATGTTGTGTACGGGCGCCGAATACACGTCGATGCCGTTGCAGGTCTCCATCTGCTGGTTCGATGCGGACGCGGCACGTATCACTTCCACGCCGTCGTTCTGCCCGACCAGGGTCTCGGCGAGGCGGCGGACGAACGTTTCCGCGCCCCCGACCACCTTCGGTGCCAATGGCGTTGGATAGAGGGATGACGTGATAAGGATCTTCATCGAAAAGGTCTGTCCAGCTATCCTGCCAAATGGCTTTGCTGAAATCTCCGTTTCGGCTTATTGCCGGTTGGTTCGATTGTTGTTCAAATAGACGTCCAAATATTGTCCTGTCACTGAATCCGCCGAAAACCTCTCGGCGAATCCTGGCTGCGGAGGCCGGGAGACTTTCCAGTGTGACCTTTCGTTGACGGCCTTCAGCATCAATTCTCCCAGTCGCCTATGATCGCTGGGCTCGTAGGACCCAACCATATTGGAAAACCCCGCGATCTCGGGAATCCCACCGGCCGTCGAGCAAATCGTCGCCCGGCCGGCGTTGATGCTTTCGATCAACGTGCGCGGCAGCGGCTCCGGCCAGACCGAACTCACCAGGCAGACGTCGATGCTGGCATAGAATTCAGCTGCCTTGGCAAAGCCAAGCCATTCGATCTTCTTTCCGCTGCGGCTTTTTAGCCCCCGCACGTAATCCTCAAGCCCTTTTCCTGCGATTTTCAGTTGCCAGCCCTCGTCGGGAAGCTGCTCGGCCGCCTTGAGGACTACCTCGATACCTTTTTCAGCCTCGAGCCGCCCGATGAACCCGAATATCAGATCATCCGAGCTCGAAGCTGGTGACGGCACCACGGAGCTTGGATCGGCGATGTTGAAGATGACGCGGCCATCGGTGCCGGGGAAATATTTCAGCCTGGTGTGCTGGTCGAGCACGAATTGGCTGTTCGAGACCACCGCATCGACCATACGCGAGGCCAGCAGATAAGGCGACGTCATGGCGGCGCAGACGGTGCAGCGCTGCGCGCATGTCGCATCGCCCCGAAACAGCGTCGAGCGTTTGCAGAGCAGGGAATAGTCGCGCAGGGTGTGCACGATCCTGATGCTGCGCCGCCTGGCTTCCGACCACAGCGAGACCGAGAAGCCCGTGAGGTTGTTGGTGTGGACGACGTCGGGCTTCTCGATCTCGAGAATTTCGGCGAACCGCGCCGCGGATTTGCGATTCCATGTGTCCTTGAGATGCCACTTCAGGCGCTGGACCGAGGAGGGCTTCCTGTCGTTGCCGAACGGCCAGTAATCGTTGTCTATCGGCACGCGGTATACGCGCACGCCCTTGAGTTCGTCGATCGTGCGTTCCTGCTTCTTCTGAAGGCAGACCACCGACACCTGATGGCCGCGCTGGACGAACGCCTCCGCGAGCAGCGACACAGACACTTCGGCGCCCCCGATGATCTCGGGCGGATAGAGCGTGTTAACGATCAGTATTTTCAAGGATAGCCTCGGATTAGCAGCCCGCCGCAGCGTCAGTTCGATGGCCGGATCTCGAAATCCGGCACGGCCGTGCCCTTGACGCTGACAAGCAACGGCGTTGTCGATAACGCCGTCCAGGCGCCGGCGGCAGGGCCCGGCGCTTGCTGACATACATATCTGATCTCGGCATTCGGTTCCGCATTTTTTAATCGAACTTCGAAGCGCTTCGACGCAGTCTCCGACCAAAGCGCGAGTTTCGTTTCCGATCCACTGTCACTGCGAATCTGCACGACGCCGGGCGCCGGCGTGGTTCGCGTTGCCTTCAAGCTGGTGCGGATGAAGGCCCAGCTTTCGCGAATGGAACACACGGCAGGCTTCGGCGAATTGTCGAAATGATAAATGCCGAAATTGTCCTCCAGTTCACCAGGCTTCGTCCCACTGTCCTTCAGCTCGTAGAGCCATATCCCCTTGAGCCAGGGACCGGCGGTCGAGGCCCAGAGGATGATCTGCGCCATGTTGTCGGCGGCAAGCTGCTCGGTCACGCCGCATTTCGCGCTTGGTGTCGGCCAGCCCGTTTCGGTCAGATAGATCGGATAGTCGGGATTGCCGGTCGCCTGTGCGACGCGTTGATGAAGATTTTGCAGCCGTTCGATCGCCTCGGCTGCGGTCCGCCCGGCCGGTGACAGGCAATGGTTGTAGATGTGAATGGACATCCCGTCCGCGATACGAAGCAGGTCGGTCTTCAGCAGGGCGTCGGTCCATTTCCAGCCGGGATCGTCGCCCAGCGCTCCGACCACGAAAGGCGCGGACGGCACCGCCTGCTTGACCGCGGGCTGCACCGATCGGGCGAGCGTCACATAATTTTCGACGGTGAACAGCGGCTCCGCGCGCGCTCTGAGATTGTACTCGTTCCACAACTCGAAGATCGGCTGCCGCGATGCGACCGCTTGCGCGGCTGCCGCGGCATAGGTGACGAATCTTTGGCGCGCTTCGTCGGTCGTCGGCGGATCGGAATTCGGGACGAGATGATGGCCGGTCCCGAGAATGAGCAGCGGGATTCCGACGCCGGACCTGATCTGGGTCTCGAGGCGGCCGTTCAGGGCATTGAAGCCGAGCCGCTTGCCGGGCAGCTCGAAATCCGACCAAGGGAAGTCGTCGCGGAACGAGGTGACCCCCAGCTCCTTCATCTGCTTGATGGCGGTCGCGGGCACATAGCCGCGGGCGCTGGTGACGCCGCCGAGGCCCTGGTGCGTGCCGACGCCCAGCAGGAAGCGCTGATCGAGCGGCTGCGCGTTCTGTGCGTCTGCAGGATATGAGAGGCCGGCCGCGACGCAGAGCCCGCACATCAACATCCAGAAACGACGCAGGGCGCGTTTCCTGTTTTGCTCGGTCACGCTCGTGTCCACTCCTGCTCGCGTCAACCCGACAAGGCTAATACTCTTCTGTGGCCCCAATGGGGTAGGGCCGCCTTGTCTGCACGCTCGTCATTGAGCGCGCTGAGTTGGGCTATTTGGAGTTCACGACCACCGAGCTGATGTTGTCCGCGTTGGCGGTTGCCGCGTTCAGCGGGGCCATGAGCTTGATGAATTCGATCGACGGCGATTCCGCCACCGAGATCACGTCGTGATCGCGCATCCTGAACGTATCCGCCTGGAACCAGCCGTCCGGCTTGCTCATGTCGAACTTGTAGACGGCAGGGACCGACTTGGTCGGGAACTGGGATACGGCGATGCCGATCCTCTCCAGCAGCGGCTTGGGCTCGAAACGGTAGACGTAGATCGACTTGGAGTCCGCACGGGCGCCGTCGAGACCGCCTGCCTTCGCGATGGCTTCAGCCAGCGACATGTTGTCGTTCTCGAACGTGAAACGACGGTTGTTGGTGCCGCCGATCGATCCCGGAGACGGCGTCGAACCGAACACCATGTAGACGCGCGGAATGCGGGTCAAGAAGACGACGTCGCCTGGAGCGAGCAGCGCGTCCTCGTTGGGGTTGTGCACGACCGAGGACATCGTCTCGCTGTAGGTGCGGCCCTCGCGCTTGATCGTGATCGTGCTCTCGTAGGACGGATATTTCGGGCCGCCGGCGCGCGCGATCGCGCCCATCAGGCGAATCCCGCCCGGATCGACCGGGAAGCGGAGCGGCGAGTTGACTTCGCCGAGCACGCTGATCTGGTTGCCGCGCTGTTCCGCCACGCTCACGACGGCCTGCGGGTCGATGGCGCGGTCCTTGAGACGCTCGCGGATGATGTTCGACACGGCGCGCGGCGTCAGCCCTGCGACCTTGATCGATCCGGCGTAGGGGATGTTGATGTTGCCGGACTGGTCGACCTGCTGGCGCGGAATGTCGACGAAGTTGCCCGGCCGCACGCCTGCTTCGCGCGGAATGAACAGGCCGCCTGCCTGCGCTTCATACACGGTCACGGTGACGATGTCGCCGATGCCGATGGTGACGTCGCGGTAGTTGCCGCCGGGAAGGCGGGAGAACACCATTCCGGCGGAGTCCGTGAACGCGTTGGTCGCCTGCAGGATCGCCGGATTGACCGGCATCAGGGCATAGGCCAGCGGCGCGCTCGGCTCGGTGATCAGCGCCGCATTTGTTTGCGTTGCGACGGCATCAGGAGCGTCTAACGGAATGAAGCTACCGCAACCCGCCAAGGAGAAGCTGATCGCAGCAACGGCCAGGATTCGGCTAATACCGAAATCAAAATCAAAACGTTCGGTCTTAGCCACCACTATTCCCTCGCACTCATCTAAAATCGGAATCACCGTACAAATCCCGTGCTGCGGAGTCACTGCTACGTCTTCGACTTTATGGTAAAGCACTTGTGGCTGTGACCTTATTGCCACTTGTGAACGTGGATACACGCCGAAATCTCTGTCCAAAATTTGTGCGGAACATCCTCTTAAATAAGCAGTTCGCAAACCATACATACACGTGTCAGATCGATGTCACGATTGAGACTGCGATCGAACCAATGAGCAGCGTGCGGCGACGGACATGCAGATGCGACGGCATTGTCGCGAGATGACATCGCCATAAACTTCAAGTGTTGGATCCCGTCCTGAGTGATTCTGCGTTGTGTTTTCGTCGTCCTGCGGCGGGCATCGCGCCCGAGCGGACGTTCTCGCCGGGGCATCGGACCAATGTTTCTGCGACGGGATTCCACCTCCGTTAACGCTTAGATTTGGAAGCTGGCGTCACGCTGGCGTCCGTAAGGTCTTCCTAATCCTGATCCGGCTAGTGGTCGGCCAAACAAAAGGAAGGCGAAGACGATGTTGCACACCGGATCACTGCTGTTCGCGGCCGGCTTTCTCACCTGCGCGATGATCGTCGCATCGGCCATTGCTTGGTCGTTCTCCGATAAACGCGTGAATGACGGCGAGTTCGCGCAGGGCGATGCCCGCCGGCTGGCCTGATCAGCCGGTCGCTACGATCGCAGATTGTTCGGGAAATCGGACTGCAACTTCGCCTGCTGCCCGGATTCGCTCATCCGCACATGCACAACGTCGGCATAAACCTGACTGAGCGTGCGGTGGGTCTGTTCGATGTCGTAGAGGCGGGTGAAACGCTCATATCCGGCACGGCCGACCGCAGCCAGGTCGAGCCTGGTTGCGCGTTGAAAACCTTCAACCAGCTTTTCGGCCGAGACTTCGTCGCACAGCACGCCCGTCGCATTGTCTTCGACGATTTCGGGCAGGGCGCCGATGCGGAAGGCAATGATCGGCTTGGCCGCCCGCATCGCCTCGATTGCGACCAGGCCAAACGCCTCCCAGCGCGAGGGAATCGCGACCATGTCGGCCTGGTCGAGCTCGGCCTCGATCTGGTTGCGGTTCATCCAGCCCAGAAAAGAGACGTTGGCGGGCAGATCGCTTCTGCGGAATTTGCTGACGACCGAGGCGCCGATCAGGCGCACGTCGAGCTTGTCTCCGAGTGCGCGCGCCGCCTCGATCAGGAGATCGTAGCCCTTCTGACGGTCGAGGCGCCCGATGAAGAGGACCTTGATCTTCTCCGACCGCCATTGCGCTGCGCCCTTGTCGAGCGCAGGACGCTGCTTGGAAATCCCGTTGTGCACAAGAACCAGGCGATTCGCCGCGATTCCGACCTGCTTGGCGTCGGCCTGCTCGCTTTCCGAGATGCAGACGATGCGATGGGTGAATTTCGACAGCACGAGCTCGGTGAACTTCGTCACCTCGCGGCTGAGGCGGCCGGTTTCGCGGCCGAAGGCCCAGCCGTGCGGGCAATAGACGATGCGCGAGCGCCGATAGGTGAGCCAGAGCACCGGGCGCACCACGAGCCCGGCGAACGACGAGTGCAGGTGGATGACGTCAGGACGAAGCTGCCGGACCGCGCGCATGGTTGCAAACAGCATGCGAAACAGGCCGACCGCGTTGCGTCCGTCGCGCGGAAACGTGGTGACCGCGTCGTCCTCGATGTTCACCAGGTCGCTGCGATGGTCGGAGGGAACGACATAGTTGACGTTGCCGGGGCCGAAGCTCGCGCTCTGGTGCGGATGCAGCTCGTTGAGGTAGGTCGCGATGCCGCCACGGACCGTTTCGGCGACATGCAGAATCTTCAGGCCGCTGGACAACGGTCATTCCTTCCTTGTCTTGAAGGCGCCAGATACTGGAGACGCCGGATCTTGCAGGCGCACGTCTAACCTCGCTAAGCAGCAATAATCGGGCCGCGTCATTGTTTCGCACGGTCGGATGTGGATCGGGATGCCGGTTTGGCGAGGAATTCGAGCATCGCTGCGGCGGACTTGGCCCAGGAATATGTCATAAGGCGCTGCCGCTGCTTCTCCTGTTCCGCCGGCGATATCCTGCCGAGTTCAATTCTTTCGCGCATCCGCGCCGACAGCTCGTCCGCGTCGAGCGGATCGAAATAGACGGCGGCATCGTTGCAGGTCTCGCGCACGGCATCGGCGGAACTCGCGATCACCGGACAGGCGAAGAACATCGCCTCAAGGGGAGGCACGCCGAATCCCTCATAAAGGCTCGGAAACACGAACGCGGCGGCCTGGGAGAACAGCGCGGCAATCTCCTCGTCCTTCAGGCGCCCGGCGATGACAACGCCGGACCTCGATTCCGTGGCCGCGCCTCCGAACACTTTGCTGTTATCGCCTCCGACCACGACCAGCGGAAAGTCGGCGCGGCCAAGCTGCTCGGCGGCGCGAATGGCCGTATCGACATTCTTGTTCTTCGTCATCGAGCCGACGAAGAGGAAGAATTGATGGGGCGCAAGACGCAGCTTGTCGATGATCGAGAAGTCGGGCGCGACGGTCGCAAAATGTTCCGCGCTGTTCGCAATGACGGGGATCGAAGCCGGATCCAGCGACAGCACCTCGGCAAGTTCGTTGCGTGAAAACGCCGAAACTGTTGCGATCGTTGCCGTGCGCGCCAGCAGATGGCCGAGCGTCCGGTGCAGGGCGAGGTAGCGCCAGCTGAAGAAGTCCGGCCGCCGGAAAACCTGCGCGTCGTGAATCACGACGAGATGGTCGCGGTGGAGTACGGGGCCGGAATTGGCGAGACTGACGAGACGGGTGCCGGCCGCGGCGCGCGCCAGATCGATCTGGTCCCACGCGTGCCCCTGCAAAGATCCGATCTGCTTGATGGCGATGCGGCGAAGACCTGGAAGCGTCTGCGCATTCGGCGGCGCAAGGATTTGCCACTCTGCATCCAGCAGTTGTCGCGGGGCCTCTCCGCTCGCGAGCAAGCGGTCCATCGCCTTGACGATCTCGGCGGCGTAGCGCTGCACGCCCGTGAGCGATTGTGACAGGAACCTGCCGTTGATGGAGAGTTTCAAAGTCGATCTTTTTCTTTGCGGGTTCTTGCGCGAACAATGCTCGAAGACTGAGCATCAGGCGCCGAATATACGTTCTATGACGTCTAGCACATGTGGCGCTATCGTCCGAGCATCCTTGCAGGCGGATAGCATGCGATCGTGCATGACGCCATCATGTTTCCTACACATTTCGATGCGCTTACATGGGCCGACTGATTTGATGATTGTCGTGACTGTCCAAACCTTGCCTCTCATGTCCTGGTCTGGCAATGCTCCGCGGAATGAACGAGATGACAACTTTGCGGCCAGTGATCGTTACCGGTGCTGCCGGCTTTATCGGAATGCATGTTTGTGAACGGCTGTTGGCACGTGGCGAGCAGGTCGTCGGCATCGATGCAATCACTCCGTATTACGATCCCGCGCTGAAGCGTGCGCGTCTCGCAACGCTCGAACACCATCCAGGGTTCAAATTCCACAAGATCGATCTCGCAGACTTCGCCGCAGTGACGCGCGTCTTCGACGAGGTCTCGCCCGATCGCGTCGTGCATCTGGCGGCGCAGCCCGGCGTGCGCGCGTCGATCGACGATCCCATCACCAGCATCCGGGCCAATTGTGACGGCTTTGTCACCGTGCTCGAAGCCGGCCGGCGCCATGGTCTGGCGCATCTCGTCTACGCCTCGTCGAGTTCGGTGTATGGCGCCAACCGCACCTTGCCGTATTCGACCGAGCATTCGGTGAACCATCCGGTCAGCCTTTACGCCGCAAGCAAGAAAGCCAACGAGCTGATGGCGCATACCTTTGCGCATGTTCACAAGCTGCCGGTGACCGGGCTTCGCTTCTTCACCGTCTACGGCCCGTGGGGCCGGCCCGACATGGCCGCCTATCTGTTCACGCGCGCGATCTTCGCGAATGAGCCGATCAGGATTTTCAATAAAGGCGACATGTGGCGCGACTTCACCTATGTCGACGACATCGTCGAAGGGGTGATCCGCACCCTCGATCGGCCCGCGGCGCCGAATCCCGCGTGGAATGCCGAGCGGCCGGAAAATTCGTCGAGCTATGCGCCGTATCGCGTCTACAACATCGGCAACAACAGGTCGGTCAACCTGATGGAGTTCGTCGAGACGCTCGAGAAGATCATCGGCAAGCCGGCGATCCGTCAGCTGTTGCCGATGCAGGCCGGCGACGTCCTGGAGACGCGCGCCGACATTTCCGCGCTCCAGCGCGACGTCGGCTTCTCGCCGTCCACGTCGATCGCGGATGGCCTCGGCCGCTTCGTCGAATGGTATCGGAAGTACCACGGCGTCTGATCCCGCGGGCGACGGCACCTGCGTGTCGCCCGGGAATGCCGGCTCTTAAGCCGGTTCTTGCGCTGGTTCTTGCGCTTTTGACCGCCGGCGGCCTTGTCAGCGGGCGCGAACGGTGGTTATCCCGTCCCTCTGAACCTCTTTGACCCCGAACCAGGCGCGGGCCCATGGCTGAGCGGATCGCTCTCATCACCGGCGTGACCGGTCAGGACGGCGCCTATCTCGCCGAATATTTGCTGTCGCTCGGCTATGTCGTGCACGGCATCAAGCGGCGCTCGTCCTCGTTCAACACCGCGCGCGTCGATCACCTCTACCAGGACCCGCATGTCGGCAACGTGCCGTTCCTGATGCATTACGGCGACATGACGGACTCGACCAATCTGATCCGTCTGGTGCAGCAGATCCGGCCGACCGAGATCTACAATCTCGCAGCTCAAAGCCACGTCGCCGTCAGCTTCGAGAGCCCGGAATACACCGCCAACGCCGACGCCATCGGCGTGCTGCGCCTGTTGGAAGCGATCCGCATCCTCGGCATGGAGAAGGAGACGCGGTTCTACCAGGCCTCGACCTCCGAGCTCTACGGCCTGGTGCAGGAGATCCCGCAGAAGGAGACGACGCCGTTCTATCCGCGCTCGCCCTATGGCGTCGCCAAGCTCTACGGCTACTGGATCACGGTGAACTACCGCGAAGCCTACGGCATGTTCGCCAGCAACGGCATCCTGTTCAACCACGAGAGTCCGATCCGCGGCGAGACCTTTGTGACCCGCAAGATCACCCGCGGCGTCGCGCGTATCGAGGTCGGGTTGGAACAGACGCTCTATCTCGGCAATCTCGAAGCCAAGCGCGACTGGGGCCATGCCAGGGACTATGTCGAGGGCATGCACAGGATCCTGCAGGCCGACAAGCCCGACGACTTCGTGCTTGCCACCGGCGAGATGCGCTCGGTGCGCGAGATGGTCGAGCTGTCCTTTGCCCATGTCGGCCGCCGCATCGCATGGCGCGGCAAGGGCGTCGAGGAGACCGGCGTCGATGAGACGAGCGGCAAGCCCGTGGTGAAGATCGATCCGACCTATTTCCGTCCGACCGAGGTCGATCTCCTCGTCGGCGACGCCAGCAAGGCGCGCGAGGTGCTCGGCTGGACGCCGAAGCGCAGCTTCGCCCAGCTCGTCGAGGAGATGATGGCAAGCGACCTGGCGGAGGCAAAGCGGGATGCGGCCAGTGGCAAACGCACCGTTTGAGCTGAGGGGAAAGACCGTCTATGTCGCCGGCCATCGCGGCATGGTCGGAGCCGCGCTGGTGCGCCGGCTGGCGCGGGAGGACGTCAACCTCGTCACGGTCGACCGGCGCGAGGTCGATCTCTGCAACCAGGCCGCCGTGTTCGACTGGTTCGTGAAAGCGCGGCCGCAAGTGATCTTCCTCGCCGCGGCCAAGGTCGGCGGCATCGTCGCCAACAACACGCTGCGTGCCGAGTTCATCTACGACAACATCGCGATTGCCGCGAACGTGATCCAGGCCGCGCATCTCAACGGCGCCGAGAAGCTGATGTTTCTGGGCTCGTCCTGCATCTATCCGAAGCTGGCGCCGCAGCCCTTGCGCGAGGATTCGGTGCTATCAGGCCCGCTGGAGCCGACCAATGAGCCCTATGCGATCGCCAAGATCGCCGGCATCAAGATGGCGGAGGCCTATCGCAGCCAGTATGGCAGCGACTTCATCAGCGTGATGCCGACCAATCTGTACGGTCCCGGCGACAATTATCACCCTGAATTGAGCCACGTCGTCGCCGCCCTGATCCGGCGTTTCCATGAGGCAAAAGTCGCAGGCGCAAAGAGCGTCATCGTGTGGGGCACCGGCACGCCGCGGCGCGAGTTCCTCTATGTCGACGACATGGCGGATGCCTGCGTGCACCTGATGAAGACCTATTCGAGCGCGGAGCTGGTCAACATCGGCACCGGCGAGGACATCACCATCGCCGAGTTCGCGCGGGTCGTGGCCGACATCGTCGGTTACGGCGGCGAGATCGGCTTCGACACCTCGCGTCCCGATGGCACGCCGCGCAAGTTGCTCGACGTCAGCCGTCTCGCCAAGCTCGGCTGGCGCGCCACGACCTCGCTCGAGGACGGCGTGAGACGCGCTTACGCGGCGTATCTGTCGCATACGTAGAATGCAACCAATGCATGTCGCGTATTTCAGGAGATGACCGCAACGCCTGTCACGCGCGGCGGTTAAGGTTTATTCGGTTCGCGAAGCAACCTGCCCTAATGTTGGGCGTGCGGCCGGATACAGAAATGGTCTAGGGTGTTCAGTGGAACATCCGTCTTCAACGGAAAGAGTTTTTCATGCGAATCGCGATGATCGGAACGGGCTATGTGGGACTGGTGTCCGGAGCCTGCTTTGCGGATTTCGGTCACGACGTCACCTGCGTCGACAAGGACGAGAAGAAGATCGCGGCGCTTCATCGCGGCGAGATTCCGATTTACGAGCCTGGGCTCGACGAGCTGGTCGCGACCAATGTGAAGGCCAAGCGGCTCGACTTCACCACCGATTTGTCGAAGCCGGTCGCGGACGCCGATGCCGTCTTCATCGCGGTCGGCACCCCCTCGCGCCGCGGCGACGGTCATGCCGATCTCTCCTATGTCTACGCCGCCGCGCGCGAGATCGCGCAGTCGCTGTCGGGCTTCACCGTCGTCGT
>NZ_JBEPQK010000025.1:0-130572 GCF_040547805.1 Bradyrhizobium sp. LA6.1 | reverse complement strand
CGTCAGCCTTCCGGCGATCGCCAGCTGACCTGCCCGGCTCTTGCCGGTGAACGCGGTGACCCACCGCCAGCTACACCACGCAACGGGACACGATCTCCGCGCAGTGCTCGGAAGCCCTTGAAAAATAGGCCCTTCCGCGTACATCGGTGTTCGTCACCGTTTGTTCTCATCCGATTCTAGCCTAGCCGAAACGAATATAACCGCCACCTTGAATCAGCCTCGTTGGGAGCTTGGTTCAGTGACGTTACGGCGTCGAAAGCCAGCCGTGCGCGACCTCAAGGCCCCTTTGCCAGGAGCTCAGACGGGCTGGAGGCTGCGGTAAATTAAGCCATCGCGGCGTGTGGCGGCAACAATGCAGTCCACCATTTGCGCGTTGATCGTCGCAAATGAATTTCTGGCCCGAAGCGAGCGAATTGTTGAAGGCCATTTCTCACGCCTGTCCACCGATTGCTCAAAGATAGTGGGCGGCCAGCGATTGAGATTTGCCCTTCTCCGTGCCGTTAGACCGGAAATAGTTCCGATCTACTAGGGAATTAGTAGGTCGGAACCAGTTTAGCCTCGTAAAGTTATCTCGGCACATTCCAATTCTTTCCTGTCATTTATCAACACAGGGAGCCGTCATGGACCAGGTGACGAAGGATTTTGCGCGAGATGATGAAGAGTTGAAGCCAATCGCTTCTGCTCTCGGGGATGGCGCCATTCTTGTAGATGCCTCAGGACAAATCGTCTGGATCGACGACAACTTGCGCCGTCGGCTTAACGGTGGCCTCCATAAGCTTGAGTTGCCAATACGCAGGTCTGAGCGCCCGGCGCTGGATTGCTTCATTACGACCGCCGACGTCATGATTGATAATGAGCCGCGCCCGGTGTGCGTCATTCAACAGACCGGCGATCAAAAGGAGCCGTGGCAGTTCATCGCCGCGATTGAGGCCATCATGGCCGACAGCTCCTGGCTCACCCGTATGATCGTCGAGAAATTCAGCGCTCTGCGCCAAGGCACGCGATCGGCCCCGCGATCGTCCGACATTGATATTTTAACCGGCCGGGAACGCGAAGTGCTGTGGCTAATTTGCGAAGGGCGAAGCGATTCCCAGATGAGCGAGACGCTCCATCTTTCCCAGAACACGGTTCGCAATCATATTGCGTCCCTGTACCGCAAAATTGGCGTAAACCGCCGTAGTGCGGCCGTTATCTGGGCGCGCGAGCGTGCGGTTACAAGAGACGACGCGTTGAGCCCGCGACGTTCGTCGAGACGCCCGGGCCAAATGCCACAAGGCGGCGGACTCTACTAGTAGGGTTGGTATTTCTCTCTCTCTTGCCGGAAGCGGGCTCACCGTGTCTTCTAAGACGACTCACGGTGGCATTCGGAAGTGCCGCCATGGTCCGCACGCGCGGTGCGAGGTCCGCTGCGGCTTCATCGGCGACGCCCGATGTTTTCAGCGCCAAGAAGGCGATTCCGACGTGACCAACCTCGTGCTTCGACTCTACATCGCCGGACCGTCAGCGACCTCTCGCCGAGCGGAGCAGAATTTGCGGCGCCTGCGAGACGTCGCAAAGTCGCACAACGAGCTGGAAGTCGAAATTGTCGATGTGCTCAAGAATCCAGAACTAGCCGAGCAAGCTGCGATCATCGCCACACCGACCCTCGCTTTTGAACACCCTGTTCGCCCGCGGCGGATAATCGGTGATCTCAGCGACGTGGAGAGAGTGCTCGATTTTCTCGGTATCGAATCTGAAGGAAAAAAAGCATGACCACCGAGGATGTCGACGTTGCTGCCGTGCTGGATCGGGTGCAGACCGGCGTTCAGGCCTTCGATGAACTGGTCATGGGCGGATTGCCTCGCGCCCGAACCACCGTGGTTGGCGGCACGCCCGGGAGCGGCAAGACAGTCTTTGCCACGCAATTTCTCGCTCACGGAATTACCACGTTTGGTGAGAATGGCGTGCTTGTAACGTTTGAGGAGCCTCCGGCGGATATTGAAGCCAATATGCTGGGATTTGGCTGGGAACTCGCGAAATGGCGTAAGGAAGGCCGCTTGGGGTTTGTGGACGCCAGCCCACCAGCAAGCGACGAACTGATTATCGGCGATTTCGATTTGGTTGGTCTGCTTTCACGCATTCAGCACGCGGTCAAGACGGTCAATGCCAAGCGTGTCGTTCTCGATTCGCTTACTCAACTTTTTGACCATTTTATTGGCGACCCGAAGATCCTTCGCCGCGAGCTGTTTCATATTAGCAGCGCCCTCAAAAAGACCGGCCTCACCGTGCTTATGACGGCGGAACGTAACAGTGAGTATGGAGAGATCACTCGACATCGCTTGGAAGAATTCGTTGCTGATAACGTTGTCATCTTGCGCAACGTGCTTCATCGAGAAAAGCGTCGCCGCACCATCGAAGTCCTCAAGATGCGCGGGAGCCACCACGCCGAGGGTGAGGCACCCTTCACCCTGCTGGCGAACCAAGGCGTCGTCGCCGTCCCGCTTTCCTCGCTTCGTCTCGAACAGCAATCGAGCACGGTGCGTGTCACAAGCGGAAATTCTGAAATCGACAAAATGTGCGGGGGCGGGCTTTTTCGCGATAGCGTGACCCTAGTGAGCGGGGCCACTGGCACCGGCAAGACCCTGCTCGTCACCAATTTTCTCGCCGGGGGCGTAACAGCCGGAGAGAAAGCCATTCTGTTTGGATACGAGGAAAGCAAAGGCCAGCTCTTCCGCAACGCGAGCGGCTGGGGCGCCGATTTTGCCCAGATGGAAGCCGCGGGAAAGCTCAAAATCGTCTGTCTTTATCCCGAGGCTCAGGGGCTGCCCGATCATCTGCTTACGATCCAGAGCCTGGTCGATGAATTCCAGCCGAACCGAATCGCCGTGGACAGCCTGTCGGCATTGGAACGGATCGCTCCAGATACCGGGTTCCGCGAATTTCTGATCAGCCTCACCTCCTTCATCAAGAAGCGCGAAATCGCCGGGCTTTGCACCGCCACCAGCAAATCCCTCATCGGCGGCGAGAGCGTCAGCGAGCAACACATTTCGACGTTGACTGATTCCATCATCTTGCTGCGCTACATCCAGGAGCAGAACACCATGCATCGAGGTCTTATGGTGCTGAAGATGCGTGGCAGCGAACATGCCAAGGAAATTCGGAAGTTCACAATCGACGGTGCCGGTATGCACTTTGGCGAAACCTTCAAAGACGTGCCAAATGTGTTCACCAATGATGACGTTGGACAATGAAGCGGTGAACCCACGGCAAGGTCGGTACCATGAATAGTGCGGATGCCAAGTCTCGTAGCGGCATCGATCAAGCCGAGATCAGATTCCTCGTCGAGAAGAATGCCGATGGGATTATTGTCATTGACGAGGGCGGGAATGTCTTGTTTGCCAACCCCGCTGCCGAGGAGATTTTCGGGCGGCACGCCGAGCTATTAATCGGGAGTCCGATCGGAATACCGTTTATCGCCGGAGACACGGCCGAGATCGCTATTCACAAGCCGGATGGCGATCAAATTGACGCAGAAATTCGGATCGTCGAAACAACCTGGGATCGTCAGCCTGTCCGCCTTGCAAGCCTTCGAGATGTCTCGGCCCGCAAGGCAGCCGAGGAACGTCTGAGGCATTCGGCAAAAATGGAGGCGGTCGGACAGCTGACGGCTGGGATAGCGCACGATTTCAATAATCTGCTGACTGTCGTGCTTGGCAATCTGGAAAGCGTTCAGCGCCGATGCGCCATCACCGATCCTGCCTTGTCACGCGCGCTCGAAAACGCCAGCCGCGGCGCGCGACAGGCGGCAAAGCTCACGGAGAAGTTGCTGGCTTTTGCGCGGCGGAAACCGCTCGAACCTCAGTTGCTTGACGTCAACCTTCTTGTTTCTGGGATGTCCGATTTACTTCAACGTACGCTGGGCGAGCAGATCGTCGTGCGGACCAGATTGGTCGAAGACGCCTGGAGCGTTGAAATCGATCCGACCGAACTCGAAGCGGCAATTCTGAATCTTGCGGTCAACGCGCGAGATGCGATGCCATCGGGCGGGCAACTTGTGATCGAGACGGACAATGTCGAGATCGATGCTGCGTACGCAACGAGCGATATCGATGTCAGCAGAGGATCTTACGTTCTCATCACCGTTACAGACACGGGAATGGGCATGACGCCCGATGTGCTCCAGCAGGTCTTTGAGCCGTTCTTCACGACAAAGACCGGTGGACGCGGAACAGGTTTGGGGCTGAGCCAGGTTTACGGATTCATCAAACAGAGCGGCGGCCACGTGAAGCTTTACAGCGAACCGGGTATCGGCACGTCAGCCAAACTTTATCTGCCGAAGGTCCTAGATGCGGCTGTTCCCACCTGGACCCCTATTGCCGAGCCCCAAGCAATTGCTGTGCCGCTCGGCAAACAAAGCGAGACGATCCTTGTCGTTGAGGACGAGGCGGACGTTCGTAACTACGCGGCCAACAGCCTGCGGGAACTGGGCTATCGGGTGTTCGAAGCCATCGATGGCGCGTCCGCGTTGGATATTCTTAGGCGTGAGAACGACATTTGCCTGATGTTTACCGACCTTGGACTGCCGGGTGGAATGGATGGACGCGTGTTGGCGGAACGCGCTCGGGCGATCCACGCCTCCATTCAAATATTAATGACGACGGCTTATGCCGCCGGCGCCTTGGTCCACGAGGGCAGGCTCGATGCCCAGATCGAATTGCTCAGCAAGCCCTTCTCCTACTCCGCACTCGCAACGCGAATTCGGGAATTGCTAGATCGTCATAAAGAGCGGGGAGAAACTCGAATTCTCGTGGTTGAGGATGAGTTTCTGCTCCAAATGTTTGTCGCAGACACTCTCGCTGACGCCGGATGCGTTTCCATCGAAGCCGCCAGCGCCTCAGAGGGATGGGCCAAATTTCGCGCTGAGCAGGACGAGCTTGCCGGCGCTATTATCGACCTCGGATTGCCTGATCGGCGCGGCGATGAATTGATCGCAGATATTCGCGCAGTCCGGCCTGACCTGCCCATTGTCCTTGCGACCGGTTATGCCGACGATAACGTTCGTAGTCGGTTTGCACAGGATGACCGATTGACGGTTCTGTCAAAGCCATTTGTTCCTAAGGAACTCCTGGCCGCGCTTCAAAGATTTGGCATTCGGTTATGGTCAAAACAATGATGTTGCTAGAAGGCCTTTTCCCTTCGCTTCGGACGAACGCAAAGATCCAGGACCCGTAAAATGGAGGGTAAGCCATGCGCACGGTGCTTGCACTTTCACTTCTGGTAATTTCCATCTGTCCAACTTCGTCGTCCGTCGCTCAATCCCAGAACAGCCAGACCGTGACCGTTGGCTCGTGGGAAATTGCGACGAGTTACAAGGCCGACAAGTTCGATTCCTGTGTCATGAATCGTTCAACAGGCGGCCTCGGCATCAGCTTTACGCGGACTCAAGACGGGCTTCTGCTTCTTCTGGATTCCCCGAAATGGAAGCTCGATCGGGGTAAAGCCTACCCCGTCCGCTTGGTCGCGGGTTCGCAGTCCGTTGAAGCCAAAGCCCTCGCTGAAACGAAGGGTGTGACGGTCGCGCTTGCCGATCGTCCGTTTAACGGAAAACTTCGATCCGCTAACGTTCTAGATGTCCGCGGAGAGGGCGCTACGCTGCGTATCCCGCTGGACGGCAGTTCTGCAGCGTTTGAGCGTCTCGAAGCTTGTTTCGAGAAAAATAGTCGAGAGGGTGCAGAGACCAATCCGTTCGTGGCACCCGACCGGAAGCCTTAAATAGAGCGACGCTGAGCGCGAGCCGTCGTTGTCGTGCCGTTCATCTATTCGGCCACAACGGTGAGTCCGATATGCAAGAACCTAACTCGAAGGCATGCTTGAGCCTGGAGATGTTCGGCACTTGACGATTTTGCTTCTCGACGTGGGTTTCCGACTCTCCCACCCTTGTTCGGGTTGATTTTCCAGCGCTAACGAGCCCGGGGGCGGCGACTTGCAACGCTCCCGCCGGATTCCTGTGTCCGCCAAACCTGGGCATGCTAGGGTCCAGGCGCTCGACCTTGGTCGAGATCGGCAATAAGGACTGGCAAATTATGTCCATCTCACCGGGAAAGGAGTCGGTATCCTCTCCGGCGGCATCGACCGCGAGGTCGAGAGAGGAGCTTCCGTACCGTTTGCGGCAGCAGTCCCTGCTGGGCGAATTCGGACGTTCCGCCCTGCAGACCCGCGACATCACACAGATCCTCCAGCGTGCCACCGAACTGTGCGCGCAAGGTCTCGATGCTCCGTTTGCGAAGGTCCTGAAATATATGCCGGACGAAAAACGGCTGCTGGTGTGTGCAGGCGTCGGGTGGGCGCCGGAAACGATAGGCAACGTCTCTCTTGGGATCGATATGGAATCGCCAGCGGGGTACGCGTTCCATACCGGGCAAATCGTGATCTCGAACCACCTTCAGGAAGAAACCCGGTTCCGCACGCCGAGATTGTTGGCGGACCATGGCGTCAAACGGGCTATTAACGTCCTGATCGCGCGAGGCGGCGAAGGCCATCTGCCGTTCGGCGTACTCGAAGTCGACAGTCCCGATGCAGGCCAGTTCGACCTTGCCGATGCTGATTTCCTTGCGGGTTTCGCCGGATTGCTCGGCATCGCCATCGAGCGGCAACATGCCGACGCCCAACTCCGCGATTCCCTGGAGTATCAGGCCATGCTGACGCGCGAGATGAGCCATCGCGTCAAGAACAGCTTGGCGTCCGTCGTCGGGCTGTTGCGCGTGCAGGGCCACAACGCGCAGAAGGACGTTCAAAACGCGCTCAGCGACGCTGCTTCGCGCATCACGACGATAGCGCAGGTGCATGACCATCTCTGGCGAAGCAACCAGATCGGCTTTGTTGACATCGCCGACTTCGCTGGCGAGCTCTGCCACAAGCTGCAGGAAACCTCGCCAGGCCACAACGTAAGCTGCAAGTTCGCCCATCTGATGGTCTCAGCCGACAAGGCGATACCGCTCGGACTCCTTATTAATGAGCTTGTGACCAACGCTGCCAAGCATGCTTACCCTTCGGGTTCGGGCGAGGTCCGCGTCTCCGGGGAACAGCGCGGCCAAGACCTTCATGTCGAGGTATCCGATCAAGGCATCGGACTCCCGAAAGATTTCGACTTTGACCAGCCTCGCGCGAGCCTTGGCTTCAAGGTGATCAAGAGCCTCGTCGGCCAGCTTGACGCGCGTATCACTGTGTCCGCGACCGAACCAAAGGGCGCTACAATTCAACTCGACGTGCCACTCGACACCTCTCTCTCATAACGAGCGATCGGTTTGGGCGACAGGCGTTAAGGCGCCCCTAAGTGGTGGACGTGCCGGTGTTGAGAAGCTGGGAAACGGCGGTGATGAGCTGCGCCGGCGCGAAGGGTTTGGTCAGAAGAATGCTGTTGGGGACGCCGTTGGCAGCCCAATTGTCCGCGCTGTCGCCGGTCATGTAGACGACCGGAAGCGCCGGATCGATTTCTCTGGCACGCTTCGCGATTTCCCAACCCTCGATCTTCCCACCCAATTTGATGTCAGTTACCAGGGCGCGGTATTTGGGCTTGCTCGCATCGAGCGAACTCATTGCCTGCTCGCCGGAGGAAGCGATCACAACTTCGAAGCCGCCTTCGATGAGAGCGTCTTTGACGATCTCTTGGACCAAATGGTCGTCTTCGACCACCAGAATGGGAAGGGGTTGATCCAAGCACCAGCTCCTGGGCTTCATTGCCTGCGGGATGACTCGAAACACAAGGATCGGTTCCCTTAGAAAGGTCCAAAAGTGAACACAAGACGGTCTCCATGCTCGGCCCTCGCCCCTCGAGCGCGGTAGGCCCCTGCGCCGAGTTGCTGGCGGCACCGATCCTTGCCCTGAGAAATCAAGCCCTGGCGAAGGGCCTGCAGGCGGCTCGAAAGTATGCCAAAAAATAACCCGGCTATGCTCTCTCAATTCCGGACGATCGCGCAGCTCTCGTCTTTGGCCCAATCCGAAAAACTCAGGTAATAGGCACGGAATCTAATCCATGTGTGCGCGCGATGCCGACGACCTTCAATACTTTGAATGAACAATTCGCGAAGCAGCCTGCGCTTGGGTTATCCGCGGGACCAACTATGTGCGTTTTGGCTCATGCTCCCGGTGAAGTACCAACCCCGCTCTCGAATGGGCTTTCCTTGGTTCTGGTGCGGCCTTCCACGATCAACCCGCAAGGGGTTCGCTACGCAAGCGTGCGACCTCTCCGGCTTCGCCTCTCGAGGTGACCGCAGCCGCCCCCGAACACGTCGGCGCCTGTCGAGCGGGGATGGTCCCCGCCGCAAGACGGGAGCCTTCAATGTCGCACAATCTCACTCTCGCTCAGAACCACGCCTTCGATCTGGCCCGCACGCTCATGGTGCCGGTCATTCTCTTCCAGGCTGATAACGAATTTAGCGTGATGGTCTCCAGCGAGTACGACGGCGATCAAGACGCCATCGTTCACGAGTACGACCCCTGGAGCCCGGCTCATTGAGCCGGGTGACCGGCTGCCGCTGGCGCCATGCCGGCTGCAAGGGAGGCTTCGCCGCGTCGGACGATGCGACGACTGGCCCTTGGTCAGCGCGCCCTTGCAATCGGCAGGCTTCGCGGCCGGTCGGGGATGTTCCGGAAGTCTAGGAGCGAGTGAGACCAACAGAAGAAGGAGGCGGACTCCCTTGCGCGAGTCCGGTGCAGACAAATGGACAAGAGAGAAATCGAAGAGCTGCGCCAAAAGGTCGGCTGCGCGGCCCTGCTGGAGAAGGACGGTTGGAAGGTCGATGTCAAGGAAAGCACCCGACGCGCGATCAAGTATCGCCGCGACAGCAATATCATCATTGTCATCCACGGAGGGCGCGGCTGGTTCGACCCGTTGTCGCCGGCGAAAGGGGACGTATTTTCTCTCGCCGGACATCTTGGATCTGTAGGTTTCTCTGACGCATGCGACCGTGTTGCCGATACGATTGGCTTCGTCCCCAGCACGCCGGCGTGGCAGCGTCCGGCAAGGCTGAAGGTGCTTGAGTCTATTGCTGAGCGGTGGGGACATCGCTTCAAGCCGCGCTCGGGCTCGCGAGCCTGGCGCTATCTCACCGATGAACGCGGGCTGCCGGCTGAAATCGTGGAGCAGGCGGTCGCCTGCGATCGTTTGCGTGAGGGGCCAAAAGGCAGCATGTGGGCGGCACATAGCGATTCTGCTGGAGCGCTCACGGGCTGGGAGGAGCGTGGGCCGGCATGGCGCGGCTTCGCCAGTGACGGCGCCAAGGATCTGTTCCGCTTCGGACCGCCCGGGTCCGAGCGGATCTGCATCACTGAGGCGGCCATCGATGCCATGAGCCTTGCCGCGATCGAGGTCCGACTCCCCGATACCCTCTATGTCAGCACCGGAGGTGGCTGGTCGCCGGCGACCGAGGAAGCCATCCGCAGCTTGGCCAAGCGCGCCAACGCCCGGCTTGTGGCAGCAACCGACAACAATCGACAGGGTGACATCTACGCCGATCGCGTTCGTGCCATCGCCGCGGACACGAGCGGGCAGTATGCGCGATTGCGACCGTGCGCCGGCGACTGGAATGAGGATCTGATGGAGTTGGCGAAGAGACTGGAGAACAGCTGAGCAATCGATGCCGGAGGCCCGCCCGACGCGCGAACTCGCGGGCGGCGCGGCGAAGGCTCCCGCATGATCGCAATGGCGGGGCTATGCCCCTGAGCGATGCGACAGGAAGTCCGAAATAAGGAGGGAGAAAGAACGAAGGGGGTAAACCGCTGCCACATGCCCGGCCGGCGCGTCAAGGGTGAGCTTCGCCCGCGTTCCGCGGCCCTTGACTCGCCGGACCGGTGAGGCGGCCGCCGAGGAGGTGTGATGAAGGACTGAAGTGACGAGGAGATCAGGCGGATCGCTCGCGCTTCAGTCCGGCCAGGCCAAGAGGAGCCGCCAATGCACATCTTACCCACCATTCGCAAAATCTTCGAAGGCGTCGCGACGCGCCACGAGATGCACCGTATGTTCAACCGCCATCGGGGCAATCCGGCCATGGCCGAGGGCGAGGCAGGACACTTCTTCGCCGGCGAGTGGTTCCAGATTGCTGAGTCCGAGCATGACTACACGCTCGAGATCCTGCCGCCACTGTGGATGCGAGGCGACATGTTCGCAATGCGCGAATTCATGACGGCAAGCGTGACAAGCGTTTTCCTGTCCCTGTCGATTGACGGCCAGATGCGCTGGTTCCATGGCTATTGCGACCTGTCGGACAGAGCGTCGCCGGAGCGGATGAAGGCCGCGATCATCGAGCGCGAGTCGCGTCCTGTCCGCGCGATGACGCGCGAAGAGCGGCTCGAGCACATCTGGTCGAGCACGCATGACGACTATCGCGGCTACGCCGGCGAGCGCTGGCCCGCCGCCGTGCGCGGCCGCCGCACCGTGCTCGTCTACGCTGGCCAGCATGGCACCGCGCTGAAGCTGCTGGATGACCTCACCGAAATGGAGATCGCAGCGAAACTGCCGGTGCAGCTCCGCCACCTGCCGGAGGCGGTCGCGGCCTAGCCGGACCCGCTCTCCTCAAGCTGCGAACAGCCCGGCCCTGCGCCGGGCTGCGCAATTCGGCACCCGGGCTCCCGCCGGCTCTCTCGTCAATCCCGCAACGCCGTGCCGTCCGCCGCAGCTCGCGACGGCGGCGCGGTCGCGCGCGCCCAGCAGAAGGACATTTCCAATGGCGCAGGACGACCCTTTCACCATCGACCTCTTCGGCATCACCGCCCTCTCGTCGGGCCTCGGCCTCGGCGTCACCGCCTTCGCCGCCGACTTGGACGGCGACGACCATGACCGCGACCCGCCGCCGCCGGCCGCCGCCGCGCCGGCGCTCGCACCTGTGCGGCCTTGTGCGCCCAAGACGCGTATGCGCGGCGACAACGTCCACCTCGCCAGCGAGCGCGGTCTGGCAACGGGCTGGAAGCAGCGCGCCCGCGACAGTGTTGCCGCCATCCGGCTCGCCGCGCAGATCGAGGCGGAGCAGCGGCCCGCCTTGCCGGACGAGCAGCGGCAGTTGATCCGCTTCACGGGCTTCGGCGCTTCCGAGCTCGCCAACGGCGTCTTCCGCAAGCCGGGTGAATCCGAGTTCGCGCAGGGCTGGGGGGAGATCGGCGCCGACCTTGAGGACGCGGTCGACGACGCCGGCTACGCCTCGCTTGCGCGGTGCACCCAGTACGCCCACTTCACGCCTGAGTTCATCGTCCGCGCGATCTGGTCGGGCCTGCAGCGCCTCGGCTGGCGCGGCGGCCGCGTGCTCGAGCCGGGCATGGGCACCGGGCTGTTTCCGGCGCTGATGCCGGACGAATTACGCGCGACCTCCCACGTCACGGGCGTCGAGCTCGACCCCGTCACCGCGCGCATCGCCCGGCTGCTGCAGCCGCGGGCGCGGATCGTCACAGGCGATTTCGCGCGCACCGAGCTGCCGGCGAGTTTTGACCTCGCCGTCGGCAATCCGCCATTCTCGGACCGGACCGTGCGCTCGGATCGCCTGTACAGGTCGATGGGCCTTCGACTGCACGACTATTTCATCGCAAGGGCAATCGACCTCCTGAAGCCCGGCGCCCTCGCCGCCGTCGTCACGAGCTCCGGCACGATGGACAAGGCGGACGCATCGGCGCGTCAGCACATCGCGAAGTCGGCCGACCTGATCGCAGCCATTCGCCTGCCCGAGGGCGGCTTCCGCGCCAGCGCCGGCACCGACGTCGTCGTCGACATCCTGTTCTTCCGCAAGCGCAAGATCGGCGACGCGGAAGGCGACCTGTCGTGGCTCGACCTCGACGAGGTTCGGCTGGCGGCGGAAGACGAGAGCGCGATCCGCGTGAACCGATGGTTCGCGCAGCGCCCGGATTTCGTGCTCGGCGCGCACGCGCTCGCGTCCGGTCCTTTCGGCGAGGCCTACACATGCCTGCCGCGCGAGGACGAGGATCTCGAAGCGATGCTCAAAGCCGCGATCGACCTCCTTCCGGAAGCCGTCTACGACGGCGAGCCGGAGGTGATCGATCCCGACCTGGAAGAAGCCGGCGGTCCATCTGACGCCGAGTGGCCTGCTGATAGCCACGTGCGCGAGGGCAGCTACTTCTTCGACAAGGCCCACGGCTTGATGCAGGTCCTGGACGGCGACCCGGTCGCGGTGAAAGCGCGCAAGGGCCGCAGCGCCGACGGCATCCCGGAAAAGCACGTGCGCATCATCCGGAAGCTGATTCCGGTCCGCGACGCCGTGCGCGAGGTGTTGAAGGCGCAGGAGCTCGACCGGCCGTGGAAGGACGCCCAGGTCAGGCTGCGCATCGCCTGGTCGAACTTCGTTCGGGACTTCGGCCCGATCAACTTCACGAAGGTCTCGACCGCCGAGGACGAGGAGACCGGCGAGGTGCGCGAAACGCACCGCCGGCTGAACATCCAGCCCTTCCTCGACGACCCCGACTGCTGGCTGGTCGCCTCGATCGAGGACTACGACCTCGAGACCAACACCACGAAGCCCGGGCCGATCTTCACTGAGCGGGTGATCGCGCCGCCGGCAGCCCCGGAAATCACCAGCGCGGCAGACGCGCTCGCCGTCGTCCTTAACGAGCGCGGCCGCGTCGACATCGACCACATCGCCGAGCTGCTGCACCGGGACCGCGACGACGTCGTCGCCGAACTCGGCAGCGCCATCTTTCGCGACCCCGCTGACGGCTCGTGGCAGACGGCCGACGCCTACCTCTCTGGCCACGTGCGGGACAAGCTGAAGATTGCGGAGGCCGCTGCCGCGCTCGACCCTTCCTACGAGCCGAACCTTACGGCGTTGCAAGGCGTGCAGCCCGCAGACCTTAAGCCCTCCGACATCACCGCGCGTCTGGGCGCGCCGTGGATTCCGGCCGCCGATGTCGTCGCCTTCGTGAAGGAAACCATGGACGCCGAGATCAGAATCCACCACATGCCGGAGCTCGCATCGTGGACCGTGGAGGCACGTCAGCTTGCCTGGATGGCGGCCGGCACGTCGGAGTGGGGCACCGACCGCCGGCACGCCGGCGAGCTTCTCGCCGACGCGCTGAACAGCCGCGTCCCCCAGATCTTCGACACGGTCAAGGATGGCGACAGCGAGCGCCGCGTCCTCAATGTCGTCGACACCGAAGCCGCAAAGACGAAGCTCTCGAAGATCAAGGACGCGTTCCTGCGCTGGATCTGGTCCGATCCCGATCGCACGGACCGTCTTGCGCGCGTCTACAATGACCGCTTCAACAACATTGCGCCGAGAGCTTTCGATGGCTCGCACCTGAAGCTTCCGGGCGCCTCTGGCGCTTTCGTTCTTTATGGGCACCAGAAGCGCGGCATCTGGCGCATCATCTCGGCCGGCTCGACCTACCTGGCGCACGCGGTGGGCGCCGGCAAGACCATGACGATGGCCGCCGCCGTCATGGAGCAGCGCCGGCTTGGCCTCGTTGCCAAGGTGATGCTGGTCGTTCCGGGGCACTGCCTGGCGCAGGCCGCGCGCGAGTTCCTGGCGCTCTACCCGAACGCCCGCATCCTCGTCGCCGACGAGACCAATTTTATCAAGGACAAGCGACACCGCTTCCTGTCGCGCGCGGCAACTGCAACCTGGGACGCGATCATCATCACGCACAGCGCGTTCCGATTCATCGCGGTGCCGTCGGCGTTCGAGCAGCAGCTGATCCAGGACGAACTCGAGCTCTACGAAGCACTGCTGACCAAGGTCGAAAGTGACGATCGCGTCTCGCGCAAGCGCCTCGAGCGATTGAAGGAGGGCTTGCGGGAGCGCCTGGAATCGCTTTCGATCCGCAAGGACGACCTGCTGACCATCTCCGAAATTGGCGTCGACCAGATCATCGTCGACGAGGCGCAGGAGTTCAGGAAGCTTTCCTTCGCGACCAATATGTCGACGCTGAAGGGCGTGGATCCGAACGGCTCGCAGCGCGCCTGGGACCTCTACGTCAAATCCCGCTTCATCGAGACGAAGAACCCTGGCCGCGCGCTCGTGCTCGCCTCTGGCACGCCGATCACCAACACGCTCGGCGAGATGTTCTCGGTCCAGCGCTACCTCGGCTACGAGGCGCTCGTCGAGCGCGGCCTGCACGAGTTCGACGCCTGGGCGAGCACATTTGGCGACGTCACGACCGAACTTGAGCTGCAGCCCTCCGGGAAGTACAAGCCCGTGACGCGCTTCGCCACGTTCGTCAACGTGCCGGAGCTCATCGCTATGTTCCGCTCCTTCGCGGACGTGGTGATGCCGGATGACCTACGCCAGTGCGTAAAGGTGCCGGCGGTCTCGACCGGCAAACGGCAGATCCTTACCGCGAAGCCATCGCCGGCGTTCAAGGGCTACCAGGCCCGGCTCGGCGAGCGCATCAAGGCGATCGAGGAGCGCGACCGCGCACCGGAGCCTGGCGATGACATCCTGCTTTCGGTCATCACCGACGGCCGCCACGCTGCAATCGACCTGCGTCTGGTTGATCCGGATGGCGACAACGAGGCCGACAACAAGCTGAATCTGCTCGTCGGCAACGCCTTCCGGATCTGGAGCGAGACAGCCGAGAGCAGCTACACGCGCGCGGATGGCAAGCCCTTCGAGCTGCCCGGCGCCGCGCAGATGATCTTCTCCGATCTCGGCACCATCAGCGTCGAGAAGAGCCGCGGCTTCTCCGCCTACCGCTGGATCCGCGACGAGCTGGTCCGTCTCGGCGTGCCACCGGGCGAGATCGCCTTCATGCAGGATTACAAGAAGTCGGAGGCGAAGCAGCGCCTGTTCGGTGATGTGCGCGCCGGCAAGGTCCGCTTCCTGATCGGCTCGTCTGATACGATGGGCACCGGCGTCAACGCGCAGCTTCGCCTGAAGGCTTTGCACCACCTCGACGTGCCCTGGCTTCCGTCGCAGATCGAGCAGCGCGAGGGCCGCATCGTGCGGCAGGGCAACCAGCACGATGAGATAGACATCTTCGCCTATGGGACCGAAGGCAGCCTCGATGCGCAGATGTGGCAGAACAACGAGCGCAAGGCCCGCTTTATCGCCGCCGCGCTCTCCGGCGATACCTCGATCCGCCGGCTCGAGGACATGGGGGAGAGCCAGGCCAACCAGTTCGCCATGGCAAAGGCGATCGCGTCGGGTGACCCGCGCTTGATGCAGAAAGCTGGCCTCGAAGCCGACATCGCGCGGCTCGAACGGCTGAGGGCTGCGCACATCGACCACCAGCACGCTGTGCGGCGGCAGATGCGCGAGGCCGAGTGCGACATCGAGCTCTCCAGCCGTCGCATCGGCGAGATCGGCCGGGACATCAAGCGTCGTGTCCCGACCGCCGGTGACGCCTTCTCCGCGGCGGTGACCGGAACGCCCTACGCGGAGCGCAAGCTCGCTGGCCGCGCGCTGATGAAGGAGATCCTGACGCTGGTGCAGCTTCAGTACGAGGGCGAGACCGTCATCGCCTCGATCGGAGGCTTCGGCGTCGCGTACAGCGGCGAGCGCATCGGTCACGACGGCTACCGCTACACCACCATGCTGCAGCGAACCGGCGCCGAGTACGAGATCGAGTTGCCGGTGACGGTCACGCCGATCGGCGCAATCGCCCGTCTTGAGCACGCGCTGGCCGAGTTCGAGGGCGAACGGGAGCGCTATCGCCAGCGCCTCGCCGACGCCCGCCGACGGCTTGCGTCTTACGAGTCCCGCGATGGCGGGGACTTCGCCTTCGCCGGCGAGCTTGCCGAAAAGCGCCGGCAGTTGGGCGAGGTGGAGAAGGCCTTGGCGGAGGACAGCGAAAGCTCTGGTGAGCTGGCCGCGGCCGCATGAAAAAAGGGAGGAGAGAGGAAGGGAGAAGGCCCGCTCGCAGATCGGGCGGGCCGCCGACGCTGGCGCTCAACCGCCGCCTGCGCGATCCCTGCCCGTCGTCCTGCGCAGGGCTTTGCCCCGCTCGGCCTGCCGGCCAGGGATGCACGGCCGCAGTTGCACCGGCCCGTCCGCTCCGCAGGGCCCAGGGGTGTCTTCGGGAAGAAGACGAGCAAGGGCCGGCGACGCCGGTCCGCAACCCCAAAAGGAGCCTTCCCATGCAACTGATCAAGGTCGATCCGCGCGCGCTGAAGGAGAACCCCGAGCGCATGCGCCAGACGAAATCGACTCCCCAGGCCGACGCTCTACTGCTCGCCACGATCAAGGCCGTCGGCATCGTCCAGCCGCCAGTCATCACGCCTGAGACAGGCGGCGGCAACGGCTACGTCATCAATGCCGGCCACCGCCGCGTGAAGCAGGCGATCGCCGCCGGCCTCGAGGAGATCGACGTGCTCGTCGACGAGGCGGCGAACGATAACGGCGCCATGCGCTCGATGGTCGAGAATATCGCCCGCGAGGCGCTGAACCCGATCGACCAGTGGCGCGCAATCGAGCGTCTGGTCGCGCTCGCTTGGACGGAGGAGGCGATCGGCGTCGCGCTCGCGCTGCCGGTGCGTCAGATCAGGAAACTTCGTTTGCTGGCCAACGTGCTGCCAGCGATGCTCGACCACATGGCCAAGGGCGACATGCCCGACGAGCGCCAGCTCCGCACGATCGCTGCCGCCTCGCTCGATGAGCAGAAGGAGGTCTGGAAGAAGCACAAGCCGTCGAAGGCTGATCCGCAGGTCTCGTGGTGGAGCGTCGCACAGGCGTTGCAGAAGACCCGGATGTTTGCTCGTCACGCCAGCTTCGGCGACGACCTCGCGAAGGCCTACGGCATTCATTGGGTCGAGGATCTCTTCGCTCCCGCCGACGAAGACAGCCGCTACACCACAGACGTCGAGGCGTTCCTCGGCGCGCAGCAGGAGTGGATGGCGGCCAACCTGCCGAAGAAAGACATTATCGCCGAGACCACCAACTACGGCGAGGTGAAGCTGCCGCCGAAGGCCGAGCGCGTCCACGGCAAGCCGGCGAAGTCGGACTGCACCGCGATGTATCTCGACCGCGACGGCCGCGTGCAGACGGTGCACTACCGTATGCCTGCGGCGAAGAATCCGAAGGGTAAGACCGGCTCCGGTTCTGACAACGCTCCGGACGATGTCGGCGAAGTCTCGAAGCCACGTCCCGACGTGACGCGCAAGGGCGTCGAGATGATCGGCGACTACCGCACCGACGCGCTGCGCGAGGCGCTCGGCCGGACGCCGATCGAGGACGACACGCTGATGGCGCTCCTGATCCTCGCCTTCGCAGGCCAGAACGTGTCCGTGACGACGGGAAGCGGCGGGACCTATTACGGCCACAGCCGGCTTGCGAAGAACGCGGCGGCACTGTTCGACGGCGCCGGCAAGCTCTCCTTCGACATGGACACGCTTCGTGTCGCGGCGCGCACCATGCTGGTCGACGTATTCTCGTGCCGGGAGAACGCTACCAATAGCGGCATCGTCGCCCGCGTCGCCGGCGAGGTGATTGGCGCGGACACCTTCCTGCCGAACATGGGCACGGAGAACTTCCTCTCCTGCCTGTCGCGCACAGCGCTCGAGGCGTCGTGCAAGGAGACGCCAGTCCTGCCGCGCCAGCGGGTGAAGGACACGCGCGCTGCCCTCGTTGAGCATTTCAAGGAAGGCCACTTCGTCCATCCCGCAGCGCTCTTCGCGCCGGACGCCGTGAAGCTTTCGCAATGGTTATCGTCGAGCGAGACGCCGGCAGACGCCGATGAGGCTGAAGAGGACGCCGCCGGCATGGGAGATGACCTCTCTGACGAAGAAACCGAGGCATTCAGGGAGGCGGCCGAATAGAGGAACGCGCCTGTTCTTCGAATGATCCACCGCCGCCGGCCCAGCCGGCGGCGGCTTTGTTTCCACGCACACGCAACTGAGGAGGACACGATGTCCGCGCACACGATCTTCGACAACGCACCCATCGGCTCGATTATCGCCTGGTCCGACGGAACGCCGCAGCCGCCGGCGCGCTTCAGGAAGAAACTCGCCGCCTGGCAGTCCAGCAATAGCGGGGGCCGCCTGATCCGAAAGCGGGGCGGACGAGGCGTCGGCAATGTCTCGCTGTCGGCCTGTTTCACCCTGCACGAGGTCGACTATGGCGCCGGCGGCGTCATCGCCATCCGCGTCCACCGGACGTTTTCGCTCGAGTCGAAGCTCCACTTCACCGTCGTCGAACGTCCAGCCATCGGCTCGGTCCGCGTGCTCGACCGCGCCGGTGATGACGCCGAACTCGTCTATCTCGCCACGAACGAGGCGGACGCGAAGGAGTGGCTGACACGCCACGGCTATCCGCACGCCGTGCTGCAAGAAGTGACGGCCGACGAGGCAGGCGCCGACATCATCGAGGGGAGGACCGCGGCATGAACGCGTTGTCTCCCGCTTCCGACCAAGCCCCAGAAACCCAGGGCGTCTCTTTTGGCCGCAGCGCTGACGGCCTTCTCGTCGCGCTTGTCGGCGAGACGGCCTTTGCGATGGCGCCGATCCGTGACGGCCGGCATTTTCTCGTGACGGGCTGGCGCATCTCTCGCCCGATGGGCGAATGGACGCGCTCCAATTTCTACGGACACTCCGGTGAGCTCGCCGACGAGGTCGCATTCCGCGCCCGCGTGCTCGAAAACGCCGAGCATCAACGCGAGCGCAGGATGCTCGGTCGCGTCGAAGTCCATTCGCGCGACCACACGCCTTGGGGCGCCTCGCAGGGCGCGACCGTCTACGCTGAAGGCGTTGCGGCGCATTCCGCGGCTGGGCACGGCGGTTTCAAGCTCTCGGCCCAGCGAAACCGCAAGGTCCACCCCATGCTTCGCTCGAAGGGTGGCTGGTACGAGGAAGATGCCGAATGGGCGATCGTGGCGATCACCTTCCCGCATGTCTTCACGGCGTTCGAACGCCGTTGCGCCGAGAGAACGATCAAGGACAGTTGGCCGGACGCCTGGGAGACGATCTTCGGCGCGATCCTCAAGCCGGGCGAGTTCTACGAAAAGGACCGCCGCGCCTTTGAGCAGGCGCACGCGCGGGACTGGATCGTCGTGTCGGCTATCACCTCGAAGCACGCGGCCGGCTTCGTCGAAACTGTCGCCACGCCGGGCGGCAAGCGCGGGCCCGGGACTGAGGAGCGTCGCTTCCTCGTCCCTTCCGACGAATATCAGGTCAGCCGCTTCGGCTTCGTGATCGATGAGGCGCGCCACCAGGTCTACGGCGGCCCCTCCGACATCGTCGGATGGAGGTGATCCATGCCATGGCGCCTCATTGCCAAAGCTTTCGGCTGGCGCACGGCCACTGCCGAGGACGGCGAAACGCCGGTCCTCGTCGTCTGGCATCCGCGGCTCCGACGGCATTTCACCGGCACCGATGCTTGGAGGTGCGCCGTGCGCGTATCCATCCACGCGCCGAAGCCCTGCCCGGCTGACGTCGACAGAAAGGAGATTCAGCCATGAATGCCTTGTCGCCGTCGATCTCCTCATGCACGTGCACCATTATCCCGAGAGCGCCATCGCCTACGCACTCGACGGCATCCTTACGCCAGGCATGCGCAAGCACGCTGGCATCGATTCGGCGCGGGGCGTCGCTGGCGACGACGTCGCTTCATCCATCGCCGCGGTGTCCCTCCCGGACGACAACACTCCCGACGAGTCCGCCTCCTCTATGGCCCGTGAGGACGGAGCGATGATTGAGCGTCAAGACCAACGCCTCCTACTCGCGCGCATGAAAGCCGCGCAAGCCGAGACGCAGCGCCGTCTCGGCCTCATCGAGCGCCAGATCGCGTCACGGGCCGAACGGCTGACGATCACCGACCGGACGAAGCGAAGGCAGCGCGGCCGTAACGCATCGAGCTGGACGAATGCGGATGAGCGGCTGTTTCAGCAGCATGTCGCGGAGCTCGCCTTGGCTCGTCGCGGCGAGATCGACGCTCTCACGCGCAAGCTCGATCGGCAGGAGACGGCGATCGCCCAGTTTCGGACGCGTCATCGCGTTTCCGCTGCGTGGCGGTGAGAGGCGAAGGGCCCACCAATTGGAGCGCGAGTGTCAATCGGCGGTCTTTCTAGATTCTCGAGACCGGCTTTCCAGCGACGCTCGATATCGAGGTTTATGCTCTGACACAGATCGTCGGCATCGTCCCAGTCCTTGGTCTCGAGCGAGAGCTTGATCTCGGCGGGAAGCCCGAGAACTCGGTACTTCGAGGGAACGCGGCGACGAAACCACCAGACCTTGCTGCGCGGATTCTTCCAAGGCGCTTGCGCGGGTCCGTGGCGGAGAGAGTGTCAGTCAATCTCCATTGAAAGATAAAGCATTTTCGACCTTCCTACATCAAAACCCACCGTTTGAGCTACCGGGAAAGGGGATTTCGCCTTCGACAAAAGCCCGTCCAATAAATCGGTCATCGAAAACAGTGCCGTCAAGCGACTAGCCAAAGGCAATTTGCAGTGGCACCGCACGGCCTGATCGCCGTCAGTCGCCGAATCTAGTGACTCATTCGAGTTCTGGCCCAACCCTTAAATTTCCGCCGGCGGTCGACGCCATGAAAGAGCCATAGCGCGGCTTCGCAGGGCAACGTGGCGCGGAGTAAGAGAACGCTGGCGTGGTTGGACCTGCGACGACCGTAAAACGTCCTGCTCAGAACCCGCAGCTCCTGTATTGCTTGCTGGCGAGACGAAAGTGCGACCCGACCTCGACGAAGTCGACGTCCAAGCATTGACCACCCTGCCGATATCTGTCCTCCAGACCGTCGCAGTGGAGGTACTCGAGGTTGATGCGCCAGCGCTTCTCTTGAGGGAGGTAGGTGGCGAAATCATGCTGGGCGGCAGCCGGCCCTCTGCAAATCGCGGCGATGTACTGCCTGACCTCGGCGGGCAGCCCGTCGATGTGATGGGGATTCCATGGGTCGTCTTTGCCAACGCCGCTGCCTCTGGAGTTGGCCTCGAGTGTCGAACACATCAGAAGGGCGCAATACAGCAAAGCACCGCGTGCCGACGACCGAAGTATCGAAACACGCTGTAGTCCCAGACTCAACTTCCCAGACCACGATCCGATCGCCATGGACCGCTCCAACTTGACGCCAATAGGATACCCCCCTATATTATGGTCATGTCACATACGATCAAGCAGAAATCGAAGCTCCTGGCGCGGGTGAAACGCATCAAAGGACAATTGGAGGCCATCGAGCGTGCGCTGGAGGCCGAACTCGGCTGCACGGATGTCCTAATGCTGGTCGCGTCGGTCCGGGGCGCCGTCGGCGGTCTGACCACTGAACTTCTCGAAGACCACATCCGGCATCACGTCGTGGATCCGGATCGAGAGAAGGATCCCGAGAAGGCCAAGGGCGCCGCGGACTTGATCGACGTCGTCAGAACCTACCTGAAGTGAATCGCATGATCGATCTGTCGCAACTGCTCCAGCAGAGCAGCGCACACACCTGGCTGTTCGTCCCCAGCGCCATCCTGCTCGGCGCGCTGCACGGGCTTGAGCCCGGTCACTCCAAGACCATGATGGCCGCCTTCATTGTCGCGATCCGCGGCACGGTCTTCCAGGCCGTGCTTCTCGGGCTGTCGGCGACGACCTCGCACACCGCCGTCGTTTGGGCGATCGCCCTTCTCGGCCTCTACTTCGGCCAAGATCTCTCCGGAGAACGCAGCGAAGCCTATCTTCAGATCGTGTCCGCGGCCGTCATCCTCGGGGTCGCCGCCTGGATGGTTTGGCGCACCTGGCATGAGCAGAACGAGGAACACGCTCACGATCATCACGACGAACCGCAGGTCGTCACGCTCGCGGGCCGGACTCTGTCGATCGAGATCTTCGAGAAAGGCGTTCCGCCGCGCTGGCGGATCCGCAGCAAGGCCGGCGGCCTATCCTCCGCCGACGTCCGGGTGACGACCGTTCGCGCCGACGGCACCGAGCAGACCTTCGCGTTCGCCGACCGCGACGGATACGTGGAAAGCCTCGGTGAGATACCGGAGCCGCAGGCCTTCAAGGCGCGCCTCGCGCTCGCCGGCGACGTCGCCGAGGTGCTGTTCGAGGAGCACGATCACGACCACATGGATCTCGGCGAACAGGACGACGCGCACGCCCGCGCTCATGCCGCCGACATCCGCAAGCGCTTCGCGGGACGCACCGTCACCACGCCGCAGATCGTACTGTTCGGTCTCACCGGCGGCCTGATCCCGTGCCCGGCGGCCATCACCGTTCTTTTGCTCTGCATCCAGTTGAAGCAGTTCAGCCTCGGCTTCGTGCTGGTGCTCTGCTTCGGCATCGGCCTGGCCATCACGATGGTATCCGCAGGCGTCGTCGCCGCTCTCAGCATCCGGCACGTCGAACGCCACTGGAGTGGTTTCAGCCGCTTCGCGCATCGCGCGCCTTATGTTTCCGCCGCGTTGATCGTCCTGGTCGGCCTCTACACGGGCTGGTCGGGCCTGCACGAATTGATGATCTGAACCGCGGCCGCGTCGATTTGCCGTGCCGAGCGGCCCCACGGGCTCGTTGCAGGAACCTTTGGTCTCAGGTATCCCCTCCCAGAGGATAGGATATCGGACCATGAGCAAGGACCACGTCCACGAAAGCCACCCGGAAATCGTCAAGCGGCTGAAGCGGGCCGACGGGCACCTCCAGAAAGTCATCGCGATGCTCGCTGATGGTCGACCATGTCTCGACCTGGCGCAGCAACTGCACGCCGTCGAGAAGGCGATTTCCGAGGCGAAGAAGACCCTGATCCACGATCACGTCGACAACTGCCTGGACGCTGCCGCCAACGGCGGGTCGGGCAAGTCGACCAAGAGCGTTCTCGCCGAGTTCAAGGCGATCTCGCGCTACCTGTAGCGGAGCAGCAAATGGTCCTGCGTGTACGGACGGCTTCCACGATTCTCGTCGTGACGCTTGCGGCGATTGCAGGCGCCATCGTGCCGGCAAGCGCGCAGTCGGGTTCCGCGAAGCGGGCGGCCATCGTCATGGACGACGAACGCATCAAGCTCGCCGGCATCGAAGTCCGTCAGGCGGGGCCTGCTTCGATTGCCAAGCGGCTGACGGTCCCCGGCACGATCGTTCCCGATGCAGGCCGGGTCGCGCACGTCTCCATCAAAGTTTCGGGCACGGTCGCGGATTTGCGGAAGAACATCGGCGACGACGTCGCGAAAGACGAAATCCTGGGCGTTCTGGAGAGCCGCGAGGTCGCCGACGCCAAAAGCGAATTTCTCTCCACCAAACTCTCGAACGAACTGCAGCAGGACCTCACCGCGCGCGACAAATCGCTATGGGAAGGCCGCGCCGTCCCCGAACAGCAGTACATCAAGTCGCGCAACGCGGCGGCGCAGATCGAAATGCGCTTCGGCATCGCTCGCCAGAAGCTGATGGCGCTCGGCGTCAGCGATGCGGAGATCGCCGGTCTACCGCAGGCGCCGGATGGGACGTTGCGCAGCCAGAACGTCCGCGCCCCCATCTCCGGACGCATCGTCGAGCGAAAGGTGGAACTCGGCACCGCGGTCGGACGAGACAGTCTGGAGACCGAGCTCTTCGTCATCGTCGACCTCAGCCGGGTCTGGGTGGAACTGGCGGTCTCGTCGATCGACCTGCCCCTGGTCAGGGAGGGCCAGGATGTCGCCGTGGCCGTACGTGGAATCGCGGAGACCGGTTCGGGCAAGATCACGTTCGTCAGCCCGCTACTCGACAAGGACACGCGCACGGCCCGCGTCGTGGTCTCGCTCGACAACGCCGGCGGCCGATGGCGCCCCGGCTCCTTCGTCACGGCGAACATTGCCGTCGAAAGGCATGATGCGGCGGTCGCCGTCCCCTTCGCCGCGATCCAGACCGTCGTTGGGCGCAAGGCCGTCTTCGTCCGGACCAAGGGCGGTTTCGAAGCGCGCAATGTCGTGCTCGGCGGACGGGACGGACCGGTCGTCGAGATCGTCTCCGGCCTGGCTGTCGGCGAGACCGTCGCCGCCTCGAACACCTTCCCGCTCAAGGCGGAGGTATCCAAGCCCGGCGACGAGGACTGAGCGATGATCGAACGCATCGTAGAATTCTCAGTGCGCCGTAGATGGCTTGTCGTGCTGATCACCTTGGCCGCGGCTGCCTCCGGCTTCTGGTCGCTGACCAAGCTTCCCATCGACGCCGTGCCCGACGTCACGAACGTCCAAGTGCAGGTCAACGCGGTGGCGCCCGCACTGACGCCGGTCGAGATCGAGAAGCAGGTCACGGTCACGCTGGAGACGGCGCTCGCCGGCATGCCCGGTCTGGAGTCGACACGCTCTTTTTCGCGCAATGGCTTCGCGCAGATCACCGCAGTCTTCGCCGACCGGACCAACATCTATTTCGCGCGGCAGCTCGTCTCCGAGCGTCTCAACGAAGCCAAGGCCAATATGCCGCCCGGCGTCGACATCCGGATGGGTCCGGTCTCGACGGGCCTCGGCGAGATCTACTGGTGGGCCGTTGAATACGAAAAGCCGGGCACCCACGCCCCGATACGTGACGGGCAGCCAGGCTGGCAGGCCGACGGGAGCTACCTCACTCCGGAAGGCGAGCGACTGACCGACGACTTCCAGCGCACCGTCTACCTCCGGACCGTGCAGGACTGGATCGTCCGGCCGCAGATGAAGACCGTGCCCGGCGTCGCCGGCGCCGACGCCATCGGCGGCTTCGTCAAGCAGTACCAGGTGCAGCCCGATCCGGCGAAGCTCGTTGGCTACGGGTTGTCCTTGAAGCAAGTCATCGACGCGATCGAGGCCAACAACGCCAGCCGAGGCGCGAACTACATCGAACAGAACGGGGAAGGATACGTGGTACGCGCCGCCGGCCGCGTCGAGAACATCGAAGACATCGAGAACATCGTCGTCGCGACGCGTGGCGGCGTGCCGGTCCGCGTCAGGGACCTTGCCGAGGTCGCGATCGGAAAAGAACTCCGAACCGGCAGCGCGAGCGTCGACGGGCGCGAAGTCGTTCTCGGCACCGCGCTGATGCTGATCGGCGGCAACAGCCGGACGGTAGCGGCCGCGGCGGACACCAAGATCAAGGAGATCGGCAGGACGCTGCCCCCAGGAATCTACGCCCACACGGTTCTCAACCGCACCCAACTGGTCGACGCGACGATTCACACGGTCGCCAAGAATCTCGCGGAAGGCGCGCTCCTGGTGATCGCCGTGCTCTTCGTCCTGCTGGGAAACTTCCGCGCCGCACTCGCCACCGCCCTCGTCATACCGGTCACGATGCTCGTCACAGCGAGCGGGATGCTGCAGGGACGGATCAGCGCGAACCTCATGAGCCTCGGTGCGCTAGACTTCGGCCTCATCGTCGACGGTGCCGTCATCATTGCGGAGAACAGCCTCCGGCACCTCGCGGAGCGCCAACGCGAGTTCGGCCGCGCCCTGTCGCTGCAGGAGCGCCTGGACACCGTGACGGCCTCCACCGTCGAGATGATCCGTCCCTCCGTGTTCGGTCAGATCATCATCATACTGGTCTACACGCCCTTGCTCGCCTTCTCCGGCGTCGAGGGCAAGACCTTCGAGCCGATGGCGCTCACCGTGATGATCGCGCTGGCCGTAGCCTTCGTCGTTTCGCTGACGTTCGTCCCCGCGGCCGTCGCCATCGCGATCCGCGGACGCGTCACCGAGCGCGAGAACGTCATCGTCCGGACGCTGAAGCGCTGGTACGCCCCGCTCCTCGCGGGCTCGATCGCAAGGCCGTTGCCCGTCGTCGCCGGCGCCGGGCTTCTCTTCGTCGGCGCCGTGCTCCTGTTCGTGCGTCTCGGCCAAGAATTCACCCCGACCCTCGACGAGAAGAACATCGTCATGGAGGTGAAGCGCGTGCCGTCGACCGCGCTCGCGCAGTCGCAGAGGATGCAGCTTCTCATCGAGCAGCAGATCAGCACGCTGGAAGAAGTCTCGTTCGTCTTCTCGCGCACCGGCACGCCCGATCTTGCCGCCGACCCGATGCCGCCGTCCTCGTCGGACACCTACATCATCGTCAAGCCGCAGGACGAATGGCCCGATCCTTCGATGACGAAGGGAGATCTGATCAAGAAGATAGAGGAGGTGACCGCAAAGCTGCCCGGCAACAGGATCGGCTTCTCGCAGCCGATCGAGATGCGGTTCAACGAGCTCATCGCCGGCGTGCGCGAGGATCTGGCCGTCAAGGTCTTCGGCGACGACTTCGAGCGGATGCAGAAGACCGCCGGCCAGATCGCCGACGTCATCCGCAAGATCGACGGCGCCGAGAGCGTGAAGACAGAGGAGACGACCGGTCTCCCGTTCCTGGATATCAATATCGACAAGGGGGAGATCGCGCGGCGAGGCCTGAGTCTGGCCTCGGTGCAGGACCTGATCGCGACCGCGATCGGAGGCACCGACGCCGGTCTGGTCTTCGAGGGCGACCGACGCTTCAAGATCGTGGTGCGGCTTCCGGACGAATTGCGGGACAGCATCCCGGCGCTCGAGGAGCTGCCGGTCCCGCTCCCGCATGCGAATCCGAACGCACCCGCGGCGTCCATCCCGCTCCGGAACGTCGCCTCGTTCGATCAGACCGTCGGCTACAACCAGATCAGTCGCGAGAACGGCAAGCGCCGCGTGGTGGCGACGGCCGAGATCCGAGGTCGGGACATCGGCTCGCTGGTGACGGAGGCGCAAGCGAAGGTCGCCGAACAGGTGAAGCTGCCGCCGGGTAGCTATCTCGCCTGGGGCGGCCAGTTCGAGAACTTCGCGGTCGCGCGCCAGCGCCTCGTCTTCGTCGTGCCCGGCGTCTTTGCGCTGATATTCATGCTGCTGTTCGGGGCCCTGGGCTCGGCACGGGACGCGGCGCTCGTCTTCAGCGCGGTTCCACTCGCGCTGACCGGCGGAATCGCTGCGCTGTGGCTTCGCGGTATGCCCTTCTCGATCTCGGCGGCCGTCGGCTTCATCGCGCTGTCCGGCGTGGCCGTGCTGAATGGTCTGGTCATGCTGACGCAGATCCGGCGGCTGATCCTCGAGGGGGTAGATCACAGAACGGCGATCCGCGAGGGGGCGCTGACCCGCTTTCGACCCGTCGCGATGACGGCGCTCGTCGCCTCTCTCGGATTCGTGCCGATGGCGCTGGCGACCGGTACGGGCGCCGAGGTCCAGAAGCCGCTGGCGACCGTCGTGATCGGCGGGCTCCTGACCGCGACCCTGCTCACGCTGGTCGTTCTACCCGCGTTGTACGCCCGCTTCGCCGTCCCCGCCGCGGGCGGGCAGGCGCAGCGGCTCGGTCGCGCCCCTCATCCACGACCGCGCAGCGGAGTAACGGCCCATGCTGTCAGTCCTTGCTAACCGCACCTACCGTCATCTGTTCGCCGCCCAGGTCATCGCGTTGATCGGGACGGGACTGATGACCGTAGCGCTGGGGTTGCTGGCGTTCCGTATCGCCGGCGAGAACGCCGGGGCGGTGCTGGGGACGGCGCTCGCCATCAAGATGGTCGCCTACGTGCTCGTCGCGCCGGTCGTAGGCGGTCTCGCAGGCCGCTTGCCGCGGCGAACCTTCCTGGTGGCGATGGACCTGACCCGTGCCGCGGTCGCGATCGCGCTGCCCTTCATCGACCAAGTCTGGGAGGTCTACGTCCTCATCTTCGTGCTGCAGTCCGCGTCTGCCGCCTTCACTCCGACATTTCAGGCGACCATCCCGGACGTGCTTCCGGAGGAGCGCGACTACACGCAGGCGCTTTCTCTGTCCCGCCTGGCGTATGACTTGGAAAGTCTTCTGAGCCCGACGCTTGCGGCCGCCTTGCTGACCCTGGTCACCTTCAACGGGCTCTTCTTCGGAACCGTGATTGGCTTCTTCTGCTCGGCCGCGCTGGTGGTCTCGGTAACGATTCCGCAAGCGCCGGCAACGCGTCGCCGCCACGGCTTCTACGACGATACGACGCGCGGCATGCGCATCTACCTGGCGACGCCCCGCTTGCGCGGCTTGTTGGCGCTCAATCTCGCCGTCGCCGCAGCGGGATCGATGGTATTCGTCAACACCGTGGTCCTGGTGAAGGGCGCGCTGGGCGGAACTGACGGCAACGTCGCGCTCGCACTCGCCTGCTTCGGCGGCGGCTCGATGGCGGCCGCGCTCCTGCTGCCTCGCCTGCTCGATCGGCTGCCCGACCGAAGGATCATGCTCTCGTCGGCGGGAATGCTGGCTGCAGTGCTGGTCGTCTTCGGATCGATCATGACGATATCCGGAGGTAACGGAGGCGTCAGGTACGCGCTTCTGCCGACGTGGGCACTATTGGGGATCGGATACTCGGCCGTCATGACGCCGTCCGGGCGCCTGTTGCGCCGGTCGGCCGGCGCTGCGGACCGACCGGCCGTGTTCGCCGCTCAGTTCGCGCTGTCGCACCTGTGCTGGCTGCTGACCTACCCTCTCGCGGGCTGGCTAGGCCCGGCGATCGGACTCGCTGGGACGTTGTTTGCGCTCGCCATCGTCGCGCTCGCCGGCGCGGGCCTCGCTTGGCGGCCCCACAGCGGATCCGGACGTGATCAGGCACGAACACGCAAACCTGCCTCCCGATCATCCGCACCTGGAAAGCGAGAAGCAGAACCACGCCCACGCGTTCGTCATCGACGATCTCCACATGCGGCGGCCGTGATCCAACGCGCCAGCGCCGGTATGTCCGCCATTGCCATGAAAAGTCAGGTGTCCTCCAGCACGATGACACCCCGTGGCTCGGCGAAATCACGTAGAGCCGATCCGGCGCCACGAAAGCCGTGGTGTGTGCTCCCGATGCCGTCGGGGTCCTAATATGTTCACCAGTCTTCGGATCGATCGTCTCGATCACGCCCGGCTCTCCGATCGCAACGTGTGCGCGACCGGAGTGTTGGTTGAAGAACGTCACGTCGGGAGGGCCGGCGATCGGCCAGACGTTCATAATTTTTCCGCAGGTGCTGTCGACCTCCACCAGGGCGCCGTCGTCGCAGGCAGCGTAGCCTGTGGTTGAAGTGATCGATATCCAATCCGTGGCGCCGCCTGATGGCAGCGGCCAATGGATGACGTCGCCGAGATCGGGCAGTCGAGCGCTCACGATCATCGATGGCTCACGGATACAGACGAAAACCCGCTCCGCAGCAGCGTCGGTCACGCACCACCGCGGGCGACCCGGCAGGTCGATCGCCCGCTGCCTGATCTCCTTCAGATCGATGAATTGCAGCGATGGACCTTGCTGGGCGTCGCCTATACAGGCCACGATCCCGATGCCCTTGCGCTTGACGAGGGCGGCACCATTGGGCCGCTGCCCTTACGGAAAGACGCCTTTAAGTTCGTGGGTCGCAGCGTCCAGCCACGTGATCGTCGCGGCACCGCGGTTGGTCGCGAGAATTCCCCCTCGTCAGCGACCGCCCCGGCGGCCCCAGGAAAGCCCGGCAGGTGGCAACGTGCGACTGCGAGTCGTGATCGATGACTTCGAGGCAGTCTCGCACGGTGTGGGCGATAAAGACTCGGCGTGTCTTCGGGGCGAACGCGGCGTGATCGAAGTCGCTGTTCAAGCCGTTCGGTATGGCGATGACGCCATGCGTTTTCAGGGGCATGTGGTTCTCTAGAACGGGTGGAAGGACAAAGGCAGCGTCGATGCGATCAACGACGCACCCGCGAACAACAGCAGCGACACGCCCGACACAAATAAGCCCATCGCAAATCCGGAAAAACCGCTAACGAGGCCGCCGACGAGCGCTGCGAGAGCAAAGACGAAGAAAAGACCATCCATTGGTCGGGCCCCCAAACGCTTGGATGGACGTCCATCCGGCGGGAAGGCTTCGAATGCGCGGTTGCGCAAATGCGCTGCGCTGACACATGAGCGGCTCGCTCGTTGCGCTACGAAAGCACGCGCGTCCAACTCGATTTATGGTCAGGGAGGTGGTCGTCCATGCGCAATCTCCTCGAATACCGAGCATTGCGCAGAGCTTGGACGGAAGCCGTCTGTCGGGGAGTCTGCCCGTCCCCGGAACTTCAAGGTAACAGTACCGGATGAGCACGGCAAGGTGCACATCGTGATCCCGTGATCCCCAGACGCGTCGCACCGAGAGAATCTTCTGCGTGAAACTCGAACAAACTCGAAACCGTTCCGTTAGCTTCAAGGACCAAGCGAGGAGATTTCCATGAAGAGTTCAATACCGACTTCGACGCTCTCCACATTCGTAGGCGCACTCGCGTTTATGGCAATGACGGTACCGACGCAGGCACAAACTGCGGTGCAACCAGCGCAAACGCCCGCGCAGGCGGATCAGGCTCGCGAACAGGACCGGAACCGCGCCGCGAACGAGACGATCGGCCGAGACTGGAAGGCGCAGGAAGGCAATCGCGACAATGTTGGGTCCGTCGGCGCGGACAAGGATCATGAGACCGTCGGCCGCGACTGGCGTGCACATCCTGATCGTCTGGATCGCTGAGCTATCTCGGCAAGCCCGGCGATGGGCCTCGATGCGAGGCGCGCCCTCCGATAACTGACAGCGGAAAGCCGAAGGTCAGACCGGCCCGGACTTCGTTCACGGGGTGCCCGTTCGTTGACGCGTGACGGATGCCCACGTCGAAGCTGAGATTGTCGCTCACTCGGTAAATTAAGCCGACTAGGCCGGATACCGTCGCCATCTTGCCGAATTCATTTTCGTAGAAGACTTCCGCGACCGGACGGACTGTCCAGCTCGAGGGTCCCTCGAGGATCGCGCCAACGAAGACATCAGCGCGATGATCGCGGGTCAACGCGGTCTCGGCGTTGAGGTGGATCGTTCCCCAGTCCCAGCGTTGGGAGACAATGCCGGCCAAGCTTGCGCCCACACCCGAAGCGCCGGTACTGTCGGGCAACAGGACACCGAACTCGGTCGCAACGCTCGGGCCTGTCTTATCCTGGAGGCTTCCCGGCACCAGTACGTGCTTCAGGAACGCTCCCGCAGCGGTCACGTTCGTTGATCCAGATGGCGAAAGCGGCGTCTGACCAATGCCTTCGAGCACGGCCTCCCAATCAGCGGTCAAGCCATAGTTGATCACAGCGGCCGGTGCGATCAAGCTGGTGCCGCTCTCATCACGTAAGCGACCGGCAGGCTGTAGCTCGATTTCCACTTCGCCCTTCGCCGCGACCGCGGCATCGGTGCCATCGAACGGACGATACGCCGATACGGGCCGGGACCACATCATCAGGCACAGCGCGGCGACCCATGCCCCTCCAAGGCCCTTCGAGGTCCGTTGCGTAAGTCGATTGCGCATGGACATGCCGAACTCCCGGCTGCCAGCTTCTTCAGGGTACCGGCTTGAAAATCCAGATCGCAGCGGGTTCAGCCAAGCTCTCTCGGACGGCCACGATCAACCGATTCAACTCCGGAATGAATAGCGACGTTCGCGCGCCCGCTGCGGTCGGAACGCGCGAGATTCTCTGGTACGCCGTGCCGTTGGTTTCAAACACATCGACGTAACCTTCGCCGCAACTAACATACGTGCGGTTGCGCCTGGCATCGACGAAGAGATCGTCGACATCTCCACAGGTGTCGACGGTCGAGATCGATCTGCCGTCGGCTAGCTCCAGAACGCCGAGCGCCGGCGGATTGCGAAACGCCAAGAGGAGCCGATTTCGCTCGAGGTCGATAGCCATCGCATAGTTGCCGCCCTTGTCTACTGGCCAGTTCGCGACTTGCTTTCCGGACTTCCGGTCCACCACCGCCACGACGCGAGCATTGGGAAGGTTAACGAAAATTCGGCCGGAGTTCGGATCGAGTTGGAAGCTTTCCGGGTGCGCTTTCAGCGATGTGCTCTGGACCTTGTTGTGGGTCGTGGCATCGAGATATGCCAATGAGCCATCGCCATAGCCGACGATGACGCGTTGCGCAGCCGCATCGATGCGGATGTTGTCCGCGTCGCTGCCCAGCTCTATTTGCCCCCTCGCTTTATAGTCATTGCCGTCGAGGACTCGGACGGAGCCGTCCCCCGCATTGGCTACAAAAAGCATATCGGTAGACGGCTCATAGCCAACACCTTGAGGCTCGCTGAACCCGGATAGCGGGCGCATCACGCTCCGCGTGGCGAGATCGACGACACCGACACTGTCGTTGCCGAGCTCGGCGACAAACAATCGTTGTCGCTTCAGATCAACCGCCATGTGATCGATACGCCCACGCACGTGGCCGAGCGGGATCTTGGCCTCAAGTTGAAGGGGGCCGCCGTCTTCCGATTGAGCGGACGTCGCGGTACCGTCGAGCACAATGCCGGTCAGCACCACGACCAATAACCGAAACCAGCGGGACATCTGTGCTCCCTTGCGCTCACCTAGTGCACCGTCACCGAAGTCGGGTTGCAGCACCGGATAGGCGATCAGGCCGACCGACCGGCAGATTGCGATAGCCTCGAGCGCCTGCCCCTTGGTCGGCCACTTTTTGCCGTCGACGAGCTCGCGCTCCATTTGGCCGACCCGGGCCACGGGACCGCCGAAGCCGAGAAGCCAAGTCGAAGGAAATAGCGCACAAGCTCGCCCATCCTACCGCGCTCGATGCTCGTCGTTGTCGTCGTCATCACCTGTCACCATCACCGTGAAATGCGGGCTCCAAGATACCGTCGAGTGGTCCGCCAAGCCCGGTCGGCGTCAATTCGAAGTGTTTGCCGCTCTGCGTAACCCGATAGCAGCTATCTTCCGTTTCTTTGAGAAAGAGGCAGAGCTCATCCTTCTCAATACGCCATTTGCCGACCTGCTTCACACCCATCGAGTAACTCCGCAGTGTCCCATCGCCCTCATAGACGAACCGATAGTGAACCTCATCCGTAAGCTGCTTTCCCGTGAAGGCCTTGCGAATCTGCCCTCCGGTCAACGTCCGAAGGGTCTCGGCCGCGACAAAGCCATCGAGGGCGACCAAGCCGCCCACACCGGTAGCGAGTGCCGCGATGAGACACGTCGTAGCCAAGTTGCTCACCGGACCGCCCTCACTTTTTGCAGGACTTGAGACACATCTGGTACTCGGTCTTGCATGCCGGTCCCGCATAGTTCTTCATGCATGCGGCCCGCTGCTCGGCGCACACTTTGCAGGTCTGCGCCTGGACAGTTTGTCCGCCTGCAAACAGAGCAGCCAGCGCGAACAGCCCTGCAATTCGATTTCGCATTAGTGGTCTCCTCATCATGTGCTTCTCAGGTTTGCCTGGTGTACTGTTCGTACAGTCCGGCAGCGTTGTCCCACCGGATGGCTTCCATGTAGACGTCGACGTAGCGCGCTGCAGCTGCGCCGAAATCCATGTGATAGGCATGCTCATACATGTCGAGCACAAGGACCGGACGACCGCCGGCGAGCGTCGTCGTATGATCGGCGGCCCACTGGTTGACGAGCCGTCCGTCGCGGGGTGAGTAGGAAAGTATCACCCACCCCGAACCCCCGCCTTCCGCCTTACCCATCGCCGAAAACTCCGCTCGCCAGCGCGCCATGCTGCCGAAGTCCCGCGTGATCGCGTCGGCGAGAGCACCGCTGGGGCTCTCGGCGCCGCCGAGCCCGTCGAAGTAGACCTCATATAGGATCATCGAGTTGGACGCGATCAGCTCTTCACGCTTCAGACCGTTGATCACGAAATTCGGCGCCTGGGCGAAGTCCAGTTCGGCGAGCTGCGCCCCGATGGCGTTTAGCCGCTTGACGGCGCCGACGTAGTTGTTTTCGTAGTGACTGACGAGCACTTTTTCGGAGATGCCGCTGATCGATTTCGGATCGAACGGCATGGGTTTGGCTTGGTAGGGCATCTTCGAATCCTCCGTTCGCTCTTTGGCTCAGCTCTTCGTGCTGGCGGTCTTGTCGAGCGCCGCGCGCAGGCCTTCTGCGAGCTTGACCGCATCATCGTTCGCCCAGAAATGCATGAAGAAAAGCCGCGGTTGCTCGTCCAGCATGTGGCTATGCAGCGCCGTCACCTCGATGCCGTGCGTCCGCAGCGCCAGGATGACTGGATTGACCTCGTCGCTGGTCAGGACGAAATCGCCGGTGATGGCCGCCTTGCCTCCCCCCGTCGGCTGGAAATTGATGCCGATGGCGACGCCCATGGCGCCGACCGGGGTCAATGGCATGCCGTCCTCCGTGATCGGATCGCGCCGCTTCACGTTGTACTGGTAGACGCCTCCATTGGCCTGACCCTTAACGCCGATGATCTGGTCGAGCTTCGCCGTGTCGAGATCGACGGCGGGCGGCGGGCTCGCCGGCGCCGGGACGGTTAGCGGCGTCTTGCTTTCGGCCAGGGCGTCGTGGATGGCCGAGGCGAGCTTGAGGGGGTCTCCATGGCCGGCGACATGCATGTAGAAGGTCGCCGGACTCGCCCGCAGCAGGTGATTATGCACGGCGGTGATCTCGAGACCGCTCGCGATCATCTTCGCCATCACGGGATTGATCTCGGTTTCGAGCAGTACAAGGTCACCCATGACCATGGCACCGCCATGTGCGGGCTTGAACGCGACCCAGCCGCCCAGCGCCAGCGCCGGCTTGATCGTCACTCCGTCCAGAGTCACCGCGAGGTCTGTGCGCGGGAAACCGAAGCGGTGGACGTCGTCCGAGATGGCGGGCTTGCGGCCGAGCGTCTCATCGACCTTCTGCCAGTCGACGTTCTGCGCATGGGCCGCCGGGATGAACGGTCCCGAAGTCGGCGCTAGGATACAAGCGCCGATGCCGATCACTGCCAAGATTGCTATTCTCATCGCGATGTTCCTTGCTCAGTCTTTTTGTTCTTTGATCTGGCCGCTGCTGTCGACGACGAGCCGCACTTCCTTACCGTTCTTCACCGCCTTCGCGGTGGTGCCTTCCGCGGTCGACTTGATGTCGCTGACTTGCGAGTAGCCGGCCGCCTGAATCTTGGCGACGAGCTCTTCCTGAGTCAGGGCATGGGCAGGCGACAGCCCCGCCATCACCACCAGCAAGGTGGCTACCCGATATATCGTCAGTGTCCGCATGTTCGTTCTCCTGGTCATGTCCCAGCCCCAGGTGAAGTCGGTCTGTGCTGCCCCTAGATGACGCCCACCAAGCGCAACAGAACCCCCGTGATGCAGGAAGCGGCCAGAACGACGAGCATCCCGACCTTGAAGCGGAAAATGGCCGTGGCTGCCGCGAGCGACAGGGCGAGCGCCGGCCAGTCGATGCTGGTCAGCACCGGCGCGTCGAACGACAGCCCGAATTCGTGCACTGCGACCGTCTGTCGAAAGATCGTGTGGAGCGCGAACCAGATCGACAGATTGAGGATCACTCCGACGACGGCGGCGGTAATGGCCGAGAGCGCGCCGGCGAGCGCCTTGTTGCCCCGCAGCGCCTCGATGTACGGCGCCCCGACGAAGATCCAGAGGAAGCAGGGAGCGAACGTCACCCAGGTCGCCAGAAGTCCGCCGAGCGTTCCCGCCAGCATCGGCGACAACCCGCTCGCCTCGCGGAAGGCGGCGATGAAGCCCACGAACTGAACGACCATAATGAGAGGCCCGGGGGTCGTTTCCGCCATGCCGAGACCGTCGAGCATCTCCCGCGGGGTCACCCAGTGATAGTATTCGGCGGCCTGCTGCGCGACGTAGGCGAGCACGGCGTACGCTCCGCCGAACGTCACCATCGCCATCTTGCTGAAGAAGATCGCGATTTGGCTGAAGACGTCGTTCGGCCCCAGCGCGATGAGGATCGCGAAAACGGGAACGAGCCAGATCGCAAGCCAGGCGGCGCCCACTCGAAGCGTGCGCGCGGTATTTGGCGTGACGTGATCAGGCAACCCCTCGCCGAGCATGCTGTCGATCACGGCGGAGTTCTTGCCGCCATGTTCAAGCGCAGCGAACTCCGGCCGGCCAAGCCGGGCGCCGACGAAGCCGATGAGGCCGGCGGCGGCGATAATCAGCGGAAACGGCGCCCCGAAGAAGAAGATCGCGACGAAGGCGATAGCCGCCAGCGCAACCATGATCGGATTGCGGAGCGCGCGCTTGCCGACGCGGACCACGGCCTGGATCACGATGGCGAGCACCGCCGCCTTGAGGCCGAAGAACAACGCCTCGACGAATCCGACATTGCCGTAGGCGGCATAGATGTAGCTGAGCCCCATGATCGCGAAAATGCCGGGCAGGATAAACAGACCTCCCGCCACGATGCCGCCCGTGGTCCGGTGTAGCAGCCAGCCGATGTAGGTGGCGAGCTGCTGCGCCTCGGGACCCGGCAAAAGCATGCAGTAGTTCAGCGCATGAAGGAATCGGCTCTCTGAAATCCAGTTTTTCTCCTCGACCAGGATGCGATGCATGACCGCGATCTGGCCGGCCGGCCCTCCGAAGCTCAGGATCGCGACCCGCATCCAGACGAGAAGCGCCTCATTGAAGGAGATGCCGTGCGCGTGCTCCTGCGCGCCGACCTTCTGGTTTGCCGCGAAATCGGTCATTGCTTCACCTTGTTGGTCGGCCAGTTGTGGGTCTCCTTCGTCGCGTCGCGACACCATCTGTAGAACGCGTCGTAGAGGAGAAAGCCGGCATTCAACTGTTCGAGGTCGTCGTCGAACATGCGCGATAGACCGAGCGAGGCTGCGAGCAACCCGGGCGCCTCCGGAGAGAGATCGAGACGTCCGGTGTCGGCGGCGCGGACCATCGTCGCGAGCCGCTCCATCGGCGGCGTCGACAGACCGAACTCCTTGACCATCACGTCGAAGGTGCAGAGTTCTCCGCAATGGCTCCAGAACACGTTCTCGACGTCGAAAGGCGTGGCGTCGAAGCGTTCGGCCACGGCGTCCACCTCTGCAGGCGTCACGAACAGAAAAACGGCGGCGGGATCGACGAAACGGCGGATCAGCCATGGGCCGGCGACCCGGTCTATCTTCGGACGAGCTCGCGTGACCCACACCGTGCGATCTCGCCCGTCTCGTTTAGGGATCTTGCTGGCCGGAACAGTCGGATGGTTCGCTTCCTTCCAGCCGACGTGGCCGCCTTCGAGGACTTCGGCGGCGACGTTGCTGCACCGCAGCCATGCCGCGGTGCCTTCACTGAGCTTCTTGCCCTTGTGGCAGACCACGACCACCGATTTGCCCGTCAGGCGAGACGCCCAATCCTGAACGTCGAGGTGCGAGCGCCGCACGGCCCCCGGAATCAGTCGCGGGTCGGCCGAAAAGTCCTCGTCGATGCGAACGTCGACAAGCGTCGGCGCCGCCGCCGTACCTATCAGTCGAGACAATTTGTCGGGTGAAATCGTGGTGTATGATGATGACATGCTGCGCCCTTGGTGATCCAGGACGCGATACTTGGGCATGTCGCCTCGCGGGGAGATCGCACATCCCCGAGCCCCGAATAAAAGCCCAGACGGCCGGACTGTCAACCCGCGTCTTCGCGAGCGCTCCGAGAATCATCGAGACGACGTCACGAAGATTTCAATCCCTATCGGAACCACGATTCGGAACAGCCTGCTGGCACCATCGAGGCCATTCGACGGCTCGCCGCGGCGGACATCTTGAAACGTCCGGACGGATTCACGTAGAGTGTCTCCGAGGGGAAAAGCAGACTCCCCGTGAGACTTCGGTCCAAGCTCTGCGCAGCACGCAATTCGTGGAGCTCGCGCATGGACACCGAAAAACGACCCTCTCCCCGACGTACCGTCGCCATCCTCTCGCGAGGAGATGCCGTCGCGCGTCGAGATACTCCCCCGAAAATCAGCCGCTTTGTTGACGTATTCGAAGCGCTCGCCGCCGTCGGCGTCGATGCGCGTCCCACGATCTACGACGAGTGCTTTGCGGACGCCGTCCGGGAACAACTGCTCACAGTGGATGGAGTGCTCGTCTGGGTCAACCCCATTCAAGATGGCCGAAACCGCGCCGCTCTCGACGCCCTGCTGCGGGACGTCGCGGCGCATGGCGTCTGGGTCAGTGCCCATCCCGATGTCATCCTGAAGATGGGCACCAAGGAGGTTCTGTACCGTACCCGCTCGATGGGCTGGGGAAGCGACACGGCGCTGTATCAAACCGCTGCGGCGATGCGCGCCGAGTTACCGACGCGGCTCGCCGCCGGTCCGCGCGTGATCAAGCGCAACCGGGGCAATGGCGGCCAAGGCGTCTGGAAGGTCGAGAGTCTGCCGGCCTCCTCCACGATAAGGGTGCTGGACGCGACCAAGGACACGCCCGAGGAACTGTCGTTGGACGATTTTCTCCGTCGCTGCGCGGAGTATTTCGAGAACGGCAGCGTGATCGACCAACCGTTCCAGCCTCGCCTGAGCGAGGGCGTCGTGCGTTGCTACATGGCAGGCGATCGCTGCGCCGGCTTCGGCCACCACAAAGTCAAAGCCTTGGTCGATTCGCCGGCCGCGCGTTCCGAGGCTGGACCACGGCTCTATTCGTCCAACGCAGACCCGCGCTTCCAGCGGCTGCGTCGGTTGATGGAGGACGAGTGGACGCCGCAGCTAACCTCGTTGCTCGATATCGCGCAAGACGACTTGCCCATGATCTGGGACGCCGACTTCATGCTCGGCCCCGTCCAGGCTGATGGGAGCAACAGCTACGTGCTCGGTGAGATCAACGTCAGCTCGGTGCATCCTTACCCGGGCGAGGCGCCGGCGGAGATCGCGAGGCGAGTTGCCGACCGCTTGCAGCGCAAGCATTGACGCCATGCTGACGGTCAGCGGGCTCAAGCGCCTGCACATCTCCGTGTCATTCGACTTGCAGGACGGCGAATGCGTCGCCCTGCAAGGGCCTTCCGGGGTCGGGAAGACCTTGCTGCTTCGCTCCATCGCGGATCTCGATCCCAACGAGGGAACTGTCAAGCTGGACGGAGCGCTCAGGGAGGCGATGCCGGCCCCCGCCTGGCGAAAGCGAGTGACCTACCTCGCCGCCGAGCCTGGCTGGTGGTCGGACATCGTGCAGGAGCACTTCACGGTCTGGGATGATGCCCTACCCCTGGTCACGCGCTTAGGGCTACCGGACAACTGCGGACCTTGGCCGATCCAAAGACTTTCGACCGGCGAGAGACAGCGATTGGGGCTTGTGCGGGCGCTCATGCTGCGATCGCGCGTGCTTCTGCTGGACGAGCCAACCTCGGCGCTCGACTCTGCATCCGCTACGGCCGTGGAATCCTTGATAGCCGAACGCATTGCGGATGGAACGAGCGTCGTTTGGAGCACCCACGACAACGCTCAAGCCCGCCGCATCGGGGCGAGAATATTTGCGATGAGTGCCGATGGTAGCATCGTGGAAAATCGGCCGTGACCTACATCCAACTGGCATACGGTGATTTGGTGCTGCCCGCCCTCCTTGTCGTCATGGACGGCGCTCTCTCGCTTGTCCTCCGCCTCAAGCTTGAAAAACAACTGGCCATCGCGACCGTGCGGATGGTGCTTCAGCTCGTTCTCGTTGGATACGTGCTGACGTTCTTGTTTGCTGCGGTGTCGCCGCTCTGGACCGCCCTCGCCGCCTTCATCATGGTTCTCTTCGCCTCGCGGGAGATCGTCGCGCGGCAGAAGCGGCGCCTACCGGCCATTTGGAGCTACGGCTTGGGCGCGGGATGCACGCTGCTCGCCGCCGGTACCGTCACGATGTTTGCACTTTTGACCGAGCTGCGCCCGGATCCCTGGTATCACCCGCGCTATGCGCTGCCTTTGTTGGGCATGATCCTGGGCAACACCATGACCGGGATAAGCCTGGGTCTGGACGCACTGACAAATAGCCTGGTGCGCGAACGAGCCGCCGTAGAAGCTTGTCTCGCACTCGGCGGCACCCGGCATCAGGCCCTGCTGCCGGTCATACGGGACGCGTTGAGAAGCGGCTTCATGCCGATCATGAACAGCATGGCGGCGATCGGCCTTGTTTCCCTGCCGGGTATGATGACCGGCCAGATTCTTGCGGGCTTCGAACCAGTAGACGCTGTTAAATATCAGCTCTTAATCATGTTCTTGATCGCCGGTGGAACAGGATTGGGAACCCTCGCTGCTGTGATGGGAGGCGCTCGCCTGTTCACCGATCACCGACATCGATTACGCCTCGATCGAATTCCCGCTGAAAAGTCCGCTTAAAAGCGCCGGTCACTCTCCCCTGCCTATTTCGCTTCGCCGTAGGTGATTTGATCGAACAGCGTCACGCTGTCGGCTTTGGTCCACAGCCCGATCTTGCCGGCGCCGGCGAAGGTTGAATCCTCGACCTCGAACAGTTGTTTGCCGTTGAAGGAGACGCGGAAGCGCGAGCCGCTGAAGTCGATGCGCAGGCTGTGCCAGGTGTCGGCCGGAACCTTGACATCGGTTCCGTATCCTCCCTTGCGGCCGACGATGTCGAGCGGGCTTCGGACGCCGTTGACGGTCTTGTAGAGAACGACGTTGTCCTCGAGGGCATTGGCCCGGGTCACGTAGTAGTTGTTCGCGTCCTTTGCCCGCCAGACGATACCGGCGGCGCGGTCCTGCGATCCCGCGACGGCCTTGAATTTGATCTCGACAAAGCCGTCCTTGATGCTGCTGTCGTTCTTCAGCAGCAGCGGGTACGTCGCCCGGCCGGATTGCCTGAGCACCTTCGATTTCGACGGCGCCGTCTCGTCGCTTTCGACCGTCCATTTTGGGTCGCCCGATCCCGTGAGGGTCGAGGTCCACCCCTCGGGGGCGGCACCCGTCTGCGTGCTCTCGAAGCTGATCGCATGGTTTGACATGTCACTCACTCCAATGAAGAAAAGCATGGTTGCGATGATGGCGCTGCGGCGTTGAAGGTAAGGCATTGGGCGGGTACCCGCGCTATCGGACCGACCGGGTCACTCGAAGAGTTTCACCGGGCCCTTGATTGCCTTCCAGGCGTAATGTCCGCCCGCCATGTACCGGGCATCAAATCCCGCCTTGCGTAGTGCCGAAGCCGTCTGACACCCGATGTGGAAGCCGTAGACGCAGAACGTGACGACGGGTTCGGTCTTCGACAAGGTGCCGATCCAATCGTCGAGGCGTTCGGGGTCGCGCCATACGGCTCCGTCCATGATGTCCTGGGCTTTCGTGGTGTAGTGCTTCGGGCGCGTATCGATGATCTGAACCGGCGTCCCCGACTTCATCATCTCCCGCACTTCCTCGACGGAGATCGACGGTACGTCGGCAAACTCCTTTTGCTCGAGGGGCCGCGGTGGCGCGACCTTGCTGGCATCCTCGTAGCGCTGCTTCACGGCGGACCAATCGATGTTGCGCATGAAGGCGGCTACGTAGGCGCCGGCGTTCGCGCCGAACGCCAGGTGGAAGGCGTGCTCGTACATATCGAGGGCGAGGATCGGGACGCCGCCAGCGATGCTTTGACTGTGTTCCGACGCGATCTAATTGATGAGCCGACCGTCTCGCGGAACATAGGTCAGCAGCACCCAACCCGAGCCGCCGGCCAGCGCGGACGCGATGCTGACGAACTCCTGGCGCCAGCGATCCACCGATCCAAAATCCTTTGCGATCGCGCTTGCAAGGTCGTCCGGCACGACGCGTCCGTCGCCGCCGAGGCTTGCAAAATACAATTCGTGCAGAAGCGTCGAGTTGAGCGCGACAATCTCGTCGCGCTTCAGCCGGGCGAGAGTCGGGTTGGGAGCGTCACCGAGATCGAGGCGCTCAATCTCCTCGGAGATGGTGTTCAAGCGATTGAGGGCCCCGCCGTAGTTGTTTTCGTAGTGGCTTTCGATGAGGCGTGCGGAGATCCCGTTCAACGTCCAGGGACGACAATGAAGCGGTGCCAGTTGGTAGCGCATCGTAATTCTCCTTTTGGTCGTCTGGATTTTTCAACTAATGGATGGTTGATACTTCGAGGCTTTCGAACAGGGTCATGCTGTCGCCCTGGGTCCACAAGCCGACCTTCCCGGCAGGACCCGGAAACCTTCTGTCGTTCGCGACGAAAAGCTCCTTGCCGTCGAAAAATACCGTGAGGCGGTGCTCGTTGGCAGCGACACCGAGCGTATGCCGCGCCTCGCCCGACACGTTGACGTCCATGCCTCCGATAATTTCTCGCCGCCCGGCGGCGACGCGATACAGGATGACTTTGTTCTCGAGCGCGTCGGCGCGAACGGCCTAGTAGTCGCCAGGCGATCTGAACCGAACGACCAGGCCGGCCGCTTGGTCGTTCTTGCCGGTATTGGTCAGGAAGCGCGTCGACACGTAGACGTCACGTTCGGAGAAGGGCCGGTAAAAGGCGAACGCCAGACGGTTTTCATTTGGCTCGGGGCCGGTCTGCGCCAACCCACGACCGGCGTCGTTATCAACGACCGACCAATTGCCAGGGCCGCCGTCGCCTGAGGCGATGAAATCGAAATCGGCAAGCCGTTCTGCCATATCGAACATGATGGCATCGGCCGAACTGCGCGATGCCGTCGGTCCGCACGCAAACAAGAGCACGCAAATCGGCAGCAGGCAGAGGGAAGAGCACGTCTTCACGGCTTTGCGCCCCTGAAGGGAGGCGTTGCCGGCTCGGGGTGTGGTTTGCCACCCGACAGCCGAGGGTTCGTCGGACCTGGCCGACGCCATTGGTGGCGGAGCGACATCCGCAGACGTCCGCTCAGAAGCAGACCGCAAAAGAAAATCAATGGGAGGAATGGGAGGCCGGGTTTCGTCCATGTGTGCAATTCCTCGACAAGTCGAGCGATGCACAGTTCTTGGACCGAAGCCTCAAGGGGAGACTGCAATTCCCCTAAAGACGTCATAATTCAGCAAAGCGATAAATGCAACATAGCTGTTATCGCCAAAGATGTTCCTTATCACCGCTGCACGCAAAAGTTTGATGAGCACAAGCGGCGCTACCGCGCAGCATCTTCTATAATGATCAGTGAAAACAAATTTGAGAGAACGGTACGCGTGAATGTCCGATTTGCGCCAGAAGCGGCCCCTCGCAACTCCGAAGCGGCACCGCACCAGAAACGACGCCGAGCGCTGCGGCGACTTGTTCGAGATGACTCCTGAAACTAAGAGTGTCCGGCCGTTCTGATCGCACGGTTGCGTTCTGTCCTGAACCACAAATGTATGAGCATCCAGTCCTGCATTATTGTGCCCCGCGCAAGCGTCGAGGCCCAAGAGCGCGCTATCGCGCACGAAAGCGCCCAAAAATCGTAGGTTGGCGCACAAAATCGTACACATGGCGGAGAGAGTGTCAGTCAATCCCCATTGAAAGATAATGCATTTTCGATCTTCTTAGACCAAAACCCACCGTTTGAGCTACCGCCGGAAATGGAATTCCGCCTTCGACGAAAGTCTGTCCCGTCCAATGGACCGTCATCGACAACGCTGCCATCAGGCGACTAGCGCAAAAGGTGCGTCACTCGATCGGAGTACTCTCCGCAACGTCCGTCGCCGTTGCCAACAACGTTGGCGCTATACAAGGTTGGAGAGTCCATCACTTAGGCCGGCTTTGCGAAGTCCGTTGAGAAAATGATCCCGGTCGATGGGATCTCTATACCTATCGGCGCGCATCCGAGCGAGTTCGAGCGTGTTTAGGGGCAGAGCTTCACCATTCTCAGTCAATTCCAGATATCTCTCTCGAACGAATGCGTCCGCTTCGAAACTTGCTTCTCTCGGTCGATTTGTTTGCGCGTAGCACGCCGCAAGGAGCGCGCGCGACCAGCGGTCGCTCGATCGCGCTTCCCTGAGAACTTTGATCGCCTGTTCGTATTCGCGAGCCGAATAAAGAGCCAGCGCGTGGTACCAATGGTAGATATTGGGTGGAAATGGGTTTAGCCGTTTGGCCGATTTGATCCATGTAAGCGCTTCCTGCCAGTGCCCCCAGTAGATTAGAATATTTGCAAAAGCGGCGGCGACATCAGCGTCGTTCGGATTGAGCGCCAGAGCGCGTTTGAAATGAGTCTCGGCCTCTTGATCACGGTTTTGCAGGAAAAGAAGCTGTGCGAAGACGCTGTGCGACCAGGCGTCGTGCTCATCCAGATCGAGCGCGATCTCGATCTCGCTACGAGCCTCATCCAGCGAGGGCGCGGCGGGTGATTCCAGAAACGCGGCGCAGACTACCGTCCAGGCAATATTGGCGTGAGCGCGAGCATAGGCTGGATCGAGCCCTATGGCCTTCTGGAAGTAGCCTCGCGCCTCCTCCATGCTCCTGACGGTCAATTGACGCCATTTCTCGTTCCCCAATAGGACGAGATCGTAGGCCGTGATGTTCGAGGTCTGCTTGCCTCTCGCGATCTCGCGGCCCGCGTCCTCAAGCCGGCCGGGCAGCGCCGAAACGATCTTGCCTACGATTTCGTCCTGGATGGCGAATATGTCTTCGATCTCGCGGTCGTAGCGCTCGGTCCAAAGGGTGAAGCCGCTCGCAGCATCCAGAAGCTTGACGGTCACCCGCACCCGCTTCCCAATCCTGCGCGCGCTCCCTTCCGCTACATATCGCACGCCGAGTTGGCGGCCGACCTCTCTGATGTCGGACGACCTGGCCCGGTAAGCGAAGCTGGAATGGCGGGCCACGACGAGGAGGGACCGGAAACGCGATAATTCCGTAATGATGTCTTCTGTGATCCCGTCGGAAAAGTAGTCCTGCGCGGGATCGCCGCTCAAATTCAAGAATGGCAGCACGGCGATCGATGGTTTGTCGGAGGTCGCGGACAGGAGCCATGTTTGCCGGCTAGCATCGGACAAGTTGGTGGCCGGCGGGCCGACATAGCGGTAACCGCGACGCGGCAGCGTCTCGATCCAGGTACTGCCCCCTTCGACGGCTGCAAACGCCCGGCGCAGAGCCGCTATCTGCACGGTCAGATTGCTTTCCTCGATCGCCAGCCCCGGCCAGGCCGCCTCCATCAATGCGTCCTTGGCAACCGGCTTACCCGCCTTTTCCAGAAGCAGCCGAAGTAGCGCGACCGCTCGCCCTCCGAGAGCAACCGGCTCGGCCCCGCGAAACAGCGTGTCAGCGTCTGCCTCAAGACGAAATGGACCAAACGCGTAGATCGTCGCCATTGCCTAGAGACACCATTTTTAGCGAAATTTGCAACTTTTTCCGATCGGATTCAGGAAACGATTTGGCGCTCCGTGAGATGATGGCATGGGCATTGGTGGCGCGGAGCAAATCGGATGGAGCGGCGGCAGACATATGACGACTTGATGGGCAAATCGCACTCCGAACCTCGGTCCACCCCACAGCTACGGCTCAAGGGCAATGTGGTCATCGAGGGGAACGCCGGCTACGACGAGGCGCGCAAGGTCTGGAATGGCGCTATCGATAAAAAGCCGGCCATGATCGCCTACTGCGCGGATGCCCAGGATGTGGTTGAGGCCGTGACGTTCGCGAGATCCCGCGCGTTCCCGGTGGCCGTTCGCAGCGGAGGCCATAATGTCGCTGGCCTGTCGGTCTGTGACGGCGGCATGGTCATCGACCTGTCGCGGATGAAACGCATCGACGTCGATCCGGTCCGTCGGACCGCGCGCGCGGAGGCAGGCCTCGATCTGGGCGAATTCGACAGGGCGACACAAGAGCACGGCCTGGCGACCACCATGGGCGTCAACAGCGATACCGGCATCGCGGGACTCACGCTCGGCGGCGGCTTCGGCAAGCTCGGACGCAAATACGGACTGACCTGCGACAACCTGATTGCCGCCGACGTGGTGACAGCCGAGGGAAAGATCCTACGGGCTAGTGCGACCGAACACCCCGACCTGTTCTGGGGCTTAAGAGGCGGCGGCGGCAATTTTGGCATCGTGACTGCGTTCGAATACCAGTTGCATGCGATCGGCAGGTCACTGCTCGTCGCGTCAGCGCTTCATCCTTACGATCAGGCGCACGAGGCCATGCGGTTCTATGATGAATTCGCCCGAAGCGCTGCCGACGAGATAAACGTCGATGCAGCCCTCGTAAGGCTGCCGTCGGGCGATCGGTTCTTCAGCATCTCCGGTTGCTATGTTGGTTCGCATCATGACGGTGAGCGCGCCCTTTCACCGATCGCCAAATTCGGCTCGCCCGTTGAGACGCGCCTCGCAACTGTCCCTTATGTTGAGATTCAGTCGAGCGGCGATGCCCTGTTTCCGCGAGGACGTCGCTATTACTGGAAGGCGCAGTTCCTGCGCGAGATCAGTGCTGGTGCGATCGACGCGCTGCTCGACGCCTATGCGATAGCCCCCAACACCTCGTCTTTGCTGGTTTTCCAGCACGTCGGCGGCACAATTGCACGGGTTCCGGTATCGGACTCACCCTACGCAAACCGCGATGCGGCGTTCGACTGCTTTCCGATCGCGATCTGGGACGATCCGGCCGATGACGACGCGAACGTGCGTTGGGCGCGCGAGCTGTGGAGCGCCGTTAGGCCCTATTCGACCGGGGGCGTCTATGCCAACAACCTGGGTGATGAGGGCGAGGACCGGGTGCGTGACGCCTATGGTGAAAATTACGCACGCCTTGTCGCGCTCAAGAACAAATACGATCCGACTAATTTCTTCCGCCTGAACCAGAATATCAAGCCAACGGTATAGTTCACGGCGTCGGGGAAAATCCAAATGCGAAGCCGCTGGACCATTCTTGCTGCCCTGTTCGTCGCTCGTGCCGCCATCGCCTTTCAGTTTCAGAGCGTCGCGGCCGTCGCGCCACAGCTCGGCCAGAGTCTCGATGCGAGTCTGGCCGATATCGGTGTTCTTATCGGGCTCTATTTTGCGCCGGGCGCGGTACTTGCGCTGCCCGGCGGCGAGATCGGCCGCCGCTACGGCGACAAGGTGACGGTCCTTGCCGGACTCCTGATGATGCTGGCAGGCGAACTGCTGATGACCGCGTCAACGTCGTGGAGCGTGCAGATCGCTGGCCGGCTGACTGCCGGCATCGGCGGTGTTCTCCTGAACGTTCTGATGACCAAGATGCTCGCGGACTGGTTTGCCGGTCGGGAAATCGCCACTGCGATGGCCATTTTCATCAACTCTTGGCCGGCTGGCATCGCACTCTCTCTCATGCTGCTGCCGGCAATCGGAGCCATGCTCGGGCTCCATGCCGTCAACCTTGCCGTCGCAGGGTTGATCCTGATCGGCCTCTGCCTCATCGCGTTAGTCTATCGCGCGCCAGATGCGTCCGTTGCGGTCGAAGGCGAGCGCAGTAACCTGACCGCCGACACGATCTGCGCCGTGATTGCCGCCGGCTTGATCTGGTGTCTTTACAATATCGGGTTTGCGATGATTTTCAGTTTCGGCCCATCGATGCTCGTTGAACAAGGCTGGTCCAGTGCAGCAGCCGGATCAACCGTCAGTATCGTGCTCTGGCTCGCCGCGCTTTCGGTTCCCTTCGGCGGCTTCCTCGCAGATCGGACCAAGCGCGGCGAGGCCATCCTCGTCACAGGCTGCATCGCCTTCGCCCTCCTGACACTTCTCCTGTCGCGAAGCGGCACGGTGCTTCCCATCGTCGTTGCCCTTGGAATCCTCTGCGGCTTGCCCGCCGGTGCGATCATGAGCCTGCCTGCGCGTGTGCTCGAGCAGAAGACGCGGCCGATCGGAATGGGAGTATTCTACACGGTCTTCTACGCCGGCATGCTGGCTGGACCGGCGGTCGGAGGAAAGCTCTCCACGTCGGTCGGCTCCGCGAGCGCCGCGCTCGACTTCGGCGCCGTCGTGCTCCTGGCTTGCCCTGCCGTCCTGTGGCTCTTCCGCCGTATCGGCCGGTATCGGCCGGCCGTTTCACCGACTTGAACGCGCGGGACGGAAGCCTGTGAGTTAACGCCTCAGCCGACGTTCCATCATTGTCGAGGTGAGCAAGCCGATACTGGGCCGAGGCTGACCGCCATTTCGTCTAGGCGTTGCTGTCGCGCTTTGCGCCGGCCGAGTAGGAGGCTGCCTGGGCGGGGACCTACGCCAACTCGCGGGGTTCGACGGGTCGCAGGGGTGGAGCGGCCCAAACACACTGCTGCTGACGACAGGATGAAAACTCTGATTTCTCCGCCTTACTCGTAAAGCGACCGATTTGCGGCGGAGAGCAAATCCGAATGTGCATCGGAAAAGCGATAGGCAAACTTGCAACGGCCCGCAGGTCGATCGCGCTTTCAACGAAAACGTTGCATCGCGATCATTCAATCACGTTGACCAACGCTACCGTGACGCGGTCGATTGGCCGCGAGGCGTCAACCGCCTTCAGCAAAGGGGGAAGGACTCGAACCCGACCGTGGTGTTGTTCCCTTTAGCGATCAGCCGCCGGACGACCGCTAGACTCAACGTCTTCCATAGCGGTTTCTACACCGATCCGCGCTCGCAGGCTCGAGTTCTGCTGGCGCGCTTGAAATGGTGACCACTCTGATCGCGCAGATGTCCGATTTGCTCGCCCCGATATTCAAATCTACGACGCGCACGTAGGCGACCTGTACCAGTGGGTCTGTGCGCAGTATCTCGTTGGTGTGAAGGGTGCAGAAACAAAGGCAAAGCGCAGTTAGGACCCGCTGATGAAAGAGAGGTGTGATTTAGTTTGAAAATCAACGGTCGTTCCGACACATGCGTCAATAAACCTTCATTGAACCCGCAGTGGAATTTCGTCTTGTCGGAACAGCTGGATCATGATGGCAGACCGGAGGGGTGGACGGGCCGCAGATTGTGTCAGAAGGAGCCGCGACAGCTCGATCGCGCTAGATCGGCTCTTGCTGCTTTGCACGCCCGCTACCAGCTCTCGCCGAAGGGCCGAATTTCAACGTTAAACGACCATGCGCTGCGATCCTGGATCCTGGTGTACGAGGTGCCAGATCTCGCTGGCGATCGCTTGCGGCTTGATGAAGAAGCCGTCCGGCCGCTCCGGCCACCGCTTTCGCGTCCATTCGAGGTCGATCACGGCATCGATCACGACATAGCCAACGTGGACTCCCTGCGGCCCCAGATCCCGGGCCATGGACTCCGCCAAAATCCGCTGCGCCGCCTTGGTCGGCGCAAAGCCGGCGAAGCCGGCCTTGCCGCGTAGCGCCGAGGTGTTGCCGGTCGCAATGATAGACCCCGCACCGGCTGCGACCATCGCTGGGGTAAATCGCCGGGCCAGGAACAAAAGCCCCATCGTGTTGACCTGAAAATTGCGATTGAGGATCGCCGGGTCAATCTCCCGGAAGGTGCCGAAGGCACCGCCGACGGCGTTGTGGATGACGACGGCGGGATGCCCGAGATCACGCTCCACAGCGGATGCCACCGCATCCACCTGCGCGGGATCCGATACATCACAGCGAAATCCCTTCGCGCCAGGCAATTGCGCTTCGAGCGTCGCAAGACGCTCCTCGTTCCGCGCGAGCAGCGCTACGCTATAGCCGCCCTCTGCAAACTTCCTGGCAAGGGCCGAGCCCGTACCGGGGCCGACACCTGAGATTAGGCAAACTGGCGCGGTCATGCGGGCAGACCTCCTTCGTGCAGCCGGCGGCCTTTACGCCGCAGCCCTGGACAGCAACTTCTCGACATATGGCCCGAGATCAGGACGGAAGTGCTCATGCGCGACGAGCCGGTCAAAATGAGCGAACGCCAGAGGGTACTCACTCCGAACACCGGCGTGCAGGATCTTGTCGAGGCTCAGTCTGTTCAACTGTTCAACCCACGCATGCTCGTTCGCGAACAGCGCAAGTTCGGCGGCAAAGCAGATGTCGGCCAACGTGATCCCGTTCCCCACCAGCGTATCCCGCCGCGGCGACAAGGCCTGTTCGATCCCCGACGCATAGATCGCAAACGCCTCCTTCGCGCGCGCGTGAATGGTCGCATCGACCGTGCCGGCCGACAGCGCAAGGAGATAGATCTGTCCCTCGCAAAGACCAGGCTGACATCGGGAAAGCCGTCTATCCTGGACGCTTCATAGGCGTCCCTTCCGTAGAGCTGGTACGTCGCTTCGCCAAGGCGCGCCACAGCACGCATGATGCTGTTGGATTCGAAGATTCCGACCTTGCCGGCAGGCCCGAAGGCGGCCGGCACGTTGCCGAACGGCTGCGCCGCCAAAAAAGCATCGGTCTTGAAGAGCTGCGCGCCGGTCAGCCCGACCCGCCCCGTTCGTGCGAGAGATGACAGCGACTGGCGTTCCTCCTCGACCAGAGGACGTGCGTCATAATCCCACAGCCAGCCTTTGAGCTCCCTGGCGGGCGCCCCTCTGACCTCGACATCCACACCGCAGAACCGTGCGGCAATGGTTGCCTTCCAGACAGGCGGGTTCGGCAGATAGGAGAATATGCGCAAGTCGGCCATCGTGGATTTCTCCTGATGAACTTCGTCCTCACGGCCTAAGCGTCGGAGCAGCCGGATGCTCTACTCCGAGCTTGCGTCGAGAATGTCGCCGAACGGCTCCCAGCGGGAACCGGTCCAGCGCTGAAGCTGAAGCTGCGTCCAGATCATGTTGTTGCTCTCACTGGTATTGATCCTGACGCCGGGCAAGGCGGTCGGCAAAACAAAGTCCTTCAGCGACTTTGCCTGCTTGATGATGTTCTCGCGCGAAAGATCGTCGCCGCATTGCCTGAGGATCTGCTCGAGCACCATGCCTTGCTGGTACCCGGTCAGATAGCTGGTGTTGGTGATGTCGGAGCCAACCAGATATCGCTCGAAGAAGGTGCGATAGGCCTTGACCGCCTCATCGTCAGTCCATTTCTGGTCATTCGGATCCTTGTTCGGGGTCCCGACGATGACTCCGATGGAGTTTTCCAGGCCCGCCGGTCTCAGCGTGCCCGCGACCGAAGACGAAGGGAAGTTGATCAGGATCGTCGCCTTCCACCCGGTCTCGGCTGCGCGACGGATCGCCTGTGCCGCGAATTTCGGCGTCCCGGCCACGAACAGTGCCTGCGCGCCGGAACTCTTGAGTGCGACGACCTGCGAGTCGACCGTCGGCTCCGTGACCTCGTAGCTGGCGGTGACCACACGCTTGTCGAAATCCGCGCCCAGCACCGCCTTGAAGGCGTTGACGTAGTCGCGACCGAGATCATCGTTCTGGTAGAGGATTGCGTATTTCGCCGCGGGCAATGCACGCGTCAGGTATCTTGCGTAGATCTTGCCTTCGGTGTCATAGCTGACGAGGCCTGTGGTCGTCAGCGGATAGTCCTTGACGTTGGTGAATTTGCTCGCGCCGGTGACGATCGCAATCGTCGGCACCTTCTTCGTAGCGAGATATTTGGCCACCGCCGAGTTGCCCGCCGTGCCGAGCTGGCTGAACATGAAGGCGACCTCGTCGCTCTCCACCAGCCTTCGCGCGTGCTCGAAGGCCTTGGGCGGGCTGTAGGCATCGTCCATCATGACGTAGTCGATCTTGCGGCCGTTGATGCCGCCGCGATCGTTGATCGATTGCACGTAGGCCTGCACGCCCTGTCCGACCTGACCGATCGAGGACGCCGGTCCGCTCAGGGGAAATATGCCGCCGATCTTGATCTTCGTCGGTGTGACACCCGACGCATCGCCTGCCCAGCAAGGAGTAGAAATCGCAATCACAAGTGCGCAGGCGAGTCGCGTGCTCCAGGACATCGCAGATTCCCTCCACTATTGATTTACGCACGTGGTGCTTGCCGCAAGGCGTGACAGACATTCAGCGGCCGCGTCAGGCCGCCAGCTTGAGTATCTTGACGATGTCGCCGGGCTCACGGATCGGCTGCGGATTGGCCCGCGTGAAGATCGACAACATTGCGTTCTTGCCAATGAGCTCGAAACGGTCCTCGGCTACGCCGACGTCGGCGAGCCGCCGCGGCAGATCGAGCTCCGCGATGAAGGCTGCAAAGGCTTCGCCCGCATCGCGACCGGGCGCGCCGAGTGCGGCGGCGACCGATCTCTGCGCCGTTTGCGTGGCCGGCAGATTGTACCGCAGCACGCTCGGCATCATCACCGCCGTACAGAAATAATGCGGAACATCGCAGGTCCCGCCGAGGACATGGCCGATGGCATGGCTGGCGCCCATCGGAACGCGCGACTGCAAGCCGAAGGCTGACATCCAGGACCCCAACTGACAGCTCAGCCGCGCCGCCTCGTCGTTTGGATTGTCCTTGGTGCGCCGAAGCCCGTCGTACAGATAGCGCAATCCCTGCTGGCATACGGCATCGACGAGCACATTGGGACGGCTGGAGCAGATCGCCTCAATGCCATGGTCCATCGCGCGTGTGCCGGAACCCAGCCAGAGCTTCTCCGGCGTGTATTTGGTAATCGCGGGATCGAGGATGATGCTTCGCGGCATCATCATCGGATGATTGAATATCTGCTTCAGCTTGCGGCTAGTGTCGGTGACCAGCGCACCCGAATTGTATTCGCCGCCGGAGAGCGTGCTCGGGATCGCGATCATCCGCACATTCGGGGTTCGGAATGGCCCGAAGCGGCGGTCCGGCGTGGTCTCGAACCCATCGAGCCCCATCGGCCCAAAAATCTCGTGCTCCATGCACATCAGCACGATCTTTGCCGCATCGACCACGGAGCCGCCGCCGATAGCGACGACCAGGTCGGCCTGGGCATCCTTGGCCTGCCGGGCAATCTGCGTCACCACGTCCCGGGTCGTATGCTGCGGCACGCCGTCAAAGGTCGCGGCATGGCGTTCACCGAGCGCCGTCCGGATATTCTCGATTTCGTCGGTCGTGGTGTTGAGCGTGCGGCTCGCGATCAGATAGACGCGCTTGGCGCCCAGCCGTTCGGCCTCCTCCCGCAGCGCCTCGGCCGCCGGCTTGCCGTAGATCACGGATTCCATGGTGGGATATTGATGGCTACCAACGACGGGCATGCTCTTCCTCCCTGGTTTACTTCTCTCCGCACCGCCGCGGCGTCAGCATCCCGACGCCGCCAGCTATCCCCGGTCTTGGCGTGCTCTTCGCCGCTCGTCAGGCGACCGCGCGCGCCCGCTGCGTCTCGATCTCGCCGTCGAGAAAGCCGGTCAACCGCTGGCGGATGATCGCTTCGGCCTCCGCCATGATGCGATCGATCAGCTCCTTGACCGTCGGAATGTCATGGATCAGCCCGACCACCATGCCGCAGCTCCACGCACCCGCATCCATCTGGCCATCGACCATCACCTTGGGATAGACGCCAGCCACCTGGTCGAGGATGTCGTCGATCTTCAGGCTTGCGCCCTTCTCACGCTCGATCTCGAGCAGCTCGTTGACGCCCCTGTTCTTCAGCACCCGCTCGGTGTTGCGTAGCGCACGCATGACAAGCACGGTGTCGAGCTCGGTCGCCTTGACCAGCGCCCGCTTCACATTGTCATGGACCGGGGCTTCCTTGGTGGCGACGAAGCGGGTACCCATGTTCATGCCAGAGGCGCCCATCGCGAGCGCCCCGACGAGGCTTCGTCCATCCGCCATGCCGCCGGAAGCCACGAAGGGGATCTTCAGCTCATCCGCCGCCCGCGGCAGCAGGATCATGTTCGGGATGTCGTCCTCACCGGGATGGCCGCCGCACTCGAAACCGTCCACGCTGACGGCGTCGCAACCGATCTTCTCGGCTTTGAGCGAATGCCGTACCGAGGTGCATTTGTGGATCACCTTGATGCCGGCCGCCTTGAGCGCCGGCATGTACGCCTCCGGGCTGCGACCCGCGGTCTCGACTGCCTTGATCCCGCCCTCGCGAATGGCTGCGATGTATTCCGGATAGGGCGGCGCCGACAGCGTCGGCAGGAAGGTCAGGTTCACGCCGAACGGCTTGTCCGTCATGTCGCGGCAGCGCGCGATCTCCTTGGCGAGGAGCTCCGGCGTTTTCTGCGTCAGGCCGGTGATGATGCCGAGGCCGCCGGCATTGGACACCGCCGCCGCCATCTCGGCGAAGCCAACATAATGCATGCCGCCCTGGATGATCGGATGCTGGATGCCGAACAGTTCAGTGATTGCTGTTTTCACGCCAAAACTCCGTTTCCGATCAGTGGACGATTTCAAACAGGCCCGCGGCACCCATGCCGCCGCCGATGCACATGGTCACCACGCCGTATTTCGCCTTGCGCCGCCGGCCCTCGATCAGGAGGTGGCCGGTCAGCCGCGAACCCGTCATGCCATAGGGATGGCCGATCGCGATCGAGCCACCGTTGACGTTGAGCTTGTTGGGATCGATGCCGAGCTTGTCGCGGCAATAGATCACCTGCACCGCATAGGCTTCGTTGAGCTCCCAGAGATCGATGTCGTCGATCTTGAGATTGTGGCGCTTGAGGAGCCTCGGGATCGCCGCGACCGGGCCGACGCCCATCTCGTCGGGCTCGACGCCAGCGGCGACGAAGCCGCGGAAGATGCCCAGCGGCTTCAAACCCTTCTGTGCCGCGATCTTGTCGCTCATGATCACGCAGGCCGAAGCGCCATCCGAAAGCTGGCTGGCGTTGCCGGCGCTGATGGTTTTGCCTTCGAACACCGGCTTGACTTTGGCGAGGCCGTCCGCCGTGGTCTCCGGCCGCGGACCTTCATCCCGGCTCAGTGTCACCTGCTGATAGCTGACCTGCTTGGTGTCCTTGTCGACCACGGCCATCCTGGTCGTGATCGGTACGATCTCGTCGTTGAAGCGGCCGCCCTGCAGCGCGGCGCCGACCCGGCGCTGGCACTCCAGGCTGTACTCGTCCTGCTTGTCGCGCCCGATCTTGTAACGCTCGGCGACCACTTCGGCAGTCTCCAGCATCGACATATACATCTCCGGCTTCATCGCCATCAACTCATCGTCGACGGCGTGGAAGCGGTTCATGTGGTCGTTCTGCACCAGGCTGATCGACTCGATGCCGCCACCGATCGCGATCTCGACGCCGTCGAGCATTACCGAGCGGGCGGCCACCGCGATTGCCTGCAGGCCGGACGCACACTGCCGGTCGATCGTCGTGCCGGCAACGGTCACCGGAAGCCCGGCGCGGATCGCGCCCTTGCGCGCAACGTTCATCACCATGGTCCCCTGCTGCATCGCGCAGCCCATCACCACGTCTTCGACCTCGCCGGGCGCGATGCCGGCGCGCTTCACCGCCTCGGCCATGACATGGCCGGCGAGCGTCGGTCCGTCAGTGTTGTTGAGCGCGCCGCGATAGGCCTTGCCGACGCCGGTGCGTGCGGTGGAGACGATGACTGCTTCGGGTGACGACATGCTTGCCTCTCTGTCTCAGGCGGCCGCGTCGAGCTGCGCGTAACGCAACACGTGGTAGGCGGGATCGCCGAACTGGATATTGATGGAAGAGATCCGCTTGAAGTAATGACCGACATTGAGCTCGTCGGTCATGCCCATGCCGCCGTGCAACTGCACGGCCTGATCGGCCACGAATTTTGCGGCATAGCCGATCTTGGACTTGGCGCCCGAGGCGAGCCGCGAGACGCCGGCCTCATCCTCGCCAAGGCTGAGGCTGAGATGCTGCATCAGGGACAGCGCCTCCTGATGCGCGATGAACATGTCGACCATCCGGTGTTGCAGGACCTGGAAGCTGCCGATCGTGACGCCGAACTGCTTTCGCGTCTTGGAATACTCCAGCGTCGCCGCGTTCAGCTCACCGATCGCACCGACCGCCTCGGCACAGAGCGCGCCGATCGCGCGGTCGCGGCAGGCCTCCAGCGCGGCAACGCCCTCGCCCTCCTTGCCCAACAACTCCCCGCGCACGCCCCGAAGGCTAACCTCGGCTGCCTGGCGGCCATCGATGGTCCTAAAACTCTGCAGATCGAGGTTCGCGGCGCGGCGATCGACCACGAACAGGCTGACGCCGCCGCGATCATGACGATGGCCCGAGGTCCGGGCGGAGACGATGAGATAATCCGCCCAGGGTGCGGCCAGCACCGCGGTCTTCTCGCCGGTGAGAACATAGTCGTTGCCGTCCCGGCGCGCCGTCGTGGTCACGGTGGCGAGATCGAAGCGCGAGCCCTTCTCGGTCCAGGCCAGTGCCCAGAGCTTCGCTCCCGCAATAATGTCGGCGATGTAGGCCTGCTTCTGCCTGTCGGAACCCGCCTGCTCGATCAAGCCACCGGCCACTACGACCGTCTCGACAAAAGGCTCGACGACGAGATGGCGGCCGAACTCCTGCATGATGATCATGGTCGACAACGGTCCGCCCCCGAGCCCGCCGACATCTTCCGAGAACGGCGCGGCGAGCAGGCCGAGCTCGGCGAATTCCGCCCATTGCTTGCGGCCAATGTCGTCCTCGCTCGCGACGATCTTGCGGCGCGCATCGAAATCATACTTGTCGCGCAACAGGCGCTGGACGCTGGACCGCAACAATTCCTGCTCTTCCGTGAACTGGATATCCATCCGATCCTCTTGTGGCGCTATTGCTAGAGACCGAGCACTGCTTTGGCGATGATGTTGCGCTGGATCTCGTTCGATCCGCCGTAGATGGAGAGCTTGCGCGCGTTGAGATATTTCTCCGCCGCGGTGTGGCCGTAGTCCGGACCCGGCATGAAATGGTTGGCGCTGACCGGATGCTCGCGGATCGCCAGGCCGTAATTGCCGATCGCGCGATGAGTCAATTCGGTGATGTTCTGGAAGATCTCGGTGCCGCGGATCTTGAACAGCGAAGCCGCCGGCCCGGGATCGATGCCGCGCGCCATCTGGGCCACGACGCGTAGCTCGGTCGCTTCCAGCGCCAGCACGTCGAGCTCGACGCGGGCGATGTCCCTGATGAATTCCAGATGCGCCGGATCGTCCTCCGGAATCTCGGCCTTCACGATCTCCTTCAACCGCTCGATGTAGCGCGTCGAGCGGCCGATCCCGGCCATGCTGGTGCGCTCATTGCCGAGCAGGAATTTTGCGTAGGTCCAGCCCTTGTTTTCCCCGCCGATCAGGTTTTCGACGGGAACGCGGACGTTCTCCAGGAAGACGTCGTTGACCTCGTGCGAGCCGTCGATGGTGATGATCGGACGCACGGTGACGCCCGGCGACTTCATGTCGATCAGGAGGAACGAAATGCCGGATTGCGGCTTGGCCGTCGGATCGGTGCGGACCAGGCAGAAGATCCAGTCGGCGTGCTGGGCCAGCGTGGTCCAGGTCTTGTGGCCGTTCACGATGTAGTGGTCGCCGTCGCGCACCGCCTTGGTGCGGACGGTGGCGAGATCCGAGCCCGAGCCCGGCTCGGAATAGCCCTGGCACCACCAGTCTTCGCCCGACAGGATGCGCGGCAGGAACTTCTTTTTCTGCCCCTCATTGCCGAAGGTGTAGATCACCGGGCCGACCATGGTGACGCTGAACGCCAGGGGCGGCATCGTGCCGGCACGGCTGGTCTCCTGCTCGAACAGGAAACGGCGGGTGATCGACCAACCAGGCCCGCCGTGCTCCTTGGGCCAGAGTGGCGCGATCCAACCCTTCTTGTGCAGGATGCGATGCCATAGCAGCATCTGCTCCTTGGAAAGGTCGGTCTCCGGATTGGGGACGCGCATCGCGGCCGGATAATTGTCCTTGATGAAGGCGCGGACTTCGTCGCGAAACGCCGCGTCTTCAGGGGATAGCGCGAGCTCCATCGGATGCGCTCCCTACCACTTCTCGCCGAAGGGACGGATCTCGAGCTCGAACGTCCAGGCGCTCTTGGGCTGCTGGTAGAGCTGCCAATAGGACGCGGCCACCGACGCGGGCGGCATCAACAGGTCCGGATTGTCGAGCGCATCGGGGCCGAGCGCTTCGAGCCGGCGCTGCCGCACCCATTCGGTATCGACGCCGGAATCGATGATGAGGTGCGCGACATGGATGTTCTTCGGTCCGAGTTCGCGCGCCATCGCCTGCGCGACGGCCCGCAGGCCGAACTTGGCGCTGGCGAAGGCGGCATAGCCGGAACCGCCGCGCAAGGACGCAGTCGCGCCGGTGAAGAAGATGTTGCCGCCTCCGCGCGGCAGCATCAGCCGCGCTGCCTCGCGCCCGGCAAGGAAGCCGGAGTAGCAGGCCATTTCCCAGACCTTGCGAAACACCCGCTCGGTGGTCTCGAGGATCGGGAAGTTGACGTTGGCGCCGATGTTGAAGATGCAGACCTCGAGCGGCGCTTGCTTGTCGGCGTCATTGAGGAAGGAGATGATCTCCTCCTCCTTGCGCGCATCGAGCGAGCGGGCGTGGATCTCGCCGCCGGCGGCCTCGATGTCCGCAACCAGGGGCGCGAGCTTGTCGCCGTTGCGCCGACCAGCAAAGACCGTGAAGCCTTCCGAGGCGAACTTCTTGGCAATCTCGCCGCCGATGAAGTCGCCGGCGCCGATCACCGCAACCGTCCTGTTTCTCTTCTGCAAGGGACTTCTCCAGCCTTGTGAGTTATTGAGGCGATCTCGCCCGCTTCAGTTGCGCAGCGATTCCGCCAGTTTGTGCTTCAGGAGCTTGCCAGTCGAAGTGGCCGGCAGCGCGTCCATGAGGATGATCTCTGACGGCCGCTTGTAGGAGGTGAGCTCCGGCGCGACATGCGCCATCACGTCCTGCGCAGTGGCCGACGAGCCTTTGAGAAGCTGGACGAAGGCCACGATCTCTTCATTGCCCACGACCGGCCGCCCGACCACGGCGCATTGCACCACGTCGGGATGGGTGCTGAGCACCGCCTCGATCTCTGCCGGATAGACGTTGAAGCCAGAACGGATGATCATCTCCTTGGTGCGGCCAACGATGAACATCGCATCGCCCTCGAAGCGCGCGAGGTCGCCCGTGTTGAACCACCCGTCCGGGTCGATCGCTTTCGCCGTGAGGTCGGGCGCGCGGTAATAGCCGCGCATGACGTTCGGTCCGCGGACATGCAGCTCGCCGATCTCGCCGTTCGTCACGATAGCGCCGTCCCGCGCCACGATCCTGGCTTCGATACCCGGCACGAGGGTGCCGACAGAATTGTCGCTGCGCGGCGCCGCGGGCCGCACACCGGAAATGCCGGGCGAGCATTCGGTGATGCCAAAGGCGTTGCCGAGCGGAAGACCGAGCTCGTTCTCGACCCTCGCCTTGAGTTCGAGGTCGAGCGGGGCGCCGGCGACGCTCATCAGACGCAGCGCACCGCGCTCCAGCCTCTGTAAGCCCGCCATCTGCATGTATTCCAGCAGCCGCTGGTAGGTGGCGGGCACGCCGTTCAGAAGCGTGATGCCTTCCTCGGCCAGCGCCTTGGCCAGTGCAGCGGGATTGTATTTGGTAACCAGCCGGGTCACGCCGCCGACCATCAGCGTCATCGTCAGCAGCGAGATGCCGACAATATGCGAGATCGGCAATACGCAATATTGCACGTCGTCCGCCGTCATGTTGCGCAAGGTCGCCGTGGTCCTGGCCGAGAACAGCAGGTTCCGGTGCGTGAGCATGACGCCCTTCGGCGTTCCGGTCGTACCGGACGTGTAGATGAGGACCGCCACTTGCCGCGCGCCGTCGGCCTCGACCGGCTCGGCCTGCGTCTCCCGGTTCAGGGCAGAAACGCCGATGTCGCGGAGCGGCCCGACGTCCTGCACCCGAGCGTCGTAACGCATCGCGTGCGCGGCCGCCTCTTCGGAAATCTCGGCCGTGAATAACATGCGCCGGGCGCCGCTGTGATCCCTGATCTGATCGAGCTCACGCGGCGACAGCCGCGGATTGGCGACGATCGCCCAGGCATCGAGGCGGCTTGCAGCGAACAGGAGGCAGGCGAGCGCGATCGAGTTCTCGCTGACGATCATCATGCGATCGCCAGCGCGGATACCGAGCGCGCGGAGCGCGTCCGCCGTGGCACCAACCGCCCGGTCGAGTTCGCGATAGGTCAGAGTGGCATTGTCTTCGATCAGAGCCGTTCGGTCAGGTGTGGCGTCAACATAGTGGTCCACCACCTCATGGATGCGATGCGGCAATGCGTTCGTTATTTCGGCCGCAGCCTGCTGCCAGTTCGACAATGACACCTCCCGTTGAAAGGCCCTTTGCGGGCTCGGTTCGTTCTGGATGCCTCCCGCGCGGTCAGGCGCTCTTGCGCTGCTGCGCGGTCGATTGCGCGAGGATTTCATCCTCGACATCGCGCAGACTGTCCTTGCCGAAGTAAATCTCGCTGCCGACGAAGAACGTCGGAGAGCCGAACGTACCGCGCGCCACGGCAGTGCTTGCATTCTCGATCAGCTTCTTCTTGACGTCGTCCTGCTGGGCGCGGGCGGTGATGCGGTCGATGTCCAACCCGGATGACAGGAACGCTTCGCGGAAGACCTGCGGATCGTCCATCTTCTTTGGCTCGATCCACATGTGGTGATACGCAGCGCGGAAATAGGGCTCGAACAGGCCCTCGAAATCGGCCGCAACGACGCCGCGCATTAGCATCAGCGTGTTGACCGGGAAGAACGGGTTCGACTTGAACGTCGTGATGTTGTGACGCCGCAGGAAGCGCTCGGTCTCGAGCGCATTGTATTCCGGCTTGTTCTTGATCCCGCGCAGCGACTCCGCGGGCGACATGTTGCCGGTCGCCTTGTAGACGCCGCCGAGCAGCACCGGCACGTAGTCGAACTTGACTCCCGTTCGCTGCTCGATGGCGGGCAGTGCAAGCTCGGCGAGGTAGGCGTTGGGACTGCCGAAATCGAAGTGAAACTCGACCTTGAGCGGAGCTGCCATGGAACGCCCTTCCCTTCGATGGCGGTGGTCGTTCGCCACCTGATTGACCGTTGCGCGAGTCCTAAAGTTCTATTTTAGAACTGTCAATATGATAATCATCATTCAACATCGAAAATCTCGCGGAAAATGCCGCATCCTATTGAAATGCAGCGAGTTCTGATTTAAAATTTACTCTCGTAGATGCCGCAGATTCGTCGGAGACGTTGATGAAATGGGATGCTCTCGAAGAGGAGCCATGCTCGCTGGCCCGCACCGTGGCGGTCATCGGCGACCGCTGGAGCCTGCTCATCCTGCGCGAAGGTTTTCTTCGGATTCGCCGATTCGACGAATTTCAGTCGTCGCTTGGCGTCACCCGGCACCTGCTAGCCGACCGGCTGAAGAAACTCGTTCGCTTCGGGGTGCTTCGCAAAATTCCCTATCAGGATGCACCCAAGCGCTACGAATACATCCTGACGCAGAAGGGTCTCGACCTCTATCCGATCATCATGTCGATCGTGCACTGGGGCAACATCCACATGGTCGACTCGCGCGGACGGCCGTTGCTGCACGAACACAAGAACTGCCACAAGATGTTCGACCCCGTCATGGTCTGCTCCGAATGCGGTGAGCCGCTGAGCGCAAAAGCCGTCCACGTGCATCCGGGCCCCGGCGCGCGGAAATCCTCACCTGCGCGTGCGAAGGCCGTCGCGCACGAGACGAAATGACAGCCGGCCGAACAAATGCATCAGCGGCCTGATAGATTTCGATGTAGCGGCTGCTCTTCTGCTTGGCGAGACGCACGAATACCAGAACGAGGAGTTCAGGTATCGGTCGGGAGTTCCAACACCAACCGAGGTGCTTGCCAGTGCGACAACGACGGCCCTTGTGGCCGGCGACGCACGTACGTTGGTCGAGTCTCGAGAGGCGGAAAGCCTGCCTGCGTCTCCGACAGGTTCAAATCCCGGACCTGCAACCATCTCAAATTACTCTTCGAGTCAGCGGCTTGAGATCCCTGCGACTTGCGGTATTCAGCTTGGAAGTCTTCGAATTTCCGGAGTGCTTTCAGCACTCATTCGGACGTTTTGCCCGCTTTCCAGGCGATTGAGATCACTACAGAATTTCTCTTTGTCGGAATGCCTTTATCGATCGTCCATCAAACGCTGAGGACACCGCCGCTTTTTCGGAACGGACGGTCATCTATGGAAGGAATCGATCCCACGTTTGATGGCCGGAACGGCGAAGCGATCCCTATTGCACGGACGGGGAAGTATGCCTGGCACGGCTCGTGCGACGAGCAAGCCGACATGGCGGCCGGAGTATAGTCGCCGCCCGCGCTGATCCAGATCAAGGATGCGGCGCTTGCCCAGCAGGGTGAGTGTTCGTGCACGCGCTAGTTGCTCGCCGGGCGAGCCGATGTGTGGCCGAGCCGGATCCGGCAATGGCTCATCAGATATTGGAGCCGTTGAGAGGCAAGACCTAGCGCGGCCATCTCGGCGCCGTCGGCGCCCTCACCGCCTGCATTTCTGGCGAGTTCAGTCTTGAGGATGCCGTCAATTCTCCGTTCAATTTGGTCCAGTTCGGCCTCGCTCTTCGCCATCCTGATTTCGTTGCCAAGCTCGTAAAGCGGCTCCAGCATACTTTCCGGTCCGCTGCCTGAGCGGGCGAAACGCCAGGCTGCCACGAGGATGGAGATCAGAGAGCCGAGCAGCAGCGACCCGTAGTAAAGCTTGTCATCGTATTTGTCGAAGAAGCTCTGCTGGTTGCCATTGTAATAGGTCGCAGCCCCCGGATGGATCGGGATCAACGCGTCCGCATCCGTGCTCGGCGCCGCGGCCTGGGACAATATCGGAAACTGTGACAGCAGATCCCGTTTTGCATCGACCAGCGACTGCGCCAGATCGGTAATGGCGTCGACATTGACTGACTTGTTGGCGACGAGAAAATACGACAAGCGCAGCGACGTCAGGTCATCGGAGGGAACCGGCGGAGCGCCCCGCAAGGTGCCCTTCGGGATGTCATAGCTCTCGTAATACTGCGCGATGTTGGCGACCGCGCCAGCCGACTCGATTTCGATCAGTTTTGGCCCCGACCCTTTAGCGCGTTCCTGGTGAAAGAACTGCCTGACTTTGGCGAGGTATTTCTCCGTTAGCGGAACAACGGCCAGCAACGCGTGAACTTTTCCTGATGCGAGCGACGCCGCAGCGTCGTTGATGGCAACATTCTGAAAGGTGACCTTGGCGCGGTCGAATTGATACACCTGCTTGAGGGCCTCAACTGTCGGAGCGTTGACGGCGCCGCCGACGACACCAATGGTCGTATCGTGCAAGTCACCGAGGCTGTCGGCGCTGACAGCCGCGGGCGTCACGATCAGGACCACCCCATGGGTCAGGACCAGAACGCTCCGCGCGTCCGCCAGGCCTCTGGTGTCGCCGCGAACGACTGCAAGATTGGCGTTGCCCGCCGCCAACAATTCGGCGGCCTTCGCTGAACTTCCGGCATCGCTGACCTTCAACAGGACATGAGAGTTCGACGCCGACAGGCGCGCTGATATCGCCGAGATCAGCGCCAGCGACTCGCCATCGGCCGACCCGGCAGCCACGGTGAGCACAACAGGCTTTGCGAAGTACCGATACGCGAACCATCCGCTGCCGATCGCCGCGGCCGTGGCTGCTCCGACAATCAATATCCTGAGCCATCGCGGCCACAGATTGATTGCGAGCGTGCTCATGACATCACGATACGAACGCCAGGATCAGGCCGCATACCCCCAAGGAAACATTGATGCCCGCCTGCCCCTCCACCGAGAGCGGCTGCAGTGCAATGGTGCGGTTTGAACCACCAAATAGCCCGTTGGCAACTGTACGCTTCGCAATGGGCAACATCAGCAGGTCTCCTATCATCGAACACTAGACCTAACGAATGGCGCTCTTCTCTCAATCGGCCTTCATCCGAACTCCCAGTTTCGCCCGCTCATCCTTGAATACGACAGCGATGGCTTCGATGATGAATTTGTCAGGATTTGCCTTACAGTACTGGATCACCTCATGCTCCACGACCTTTCCCTTCCTGAGATCCAGGTAGTGCTTCTTGGCCAGACCGTTGTACCAACCGCTGTACCAGGACGTCAGGGCGTCCGCGTCTTCCTGGTAGGTGCCCGCGAGTTGGGCGCATGTCAGTTTCTGCACATCGATGAAGCCGTTGCTGTCGACGTAGGTCGACAGCGGCGTCTGGGCGAGAGCACCGGAGCAAGCGATTGTCATAGCAACTGCAAGAAGGTAACAATACCGCATTCTGAATCCTCTATCTCTTGTTCGACTTGGGTGTTCCGCGGCAGGCGCGCTTTGCTCAAGGAACCGATCGCAGTTGAAGCGCTGACAGACCAAGTGTGACATCCAGCGCGACCGAGCCCTCGACTGACACAGGTTGCAGTGCGAAGCTTCTGTTGGATCCGCCGACCAGAACGTTTGCCCCAACACCAACGCCCAACGCCACATCACCGCTTGCACCAACATAGGTGCCAGCCAGAGCGCCGGCAGGAACGCCGGCGCTGGGCGCCAGAACGCCCCACGCCAAGACGCCGCCACCGATGATCCCAATATCAATTCCCACCGTGTTGAGGGCACCCTCGTAAAGTTGTGGGGGACCGGGCATGGATGGCACGAAGCGGCACTCCATCGACTGGTGTCCAACGATAATGAAGCCAATGCTCGGGTTAAGCCTACAGCTAAGCATACCAGTCTGGGTCCATGTCGGCGTCTGGGCCGAAGCAGGACCGGCAAGTGCAACCAACGTTGCACAAAGAGCCAATGCCTTAGGACTCATAATAAACCCTCCCCGCATCTTCCATTTCAAAATCGATAATTGATGCCGCCGCGGAAGGTATTGAGCTTGTCAGTGCTTACGCCCGTGCCGACCACCTGCGTGAAAAGATATTCACCCTTCAAGGACCAGTTAGGTGTGAAGCCATATTCGATGCCCAGGCCTGCAACGATGCCAGGGCGCCAGGCGGAGGCCGCGCAATTCAGGAGCACACCAAGCGTACCGCAAGGCAAGCCCGCAACTGAGGTGCCATTGGCGCTCGATTTCACAAATGCCGCACCGCCGGTTACGTAGAACAGCGAGTTATTCAAAGCGACGCCAACGCGTGCTCTTGCCGTTCCAATGGCGCTGACCTTGGACGCGATATCGAGCGTAATACCCTGCCCGATGCCAGCGATAGCCGGATTTGAGATGCCGTTGCCCTTGATGTTCGCCCAATCGAGATCACCCTCGAGGCCGATCACCACATATCCCTGCTGGATCTGGGCGCCCATGGTGCCGCCGAGCATCCCGCCACTGATATTGAAGCTTGTACGGTCGAACCTGTTGGAGACGAGCGTCAGCGGATCTTGCGAGCCCCAGCCGTAACCTCCGTTCACGCCGACATAGAGGCCGGTCCAGTTATAGACCTGGGCCACCACGGGCGCGCTCCTATAGGCCTGCACAGGAAGGTCTGCCGCAAAGGCGCCGGTAGCACTGACTGCAGCAAACGCTGCTCCAATAATAAACTTCTTCATGTCGTTCATCACGAAAACTCCGCTCCAAAATGGCCAAGAGGCCGACGAGGGCCAGCTGCCAAGCCGGCCTTTGCGTTAGCTAGCAAAGATCAGTATGCCGCAACGACGGGTCCACCGAATTTGTAGTTCACTCGCACGGTGATCAGATCCACATCTTGGCTGATCCGATTGACCACAGCAGCAGCGCCTGCCGGTACCGAGAAGGAATTGTTGGCATTACCCATGATCAAGCGATCGTATTCAATGGCGGCCGACCAGTTCGGCGTGAAGCCGTATTCGAACCCAACGCCGATGGCGCCGCCCCAACGGGTTGAGGTCGCATAGTTCAGGCCAACGCCTCCAAACGTGGTCGCTTGAAGAAGGTTGTTGTTCGTCACCGCCGCGCCGCCTTTCAAATACAGCAACGCTGCGTTCCAGGCGTAGCCAACCTGGCCGGTGAAAAGGCCCAAGCTAGTAACCTTGGAAGAATCGGCAAGAAGCGGATCAACAACACTCACGTGTGAACTGCGCATGCTTGCCCAGTCGCCCTGGCCTTCCAGACCGAACACAAACTGACCAGCCTGCCAACGGTAGCCGACCTGTCCACCGATGACGCCTCCCGACTGACTGTGGCAACCGTCGGGAATGACCGCGCCACCTGCCGGTACGACACCCCAGCAATTACGGCTCGTTCCATAGCCGCCGTTACCGCCGATGTAGAAGCCGGTCCAGTCGTAGACCGCAGCCATCAAGGGGGCCTTGACCGGGGCGTAAGTTCGCTGCGGCAGGTCGGCAGCGAACGCAGGGGCTACGAATGCAGCGAACGCAGCAGCGGCGAGTACGATCTTTTTCATTTTTGAATCCTTTGGAAACACACATCAGCCGCAAGTTCGCGGGCCTGTACCGAAAGTATTTGGGTCAACTACCGGTCGCTATGTAAAATCGGACAACCTTCGAAAGAAGTTGGCCCGTTGCAAATTCGGTACACTGCAGCGCGACGCTTCCGTTTCGGCAGCATCAACCGACCTCAAGGCCAGTCTTGAAGCCACATGCTTCGTCGGAAACCGGTCACTGAACAAGGCGGCCTACCATGTGGTCGAATGCCATTTCGCAGGCGGTTGCGTCCGCGCTTCTTTTAGGCGCGCTCGGAGGCGCGAATTGCACTTAGCGAATTTGCGCGCTGCGGCCGATGATGCCGGCTCAAGCGCATCGCGTCATCCCGCTCTTTGCACCCGCGACCTCGCCACCGTCTCCGATGGGCGCTCTCCAAAAAGGGCTTTGTATTCCGAGGCAAAACGACCGAATTCAGTAACGCCGTGTTCGCTCATGATGTTTGTGACTTTACTTGACGGCACACATTTTCCGCGGAGTGCACGGCGGACCTTGTTGAGTTGACGTAGCTTAAGATAGCTTGCCGGCCCGACGCCCAGCTGCTGCCGGAACGTCCTCAACAGCGTCCGGCTTGTTACGTCAGCAGCGAGGGCCAGGTCAGCAACCTGAAGCCCTCCCCATTTCTGACCACGGGCATACTTCAAAGCTTTTGCCACGGTGTCGCTGGACAATCGGGACTTCTCCGTTGGGAGACACATTTCGTTGTCCGAGCCCGCAATTGCACCGATCAATGCGTTTAACAACCGATCAATACCAAATCCGTGGAGCGTCGGCGCTTGCTCCTTGCGCACGAGGGTCGCTGTGCTCGCTGTTGCCGCAGTCAAGCAATTGAGAAATTGTTTCGGGGACGAAATGGCGCACTTCTCTTTCTCGAGCCATGTAAGATCGCTTCTTCCGGTCCTGATAACAAATGTTTCAAAGAGCCCAACAGGCATCGAAATCGACATCCAACGATGGATGCCGCACGACGCGAACGTAAACTCGCTCCGAGGCGGAAGCACCACGAAGTCGTGAGGCTGAAGGATTTGACCATCAAAAATCAGGCGATCAGCAATTTTCTCATCCTGAAAGATAAAGCTCAAAGCATCTGGACACGAAATGCCGTGCAAGATCTTGGAGCCACCCTCCAGGCCAAACTGCAAGACGATCGAGCCCAATTTGCAATGATCGACCGACCAGGGAGCTTGACTGGCACTAGTCAGCAGGAAATTCCCCGTCGCTCCAACAACCATGTCGGAATATTCGTCAAAGCTAAGGCTGTGTGATGCTACGTCGCTAGCAGCCGCCAACGGAAGAGTCCTCCCACCCGGTTTCCTGCGGGCTCCTTCGCTGTCTGCGCAGGCGCAAAGGTCGATCTGTGGGCGCCGATTGTTCCGCCAAGCCGAGTATTGCCGCGAGGATCAGCGCTCCGCCCGTTGCTCACCATCTTCCCTTCCGATTGTGCTTGAGAGCCCGTGAGTCACGCTCGGACTCGCGCCGGCCAACGACGCCAGTACGAGTTCGGACGCTCAAGCAACCTTCAGGGCCGCATGACTGGTCCAGATGCCATCAAACACGCTTGATAGCAGGCGGCTGCCAGGTGCCGTTGCCGGGCGGCAGAATCGAAGGTGCCGTGGGCCTCGGCCAGTACAGGCGCATCACGAGATAGATTTTGTCAGCCGGCGCCGGAAGCCAATTTGCTTCCTTGTCCGCGCCGGGGCTGTCTTTTTGAATGTACAGCGTCAGAGAACCGTCTGCGTCGGTTTTCATCGCCGGCAACATCGGAGAGTTGATGAGGTAGCGATTGATCGGGTTCTTGACCAGGAGTTGGCTCTTGCCGTCATACATCGTCACCGACCAGAAGGAGTTCACCGGCGGCAGTTGTCCCGCCGGGAAGGTCAGTGTGTAATTGTGCTTGCTGCCGTCAAGCGTCTGGCCGTCGCTGTCAACCCGCGTGAACGGATAGGTCGCTTCCGCCGGGTCATTGCCATAAATGCCGGCCTGAGCGGCGACGGCACGCTTCAACCAGTCGCCATTGTAGTGGGCGCTATCTCCTGGGAGACCGCTAACCCGCCAGCCATTGATCGCCTTGCCTGCATTGGCGACGGCCTCGTCGACCTTTCGCTGGCCCTCCTTCATGCCGAGGCCGAGCTCCAGCTTATGCTCCATTGGCAGGTCCTTGAAGTTGAAGCTCTTCCCAGGACCAACGCCGATGCGCGCCAGCTTGACGCGTATCTCCTTCTCATTACCCTGCGCCGGCGCGAATTGCAGAGCGAAGTCGAGATAATCGAAGAAGTTGGTCTTCACGAGTTCCTTGTCGATCTTGGGAAATTCGATGGTTGGCGCGGCCGCTGGCGGCGTCTGCTTCAGATAGGCCGAGAGCATCTGCACCTTGTAGCCAGCCTGCACCTTCTTGACGTTGTCGAGATCATCCGGGCCAAAGAGCTGGGTGCGATAGCCCGCGAGGGCAAACTTTGTGCTCGAGCGAAACACCTGCTTGATGCCCGCCGGGGTATCACCCTTCCAGTCAGGCCCGACCACCATGTAGTCGCCTGCATCGCTCCCTGTGGCTCGGGTACCGATATAGCCGTAATTGTAGGTGTTGCCGTCACAGAGCATGACCGAGTAGTAGCGCTTCGGGTCGATCGCCGGCACCGAGAGCACCACCGGCTCCGCCCGCAAATCCAGCCAGACGAAGGAATAAGGCGTGTCGCTGTTCGGCGTGACGATTGCCGTGTCCTTGTAGGTGTAAACGTTGGGCTCGTTCTTGATTTGGTTGAACGGCGCTTTGAACTGCCCTGAATTCCGATCTACCGCGTACTCGTACATGATGGCATAGTTCATCACGATCGGCAGACCGTAGATGAAGCCTTCCTCGGCGATGTCCTTGGCCTCCAACAGCCTGGGCCAATCGGCCTTGTTCTGCGCAACTGCCGGGCTGTACTTCGCCGTCATGGCGGCGAGCGCGGCGATCGCCGCGGTAGAGCGAAGTAACTCTCGCTTCGTCAACATTTTCCGGTGCTCCTTTGCTGTTCGATTGAGTTTTCGAAACTATCCGCAGTCGATGTCAGGAAATCCATTGCGGTTTAATGGTGATGTACCGACCAACATATTGGCCGCGGCCTCGGTCTTGCGCAGCAGCCGGCAGTCACGCCTGCGACCGGCACATTCGCGCTTGCGATCGACGCGCTAGCGAAGAACCTGCAAGATTGCAGTATACTCATGATAGCGACGCCCCGCCTGCGCTTGCCATCAGGTCATTTCGAATTGTCGCGCGGATCCCTAGTAGCAAGGCGGATAGGGATAATAGCCACAGCGCGGCGGGTAGTAATAAGGATAGGCAGCCACAGCAGCCGCTCCGACAGCCGCGGCCCCAGCAACAGCAGCGCCGCGATAGTAAGCGCCGCGCCAGGCCGTTCTGCGGGCGACACCAGCAAACGACAGCGGCGTCAGCGGCCGGCCAATGATGTCGATGAAGATCGATGCCGGCCCATCCGCTCCTGCCAGATCACCTTCGAGCACATCGACGTCGAAAGTCAGCTTGTCGCCTTCGAGCTTCGGCGACTTCAGCACAACCACCGCGTCGAAGACAGCCGATCCGTCCTTCTTGAATCCGGACACCGTAGCGTTCGGCGGATCCTTTGCGAAATTGTCGCTGCCGTTGCCCCAATCCTCGACGATCCGCGCCGTCAGATCATGTCCGGCAGCCCGCACGGGGCGATCCGCAAATACGATGGCACTCGGAGAAACTCCGGCGAGAACGAGCTTTCCATCCTTCAGGCTGGCGCCCTTGGAGTTGAGAACAAACAACGACGGAACGACCTCGGGCTTCGACTGTCCGATGGATTTCTCCAACGGCATGTGCGGCTTCGGCTCGGCTGCCGATTGAGCGGAAAGGAACGTCGGCACACACGCCATGCCAGCAGCGGCAATGGCGAGAAGAGCGGCACGCTGTATCGTCATTGGTTCACCTTTCTATATCCTGTCCGCACGGCGGCAGGCCGAAGTCGTGCCCTCAAACGGGGCCCCTCGGCTGCCGGATCCCTGTGTCCCGTGTCATGCTCTCCGCCCCAACTCAGACCATCGTTGCCGGCATCCGGTGAGCACCGGGAAGTGGTTTTCACGCCGCTATTTCGCGGCAACCGGGGACGATATCTTGCCATTTCACGCCAATGGCTGCGGCCTTCGCTAATTCTTGCTGCCGGATCGCTATCGAATTCTTACAGATAAGCCGCATAGGACCGGACCCAGAGCACGATACGGGCGATGAGCCCGATGGGACCCGCATTTTCGGCGAACACTGTCGCCGCGCCCGACGTACCGAGGCGCAAGATGGAGCGGTTGGCGTCCGCTGGAAGCGAAATCACCGCGGGATACGCGCTCGTACCGCCGATTGATCCGACACGAGCGAGCGTCCCTGATACCGCAATCTGCCCCTGCCCGACCCCCTCCGGAATCTCCGTGATCCTGGCCTCGTAGATGCGTCCAGGGTCGTTGTCGAAAACGAGTCTCACCCGCGCGCCGGGCTTGATGGTGCCAAAGCCATTCTGCGAAAACACACCGACAATGGAAATGTCGGACTCTACGATAAAGGACATCGCCGCACGCGCCCGCAGGGCGCGCGCACCGACCGCGAGCGCCACGACGCTGGCGTAGCCGTCCGAGGGCGCCTTGACCGTCGTCTGCTCAAGCTCCCATTTTGCGTCATCGAGTTGCGCATGAGTCTGCACCACGGTGGTGTTGACACCGCCGATCGACGATTCGAACGAGGCCCTCGCGCTCCGCTGTTGCGCCTTTGCGGACTGCAACTGGGCAATCGTAATATCGAGTTGCTCGCGCGTATCCTGTTCACGAAACGACGTGGCGGCTCCGCTGTTCGTCAGGGAGGCAATATCGTTCAGCCTCTTTTCATGAAAGGCGACCTGCTTTTCAAGACCCGCCACGTCGGCATTGGCCTGATCGTAATTCGCCTTCAGCACCTCAGCCTGATGCTGAGCGGCGATTAGTGCAGCTTCAAGCTGACGGACCTTGTATCGAAACGGCGTCGGGTCAATTTCGAACAAGACCGCGTCGGCCTTTATCGGCACGTTTGGTTTGACGGGGATCGCAATCACCTCGCCACTGACGTTCGGCGTCACCTCCACGACACGTGATACGACCACGACGCGCCCGTTCGGGCTGAGATAATTCAGCATCGCCATGAAGACGTGAAGACGGCGAGAATGGCAATGCCTGCAAGGGCCGCGACGGCTCCGGACGACCAGGTCAGGCGTATCAGCTTGAACTTCGAAAATGCCAGCCAAATCAAGACAAGGTAGCTGACGAGAATGATGAACATCGCTTGTCCTGTCGTAGCGGTGGCGGGCTGACGCTAACGTTCTTCAGTCAGTGCCATTAGAACGGTTTTTTCCCTTGTCTAGGGCGCACGACGTTACTCCGGCTTGGCTGGGAAGATGTCTTGCCATTTCGCGCCAGTCGCGACGGCTTCTGCTGATTGCCCGCATGCGGCTCCTTGCCGAGTCGGGACTTGTCATTTCTTTGAACAGCTCGCTGCCGCCGATAGATGACAGGCTGTATCTTTGTCAAACGCATGAAGACACGGCTGAAGCTACTCGTTCCCGCATAGCCGAGGCGCAAGGCGATGTCCGATATACGCTCGTTGGAATCTAGAAGCAGGAAGCAGGCTGTATCGAGGCGCACTTCCGCAACCAAGTCACTGTAGCTGGTGCCCATTCCGGCGAGATGACGCTGCAACGAGCGCGGGCTCAACCCCAGTTGGAGTGCTGTGTGTAGAAGGGCTGCGTCACCGTGACACAGTGAGGCAGCAATCGCTGCCCGCACCGAGTATCGGGAAGGTATTTGAACTGGCTTCATGGGACCGAAGACATCTGGTGAAGAGCCGTGACGCCTCGTCTAGCCTTCTTCTTGCTGGAGCATGAGTGGGGAATCGTGAGCGGTCTTGCCATAAGCCGCCAAGCCGAAACCGAACAGCGCGCCTGCTCCCAGCGGTCAACCCAGACCCTCCCCCCTTCCGCCTCCAAATGCATCTGGCAACATTTTGCAATACGCGCCAACCGAGAACTGTTAGGCTTTCGACAGTTCAGCCAAGCCGCATCTCGAAACGGGAGAGGCCGCCGAAACTCAAATTCTGCACGAAAGACAGAAAATGACCATTCCTTTGACCCGTTGCCAATTCATCATTCCTGTCGCTGCCATTTGTGACGAGATCGGGGCTCCAACAGAAGCGTTGCTGACCAAGTTTCGCCTTCCAGCTTCTTTGGAAGAGAAGGCCGACCGCTATATCCCAATCCTGCAAGCGGTACGTTTCGCGGAAGCCGCACAGCGGTCGCAAGCCATCACAGACATTGGATTTCAAGCTGCGCGCCGGCTGCAATTCTGCCACGTGAGCGAAAAGATGCGCGCCATCATCCGCTTCTCACCGACGCTACTTGTTGCCCTGCGGCAATTGTGCAAATGGGCGTCGCTTGAAGACACGACTGTGAGTGTGTGGCTGGAGCGCAACGGCGATCACGTGAGAATTTGCAGCAAGATCGCGGGCACGGCCAAGATGCCGCATCTTGAGCATTCGCAGTGGCTTCAGAATGTTTACATGATGCAGATCGTAAGGCAATTTTCCGGCCCCCATTGGGTTCCGGCGACCATGGCCTTCGAGGCCCGCTATGAACCGAGCCTTGAGACTCGGTCGTTCTGGCAAAATACCCGCTTCATGTCGGATCAGGATTCCTCGTGGATCGATATTCCCGTTTCATTTCTGGATCTCCCCAATCTCGCCGTCGAGACGTCGGCGCCTTCACATAGCGACGACGTTGGGCCGTCCGGCCACGAAATCGTCTCAGCAGTCAAATTGATGCTGCCGTCCTACCTGGACGATAGAATTCCAACTATCGCAGAAATCGCAGAGATGGCCGGCATCAGCATCAGGAGCTTTCAGCGCAAACTTTCAAGCGCGGGCGTTACATATTCTGACTTGCTCGATGGCGTCCGCTTTGAGAATGCCGCTAAACTTCTGCGCGACACGAATGCCAAGATTATCGATGTCGCATTTTCCTCGGGCTACACCGACCCTGCGCATTTCACTCGCGCTTTCCGTCGATTTTCCGGAATTACACCGAGAGAGTTTCGCGGCAAATGGAAGCCGCAATAGGCGTCGGTCCCGTGATATGAGCTTCCAACGCGAAGCTCGGCTTTCGATCGGCGTATACTGGTAATTTTCGGCAGCATATGTCCGCTGCTGAGCGTGAGGCCTCGGCCTGTCGCCGCATGCAAAACCAAAGATATTACAGTTGCGAACCGACGCCTTGGTGGACGGCCACCGGCAATATCAAGTGGGGCTCAACGTTCCCGTAAGACCTCGAGTCGTGGGACGATTTGGTCGCGTTGATGGAGGTCAGCCCACTTCGACGGGCGCACGAAATCGCTGAAAGTCGTAGGATCGCAAGCAATATCGCAGATTGGTGGCGGAAGACCCTACCGCCTTTCCCCACACGGAGCGAATCTGCGATATTTCCTCCGATCGTCCGCCTAAAACTCAAAACCTTGTCGAACGGTAGGTTCAAATCGGGGATAGGATTTGAACCTATGACCTTCAGGTTATGAGCCTGACAACTACCAAAGGGGCTATTCGACACGCTGGCCCGCGCGCCAGCCCATCTCCCAGAAGTCTGCCTCGAGTCGGGTGGCTTCCTTGAAGATCGCAATCAACTCTGCCTCGCGGGCCGGCCGGCGATCGCGGCCGCTTCTGGTTCGTCCAGTATCCCTTCGGTTTCGCGCCCCATCTGGTCGAATATGAACCGTTTTTTTCGGGCAAGCGGTTGCTGCTCACCCCGAGCTTCCGCGAACTCTACAAGGCGCAGCTGGTGGATGAGGGCGAGAGCATCAAAGTCTCAGACATGACTTTTCTGTTCACCGATCTGAAGCAGTCGACCCCGCTGTATGAAAGCGTTGGTGATGTGAACGCGTATTTCTTGGTTCGCCAACACTTCGAGATCTTGAACAGGATCATCAGTGAGCGATCCGGCACCATTATCAAGACGATTGGCGACGCGGTCATGGCCGGGTTCGAGCGTCCCCAGGACGCGGTGTGCGCCCTCCATCGAGATGATCGAAGAGCTGTCGCGATTCAACCGGACTGCTTCGCGACCGCTGGGCCTCAAGGTCGGTGTCCACAGGGGGCGGGCGATTGCGGTGACGCTCAACGACCGGATCGACTATTTCGGACAGGACGTGAATATCGCCGCACGCGTGCAAGGTCTCGCAGAAGTCGACGAAGTTTGCATCAGTGCAACGGTGATGGAGGCGCCAGGCGTGGGTGATATCGTCAAATCAAGCTCGGTGTCGCGCAACTACGAAAACCTGAAGGGCATCGGTCAAAAGATGGAAGTCCATCGCATAACAATCAGTCCCATGCCGACATACGCGATCGCAGCAATGCGGCGAGGCGAAGGCCGACGGTTCTCACGGAAGAACCTGTTGCGAGAGTACAAGAGCACGATGCGCGCTGCGTTAAGTCGCGATGGCTCGCGTCGCTCTCTCGCCGCAATGACCTACGGCTTCGATCCAGGAACGTCTGCAGGGCGCCATTACGCAGAGGAAGCGTTCGCCCGGGCCCGTTCACGCGCCTCGCGCGCACGCTCGCGACGTTCGCGACGGCGCTTCGCCCGCTCGGCCGGCTGCGGCAGCGGCGGCAACGGCGCATCTACGGCCGGTACCGTCTCTATCGCCAGGTCGGCGACCGGGCGCGCCTCCATGAGTTCCAGCACCGTCCGCCCCTCGGCAGTGATCTTCCAGCCGCCACTCTCGCGCGCGACGAGGCCTTGCGAAAAGATGTCCAGGTCCGGCACGCGCGCCGCCAGCCGCTTGGTGCGGTCGGCCCAGTCCCGACCGCTGGTCGCCAGGATCGCCATGTCGCGCTTGAGGTCGGCCATCACGGCAAATCCATCCGGGTAGCTCACCAGGATCTTCAGCACCGTGACCTGAAAATTCACCCCCGCCTCCTCGCCCGGTCAGCGCCACATGGTCGGGGCTTGCGAGAGAGCTTGACGCCCGACCTGCTTGAGAGTTTCGGGCGACACCTCTCCGCGGGCGGCGGCTTCCAGTATCTTCGTGGCGACGTGGGTGCGCGCTCCGATCTCGCGGCGCGAAACGCTCTCGCAGACTTCGTCGAGAACCGCGCGCAAAAGCGCGGTGGTGGAGGTGTCGAACATGAAATGCCCCTATGCGGGAAAGCCCGATCCTAGCGCAATTTTTCGATTTTGGGATTCGGAATCTTGAACAAGGTGAGCGGTCAGAGTAGCTGCCCCAATTCCCCCAAAGACAGGCGACCCAGTCCCGAAACCACGGAGGACAAGGTCGTCTCTACCGGCGGACCTGCGCTGAAAACCGGTTCGCAATATTGCTCTCATTCAGCGCAACCTCCGGGAGAGCGCAATCGAAAGCTCGTGAAGCGCGGTGGGGCGGCCACCGGCGGAGCACCCTCTGTTCGACTTCGCAGCCACCGGGGCTGGCGCGCAGGCCGGCCACTCAGTGCGACCGAGCGGCAATGGTATACGAGCCCTGCTCCTCGGCTCCGTTCGCGGCGGACCGCTCGCTAACGGCCTGGTGTTTCACGTCGGACGGCTTCGAGGCCAGATCGCACGCGCGCGCCCAAACGTCGCCATTGTTGCTTTCGTGCATGAGTCGTTCGGTCATTCCGGTCGTCGAGGGGATGACTTTCCGTTCCCGATTACGCAGGCGACGCCGGTCCCTCACCTGTGCCATCATTGGCCGTTTCCCACCGGCGCCGGTAAAGATGCTGGCCATAGTGCCGCCGCCTCAGCAGCGCCATGGGGCTGAAGAAAGGGACCGATCATGTCATCCGAGCAACCCGATCCAGAGCCATCGGAAACCACGGCGCAGCAGATCAACGATCTCTTCGACTCGGCGGAACTCTCGAGGGCGCTCGAGACGGAAGAGTTCAAGCAGTTCCTCGATTGCATCCCCATTGCCATCGTGGTGTCGAAGTTCTTTCGCGGCGATCAGCGCATCTGTTACGCGAACAAAGCATTTGAAACTCTAATCGGCCAGGACGTGAACGATTGCCGCGGCAAGGGCTGGTCGATTCTGGCTGGGTTCAGGGACGAAAACGATTCAAACGTCACGCTGGATCTGTCCGTGCTGAAAAGCGAAGAAGAGTTTCTCGGCACCTTCCGGGCGGAGCACCCAAGGGCGCTTGTCGTCGAAGCGTTCTCCGGTCTCATTCAAAACGAGGACGGGACCGAGAAATTATCGCATCGCCGCGCTGATCGACATAACCGACAGGGCGCGCGCGGAACGGGAGGAGTACGCACGGCAGATTCGCGACAAGGATATCCTGCTCCGGGAACTGCAGCACCGCGTGAAGAACAATCTTCAACTGATCGTCGCGCTGATGCGGCTCGAGGCCCGCAACGAAAGACGGGGCGAAAAGGTCAACCTGCAGACGCTTGCCGGTCGCATCGAGTCCTTGCATCTGCTTTACCAGACGCTTTCGAACGACGGCGCCGGCGATGAGATCGACCTCGGCCACTACTTGAGCCAGATCGCCGCCGCGGTCATGAACACCTGCGCCGTCGAGGAATTAGGCTCGAGCAGAAAATGGAATATGCGCCTGTCTCCGTCAACACCGCGCTGTCGGTCGGACTAGTTGTAAATGAAATCCTGACCAACTCCTTCAAACGTGCATTCGATGGTCGCGAACAGGGCGTGATCACGATCGAATGTCTGCGCCGGAGCGACAACCGGTATCGCGTCTTCGTCGCGGACGATGGAGTTGGATTGCCGGAAGGCATTTGCTGGCCGGTTCCGGGAAAGATCGGCGCACTTATTGTTCAAACGTTGAAGGAAAATGCGAAAACGGACTTCAATGTCGAGTCCGCGCCCGGCCGGGGCGTTCGGGTGACGATGAATGTCGATCGAAAGCTCGTGGCGCGAAATCCTTCCTAATGTTGGCGCGACCCAGAGTCCGTCGGGATCGTCCGCCAGCGAGAACAACTGAAAGTTCGGCGGGCTTGGGGACGCCATTTGCCCGAATCGATGGCGGCATCAACGAGGGCTCGCCTGGCCCTCATACATGAAGGTCATAGGTTTCAGTCCATTCATGTAACCGGTGTGCATCACTTCGATATCAAAGCCGTTTCTGCGAAGCACGTCAGCAATGTCTCGATTGAGATGACAACCGCCTGAGATGCGCCTCCATGCGGGCGTCAGGCGATCTTGCCACCACCGCACGCGCGGTTCGGGCGCGCGGCCGTGCTCGACGAAGACCAACTTGCCGCCCGGCGTCAGCACCCGGCGGGCCTCCGCGAGAGCGCGGTCGATATCCGGGATGCTGCACATAGTCCAGGTCGTCACAACGGTATCCATGCTGCGGTCCTCTATCGGAATCGCCTCGGCCGAAGCTTCGACGAATTCGACGGGAATATCCGGCTGTCGGGCGTGGCGCGCCATCTCGAGGAGCTTCGGACCGGGTTCGAGCCCCACGACTTGCTTCACGGCCGGCCCGTAGAAGGGGAGATTGCGGCCAGATCCGATGCCGATCTCGAGCACCCGGCCCCGTGCCGCACGGATCGCCCGCTCGCGGTAGGGCAGTAGATCCTTGTTCCGCATCGCAAGATCGCAGAGCCGCGGCAAAATGACGTCGTTGTAGAAGCCCATTGGGAATCTCCTAGCAGTGCGGTTCGATTGTCTTGCTGATCTCGGCGGGCGCGGCAAAAATCACATCGGCGCGGTCGCCCATCATTCCCGCACGAGCGCAGGCGCGCCGCTTTGCGGGCTATCTTTGCCGGAATCCGTCTTCATGCGAAGATTGCGTTCCCAGAATGCGCGCGTTTTGCCGTCCGCGGTGGTGACGCGATAGGTGTCGTGGCAGTAGGTGATCGCCTTAACCTGCATGTTCGGATCGAGACTTTTCAAGTTGGGATCGCGGCCGCCCCCACCCATCATTCCGCCCATCATGCCTCCCATACTGCCCATCGGAGCCTGGGCATTCCGCTGGGCCGGGCCGCCGGGTTTCGTGGCTTCCTTAAGGAACGCGAGCAGATCGGCACGGGCGCGGCCATCCTTGATGCCATTGAAAGGCATTTCGTTGCCCGGCACCATGCGATCCGGGGCAGTCAGCCAGGCGTCAAGGGAGCGGTCGTCCCAAATGATTCCGGACGACTTGAGCGCGTCGGAGTAGCGCTCCAAGCTTTGCAGGCTACCCGCCTTGCGGCCCCACACGCCTGCGAGGCTGGGGCCGGTCATGTTCCGATCCGGCTCGAGGGAGTGACAGGGCATACAGGCCCGGAAATCCCGTTCGCCTCGCGCGGCCGCATCCTGCTCCGCGAGAACAGGTGAGCACATCAGGGTGGCAGCCAATGCTGCAAGAACGGGACGACGCATCCTCAATCTCCCTTGGAGAGATATTTGATCAGCGCCGCAGCCGCCAAGACCAGAACGATGACGACCAGGGCGAACGTGAGCCCCATTCCTCCCATCATTCCTGACGTCATGTCGTTCATCATGGTTCACCTCATTCGGCTCGCTCGGGAATCGGCTCCCGACGCCGTGTGGACCTGATCGGCGGCAGAGGCACAACTTCCGCGGGCGACTCGGGCGGCAGACCGACGCCCTTGATCAGCCCGAAGATCGCTGGGATCACGATCAGCGTCAGCAGCGTCGAGGAGGTCATGCCGCCGATCATCGGCACCGCGATGCGCTGCATGATCTCGGATCCGGTGCCGGTGCTCCACATGATCGGCAGCAGGCCGGCCACGATGGCGACCACCGTCATTCCACGAACATTAGTCGAGCTCAAGGCTGTCCGGAGCGTCGGATCAATTCCTCTGCGCGGTCCAAGTGCCTGCACAGCGCGACCCGTCCGCGCGACCGCATCCAGATGCCTCTGCCCGACGCTCCGGACAGCCTGCCCGATCCCGATGCGTACTTCTGTCCGACTCTGACCGAGGCGCGAACGGCCCCGGACGGCGTCACACGGCCTCTGAAGGTCAGGATGTTCGGGTGGCTGACGTTGCCATTCACGACATTGACCGTAAAATTGTAGGTCGAGTCGCAAGCGCCGCGCTGGGTGACGAAGACCAGATTCCAAGTCCCGTCGAAGCGGGAGCCTGCGAGCGCCTGGTTTTGGAGTCCCAGGCCGGATCCGCCGAGCACGAGGTACAGGGCGAGCATCCGCGCCGTCCGATGAATGGCCTGCCGCACTTGGTCGCTCATGGCTATTCCTCCTTGACGTTGCCGCCAGCGATGTCCACCGGAGTCACAGCGCGCTCAAATCGTGCCGAACGGATGACCGCTCCTTGAGAGCGGCCCTTCCGTACAAATCAATCGGTCCGGGCGGCGGCCGTTCCATCGGATGTGGGTCGCACACTCGAGCTGCTCCTCGGCGATTCCAGGTTGCATCATCGGCCGAAGGGGCCGTCGCAGCCTCAAACGCGCTCCTTTGTAGGAACTGCCGGACGCGGCCAGGCTTCGGTCGGGGAAGCAGCGAAGGCGATACTGATCGCCGCGAGTGCGGCGACAAGGACGGGCGACGAGCCGGATTGAGGGAATAAATTTCGTCCCGTAAACAGGAGCCGCTGCGCGGCGAACGCGTTGGGCAGCATGCGTAGACGTTCGGCCGAGATCGGCGGTGAGTTCAGATGGGCAGTGATCCTGCTCCTCGTCCTCGGGATCTGCCTGGTCGAGGCGTGGCGGAGGCGCAGCACGTGAAGACGACTACGCCATGATGCGCTCCTAGGCCGCGGTGGCCATCGTCCGAGGAAGTCTTTTGCGGAGCCAGCCGGCCTATCGCCACATGGTGGGCGCTTCGCTCAAGGCTCTCCGCCCGACCTGCTTGAGATTGACCACCGAGGTCTCGCCCCTGATGGCGCATTCCAGGAGCTTCGAGGCCACGTGTGTCCTGGTGCCGGTTTCATAGCGGGACACGGTTTCGCAGACCTCATCGAGGACGGCGCGCAAGCGCGCTGTCGTTTCGGCGTCGAACATGGAGATCTCCCCCTGCGGTGGCCGCATGATGCATCACTCGTCCGCTGCCGGGATTCAAACAAGTTAAATGCTGCAAGAAAAACTCGCCCGAAACCGGACTTCCCGCGATGCAGGATGAGCGTGGCCCCGCCTTTGGGGACTGGGGGGGCTTGAGGGCGGAGCCGCGCAGGCCACGCATTTGCGCGCGGCCTGACGAAGCAACGGCACCGGACCGGCGTCGTTCCTCGCTACGGGAAAAGCTCCGCTCACGAATATTGCAGACTCCGGCTCCGGACGTCGTATGATCCGCGCCGGGGATCACAGGGATGATCGCATCGAGCACCGATCGGCCGATGTGTCCGGTATGCAAGCACCGGATGGCGCTGGCGCGCATCTCGCCTGGCGCACATGGCTTCGAAGAGCGCACGTTCGAGTGCTCGACCTGCGAGCGGACCGAAAAGATCTCGATCGTCGTGGATCCGATGCAGACGGACGCGGTCGGCTGGCTCGCCGGCGAGCTCAAGCCTCCGAAGTGAAGCGGCTTCGGCCATAGCAGTACGGAGAGCCGCCGAGCGGCGTGGATCGTCAATTAGATCTCCCTCGCGGACATACCGCGCTCAGCCGTCGCCGCACCACGACTGGGACTAATCCCAGCCCGGGGACCGATCCACATTCGGCTGGCGCGTGAGAGCTTCACACGCGCTGGCGCGAACATCCGCTACCCTTGCCGTCGTCACCGTTTTCTTCGAGGAGATCGAAGCATGGATTGGGCGGCCAAGGCGCTGGCGAGCGCGACCGGCACGGATGTGGACATCGAGCAATTCACGACCGTCGCGATCTTCTGCGGCGCGGGTCTGCTGCTGTCCCTGGCGGCGGTCATGACCTTCGGCCTCGAGCTCGGAGCCGCTCTCTTCTGAATGACTGCCGGGAGTGCCGCGTCTTGACTCCCCGGCCGCGGATATAGTCAACTCCTGCGAGCAGTGATTTCGTAGGAGTGCGTCATGGAGCGGAAGGAGTTCTACAGAGGTCTGGCGCAGCGCGTGCGCGACCTGGCCGAGAAGGCCGATCCCTTCACCAGAAGGCGTTTGCAGAAGCTGGCGGAGCAATACGACCTGAAGGGCGGTAGCGCCGTACGGCCAGCGAGAGCGGTCGAGCGCCCGCTGCCGGTGCCGCGCACGACGCCGCCGGCGTCGATCTTCTCCGGACCGGGCGAGGCCTGACTGGTCCACCCGCCCGGCCAAGTCTACACGTCGTCCTCGGTGAGCTTCGTCTCGAGCCGGAGGCTGTTCAGCCTGACGCTGCGGTGGCGAAACCGGGACCCGCGCATCAGCACGAACTTGAGCCGACCGGCGACCAGCATCTGCAGGATCGGCGTCAGCGCGTCCTAGGGGATTCCGATGTTGCCGGAGACCCGATCCGTCAGGACGCTGAGGGATCCTAGCGCGACGGGCTCGAACGACTTCCGACGCTCCTCCACGAGATCGGGCGCGGGCAGCAGCGAAATCTCCGCCTGGTCCGGCTTCATCCCGCCGCCGCAGGCTATTGTTCTTCATCGCTGCATTGTCTGGAGGAGGAGACCGATGATGGCCGCACTGGCGAAAGTGCTATCGCATTCCATTGGCGCGGACGTCGACGCCGACGGACTGAAGACCATCCTGATCTTTTGCGGAGCCGGTCTTTTCCTGTCGCTGATGGCCGCCATGACATACGGCCTGAACATCGCGGCGGACCTGTTTTGAGCGGCTGGCCGCCTGGTGTCCGGTTTACCGCCATCAGCGGCCAAAGAGCGGATGGTCTCCGAGGTCGCAGATGGGCCAAACCCAGACATAGCGCCCACACGGGACTTAGGACGCTCTTCACCACGCATTTATAATCAACCTATACGGTTCTATTATAATGAAGACAACCGAAACGAAAGGCGCTAAAGTTTGCTTGCGATCCAGCGTGTAATGGGGAGAGGCGCTCATGGCTTTATCGGACCCAAGCTCGGCGATCCAAAGCATCATAGACGCCGCTGTCAGCGATTACATGGCGATGGCAGTATACGTCTTTACGGATTTTGACGGCTCCGGCGTCCCCTCTGCAAAGTTCTTCTCTCCCTCTAAGATTGAGGTTTGGGACTCAAGCCATAGTTTCGTGAGCGCTGCGAACCTGCCAAATACTCTGTTCGAAATCGGATCCATTTCAAAAGTTTTCACATCCAGAATTTTTTACGGTCTTCAAGGCACATATGATGGAAATACGGTTGGGTCCTGCATGCCCTCGATTTCCCTGCCTGCAGCAATCAGCGGGATTCCGGTTGCCGACATCGTCACTTATGCTTCGGGGTTTCCGCAGGACAATGGCCTGCCTCCCGATCCGCGTGGACAATTCTGCCCGGCCAGTAACTTGCAGACCTTCGCCGAGCTCGTCGATTGGTTCAACAGCGGACAGAACTCGGCTTGGATCTGCCCCGCGGGCCAGTGCTACACGTATTCAAACCTTGCCTGGTCCCTCCTGGCTATCGTCGGCCTCAACCCGCAGAACCCCTACGTCGACGTCTATAATGCGTACAACGGGCAACTCGCGGAGCTGTGCGCGGATCTGGGCATGGGCAACACCGCGTTGTTCAATACGAGCCAAGTTCCCAGCATGGCGTGTGGATATGACGGGACGACGGCTTTCACCGTAAACCAGAGCTACCTGCCGTGCCCACCGATGGTGTTCGGGAGCGGATCGATGGTCAGTAGCGCCTCGGACATGCTTCAATGGCTGCTCTACAACATGGGCCAACTGCAGCCTTCGCCAACGGAATTCGCCATCCTGCAGACGCAGCAGCAGACCGGCTCGGCCCGTGGCCAATGCGGTACGACGGGCACCTGCAGCGTACAGGCGCAGGGCCCCACGGTCGGAATTGGATGGTTCTTTCCGAATATCGCCGGCGCCGCGGGACGTGTCCTGTCGAAAGATGGGGGCGTACCAGGCTTCAGCTCGTGGATGGGGTTTGAGAGCTGGGTTCAGAACGGCGCAAACGCTCCGTCGTGCAATGGCGTAGTGGTTCTGTCCGCTGGCGCCCTCGCTTCGCCAGTGGGACAGAAAATTATGTCCACTCTTCTGAACGCCGAGGTCGAGGCTGGTTTGTCGTCGAGTTGACCTAAGTCCGGGCCCGTCCTTTCGACGACAGTGTGACGGATAATCCTGCGAAGGGCCTGAACGTCCATGATTTCGATGATCCGGCCTCGCTCTCAGGCGGAGCTGAATCGCCTGCCGCAACTCATCCATGACGCGCCGTGCTTCCCGTCGCATGAGGCCATTACGCGCCAACCAACCCGTCGGTCCTCCGGCGCGCCACCTCGGTACCGAACTGGGTCGCTAAAAGCACTCCTGTTTGGGCCTGAAGAGGCGAATAAAGGTGCGAAGAGGACGCACGACAGTTTGTTCCTCGATTTCGCGCAAAGTCCCTGCAAATCGACCTGTAAGATGCACTAGCAGGCTGTTGAAGAACTCAGCCGCGTTCGCAAACGAAGCCTGAATCGTCGCCATTATGTATGTAGAAGTGGCCGACGAGCCTGCCCGCAGCGCCGATCATAACCCATCCGCGACCGCAGGCCGGGTCATTCTCGTCGTGTCCTTCCCATGAGAACTCCGCGCAGGCCGAACCGTCTCGCGCGCCGTAGCGGACGTCGAGAAAGCCCTTCAGCGCTCCGAAGGCAATTTCGCCGTCGGACTTACCCTCGAAGGTGAGATGCGCCTCTTCGACAAGATCGAGAAAGTCGCTGTCCCAGTTGTCCATTTCGACGATGCGCCAGCGGCCGGCAAAGGCCTTGGTGAAGCCGGGTACCCTGGCCATCAGCCGGCCTCCGCTATCAGCTTCGGCAGCCGCACCAGATTGTAGGCGGCGGCAGCGAAGGTAAAAGCCCATGCGACGCGATCACGGCCACGGAAGCTCGTCTTCTCTTGCCGTGCGATCGTTTGATCCAGCCGAATGCCTCCTCGATGCGCTTGCGGATGCGCTGGCTGACGGCATAGCCGCCGTGTCGGGTCGTTCGCCCGTCGATCGCAGAGCTGCGGCCGCTGGTGTTCTGTGCAACATGCGGCGTCACGTTCATCGAGCGCAGCTCGTTGACGAAGTCTTCTGCATCGTAGGCTTTGTCGGCGCCAAGTGTGATCGCTGTCGGTCGGTCGGCACGAGGCTCAATCATGTGCAGCGCGGCCACCCGTTCGGCGTGCCCGTCCGCCAGCGTCAGACAGGCATCGACCAGCAGGCTGTGGCGGTTCTCCATCAGCCCATGCCCGATGAAGCACAGCTTCGTCTCCTTGCCTTTACCCTTGCGATAGAGCCTAGCATCGGGATCGGTGATCGAAGCATGGGTGTCGTTTGAGCGTCTCTGGCCATGGAAGTCCGCTTCGGCATTGCGCCCGCCGCCTTGCGCCGGCGGCTCGCCCGAGCCGTCCTTCGGCTTGACGCTCTTCATCGAGGCCCAGGCCTCGATCAGCGTGCCATCGACCGAGAAGTGATCGCTCGACAGAAGCTTCTTCACCTTGGGCTGCGCCAGCAACGCCGCGAGGAACTTGGCCGAGATGTCGCCTTCCAGCAGCCGGTCGCGATTCTTCGAGAACACCGAATGGTCCCAGGCTGCGTCGTCAACGCCGATTCCGACGAACCAGCGGAACAGCAGGTCGTATTCCAGCCGCTCCATCAGAAGCCGCTCCGAGCGGATTGAATAAAACGCCTGCAATAGCATCGACCGCAGCAGCTTCTCCGGCGGGATCGACGGCCGCCCAATCGGCGAATAGAGCGCGGCAAACTCGCGCTCCAGCGCCGAAAGCGCCTCGTTCACAATCGTCCGGATCGTTCGCAGCGGATGGAAGCCGCGCAAGCCGAGACGCAGCGCCGTCTCGGCCTCATCGAGCGCCAGATCGCGTCACGGGCCGAACGGCTGACGATCACCGACCGGACGAAGCGAAGGCAGCGCGGCCGTAACGCATCGAGCTGGACGAATGCGGATGAGCGGCTGTTTCAGCAGCATGTCGCGGAGCTCGCCTTGGCTCGTCGCGGCGAGATCGACGCTCTCACGCGCAAGCTCGATCGGCAGGAGACGGCGATCGCCCAGTTTCGGACGCGTCATCGCGTTTCCGCTGCGTGGCGGTGAGAGGCGAAGGGCCCACCAATTGGAGCGCGAGCGGCGCGCGCGCAAACACTTCATGTCTAGGCGGAGAGTTTCAGCGGGTTTGGTCCAACCTCTCACGGTTTCGGCGCGCCGCTGACCCTTGCCCGTCACTCCCTCGGTTTGTGCTGCGGTCTGAACCGGCCGCGATCCGCTTCAAGGGCAAGTCGCGAGGCGATCGGCGGCCGCCGTCTCGCGATGGGGGCCGCGTTCTTCGCAGGCCTGAAGGCCCGCTCGCCCGCAACCCACCCATGCTCGCCTTGGCAGCCACCGCCCCCTGAAGCGGCTCGCTGAAGCCGGTTCTGGTCGACCGCACCCGAGGGGGCGACGGACAAGGGCCCGATCGCTTCCCAAGGCGAAACCGAGAAAGGATCTCATGATGACCAAGACCGCCCGCTCTCCCCGCTCCTCGGCCCGTGTCATCCCGCTCCGCCGCGGCACGACCCTCGAAATGGTCCGCCTCGTCTGCCCCGACTCCGCACAGACACTGCGCATCTCCGAGAGCTTCGGCCTTGCGGTCCTCGACAGCGACGGCATCCGCGACTTGCACAAGCGGCTCGTCATCGAGACCGCCGACGCACTCAGGGATGGCCTGAGTGAACGCGCCATGCAGATCCACCTGCAACGGATCGTCGGTGCTTATGTCGGGTCGGCCCACGGCGCCGGCCAGTTCTACACCCGGGCAGTCACCGAAGCGCGAGATGCGACCGCCAAGCTCGCCAACGACAGCCGCGATGAGGACCTCGATGGTCCGGTCGGCTTCGATAGCCAGGCACAGCGCAAGCGTGAATTCGCCGCCGACATGGGCGCGCAGGCTCACGCGCTTCGCATGGCCGCCGAAGGCGCCGTCGCCGCCTACGAACAGGTCGTCGGCGAGACCTGGAAGCCTTTCGAGCGTCCCATCGACAACACGGCCGACACCGTCGGCCGGAAAGCGGCCAAGGCGCAGATATCGGCGTTCGACTGACCGCCGGCGCGGGGCCTCGGCCCCGCGCCTCTTCCACAGTAGCCACGTGACGGGCCGGTCGTCGAGACCGGCCTTTTTCATGTCGCTGCTTTAACAAAGGGAATCGCCGCTCGTGCTGCTCGCCATCCTCGGCCCCTCCCCGTGCGTGGTCCTGCGCCGGACCCGATGTCCGCGCAACGGCTTCGCCGTCCTTCGCTCTGCTTCGGCCCTTCGGGTGCGCGGACTTTGGGCCCGGCGGTGGCGGACCCCGTGAGGGGCCGTGATGGCGCGGCCTCCCGAACGGAGGTTATTATAATGAGCAGGAACGGAGAAAAGTCGCGAAGCGACCTGTACACCCGCATCACGGACCGCATTATCGCCGAGCTCGAACGCGGCGTGCGCCCCTGGGTTCAACCCTGGACCGCCACGAATATGGCGGGCCGCATCACCCGACCGCTGCGACACAACGGCCAGCCCTATACGGGCATCAACGTCTTGCTGCTTTGGTCAGAAGCCATCGCGCGCGGCTTCTGCTCGCCGATCTGGATGACGTTCAAGCAGGCCAGTGAACTTGGTGCGCATGTCCGTAAGGGTGAGACCGGCAGCACTGTGGTGTATGCGAGCCGCTTCACCAAGACGGAGACCGACGCTCACGGCGACGAAATCGAACGGGATATCCCCTTCCTCAAAGCTTATACCGTCTTCTGCGTCGATCAAATCGATGGCTTGCCCGCGCATTACTACGGTCGTCCGCCCGCCGTCGCATCAACGATCGAGCGCAACGCGCACGCCGACGCTTTTTTTGCCAACACCGGGGCGATCGTTCGGCACGGCGGCTCGATGGCGTTTTACGCGCCTTCGTCCGATCATATTCAGATGCCGCCGATCGAAAGTTTTCGCGACACGGGTTCCTATGTCGCCGTCAGAGCCCATGAGACCGTGCATTGGACCGCTCCCGCTCACCGCGTTAATCGCGATCTCAGCCGTTACGGCAAGGATCGGAGCGAACGCGCGCGCGAAGAGCTGATAGCCGAACTCGGGAGCTGCTTCCTCTGCGCGGATCTCGGGATCGTTCCCGAACTTGAACCGCGGCCGGATCATGCAAGCTACGTCAAGTCGTGGTTGGAGGTCTTGTCTAATGAGAAGCGCTTTATCTTCTCGGCTGCTGCGCAAGCGCAACGCGCCGCCGCCTATTTGCACGACCTGCAGCCGAAGGCAGCAGACGTCGAGGAAGCGGCATGATGAGCGCACAGCGTGATTGGGGCCGGCGCTTGCCGGCCCTTACTTATCCGGCGATCAGCGCCGAGACTGCTGCCCCTTGCTTGGCCGCTCGACGGCCAGCGCCCTCTGTTTCTCGTGCTGGATACCGCGACCTGACGGCGATCTTGCTTGCCTTCCTTCGAGGGTACGACTTCTGGCTTTGCACGGGTCGTCGCTTTGCCGCGCAAATCACGCTCGTGGTCTGCGGGTTTACTTTGCGGGCCGTGTGACTCTTGAGGGCCGAGCAGCGCGCCCGCCTTCCCGGTTCGTACCTCAACGCGCAAGCCTGGCGGTTTGCCAGATGTGTGCGATGAGCCGTGATCGGGTTCTTTCCTCGGTCAAGGTATTGATGATCGCAATTCGTGTTCCTCAGCCGTTTCTTCTGGCACGCCCACGTCGTCCTCGATTTGGCATGTCTGACCGTAGGGCGTCGTCGCTTAAGCGCCGCCTCGCTCTTCCCCCCGCAACAGCCGGTTACGACTTTCTTCCCCTGGACTGCTGCGCGTCCATTCCTCGCGCAAAACAAGAAAGTCGCGCCCTGGCTGCCCTCTACTGCGTGCCGGCCCCTTCGGGGTGCGGGTCGACCGCCTCCGGTCTGTCGCCAGCCATCGAGGCCGCGAGGGGCGCGGCCCGGGAAACTGAAAAAAGGACACCACAATGGCGACCATCGGCACCTTCACCTCGACCGGCAAGGGCTTCACCGGCACGGTTCGCACCCTCGCCCTCAATGCCAAGGCCAAGCTGGTTCGGGTCGAGAACCCCTCCGACAAGGGACCCCACTTCCGCATCTTCGCCGGTAACGTCGAGCTGGGCGCGGCCTGGCAGAAGACCGCCAAGGACACCGAACGCGATTACCTCTCGGTCAAGTTGGACGATCCGAGTTTCCCGGCTCCGATCTACGCCACCCTGATCGAGGTGGAAGGCCAGGACGGCCTCCAGCTCATCTGGTCCCGCCCCAGCCGGGACTGAGGGCCCGCGACAGCGGCCCCGCCAAAAGGCGGGGCCGTTTTGCCGTTGTGCTCCCCGGTCACGGGGCTGTGACGCCTCTGGCGCATGTCATTCAAATGCATTACATTAGCCGCGAACAAAGGAGGTCGCTATGGCTTCGAATGCCCTTGTCCAAACCCGAATCGATGCGGACGTAAAGGAAAAGGCCACCGCGGTTCTGGAAAACATGGGTCTCACAGTATCCGACGCTGTGCGGATCCTGCTGACACGCACGGCCAACGAAGGGATGCTTCCGCTGGAGCTCGTGAGCAACAGCCAAGCTTACGATAGCTGGTTTCGCGAGAAGGTGCGCCAGGCGCTGGCGGATACCCGGCCCAATCTCGATAATTCCGAGGTCGAAGCGCATTTCGCGCAACGCCGTGCCGCAGCGCTTCGAAAAGCGGCGGAGCATGAACGGTGAAACTCGTCTGGTCGCGCTTCGCGTTGTCCGATCGCGACGGCTTTTTTAGCTACATCGAAGCCGAGAATCCCCGTGCGGCGGTTCATGTTGATGAACAGATTGCCGATGCCGCGCGGCGCCTGCTCGACTTTCCCGACAGTGGTCGGCCCGGGCGTGTCGCTGGCACGCGCGAGTTGGTCATCCCGCGCACGCCTTATGTCGCGGCCTACCTGGTCGACGGTGAAACCGTTCGCATCTTGCGCGTGCTTCATGGCGCGCAGATGTGGCCCGACGAACTTACCAATGACGATTGAGGCCGGCTCCGTACAGTATCCTGCGACCGGAGCTGGATCCCTTTTTGCGGCTATTCTTGTCAATGCTCCGGGTTCGGCTGGAAGAGGTGGCCGGAGAGTTTGTCGGATGCCTTTGGTGTCCGTACTCGGGCTCCCAAATGCTGCTGTTGATCAAGCGCGGTGTTAACTCAGGCTCGCCACGGACTTTCAGCGCCGGCCTTAGGGCACTGTTGGTCTGGAATACATGATCAGTTGCAACGTCGCGGGGAGCGTTGTCCGCCATCGCGTCCCACGGCCGTTTCTTCTGGCACACCCACGTCGTCCTCGATTGGCATGTCTGACCGAAGGGCGTCGTCGCTGCGCGCCGCCTCGCTCTTACCCCCGCAACAGCCGGTTACGACTTTCTTCCCCTGGCCGCTGCGCGTCCATTCCTCGCGCAAAACAAGAAAGTCGCGCCCTGGCTGCCCTCTACTGCGTGCCGGCCCCTTCGGGGTGCGGGTCGACCGCCTCCGGTCTGTCGCCAGCCATCGAGGCCGCGATGGGCGCGGCCCGGGAAACTGAAAGGACACCACAATGGCGACGATCGGCACCTTCACCTCGACCGGCAACGGCTTCACCGGCACGGTTCGCACCCTCGCCCTCAACGCCAAAGCCAAGCTGGTTCGGGTCGAGACCCCCTCCGACAAGGGACCGCACTTCCGCATCTTCGCCGGTAACGTCGAGCTGGGTGCGGCCTGGCAGAAGACCGCCAAGGACACCGAGCGCGATTACCTCTCGGTCAAGCTGGACGATCCGAGCTTCCCCGCTCCAATCTACGCCACCCTGATCGAGGTGGAAGGCCAGGACGGTCACCAGCTCATCTGGTCCCGCCCGAACCGGGATTGAGGGCCCGCGGCAACGGCCTCGCCGAAAGGCGGGGCCGCTTCTGCATTGACACCAGCAGATGTGCGCACGCTCAGGGCGCCGGCGCGGGTATGGAGCCTGTTTAGCTTATCCCTGTGAATCGCCGCCTTGCTACGGGGATATGAACCGACCAGTTTGAACTGGAGGCCAAAGTCGTAGTTCGACTACGATAACTAACATTAATCTAAGCGAGGAGAGTGACCTTTATTGATCCGCACCAGGGCACGATTACAAAACGTCCCACGCGCAATACGTCGCTGTCTGGTCGCCCTGCGCAGGCCGGGCTCCGCGACGAGATCCTGCGTCGCGCCGGGGTGGCGAGTTGCTCCGCTACCATCCGCCGAGACGCCCGAACCCCACCGAACGCTCGGTTGCTGGCCGAGCGAGAGCTATGTCTTAGGAGCGGCGCGAGCCAGCCGTTGCTTCGCCGAATCTGCGCTCGCCGCCGCGAGCAGGTTGGTCCAGCTGTCGGGCGGATTGCCGCGATTGAGCATCCTGCGAAACACCGCGTAGGCGTCGTCTGCGCTCTCATAAGCGCGCAACGTCGTGTCGTCATTGACCCAAGCCAACACTATCACCTTCGCGTCCGCGGACTGCTGGTAGCGAAAGAACAGCCGGAACTGCTGCAGGAATTTTGCCCGGAACCAATGCTTGTACGCGTCGCCGAGCGTGCCGCCCTGGCGGTAGGTGTCGCGCGTCGGGTCGCTCGGAATGTCTTCGAACGCGACCTTGAGAACGGCCGCGAGCAGTTTTGTAGCGCGCTTCTTCTTGTATCCTTGCGGGTCTTTCTTCCGCGCTTTTTCGACGGCGCCGATCATCGCCTCAAGCTGGTCGAGAAACAGCGGGTGCGCGTAGATCGTCCAGCCGTTGATTTCGAGCGTCTTGTCGCTCACGCCTCGTCATCCGCAAGCGGCGCGTCGAGATCGACTTTAACGCCCTTGACCAGGTCCTTGCCGCGGGACACGAGTGAGCGCGGCACCGGCCGAATCCGCGACGGCTCTTTCGCCATGTCGCGCGCGAGAAATGAGAGAAACTTGCCGATCACCGGATCGCCATCCTCGACCTGAGCCACCTTCTTCGCGATCACGACGGTGCCATCCGCAAGCCCGCGAAACACCACCTGATCGCGCTTGCCGAGCGCGAGCATTTTCCGGATTGCCGCGGGCACGGTCGTCTGGCCACGCTCAGTGATGGTGGCGGGGATTTCGAGAATTTCAGCCGTTTTCGCCATGGCCGGCTCCGGGGTTGCACACTCTTCGATGTAATGCATTTGCATTGTATGTCAAGCCGCCAGCGGGCGTGATCGAGATACAGCAAGAGCCACGGTGCGCGATGCACCGACCGCCTCCGTTCTGACCGGCTACGACGAAGAGCACCTGGTCACCTAACTGCGCCTGCTCGACGCCGAAGCCGACGGCGCCGACTGGAAAGAGGTTGCGCGGATCGTGCTGCACCTTGATTCGGCCCAAGAGCCTGATCGTGCCCGCCGCGCCTGGAGATCCCATCTCGCCCGCGCCCACTGGATGACGGAGCACGGCTATCGGCATCTGCTTCGTGGCGGGGCACCGCACTAACTCGGCGTCCTACAGGATGCCCCAGGCCCGATAGCGTCCACGCCCGGTCGCCTCGCGCAGGCCGAGCTCGGCAACGAGGTTTTGGGCCGCACGGGGCGTGATCCCGAGCTCTTCGGCGATCATGCCCGCCGAGACGATCGGCCGGGTCAGCACGTAATCGAGGAGCGCCGGCAGCTTTGAAGTGGCGCGCCGGCCGGCGAGTTTGCGGGCGAGCAGGTTTCTGGTCATCAGCCAGCGGTCGTGGTCCTTGCGGCCGGCCTCGGCGGCGGCCGTCATCGCCTCGAGCTGCACGGCAAGCCGCGCTGCGGCGTCGCGCGGCCGCCGGCGCTCACGCGAGATGCCCTTCAGCCCGGCATGCAGGCACGGCAGATGCCAGCGCGTCTTGCCGCGGGCCCGCAACACGCTAGCTGCGAGCAGGCGGCCGAGCCAAGGCGTGTGCTCGAGCGGTTGGATCGCGTTCCAGGCATCCGCGGCGATCGCCGCCGCCAGGGTCGGCGGCAGCGTGCGGGTCTCGTCAACGACGGCGCGCCAGTCGTCGAGGCGGCCGTCCTCGTCCCAGTCGGGATCGTAGACGAGGGAATCCCGCTCCGGCCGCGACCGGGCCTCGTCGGCGAGCCTGCGCTCCGCCCTGGCGTTCGCGGCGTCGACCGCGGCGAAGGCGGCGGCCAGGTGGGGATCGGTGTTGATGGCGCCAAGCGGTCCTTCGAAACCCGCCTCCTCCCGCTCCGCGTCCTCGTCAACCTCAAAACTTCCCTCATCTTCCTCCCGGTTGCCCGTCCCCTCCTCTCGCTCGCTCCGTCCGCGGAGGCCAGCGAGCCCGGCAACGGACAGCACCCAATCGGGCTTCGCCTCGGCGATGCGCCGACGGGCGCGCAGCACGGCATGAGCCCGGGTCAGCTCGTGGGTCGGGGCGCGGACGTCCATGCCGGCGTCGTGGAGGACGAGGTCGTCGAGGTGGACAAGTTCGCCGTCGAGCCACAGACTGGCGCAGGCATCAGTGAAGTGCATCCGGCTGATCGCGCCGTCGCGTATTGGGCTTTTGGCCAGCCGCTCGTCGAAGCGGGCGAGCGCATCCTCGGCGACGGCGAGCGGCCCGGCGAGCTGGGCCCAAGGTAGCGGTTCGGGGATTTTGTAGCTGGGCAGCAAGGTCTTGATAACCTTAACAGGAAGCGGCGCAACGGAAGCTAACATGGCTTTGGCTTCCGTCATAGCGAGGCCTGTTCCCGGCCAGCTCTCCTAATCGAAACCACCGCTTATCGATGGTGTTGGGAAATCGCGTTTCCAGGCCCCTGAGGTCGACCAAAGGTCGTCCCTCCTCCTCTGTTGCGGGGGAGCCTGTTCTTCCCGGATGCTCTGTCATCTCGAGTGCCCGCTTGGCGCCAACTATGATAGGCTGGCGTTGCGATGTCGAGGTGAAACGCATGAACGAGTTTAGGCGAATTACGCAAGATCCTGCCGTGATGGGCGGGAAACCCTGCATACGTGGCCAGCGCGTTACCGTCGGCATGATCGTCGGCCAGATCGGCGCCGGCCGCAGCATCGATGCGCTGCTTGCCGACTATCCCTATCTCGCGCGCGAGGACGTGCTTGAGGCCTTGCGCTACGCCGCCTGGCGGGCCGAGGAGCGCGAGGTCGATCTGCAGCACGCATCCTGATGCGATTCCTGATTGACATGAACCTGTCGCCGAGCTGGGTTCCTTTCCTTCAGAACGCGGGGTTCGAAGCGGTGCATTGGTCGGCGGTGGGTGCGGTGGACGCGTCTGATCGCACGCTGATGCAATGGGCGGCCGGGCACGATCATGTAGTGGTGACCAACGACCTCGATTTTTCGACGATCCTTGCCGCGACGCAGCGCCGCAAGCCGAGCGTCATCCAGATTCGGGCCGATTTGCTGACGCCAGTGGCGATCGGCAGCGCCGTGCTCCGTGCAATCGCACAAACCGAGCGCGAGCTCGCCGAAGGCGCCTTGATCTCCATCGATCTCGACCGGGCGCGGGTGCGTATCCTCCCGCTCGGGTCGTAAATTTCATGACAGGGGCGGAAATCAACCCGCAGAATCGGCGATTCTGGCGCCAAGGCACCTGCAAATCCCGTCCGCCCAGGCCCCGGATGGATGAGAGACGACCACGTCAGCCCAGCCCCCTCCCCTTCCGCCGTTTTTTCGGTTGGCGCCGGTCGTCTGCGCGGACGCGATCGAGGTCAGGCGTCGTCGAATAGACCGTCACGAAGTACCTTATCGGCCCCCCCCCCCCCCCGCGCATTGCTGCGGGCACGCAGCTTCCGGCCAAAGTCGACACCAACATCAAGCAGAGTCACCCCGGTATCGTCGAGTTCGGCGTTGCTTCCTCGTACAGGCTGTCGCGGAACGCCTTGTCGGCAGGTTTGCCGTTTTGCGGATTGGCCTTTGTCCTCAAATCGCGACAAAACTGGACGCCTAGGTCGACCAGGGACGGCCTGCCCTGCTCGCGCTCATGGGCCAGCGCGTCGGTTTCCGGCTTCTTGATATGGAAGGCCATGAGGCGCTCCTCCAGCGCGTATCGTGTATCCTTATACAACATTCCGGATGCATCTCGTGAAGGCCGAGGATTCTCGCCAAATCTGATGGAGAAGTTCATAAGAAGTCGGCGGAGGCCTAAATTATTATGGTTAACGTTCTATGAGCGCCACCCCTCTTCGCATTCCCGATGCGGCCTCAATCGAGGCCGTTCTGGCAGGGCTAGATCCCGCCTCGGCCGACGCGGATCTCATGCCCGCACTCGCCGCGGCCTTTCCGAGTTTCGATTTCAGCCTAGCCCACGTCGACGATGATTACTGGCGCGACACCCGATCGGTCATTCGACCCGACTGCACCCGAGTCGGGGAGCTGCGGCAGTGGATGACGGCCGAACTCGTCAAAGATTGCGGGGATATCAAGGCGCTCTGGACGCGCCTGAGAGACACTGATCTGCAGATCACCGAGTGGCGCGGGACCCGCGCCTTCGTCTTCGCCCCGACCGGATCCGGGGCCGCCGATTATATCCAGATCGCACTTGGACGAGAAATCGAGTGGCGCGCTGGTCCGATCGTTAATCCGGACTATCGACCTTGGGGCGAAGAGGATCTGCTCGATCCCAGTTGGCCCAGCCAGTCCCTGCCCGAGACGGAGCGGCTCGCCGGTCCAGTCTACCGCCTGCTCGACCGCGCCGGCGGCGCATTCGTCCATATCCGCAGTTTCCTCGATCGCTGCAGTCGTGTCGAGCGCGAGAAGCGGGAGGCCAAGCGGCCCGAGATCGAGCGGCGCGTGATCCGTGAAGTCGGGCCTCAGGGAACGCGCGAAACGCCATTCCTCGATGCGGTTCCCGACTGGTTCGAGTACGTGCCGCGCGAGGTGCGCTTCATTCAAGACTGGGAGGGATCGAGCGCCCGCGCCCATCGCGTCTTTGAGCATTGGGCGCTCGATGTTCGAGATTATAGCCACAGGGGCGAGCGCGAAGTCGGTTTCATCCCCCGGCCGCTGAAGCCCCCGAAGGAGCGGCTGCTCATGTCATCGGATGTTTCGGTGCATCTCCTGATGGATCGGATTGAGGCCTTGGACAGTGAGGTCGGCCTGTCCTTCGGCTGGTTCTTCCTGATGACCCACGGCCATTGGGTTGATTCCGACATCGGCATGGCGATTGCGCAAGGCCTGAAGGCGCAGCGCATTCGCCTGCCCGATCCCGACGCTCGCGTGCTGCTGCGCTGGGCGGATCGAAGCTACGGCTTTTGATGGCGCCGTCCATGGACGATCTTAGGTAGACTTCATGAAGGCCGATTCGGCCCAATTCAAGAAAGTTGACCGCGGTCAACTTTGGCCGGTCTCGCGCGCGAGTTGGCCAGAGCAAACGGATGAGGGGGCGGGCACGTCGAATCTCCCAAGTTGACCGCGGTCAACTTTTCCATTCGCATGTGGCAACCTGAAGTGACCGGTTAAGGATTCGTTTACCCTTTAATTGTTGCGCGACCGCTCAGAATCGGGCGTAGTAGCCACGCTTTGCGCATGCCCTGCATCCGAAATTCGTAACTACGCGAGAAAGCCGTGGCCCTGAACGACCAACAAGCGATGGCGTCAATCCCATCTGCCGCACCCCAGGCGATCCACGATACGATCGCGGCAGACGCGCGGGAACTATCCGCGAAACTTCACGCCCACCGAACGAAGCTGTTCCCGCCAAAAGCACGCAAGCATCTTCGCCGGTTCACATCTGGCGAAGTCGCTAAACTCGTCGGTATCAATGACGGTTACCTCCGCCAATTGTCGCTGGAGGGTAGGGGCCCTCAGCCGGACACCAGTCCATCGGGTCGAAGATCGTACACATTCGAGGACATCCAAAGCCTTCGTGCTTATCTCGACGAATCCGGCAAGGGCGTGCGCCGATACCGACCGCATCGCGTCGCGGGCGAACAGTTGCAAGTCATTGGCGTCGTTAATTTTAAGGGAGGATCGGGTAAGACCACCACCGCCGCGCATCTCGCTCAACATCTCACACTGCAGGGCTATCGAGTGCTCGCAATCGATCTCGATCCGCAGGCCTCGCTCTCCGCGCTGCACGGCTATCAGCCAGAGTTTGACGTCGAAGAGAACGGAACTCTCTACGGCGCCATCCGCTATGACGACGCGCGTCGCGAGCTGAATGAGATCATTCGGCAGACTTACTTTTTGGGGCTCGACATTGTTCCCGGCAATATCGAACTGATGGAATTCGAACATGAAACCCCGAAAGCTTTAGCTGCGCGCCAGTCGGGTGACCCGCTTTTCTTCGCCCGCGTTGCGCGTGCCCTCGCCACGGTCCAGGACCGTTACGACGTCGTCGTGATCGATTGTCCGCCTCAACTTGGATTTCTCACGCTCTCCGCGCTCTGTGCAGCAACCGCAATTCTGATTCCGGTGCATCCGCAAATGCTCGATGTCATGTCGATGTGCCAATTCCTAATCATGACATCCGACCTCCTTGCCGTCGTCGCCAAGGCGGGCGGCAACATGAATTACGATTGGATGCGCTATCTCGTCACGCGCTATGAGCCCGGCGATGGACCGCAGGCCCAAATGGTCGGCTTCATGCGCTCGCTGTTTGGCGACCGCATGGTCACCAATATGATGCTGAAAAGTACGGCGATCTCGGACGCCGGCATCACGAAGCAAACGCTCTATGAGGTCAGCCGCGATCAGTTCACACGCGCTACCTACGACCGCGCGATGGAATCGCTGGATAGCGTCAACGGCGAAATCCAAAGCCTTATCCAGGCTGCATGGGGGAGGGCCTAATGGGTCGAAAAAACCTGCTTGCTGAGCTGATGGACGACAAGTTGACCGCGGTCAACGAACAGCCGTCAGGTGAGCCTAGCGACAATTGGAGACCATCCCAACCAACACACGGGTCGCGCGGGGCAGTCGGTGCCATGAGCCGTTCGCTCGAGATGTTGTCCGCGGAGCGCGATGCCGCCAAGGCCTTGACCGAACGACTCACCGCCGGTCAAACCGTCGTTGAAATCGCCCCAGATTTGATTGATGCCTCGATAGTTCCGGATCGCATGACGAGCGTCGACGAGAAGCACTCCGCTCTCGTCGAATCGATACGCGCCAATGGGCAACTGGTTCCGATCCTCCTTCGCCCGCATCCGACCAGCCCAGGTCGGTTTCAGATTGCCTACGGCCATCGTCGCGTCCGTGCGCTCGCCGAACTTGGCCGCCCCGCGCGGGCCGTGGTTCGTGACCTCAGCGACGAAGACCTGGTGGTAGCACAAGGCAAGGAGAATGGTGAGCGGGAGGATCTCTCCTTCATTGAGCGGGCAACATATGCCACCGCTCTCGAGGATCGTGGATTCAAACGTGAGATCATCATGGCGGCGCTCAGCGTCGACAAGACGGAGCTCTCCCGCCTCATCACTGTCGCGCGGACCCTTCCACGGAGCCTAGTCGATGCGATCGGGCCAGCGCCGAAGACCGGCCGCCGGCGCTGGATGGAGCTCGCAGAGCGGATTGTAGGTCGCCACGATCAAAAGGCATTGGCTGACAGCATTGCTAGCGATCGTTTTGTGCGCGCCACTTCCGATGAACGGTTCGCGATAGCGTTCGCCGCGCTCGCGCCCCGCAAGCCAAAAGCTCCACGGCCGACAACTTGGGCCGATGACGACGGCAAGAAGATTGTGAAGATTGAACGTCGCGAAGGTCGCGTCACGCTAGCGCTCGACGAAAAGGCCGCGCCTGCGTTTGGAGACTTTGTGATTTCGCGGTTGCCGGAACTCTACCGATCTTTTCGCGAGGGGCGCACCGATGAATGACATCACGCGTGTCGCCGCTTTGGATATGGCGCCGACCGGACCTCTCATGGTCGGGCAGCGCGATGCGTACCCGCGTTTCCGTCCTCTAACCGTAGGAGCATAGCGGAAAAGAAAAAAGGCCCCCGGAACGTCTCCGTCCGAAAGCCTTCTCTCGTCACGTTTGGCGACTGACAGAGAATCACTTTCGCGAATCGCAGTCAAGCGTCTTTAGCAACGGCGCCGTTTCGGCGAGCAGATTTTCTTTGCCCGCATGAGGCAAAGACATGCAATCACACTCCCCAACGACGCCCTTTGGGCGGCGATCGCTGACGCTTGCCCATGTGACAAGCCAGATGGTCGCAACGGAGCGTCCTCCCGAAAAGATCGTACACAAATGGAAGATCTTCCACGCCATCTGCACGGCGCGGCCGCGCCTTGGGGTATCGGAGCGTTCGCTCTCGGTCCTAAACGCGCTGCTGACCTTCCATCCCGAAACCGCCCTGACGGGGGAGGATGATCTGATCGTCTTCCCCTCGAACCATCAACTCACTCGGCGAGCGCACGGCATGCCGGCATCGACGCTGCGGCGTCATCTCGCAGTGCTGGTTGACGCGGGCCTGATCGTTCGGCGCGACAGTCCGAATGGCAAGCGCTATGCGCGGAAGGACAATGCCGGCGAAATCGAGCTCGCCTTCGGCTTCGATCTGTCGCCGCTGGTCGTGCGCTCGGAGGAGTTCGAGAGCCTGGCGGCCGATATCGAAGCCGAGGCCCGCGCGCTCAAACTCGTACGAGAGCGCATCACGCTCTGCCGGCGCGACATCGCGAAGATGATTGCAACTGGCATCGAGGAAGCCGTTCCGACGCGAAGGGGAGGGCAGGGGCCTGCCGATTGGCAGGTCGTGCATGCTGCCTTCCGCGCGATCGTCGACCAGATTCCGCGTACGGCTACGCGCCAGGAGCTCGAGCCGATAGCCGACGAGTTGTCGCAGCTCGCCGACGACGTACTCAATCTTCTGGAAGAGCACATCAAATCCAAGAATCCGAGCGCCAATGAGTCCCATTCTGAGCGCCACATACAGAGTTCAAAACCAGAGGCCCCTATTGATCTTGAACCTGTCCTTCAAGAAGGCAGGGCGGCGGGAGCTGAGCCCAAACCTCAACCCTCGCGAGTCGGGGAGGGGGCGTATCCGTTAGGAATGGTCCTGAGTGCGTGTCCTGACATCGTCGATTATGCGAAGGGTGGGGTTTCGAACTGGCGCGATTTCCTGGCCACAGCAGCCGTCGTACGATCAATGCTGGGGATCAGTCCGAGCGCCTGGGAGGAGGCTCAAAAGGTCATGGGCGAGGTGCCCGCCGCCATTGTCGTCGCGTGTATCCTGCAGCGCGGGACGGCGATCAATTCCGCCGGCGGTTATCTGCGCGGCCTGACGCGAAAAGCCGAGGTCGGCGAATTTTCGCTTGGCCCGATCCTGATGGCGCAGATCAATTCTCGCCGGCGAGACAAGCAGCGGGCGTAAGGCGATGAGGCGCCGTTCCCAGGTTGCCTTTTTCGTGTGATCAAATTACCCGCGCTAATCCGGCTGCTGCGCCGGGTCGACGCAAAGCGTTCGGAGAGATCGTCATGGCAAAACACCCTCCAATCATCCTCACGCCGTTCTTCCAGCCTCGGGATGAAGGCGCCGCGGAGCCGCGGATGTACGTGGCGGGGTTCGCGGACGAGGCGGGCGAGGCCTGGGGGACGCTGATTCCGTTGGATGCGGAGATGGTCGAGCACGCTGTTCTGGGACTTCAGACATTCACAGTCTGGTGCAACTCCGACGGTCGCATCCAACCGCAGCCGAGCAGCGCCAGTCTGTTTGAAGAGCTCTTGGAGAAAGGCCAATTGGAGGAGACGCCTCTCGATGAGCTCGTCGCCGAAGCCATCGAGCAGGGCAAGAATGAACCCAATGATGACATCCTCGATATGTTCGAGACTCTGCATGAACGGCTGGTGCGGGCGGAGGGCATGGTCGCTGACGAGATCGCGCGGCGCAGGCGATGACCCTTCGCGGCGCGCGTGCGCGGCTCAGTGCTGTAGGGCCAGCTTGTACTAACGCGAGCACCGCGACCGCGCGCGGCCGACACCCGGACCGGTCGATGAAAACATAGAAAACCGACGACCGGGCCGCGCTGGGATTATCTCAAGCTTCGCCGGAGCCGGAAAACAGCGCCGTCGGTGGCGTCGCGCGCGGCGGCGGGAGGGGCCGACCGCCCGGGGCTCCCGGTCTGCTCTTGAGATCGTATCGCTGGGCTAGGTCGAGTAGCCGCCGCTTCGTGAACGGGTCCGCGTTCTCCGCCAGATCGCGCGCCCGCTGCGCGAAGCCCCTGTAAAATTCTTCCACGACGCCACCCTCGCAACATCACTGAAAATCGGATTTCAGCGTGAGACGCGCTCCGCGTCAAGCGGTCTGGTAATTTTCGTCGATCTACTTGTGCTCGCGGCGCACGCGGAACTAAGCTGGTCTCGGCAGGCAAAAACCATGACTCCGCTCTACCTCAGCCGGAAGCTGTGCCCGAAGTGCGGCAAGCCGATGACGGCCGTGCCAGACGACGTCGCGCCCGGCCGGCCGCGCTACCTCTGCCCGGTCTGCGAGGACGATCCGCTGCGCGATCCCGCCGCCCGGAAGTGGGCGGAAAGCCCGCTGCGAGCGCCGGCCAAGTAACGTTCGAGTTAAAATCGAGCCGGGCAGCCGGATTGCTGCAGAGGCCGATTGTGCTCACAGCCCTCTCCAACGCTGTTGCGTTGCAACCCGAACGCCCAGCTTCGTTCCATCTAGCGTGCCGGCGAAATCGTCCCGGACTCGCAGGCCGGCATGTCCAGCGACGCCAGCATCTGTTTCACGCCGCGCAGGGCGTGCCGGGCGCACGGATGCGGGGGCGGGGTCGCATCCAGATGGCGAGTATGTCGCCAGCCTCGTTATCGATGTTGCGACGAGTTCGAAGGTGCGCCGACGTTGCTGACAGCGACGGTTTCCATTGCGGGTGGTGACGTGGCGCTTAGGTGGCCTGCTTAAGGTGAACTACGTTTCGCTGCGACGCTCGTTGCCTTGAGATGCGAATGGCCGAACCGACTAGGGCCGCCTGTCTTCATTCCATGTGTTTTCGCGATGGGCGCACCCATCAGCGTCCTCGATAGGGGCTGGTCTGACCGAAGGGCGATCCCGCTTGGCGGGCTCTCGATCTTGTCCCTGCAACGACCGTCCTCGACTTTCTTCCCCTGGCGCTGCGCACCATTCCTCGCGCTCCAAGAAAGTCGCCGCCGGCCGCCCTCCATTTCATTTCGGCCCTTTGGGTGCAGGTCGATCGCCTCCGGTCTCACGACCGCCATCGAGGTCGCGATAGGGGCGGCCCGAGAAAACCAAGGATATGAGACAATGGCTACCATCGGCACCTTCACCTCCACGGGCAATGGCTTCTCCGGCGCCATCAAGACGCTCAACCTCAACGTCAAGGCCAAGCTGATCCGCGTCGACAACCCTTTCGACAAGGGCCCGCACTTCCGCATCTACTCCGGCAGCGTCGAGCTGGGCGCCGCTTGGCAGAAGACCGCCAAGGACACCGAGCGCGACTACCTCTCCGTCAAGCTGGACGATCCGAGCTTCCCGGCTCCGATCTACGCCACCCTGATCGAGGTCGAAGGTGCGGAAGGCCTCCAACTGATCTGGTCCCGGCCGAACCGGGACTGAGGCTCCAGAAAGTCGGCTCCGCCGCAAGGCGGGGCCGGCTTTCCTTCTACCGGAGATGCGATCATGACTGTCGACACCATTGAAGAATTGCGCGCCGAGCTGCGCGAATGCGTGTTCACGCCAGCGGAGCGCAAGGCGCTCGAGGCCGAACTGGCCGAACTCATCCGTCAACGCGACGAAGCGCTCGCAGCCGAGGAGGGGGCATAAGCCCCCTCGTTCCGCGTCTTACGATGCTCCGTCGTTAGGGATCGTTCCTCCGTTGAGACCGTCCTTGATGGCTTTGGCGGGCGTAAAAGTCAGCTTCCTGGAAGCTGCGATCGCAATCGTTGCGCCGGTCGACGGATTGCGGCCCTCACGAGCGGGGCTATCCTTGAACTTGCCGAACCCGGGAAGGCTCGTCTCGGCTCCGCTCACGGCCGCATCAGCGATCGCCTTGAACACGTTATCGACGATGGTTTTTGCCTGAACCTTTGTCAGGTCGTTCTCGGCTGCGATCTTTTCGGCGATCTCATTGGCAGTTGTCATGGGACGAGCTTCCGTCTTGTTTCGATTTTGCTCGTCTGACATCAAGGCCGTGGAACAGATAGAGCCGGCATCAAAGGAGGTGTAATCCCCTAAAAATTGTCAGGCTATGACATTTTCCCGTCCGCGGCAGCGTAGCCGCGCCTCCGCTTTACGCGCTCCAGGCGTGCGAATGCTTCGATCGCCTCCGCACGACCATCGAAGGTCTGCACCATGGTCTTGCCACTCGTACCGATCCGGCCCCAATTGCGGATCAGCGAAATTTCTCCGAACAAGGTGGGCTGCGTGGACAGCGCATAAAACCGCCGCATATTGCGCGCGGCATCGATGCGGCGCAGATGAAGCGGTTCTGGTTCGGGTTTCGGCACGGACAGATTCTCGCTTCCGAGGGAAACGGCGTCCAATGAGTTTTATGAATCGACCGGGCAGATCGATTCATTTTATCGATAGGTCCATTTCGCCGGAAATGCTGCGACCCGTCCTATTGCCGAATAGAATCTCTCCTCGACGTAGACTTCGCGATCGGGACGCGCGTCGCAATGCTTAGCTTGCAATTGCGCCAGTCCTGATCACAACAGCCGCCCGCAAGAGATCGGCTCTTAAATTCAAAGGTTCCTGCGGCTCTTAGAGCCTTGCCTGCTTGGGCGAGCCCCTTTCGGGGACGGCTCTACTCGCGCCGCCGCGGCGACGCTCCCGGAGCCCACAAGCGGCCTTCGCGTGACGATCCTCTCGCGAGCGTGTCGCAGAGCGCCGAGCAACGAGTACGATTCCCGTCTCGCTTCGTCAGAAATTCCCTCGATGGCTATCGGCTGACCTGCCACTTCTGGCAGGGGATTCGCCGGATGAATTCCGGGATCGTTCCCACGTTCGGATTCGCGATCGCTGTTGGTTCAAACCAACATCCCCAACGACATGATGGACGAGGATATGACCCCAGCGCCGTTAGACCTTTTTCGGACCTTAAGATGAAGACCATTGTCATCAACAATCAAAAGGGCGGGGTCGGCAAGACGACGCTTGCTGTGCATTTGGCCTGGTTCATGGCGGAAGCGAATCTCCGCGTTCTGGTGATCGACGTTGATGCGCAGAGCAATGCGTCGGATACGTTGAGGCACTACGCTGGTTCAACGTTAGCCGCGGATCTGTTCAAGCCGGGGATACGGGTCGTGCCTCGGGAAGACGAGTCCCTAACGCTCGCGCCGGCCGATAGCTCGCTGACCGATCTGGATCGCAGCAATGCGGCCGCCATAACGACTCTGCAAGAGAACCTCGCTGTCGCGTCGGGTCAGTTCGATGCCTGCGTCATCGACACGCCGCCATCACTTGGGCTGCGCAGTGTCGGCTGCTTGGTTGCGGCGTCGCATGTGCTCGCCCCCATCTATCTAGAGGACTATTCGATCAAGGGCGTCAAAGGTCTGATGCAGACCGTGATTGGCGTGCAGAGACGCTATGGCCGCCAGGATACGAAGTTCCTCGGGTTGCTGCCTTCTAACTTCAACACGAAATCGCCCCGTCAAAGGACGCATCTTGAGCAACTCTTGCGCGAGGCGGGCAAATATGTGTTCCCGGGCCAGATCGTTGCAAGGGACGGCTACGCTGAGGCCGTTGCGGAACGCCTGCCGGTCTGGAAGCTGAAGCGCCGCTCCGCGCAGGAGGCGGGTCGGGAAATCCGCGAGGTTCTCGCCAAGATCGTCGCGCAGATGGACGAGCCGGCACATGGCGCTTGATCTCAGCTTTAAGCAGCTCATCGACGCCGCGGAAGATGGTGCTGCAATCGGGCAACCGATTTGCATCCCCATCGACCGTATTGACGAAGATCCGGACCAGCCCCGTCGCAGCTTCGACGAACAGAAGCTCGAGGAGCTTGCGGAATCGGTCCTTCAGCATGGTGTGCTGCAACCGATCGTCCTGAGGCAAGCGATCGAGGAAGGCCGATACATGATCGTCATGGGTGCGAGGCGGTATCGTGCTGCGAAGCGCGCCGGGCTCCGTGACATCCCGGCCTTCATTCATGCCGTTGGGTCTGCGGATCGTTATGCTCAGATGATCGAGAATATCCAGCGCGATGACCTCAATGCTCCCGAAATTGCGGCATTCATCGCGGACCGCTTGGGGCAGGGTGACAACCAAGCTGACATCTCGCGCAAGCTCGGTAAGCCCAGGGACTGGGTGTCTCGTTACGCGTCGGTCCAGAGCATGCCGGAGTTCCTCCGGTCGAAGCTTGCCGGCTCATCAATCCGTGCTGTGTATGAACTCTACCAGGCTTGGCGTGAGCAGCCCAACGCCATCGAGACTTTATGCGAAGCACAGGAGAGCTTCACTGACGCCCACGCTCGTCAGCTGGCCCGCAAAATTCGCAGCGAAGCCGGCGGCGCCCCTGCTGATGGCGAAGGACCCCCTGGAGCTCAACCCGCACGAACCTCGATAGCGCCGCAAGTGGCATTGCGACGCAGAGAGACAGACCGTGTGACAGCGATCGCGAAAAAGCCCCCTAACTATTCGGTCGATCGGTACCAGCGAAAGAGTCCATCACTGACGATCAGAGTGCGTCACCAAGGTCGCACTGGCTGTCTTCTGGTCAATCGACTCGCGTCTCAAGGCTCACGGCACGCAGTACTGCTGGTTGATGGCGCAGAAGAGGCGGAAGAGGTTCTAGCATCGACCATCACAATCGAAGAGATCCTTGTCGCATGAAGCTGGTCTTAGACAGCCCCCTCAGAAACGCTGCTCCAGTTGGTGCGCCGGCGGAGCGGATTTCCCATCCGAAGGATGGCGCGTCAGCGCAGCAGCCGGAGGCCGAACGCGCCCCCCGCAGCGCTGTAGAGAGGCCGGAGGCTGCTGGAAAGCCGCGGTCCACATATTCGGTGCCAATGTTGCCGATCCGCGCGCACGGCATTCGTGGACAAGGATTAGCAGCGACGGCTGCATCATTCCAAGAGGAATACCTTGCATCGATCGCCCGCTGGGTTCGGCCTCACCTGCAGCACCTGCCTAGCTGTGGATGCCGAGTATGTTGGTTTGAACCAACACGGAGGGGGTGGAAGGTTTCGCGTTTTCTAGTGCAGGATAGGCTTCGCGCCAGCGATGTATTACATCGCGATTGGGATTGGACAGCATGGCTCTGATCTCGCTTCGCGTCTCCGACGAAGTCGCGGAGGAGTTCTCAGCTTTTGCGGCTACCCAGGGCGGCAAATCCACGTTGTTGCGGCGTCTCATTGCTGAGGCACTAGCTGCACCAGTCCCGCGCATCTTGGCGTTGCCTGTTGGACGACCGGAGAAGGTGACGGTGCGATTTCGCCAGAGCGAGATGCTGCAGCTCGCGGAGGTGTCACATCGGCGCGGCATGACCCGAACCGGCTGGATCGTCGCGCTGGTGCGCTCGAGATTGGCGTCACCAGTGCAACATTCTCCGAGTGAGCACGAGGCGCTTCGCGCGATCGTTCGCGAGCTCAACCGGATCGGCGGCAACATCAACCAGATCGCGCGCGCCGCAAACGCCAGTGTGCTGCAGGGCAGGGCGGTTGAGCCCGATCTGGCCGCAATTCAAGAAGCCAAATTGGTCATCGAAAGAGAGCTCGCGCAATTACGGGATGCGCTACATGGCAACGCGGATTATTGGGATGGGCGGCGATGAGTCGGGCGCTCCTCCCCTCGGCCGGCCGACCTGGCCCCCGAACTTCCGCCGATCTCGTATGTCTGGGAAACGCCGAATCGGCGCCCACGGCGGGCGGAGTGGGATATCCCCGATCCGGCCGCTCCCGGCCGCCTTACGCCGGCGATGCGTGCAAAGCTCGAGCGCATCGTAGGCCGAGCACCAGAGGTGATGGTCAAGATCACCGGCCGCACCAAGGGCGTGGCGCACCTCAAGTCGCACCTGGCATACATCACGCGAAACGGTGAGCTCGATGCGGAAACAGAGCAGGGCGCGACGCTGGCGGGTCGTTCCGGATTGAAAGACCTGCAGCAACGCTGGGAGGATGATGCCGGTCTCGACGACAAGCGCCGCCGCGATGGTTCGCTTTCGATCAACATCATTCTGTCGATGCCGGCTGGCACCGATGCCGTTGCCGTCAAGGATGCGGCTCGGGCATTTGCCATCGAGACGTTCGGGGGCAATCACGACTACGTCTTCGTCCAGCACCTCGACGACAGGCATCCCCACGTGCACTTGACCGTTCGGTCGCTGGGCCATGACGGCAAGCGCCTCAACCCTCGCAAGGCGGATCTTCAGGCCTGGCGGGAGCGGTTTGCTGGCGAACTCCGGCTGCGCGGGATTGCGGCGGAGGCAACGCCGCGGCGAACACGCGGACGGGTTCGAAAGGCTGATCGCGGGCCGGTGCTCGCTTTGCGCAAGCGAAAGATCACGCCCGATGTCGATCGGTTCGCCCGCACGGATGTGCTTTCGGAGGTGAGGGGCGGCAAGGCTGTGAAACATCCTTGGGACGAAAAGATTAAGTCACGTCAGGATGCGATCCGGCAGCGATATCTCGACTATGCCGCCGAGCTACAGCGCTCTGGCGTGGCAGCAGATCACGAGCTCGCGCGCCAGGTTCGCCAATTCGTCCATGACATGCCTGCTGTCGAAACCCGTCGGCATGCGCTGAAGAATGAGCTTTCGGAGCTTGCCAGTAGCCGGCGCCGCGGCGCGGAGCAGGGCGTCGATCCAGAGGAGCGCCACCAAACAAGAGGCAATGACCGGACCAGATGAGCGAGCGTAGGAATCATAATCCTGGGGTCGGGGGTTCGAGTCCCTCTCCCCCCCCCCCGCTACCAACGTTCCCCCCGACATAGCCATGTTTGGAAACAGGCCCGAATTGCCGCAAAGGGCGGCAAGGCGCCCCTTGATGTCGATCCGCACACTCCGGTCATCCTCAGTGTTGGCTTTGGTTCCAGCACCGCCCGGTCGGCTCGGGCTGGCATGCACGATGATCGCCGTCACCAGCTCGCGGATGGTCGCAAACTCGGTCGGTGTGCCGCGCTTGAACTCGCCGGCTAGTTCCACAACAGCGCGCTTGTAACGATCGAGCGCCTTGGGGTGCAGGGCGATGACATTGTCGCTTTCCTTGGCGGCATCGAGCCCGGCGATGACCTTGGCCTTCTCAGCCTCAAGCTCCTGCATCCGGGCGACGAACTGTTCAGGCGGCATGCCGGTGACAACGATAGAGTCAACGATACGCTTCATCTCGCGCCCGATCTCGCCGAGCCGCCGTTCCAACTGCGCGCGTTCAGTAGTCGCCTCTTTCTTGAGCCGCTTGCGCTCGGCGTTATAGGCGTCGACAAATTCGGTGATCACCTCGGGATGCATGAGGTGCTGGCGGAGCCCCTTGATGGCGAGCGCCTCGATGTCGTCGAGATAAACGCGGCGACCATTTCCGCACGATCCGCTTTCCCTATGGGTTGAGCACTGCAAGCGGAGACCTTTCGCGTCGCTGCCGATTGACGCCATGCCGCCGCCGCACGAGCCGCACCTGATCAAACCAGAAAAGACCCGCTTCGGCGCGCGCGCCTTTTGCGCGTTCGCCGGTGTGGCGTCACGGCGGCGCTCAGACTTGACAGCTTGCGCGCCCCTGAATGTCGCATCATCAACGATGCGCAGATGCGGCGCCTCGACGATCTTGTATTGATCCTTTGGATTCGGGCGCGAGAGACGCTTGCGTGTCACCGGGTCCTTGATCATGCGGACTTTGTTCCAGATGATCCTGCCGGCATACAAATCGTTCAGGATCAGCCCGCCGCCGCGCGACACGTTGCCGTTAATCGTTGATGCGTTCCAATGGCGCCCACGCGGCGGCCGCACACCGCGCTTGTTGAGATCGTTCGCGATCATGCGCGGCGTCTTGCCCGAGATGTAATCGGCGAAAATCTGGCGAACGATCTCGGCTTCTTGCTCGACGATCTCCAACTCGCCCGGGTTACCAGCAACAGACCGATAGCCGTATGCGCGACCACCGGCATGGCGGCCATCGCGGATCACTCCCTCAAGACCGCGACGCGTGTGGATCACGAGGTTCTCGATGAACATCTCTGACATCAGCGCACGCAACGCGCCGTCGAGCTTGCCGACCTTGCCAGACACGGTGTGCAGTGACACGCCAAGGTGATCGAGATGCTTGCGGGCAGTGTGATAGTCGGCCTGATCGCGAAAAACGCGATCCAAATCCTCGGCGACAATCACGTCGAATAGCCGTGCCTCGGCGGCGCGCATCAAGGCTTGGAAGCCGGGACGGTTGATCGCGCCGGTGCCTGAGATGGCCCGATCCTCAAACGTCGAGATCACCGCCATGCCCTCGCGACTGCAAAGGTCGCGGCACGATGCAACTTGATCGTCGATCGACTTGTCGCTTTGCAGGTCGGAGGAGAAGCGGGCGTAAATGGCGGCGCGGATCATCGTCTTCGCTCGTCACAGGTTGGATGCTTGGCGGGTCGCGATCTCGACCTGATGATCCTCTCGTGCCAGCCGTTTGGCAAGCTCCCGCACATAGCGGAGAATAGCCTCGTCGGGCCGATCCAGCGGTATTATAGGAGTCATGCTGCCGTCAGGCGCAATCGCGGCCGGCGCCCGCAACGGGCGATCTAGCGTCAACGACTCATCATCCTGATGATTGCGCTCCACCAGGAAGCATCAAGCAAAGTGCACTGCTTCGCAGAATCCACTTATGAACCAGAACATGCTGCTCGCCGCTGCTGCCTGTTCAAAACACACCTTTCGGCGCGATGATCCCGCCGTTCAGCCGAAGATGACTTATGAACCAGCACGTCGCCTCATGACGACGTGCTTGTTCATAACTCACTTCTCAAAGCGCGAATTAGGTCTAGTTAGGATGCGTCCTGACGTAACAGGGCGCACGTCCAAATGGATTGGCGTGCTTACTCTAGAAACAGGAGCACGACCATGTCAGTTCGCAAGCTGTTGTTATTTCCTGAACTGCACGACCACGGCGTTCCCTTCGGTCGCCGGTACATCGATCGTCTCGAAGCTGAGGGAAAATTCCCGAGACGCGTTCCGATCGGCGCCAAGCGCGTGGGTTGGGTTGCCACCGAGATTGAGGGTTGGGTCAGTGCCGCGATTGCACGGCGCTAGGCGCAAGGTTGCGACGCAGGTCGCGGTCGACAGCGTGGCCTAGTCGCGGAAAGAAAAAGGCGGCCTGCCAGCCGCCTCTCAATCGTCCTCTCAGGAATTTTAGAATGTTAGTCACTGATACAAGGGCGCCCGCGTGCGCGCAAGCCAGCAGCACGAACCCGCAGGCCATCGGCCCGATCGACTTCCTGAAAGCACTCCTCGCCAACGCCACCGGGCCGGCTTACATCTGCTCGTTCACCAATGAGCGCGTAGAGGGCGCCGAGCGCCACATCATCGGCCGCAATTTCGTGCACGTCCAAGGCTTCATGGAGAAGTGGGACATCAACGGGCGCGGCATGTTCGTTTGCGTCTCGACCCAGCGCGAGGGCACGCAGAAGCGCAACAAGGAGAATTGCAAGGAGACCAACGCCGGCCACACCGACATCGACTTCAAGGGTGTCGACGGGCTCGGCGCCGACCCGCGCGGCGAGGTGCTGAAGCAGCTCAAGCGGTTGAAGTATCAGCCGAGCGCGATCGTGTTCTCCGGCAACGGCTTCCACGTCTATTACTTCTTCAAGGAACCGGTCGACACCCAGGAGAACAGGGAGCGCCTGGAGGCATTCTATCGCCAGCTCGCCGAAGTGATGGCCGGCGATCTTGCTGTGTGCGAGGTCTCACGCGTGATGCGTCTGCCCGGCACCCACAACAGCAAAAACGGCGAGATGGTGCCGGTTGAGATCATCGAGCTGCATCCCGAGCGGCGCTATGACCTCGCAGAGCTGGAGGAGTGGTTGCCCTGCTCGACGTGAATGATCATTTGCTTGCTGTCGATGTCGGAGATTTTGAGCGAGATGACCTCGGTGGCGCGCAGGCCGGCGCCGTAGAGGCCACGCTCAGCGCCGCCTTGTACTTGAGCCCGGGTGCGGCATCGAGCAGCCGCGCCACTTCCTCAGGGCTGAGCACCACCGGCAGCTTGCGCGGCTCGCGAATGAAATGCGTGTGCTCGACGATATCGTAGCGCCTGAGCGTGACCCTGAAAAAGAAACGCAGCGTCGATACGGTCTGGTTGATGGTCGGTACACCAACGCCGCTCGCCGCCAGATGCAGCTGGTAGCGGCGCACGTCCTCGAAGCTCGCCATATCGGGTGATCGCCCGAGGAACGCAGCGAAGTTCTTGACCCTCTGCACGTAGTCATGTTGGGTCTTCGGCGCTAACTTGCGGATCGTCATGTCTTCGATCATGCGCCGCCGCAATGGGCTCATGGCCTCGTCGGTCATGGGGATGCTCCTGTCTTGAGTGAGGTTGTCGAAACCCCTCGATCTCAAGACAGGACGCCCCGTTGCGCTATCCCTTTGCCCCCGACGCCCGCCGCAGTGCCCTACCGCGCGAGCGGTTTAGTCGTGTGCCGGGCATGCTCAATAGCTCGGAAGTGAAAGTCTTCCACCCAACCTGATGGAGGTGAAGGGTTAGTGAAACGCAAGGGCTGCCGTCGCGAGGCGGGGTCTGAAGGAAGCGTGGATCAAAGGTGCGAGCCGATGAACAAAAACCGGATATGAGGCGCAAGCGTCGGACGAGCGGGCGACACATCGCGAAGTCCAGATCCATCAAGGATGCGAAGCGTAGATCCGGCGGTTGTGCACCGAAGGCGATTGAGCTTACCCCGGGAGATCTGCCCGGTGTCGCCCTCGGGCGACTGAGACGACCGCGAGGCCGTCTGACCGCCGGGCAGAAGTCAGCTGAGGGCGTATTAGGTCAGGCTGTCGGCAAAGCTATTGAGGCACTCCAAGGCCGAAAGGCGGAGAAACAGATAGGCGGAGCCGGAAACGATGGCTGAAGGCCCGAACGATTGAGAGAGCAAGTAGGACTGGTATCTCGTGAATAGAAAGCGGCAGAACAACCAGCAAGTGCTGGCCTTGGAACCGAAGGACCGGGGTGAAGCCCCGGCGCACGGTGACGAGGAGACCGAACCATTCATGGCGAAATCAGCTACCGAAAACTCGGCTTTCACAGAACAACTGATGGAGGAGGTGTGCGACCGAGAGAACCTCGAAAGAGCATGGAAGCGTGTTAAAAGGAACAAGGGAAGCCCCGGCGTTGATGGGATGACCATCGACGACGCTAAGGCGTTCCTGCGTCAGCACTGGCCAAACACTCGGTCTCAACTGCTCGACGGAAACTATCGGCCGCAGCCGGTTAAGCGGGTCGAAATCCCGAAGCCGGATGGCGGGGTCAGGAAACTCGGCGTCCCCTGTGTCGTCGACCGCCTGATTCAACAAGCTATGTTGCAAGTTCTCCAAGAGCGATGGGATCCGACGTTTTCGGAGCACAGTTTCGGATTTCGGCCGGGGCGGTCCGCCCACCAGGCTGTAGCCCAGGCACAGCGTTACGTCGCCGATGGCTACAACGTAGTGGTTGATCTCGATTTGGAAAGATTTTTCGACCGAGTCAACCACGACATCCTGATGTCGCGCGTCGCCGCACGGATACCCGATAAACGCGTGCTCAAGCTTATCCGGGCATTCCTGAATGCCGGGGTATTGGAAGATGGTTTGGTCCGACCGGTGGACGAAGGGACCCCGCAAGGCGGTCCGCTCTCGCCCTTCCTCAGTAATATCGTGCTCGACGATCTCGACAAGGAATTGGCTCGACGTGGTCACCGGTTCTGCCGTTACGCGGATGACTGCAACATCTATGTTCGTAGCCACCACGCCGGCGAGAGGGTGAGGGCCTCGATAAGCCGGTTCCTGACCGACAAGCTCCGCTTGAAAGTCAACGAGGCCAAAAGCGCGGTGGCGCGACCCGAGGAACGTAAATTTCTCGGATTCAGCATTGCGAATGACGGGAGCGAGCGACGCATTGCGCCGAAAGCCCTCGACAAGTTCAAAAACCGAATCCGGGAAATCACATGCCGGACGCGAGGGATCAGCTTGCAGCAGATGGTCGCAGACCTCACGCCATACCTCATCGGATGGCGCGGGTACTTCGGCTTCTGTCAGACCCCGCGCGTGCTAACGAACCTGGAAGCCTGGATCCGCCGGAGACTGCGTTTGTATCTCTGCCGGCAATGGCGGAACGGGCATAACCGATTCACGGAGCTTCGCCGCTTCGGCATCGCGAAGTTCGCCGCATCGGTCGCTGCCGGTTCACCGACTGGACTCTGGCGCATGTCCGGACACCCGGCGGTTCAACACGCCCTACGAAATCATGTGTTCGACTCTCTTGGTCTCCCCCGAATCTTCATGCCTGTGCCGGCTTAATTCGATCGAACCGCCGTGGTACGGACCCGTATGCCCGGTGGTGTGGGAGGGGTGGCGTCGCGAGACGTCCCCCTATCCCGATCGTTGACCCATCTCGGACATCTGAGAACAGACACTCGGTGCTCGCCGCGCACGGCGATAGACCAGTTCGTCATACTGATTGAGCGTTCGGATCGCGTGATGATGCCATCCGAACGCTTCGAGAGGAGCCTGAAACTACGGCGCGCGCGCCGGACCGATCTGCGGCGCGCGAACCGGCTTGGCCATGCCGTAGAACACAGTCACCCCCTGGCCGCCGCAACGGGTCGAGAGCGCCTCGTTTGGCTCGCCGAAACAACTGGCAATGTCCGTCCAATTGTTCATTACCCAGACGTTGCCCGCTGGGTCGACGGCAAGATCAGTCTGCATTTGCAGGCCGCCACCGACATAGCCTCCGGGCGGCGAAATCTGGTCGCCTGTCTTCATGCCCGGAGGACAGGTCTCGGTGCGAGTGCCGCACAGCTGGGTGATCGGACTGTTCGGCATGGCAAAGTTAGAGATCCAGACGTTGTCGTTGCCATCCACCGTTGCCGCCCAAGGACCGGGGAGACCGCCGCCCGTGAACGGCGAACCGGGATACTGAGTACCATCGGGCCGCAACAGCGTGACGCTGCCACCGTCAGGGCCGCCTACCTGTTTGGCCATTTGCTCGGTGAGTGTCCGATCAGCGTTGTCGCCCATCTTCAGGACAGCGATGTCCTCGACAATATCGAACATTCCGCGATCCCTGCTACCTAGTCGATTGGTGACCCAGACATTGCCGCGGCTGTCGATGCCAAGACCGCTGCCGCTGTACCCGGTTTTGAACTTCTCGACCTTATTCGGGTCGGAGGCGGGAAATCGCGTCACATGCGCACCAAAGGCGTTCGTCACCCAGATGCGATCTTGCTGATCAATACCGAGATGGAACGGTCCAACGAACGATTTGCAAGGCTCGACTTCTCGGCCCTCACAGACGATCCGGCCTTTGGTTGGATCACCCTTTGGGAAGTGGAGGAGCTGGCTCTTTGATATGCCTACTGCCCACACGTCTCCACTGGGTGTTGCGATAATACCCTGCATGAGACCTAGCTTGCCATCAAACGTAATGCCCTCCGGCGGTGTCAGTGGCTTGCCGTTCTTGTCGAATACCGCAATTGACTTGCCGCCGTAACTGGAGAGCCAAGCGTTGTCTTTTGCATCGACGGCTGCGCCGAATGTGCCGCCCTGCATTCCACCGCCCGCGAACCCGGTCGTGATCGGGGAGAGCGGACGACCGTTAGGGGCGAACTTGGTAGCGTTGCCTTGCCAAAGGGTATCCTGACCCTGCCAGCCGACTGTAAAGTTGTCACCGACCCAGAGGTTGCCTTGGCTGTCGAACATGGCTTTGCCGCCCGCACGATAGCCGCCACCATCGAATTTGAGCGGTAGAACCCAAGCGCTAGGCGCAAAGTTCAGATAGGGCATGTACGGAACGGCGCGCATGGTCCTGCCCTTCGGGACCGGATAGAACTGGTCCAGAAGTGCGAACAGTCTCGTGGGCTGATACCACGGAGCACGCGCAATCGACTGTGCTGCCGCCAGCGTGTCATTCGGGGCATCACCTTTTGGCGGGGTGGCCGCCGTGTAGAGCTGGGGGCACGCATCGGCCGTCACACGCGTGACGCATCCGGCAAGCGCATCCGCGAGCGTGGCGAAGTTGGCCATCGTTGGCGTCTGGACGCTGTTGAGCGGGTCCTGAATTGTCGTGCCCCAGCCGCCCGTCTGAAGATCGACGAAGTTCGGAACGTTGCCAGCGGCAATGCGCAAGCTGAGCGGCGGTCCCTTGATCACGGAGCCGTCGAGAAATTGCGCGTGGGTCCATACCGAGGCCACGGTCGTCATCTCGTTAATTGTGATAGTCGCCGGTGGTTTACCGCCTATCACCGTCATCAGCGCAATGGCAGGGTTGTCACCACTTTGCGCATTCGATTTAGGTTGGCCGCCCTTCGCAATCAGATAAAGCGTGGCAGCGCCGGTCCCACCCGTTGAATTGAGCGTAAACCTGCCATCGGCTCCGGTGCGGGCCTGACCCAGCTGCTGCGGCGCGCCCGCGCTCGTAGCCCAGAGGCTGACTGTCGAATTGGTAATCGGCTGGCCGCCGCCGAGAACTTTCCCCTTGAGGGTATCCGCAGCAGCCGGGCCAACTGCCCAAGTGAGCAAACCGCCAGTCAGTAGTATGGTGACGAACTTCGCCTTACTTTTCGCTATCACAAGAGCCTCCAGCGTTTTGGCCGAAACCTGCAGTCTGTCAGCTGCTCTCATCTTGTTCTATGCAATTTCGGCAGAATGATCCCCAAAGGCGCACGCATCTCTGGCATATTGTGCGACGCGCTATCTATATTACCTGCACTTCCGTTTTTGTGAAGGTTTGCGGATGCCGGCCCCCATGATGGTGGCGCCGCGCAGACCGGGGGTAAGCGCTTAGCCGCAACCCTATTGAGGCTGGCTTGACGTTTTGCGGAATCGCCACGGCATGAGGTCTTCGATGCGGCTATGGGGATGGCCGTCGATGATTGCCTCGAGTGTTTCGGCGATGTAGGCGGCCGGGTTAACGTCGTTGAGCTTGCAGGTGGCGACGATCGAGGCGAGCAAGGCCCAGTTTTCCGCGCCGACTTCATGACCGGCGAAGAGCGCATTTTTTCTGGTCAGGCAGACTGGCCGGATGGCGTTCTCGACCGGGTTCGTGTCAAGCTCGAGACGCCCGTCTTCGAGGAAGCGGGTCAGCCCCTGCCAATGATTGAGCGCATAGCGGATGTCCTCGGCGAGCGTCGAGCCGCTGGAGATCATCGACAACTGTTTCTCGAACCACGTTTTTAACGCGGCGACGAGAGCCAACGAATGCTCCTTGCGTGCGGCCAGCCGAATGTCCGACGATGAGCCGCGGACCATGGCTTCGTGTGCATCCTATCCACATCGGGAACGCAACTTTACAGGGACGAGGACTAGCTCCCCATCCATATACCAAGATCACACACAAGAGTGCGATCGGAACGACTATGATCAGAACCGCTCTCATCCACGCGGTCAAAAAGGGTTCCTGATCGGCGACATTCGGATCGGAAACCGAATCTATCATGCGGAGCCTCACAAATTATTCCTGATCTTAGCGCCCGGCGTCCTGATCACCAGTGTGCAAACGACGGTATCGCTTCATCCGGGCGGCGATGGCAGTAGGCCCTCTGGCGCGGCCGATCCTCATAAGCGCAAAAACCAGCGACATCCTTCTTGGACTTGATGTTGTAGAGAGTGCACATCAGAAACGAAGTGTCGTGTCAGATCGGTGCACCGGAACTTCGAGATCGTTCTCTTCGAGCAAGAGGCTTACGGCGTTGTATTGGTTTTCTTGGTCTCGGTGCGGGCCGACGATGATTGATTTGATCGGTAGTTTTGCGTCCAAAGTTTCAAACAGTCGGATATAGGGTACTACCGCCCCAGCCGCTCCTTCCCGAAAATGGATTGGAATGGTTGCGCGCGTCTCCTCGCTAGTCTTACTCGGACGGGTCGCTGCAACAACGAGGCGATATTCATTTTCTTCTTGGAAGCGCGGTGTTTTGAGAAACGGAACCGTTTCCAGAAATGCACCTACGTAGGTGCCGAATTCTACATTACTAAGAATGGCTGCAACGTCTGCCCGTGCGGCTAAGTTTGGTGTCTTTTCGCGAAACGCAGTGCTCAGTGCCGCAAGTCCGAGACCGATGAAACGATCTTTGTTTGCCGCCTTCTCGTGACTTGTGTACTCGACCTTGCGAGTTGCGATCATCTGAATAGATCGATTTGTGTTTTCCAAAACGGTGAGCCTATCCAACTCGCTCTCGTCAAATTCAATCGCGAAGCCGCCGCGACCATAGCCCCTCCACTGACTGAGGAGCCCGTGCCGGCTCTCTTCACTTCCAACAGCGTGCATGCAGAAGGACGTGACGTACATTGGCGCTACGGCCTCGATTGCTCTCATCACCGCTCTGCAAGCATTTCGAGCTTCGCTGTCATAGATGCTCTCGCCATAGCTATTGAGGAGACCGGGCAAAAACGCGTTTGCGGCTATCAGCTTAGGTATGCATTGACGAAACTCTTGAGATATTTGCGGCGTAAGCAAATCCGATAGAATTTTCAGTTCGGCGGTGTCATTCAGATAATTTGCGTGAGTGGCCCAAAGCACGCGCTGCGAGATGATGCCGATCAAGCCAGATGCGGTAGTGTAGTGAAACAGCGAACCAGATTTCTGTGACTGACCTCGATCTTCGCTTGCGTCTTCGTCTTGGTGCTCTCGCTCATTCATAAGGCGGCTCCCCTTTGGTCCTATCCTTTTGTGACCAACGCGCGAGTGTCCAGCGCAGAATTGCGGCCCTCCTCTTTCATTTAGAAAGGCGTGTAGCAAGAGCCTACCGAATTCTCGCCACAACTGCATGAAGCAAATGCGCGGATGCTCGAAATCCCCTGCTGCGATCACTGCGAAGAAGAAATCGCGCCTGAAGAGCTGACCGTTCTTGCGCCACCGGCCGGGGACGGCGAGTTGATCTGCGCTCGGTGTATTGAAATCAAGTGCGTCGGGCTGTCGTGAAGCTGGCGCGGGGTTGATGATTGATGCCCCAGCGCATCATCGATCTCGGTTACAACTTCAGTGTTGCGGATCAGGGGCGGCCGGGGATAGTCCAGGAAAGACCGCCGCGTGGTTGCAAGTTGCCGACGTGGCGGTTGACTACCGGAAAGAGCGCGAGGATGCTCGCGAATGCTGTAGAGGTTGCACATGGAGAACACCCGTTGACGACGTACTGTATCTAGCAGCCGTGTTGTTGCGGCTGACAGCTACGGTTTGGAAGGTTTTTTTGCTTCCTGCACGCGATAGGCAAGAAGACTTAATAGGGAGATGTACTCTATCGCGCGCTGTTCTGTACCTTCCGGAAACGAATGGCCGCCGGGGTTGCGAATACCTAGCACCGCGCCTTCGAACAAATGCATCATGCCTTCTTGCTCGTCCAATTTTGTCTGGTCCGAGAGATCATTAAAGGCAAGCGCCGGGCTATTTTTCGAAAAGACCGTGCGCATTAGCGGCGCGCCATCAAGATCGTGGCGTCCTGATCGCTCTTTGACGAAATTCACTAGTGCTTTTGCCGCCGCAAAAACCGCGTCGAAATGGTGGCCGTCAAGAAACAGGTCACGGGCAACATCCGCAATTCTGGGATGAAGATTGAGTTTTTCGAAATAGCTTGACGGTGCTGGTCGTTCGCCACCTTCAAGGTCCTCGCGCTTTTCCTTGAGGCTCGCGATCAACCCGCTGATGATGCCTAAGACTTGCCTGCGACCATTTTCGCGCCCTTCTAATATTTGACCCGGATGCATGTCCACGAACATAGGACCGGCCCAAAAATCAATATGCTGATGTTCTCGATATTCAGGTGAGTTTGGGCCGTAAATCTCTAAGATCGCTTTCTGCAGGTTGCTCCTTGCTGCGTCGTCCGCGCCTGTGTGATGACGCTCGGCGGCAACGAAATCGATATCCGAAATCTCTTTGATGCGTCGCTCAAGTTTCACGATGGCGCGAGCAATTTCGTCGGTATTCTGAAAAACCTTTGGCTCTATCTCCGGTGGAGCGGCTGGCTTGCGAGCCATCTGGTGATTCCCGTGCTAGTTGGGGAGAGTTGAAGGGATCAATCCTAGCACGCAGGCAATCACAAGGCTGGCCACGGTTGCGTCAGTCCCCATGTTTCTGCAATAGAGGATGCTTCGATCACCGAATGACCCGATAGACCTTCGCCCGCTTCCGTCGCGGCGTGGGCTCAGGCTCCGCGTTGTGCCGGCAGACGTGATCGATAGTCGTCGCAGGCGCATCGCCGCCGCAATAGATGCACCACGGACAACCGTCCAGTACGGCCGCGTGCGCGCGACGCTTCTGTTTGCTTTCGCCCATTGAAAAATATTCCCTGATGCTGCTTCCCACCGACCTATCGTCAGCTCGTCCCCATGCACGCCTGCGAAAACTTCGGCCGCCACCTCCGCGCCGCGTTGTCCGCAGCGTTGACAGATGAAGCGCGGCTCGATGTCGGAGAGCCGGACCTCATCGGGCCAACCATCGGCGCTGCTTTCGACATGGTGCCCGCAACGATACCAGCAGTAGCGCTTCCATGGCGGCCTGCCATTCCGGGGCGTCGTGCTCAGCCTTGGGCACCGTGGTGACGTAATGCGCCGCGTCCCGCAGGGTAACGAGCGGCTTGCCGCCTGGCACCGGGACCCGGTTGAGAGAACGCGGCGCGAAACTCCCACGAGGGGAGAAGGTGGCCCCAGCGCAGCTAGGCCACCGACACCATAAACTCAGGGGAAAGCGGTCGGGGGGAACGTAGGTAGCGCTCTCCCGCTACCAATCTCACCCCGGAAACGGAACGATCCTCGAACGACTGTTTGAGAAGTGTTTCCAGATACCCTTCGATCCTGATTTCCGGCGCCTGTCCCCGAGGTCGGCCGTTTCGCCGTAAGGTATCGCAGGATATTCGGAGAAATGCGCCCGACCACTTTGCGTAGAGCCGCGGACTGAAAAACCGCACCACAGAAGCACATTCGATCTTTAGGTTTGCGAGAAATGCGATAAGTTCCGCAATCGGCTCAAGCCGGACAGAGGTATGGAAAATCTCACGCATTACCCATTGCTTTTATCGATAGCAGTCTTCCTCGCTCTGTGGCTGGCCACGTTGGCGGGCTCGTGGCTGCACAACCGCGATCCGAAAGCCCGAGATGAGCAGAAAGAGGATCTCGGCATCATCCTAGCGGCCACCCTGACGCTGCTCGCATTGGTTATCGGCTTCAGCGTTTCGATGGCCAGCAATCGCTACGATCAGCGAAAGAATTTCGAGGAAGCCGAGGCGAACGCGATCGGAACCGAAGTCCTGCGCGCCGATCTTCTTCCGCCGGCAGGTGCCGCCAAGGTGCGCGAACTTCTCGGCGCCTACCTCGATCAGCGTATTCTGTTCTACATGAATCCTGACGACGAAAGGCGAATCCAGATCGATCGGTCAACCAGTCAGTTGCAGGCCGAGCTGTGGGCCGCGGTCCGCGAACCGGCGATCGCACAACCAACGCCGGTGGCGGCGCTGGTGCTCGCTGGCATGAACGACGTGATCAATTCGCAGGGCTATACGCAGTCGGCGTTCTGGAACCGTATTCCCCGAGCCGTCTGGTGGTTGATGGTTGCCATCGCGCTCGTTGCCAACGTGCTGTTCGGATATCGGTCGAAAAGCGGACGAGCAGAGAGGAAGCTGAACCTCGTGCTACCCCTTGTCATATCGATCGCCTTTCTCATCATCGCCGATATCGACGCTCCGAGGCATGGCTTGATTCATGTCAATCCGCAGAATTTGGAAAGTCTAGCGAAGTCGCTCGGACGCTGAGCTTGGACGCCCGAGCAAGCTTGCCACAACCTAATTTTCTTTGCGCGCAACCTACTTGTCGATGTTTGCGGGCTCTTCGAGAGTTGATCAACGCCTCCGGAGGGCTTGGCGTTAGTGTTTGATAATAATGCCCATTTCGTCCGAATGGACGGAGCGCAATCGAGCACGTCGCGCAGCTCGATCCCGGACCGGCGTCATGACGCCCCAACCACTGTGCCGAATTTGCATAGCGCGCAGCCTCCATCGGGGTCACGATTAGGCAAGGGCGTGCTGTGCTGCAGCCATTCGATTGTCCGTGCGCTCTCGCGAGACTCATACGATTGACCGACAAGTCACGGAAAACAAATTCGACCAGAGGGAAATTATGAAACAGCTTTGCAGAAGCATGCCGTTCGCGCTGGCTCTCGCTGCGGCAGCTCTCGCGGCTCCGGCTTGCGCGCAGCAACAGCAGAAACCCAACATCCTCGTCATCATGGCCGATGACATCGGGTACTGGAATATCAGCTCTTATAATCGCGGCATGATGGGATACCGTACGCCGAACATCGACCGCATCGCCAACGAAGGCGCCATCTTCACCGACTATTACGGCCAACAATCCTGCACGGCCGGCCGCGCCGCGTTCATCACCGGCCAAAGCCCGCTGCGAACCGGATTGTTGAAGGTGGGATTGCCGGCGGCTAAAGAGGGATTGTCGGAAAAGGATCCAACCATCGCCGAACTGCTCAAGCCGCAGGGCTACGCCACCGGGCAATTCGGCAAGAACCATCTCGGCGATCGCAATGAGTTCCTGCCGACGGTACACGGTTTCGACGAGTTCTTCGGTAACCTCTATCACCTCAATGCTGAGGATGAGCCGGAAAATCCGGACTATCCGAAGAATCCATCTTTTAAGGCGCAATTCGGTCCGCGCGGCGTCATGAAGTGCGTCGCCAGCACCACGGACACGCTTGGCGAAGATCCCCGTTTCGGCGCCTGGGGTCGGCAGAAATGCGAGGACACCGGGCCGCTCACCAAGAAGCGCATGGAGACCATTGACGATGAATTCCTCAACGCGTCCATGAATTTCATCGATCGCGCCAATCGCGATAAGAAACCCTTCTTCGTATGGTTTAACCCGAGCCGCATGCATATCTGGACCCGCCTCAAGATGGAATCCCAAGGCAAGACCGGACTTGGAATCTATCCGGATGGTATGGTCGAGCATGACGGCCAGGTCGGCCAGTTGCTGAAGAAGCTTGACGACCTCGCCATCGCCAACGATACGATCGTGATCTACACCACCGACAACGGCGCCGAGACGTTCTCGTGGCCCGACGGCGGTACCACGCCCTTCCGCGGCGAAAAGAACACCAACTGGGAAGGCGGTTACCGCGTGCCGGCGATGATCCGTTGGCCCGGAACGGTGCCGCCGCGTACCGAGATCAACGAGATATTCTCAGCGGAGGATTGGGCGACCACCTTAGTCGCCGCCGCGGGCGAGCCCGCGGTCAAGGACAAGCTGCTGCAAGGCTATGAAGCGGCGGGGAAGACCTTCAAGGTTCACCTCGACGGCTACGACCAGCGCGAACTGCTCTCCGCCAACGGGCCGGACAAGCGCCGCGAGTTCTTCTACTGGACCGACGACGGCAACCTTGCCGGACTTCGCTATGAGCAGTGGAAGGCGGTGTTTCTGGAACAGAAGGCCGAAGGCTTCAGTGTCTGGCAACAGCCACTCGTTCAGCTCCGCCTGCCGATGTTGTTCAACCTGCGCTCGGATCCGTTTGAGCGAGCGCAACACGAGGCCGGCGACTACGTGAGATGGTTCATCGAACATGCGTTCGTGATCGTTCCGGCGCAAGGCATCGTGGGGCAGCATCTCCAGAGTTTCGTCGCGTTTCCACCACGACAGAAACCCGGCTCGTTCTCGGTAGAGCAGGCGATGGACAAGCTGAGGAGTCCGCCCGCGAACAACTAGCCTGATGTCATGGGTCTGGAAGGACGTAAATGAACAAGGCATCCCGTGAAACGATAATTTCGCCAATTGGCTTTAACCGCCGTACCGTCCTGTCGGCGTTGGCGGTACTCCCAGCCGTGTCTGGACCGCTCCTGACCACGTCGGTGCAGGCGCAGACCGCAGCGACCGGTAACGCGCTAGCTTCCTGGAACGAGGGAGCTGCGAAGCAGGCGATCATCGAGTTCGTTCGCGCTACCACGATGCAAGGCAGCCCCCAGTTCGTGACGCCCGAGGAGCGCATCGCGACGTTCGATCAGGATGGTACGCTCTGGGTCGAGCATCCAATGTATTCGCAAGTGATGTACTGCCTGGATCGCGTTCCGGCCGTGGTGGCGAAAAAGCCCGAACTCAAGAGTATCGAACCCTTCAAGACCGTGCTGTCGGGCAATCTTGAGGCTATGGCAAAATTCACGATGAAGGATCTCGAGAAGATCCTTGCCGCTACTCTGACTGGGATGCCGGTGGAGCAATTCAATGCTGAGGTGAAGCAATGGATTGAAACCGCCCGGGATCCGCGCTGGAAAAGGCTCTACACAGAGCTTGTCTACCAGCCAATGCTCGAAGTGCTGAACTACCTCCGCGGCAATGGTTACAAGACCTACATCGTGACCGGCGGCGGCCAGGATTTCGTACGGGTGTATTCCGAGCGCGTCTATGGCATCCCGCCGGAACAGGTCGTCGGCACCGTGGGCGGAACGAAGCTCGGTTATGACAAGGACGACAAGGCGTTTCTTACCAAGGAGCCGAAGCTTTTGCTCAATAATGACCATGCCGGCAAGCCCGAAGGCATTCACATGATGATCGGACGGCGACCCTGTGCCGCCTTCGGCAACTCGGTTGGCGACCAGCAAATGCTTGAGTGGACCGCCGCCGGATCCGGTGCGCGGCTGAAAATGCTTGTGCTGCATGACGACGCGAAGCGTGAATATGCCTACGGTCCGGCGCTGGGCCTTCCCGGCAGCAAGGTCGGCACCTTTACGCCGGCGCTTTACGATGAAGCGAGAAAGAATGAATGGATCGTCGTCAGCATGAAGAACGACTGGAGGCGCATTTTCGCTTTCGATGAACGCGATAGCTGATTCAGGAGGGAAACTGTCATGACCGATACCGTATTGCTGCCCCAGAGGTCGACCATCTGGTGGATATTCCTGCTGCAGGGGTTCGCAGGGATCATGCTGGGTCTCATGCTGGTGACCCAGCCCGGCGCAACGATCGTGGCGCTGGCGACGTTTCTGGGGTTCTACTGGCTCATTACCGGAACGCTAGGGCTGGTTCAGGTCTTCGTCGATCGGGCGACTCCCTGGATATGGTCCTTGCTCAGCGGCCTCGTCGGCATTCTTGCAGGTCTTTTTGTGCTGAGACATCCCCTATTTGCCGCGTTCACAGTCCCTACGATGATCGTCATCATTCTCGGCATTCAAGGCCTGGCTATGGGCGCGCTCCAGATCGTGGGAGGATTCAAGGGCGGCGGACTTGGGCCCATTATTCTCGGCGTGATCAATGTGTTGGTCGGACTATTGCTGTTGGGCTCGCCGATCGCGGCCTCGTTCGCTGTACCGATTGTGTTCGGTGTGCTGTTGCTCATCCAGGGCGCAGGATTGGTCATGCTGGCGTTTCGTGTCCGCGCCTGACAGCGCTCGTCCCGTTGGAATGCGTCTATGTTGCGGTCGAATATCATCGAGCGTTTCTCGAAATCTCGGGTGTCGAAGCGATGGGCCGTTAAAGGCTGCTCCACGCCACGTCACGACTCCGATGAACTGATCGCGAGATGGCACCCAGAGAACCGGCTTTTGGAACGAAATGAAAAGGAGGTTACCATGCGGCTATCAAGAATGTCCGTGCTGGCTTTTATCCTTACGGCGCCAGGATTGATAACCCATGCCGCGGCTCAGAATGCTCCTCAGTGCCCAATGTCGGGATCGCCATCGGGGTGGGGCGTCAACTCGATCGGCTATATTGAGATAAATTCGGGGACAAGCTGCTTATTCTCGCTGAATGTCAGGGGCGAAATATTGAGTTCGCGCGTGTCACAGCGGCCGAGGCACGGCAGGCTGCAACGAATAGATAGGTCGTCTTACGTGTACACGTCGCGCGCCGGCTATAGAGGTAGCGATACTTTCTCGGTGCGGGCGACAGGTACGAGCGCGTATGGTTCGGGTACGTCGGTCATCACAATCAACGCAACCCTGGAATAGTGACGATTGGCCGCGCCGTGGTCCACGACACATAGCCGCGATAGGAGCGCGTTCGAACAATGGGCTTCCATATCCCCGCCACCGTTATCGTCGCCGTCGTACTCATCGTGGTATCCTTGGCGATGCTTTTCAGATGGCACATCGTCTCGTCGTCGATCGGGGTTCACCGGCTCGACCGCTGGACAGGGAAGGTGGAGTTCTGCTCTGAACCGGACGGAAAGATTGTCTGTCACTAGGCACAGAGTGCGACGATCGTCGCCCGTAGGATGTGATCGAAATGAAATCCAAGGCGCAGCCGCGCGACTGGCGACGAATCCACCATTCACCGGCATTCTGGATCGGTATCTCGCTCTGTCTCGCGGCGATCACAATCTACGTGTTGTCGGATGATCTTGCCTGGCGGTCCACGTCACCAGGACATTGAGTGGAACCGCGGTACCGAGGTCTCGTCGCCACGAACATGAGTCGAAATAACCGCCGCCTCAAGGGGCACATTTCTTCACGCCGATCGAAGTCGAACCGGTGTTCCCCGAGTGTCCCCTCTCGCCTGTCGAGAGGGGCCGATAGCTTGCAGGGCGCAGCGGACGGGTCCGTCGGGCGGTTTGCTTCGACAAAATGAGGTAGGCGCGTAATCTAGATCACTCCGTTCGCCTCAGTAGCAGGGCGGGTAGGGATAGTATCCGCAGGCCGGCCGCCCATAGGGGTAGGCATAAGGCGCGGCATACGCTGCTGCGCCATACGCCGCCGCGCCGGCGGCACCAGCATACATCGCGCCACGGAACGCGCTGCGCCGGGCAACGCCGGCGAATGACAATGGCGTGAATGGCCGTCCGATAATGTCGATAGAAATTGCAGCGCCTCCGTCGCCGCCGTTGAGATCGCCTTCGAGTGTCTGAACGTTGAACGTCAGCTTATCGCCCTCCAGCTTCGGGCTTCTCAGAACGACGACGGCATCCTTCACCGAGCTATCCTTGCCGAGGACCGACACGGTCGCGTTCGGGGGATTCTTCGCAAAACTGTCGTCACCCGATCCCCAGTCCGCGATGACGTCGGCGGTGAGCTGATGGCCGGCCGCCCTGACAGGACGATCGGCGAATATGATGGAATTGGACGCCAGTCCGGTTAGCGTGAGGGTATCTCCCTGCAAGGTCGCGCCGCGCGAATTGAGCACGATTAACGAGGGCACAATCTCGGGTCGTGCCGCTGCGGCTGGTGTGCCGATCGTCTTCATCGAAGAGGGGACCGGGGACGTCTGGGCCAGTGCCATGTTCGCATTACAGAATGTCACCATCGCGAGCATTCCGGCCATCCGATGCAGTCTCATGGCGCCTGCCATATCGTTCTCCTTGTGAGTTTAGCCCAGCGTTAACGCGTTGGAAGCGGTCTCATCGGTGAGAAAGCTTTCGACCTCATCGTATCGGCAGGCTTGTCCGGGTGGCTATGCAGAAGCGGCAGAAAGCCAAGAAGGAAGTCCAATATCAAGCGATTGCGGCACTGCCGGCTTGGCTGCCAATCCCCCGCGTCGCGATCGCGTGCCTGCCCGTCGATCCATTTGACGCCGGCATCCAGGGCCGGCAGCGCGGGCGTGCTGGCACGGCAACGTTGGTCCGCGGGTTATTTCGAATCATTAATTCTGCGTCCAGCGCTGCGTAATGTGAAAACCTGCATTGCCCGGTCATAACGGCGGGCTATCGCGCGCCGAGTTCTCCATGGAGACTCGTTTTATGACCGACTATCTTTCGGACTACCGGACGGCACTATCCTTCCAGGCGCCGCGACGCTCGCCGTTCGCAGCGCGAAAACTCGCATTGATGGCATCTGTCTTGACCGGCATGTCCATCGGCGCTTACGGCTTCAGCTCCGCCTCGGGCGGGTTCGATATTCTTGGTAGTCCCGCGCACGCCGAAGTCGGCGGCGCCGCGCAGCCCGCGGGCTTTGCCGATGTGGTTGAACGCGTGAAGCCTTCGGTGATCTCGGTGAAGGTCACGATGAAAGAGAAGGCGGTCGATACGAGCAGGAAGGGCGAGAACGATGGCTCGCCGATGGAGCGCTTCTTTCACCAGTTCGGCGGCCCTGATGGGTCTCCCGAAGGCTCAGGGCGCGGCGGCCGGCACGGTGAAATGATCGGCCAAGGTTCTGGCTTTTTTGTTTCATCCGACGGATATGCGGTCACCAACAACCATGTCGTCGACGGCGCCGACAAGGTCGAAGTTACGACCGATGCGGGAAAGACTTATGCCGCCAAGGTCATTGGAACGGATCCGCGCACCGACGTCGCCCTGATCAAGGTCGAGGGCGGCTCCGACTTCCCGTTCGTGAAATTGTCCGAGAGCAAGGCCCGAACCGGCGATTGGGTGCTTGCGGTCGGTAACCCCTTCGGCCTAGGTGGCACCGTGACTGCCGGCATCGTGTCGGCCAGCGGGCGGGACATCGGAAACGGTCCCTACGACGATTTCATCCAGATCGACGCGCCCGTCAACAAGGGGAATTCCGGCGGCCCGGCCTTCAACCTGCAGGGCGAGGTTGTCGGCGTGAACACCGCGATCTATTCGCCATCCGGTGGCAGCGTCGGCATCGCATTTTCGATTCCGGCCGCGACCGTGAAGACCGCCATCGCGCAGCTGAAGGATAAGGGAAGCGTGAACCGCGGCTGGATCGGTGTTCAGAGTCAGCCAGTGACCCAGGATATCGCAGATAGCATGGGTCTGAAGCAGGCCAACGGGGCGTTGGTGGCCGATCCTCAGAAGGATGGTCCCGCTGCCAAAGCCGGGATCGATTCCGGCGACGTCATTATTGCCGTCAATGGTCAGTCGATCAAAGATGCTCGCGAACTGGCGCGCGTAGTCGGCAGCCTTGCTCCCGGCAGCACGGTCAAGCTCGACGTATTGCATAAGGGTAAAAGCAAGGTCGTGAGCCTCACCCTCGGCCAATTGCCGAACGTTCAGGAAGCCAAGGCAGAATTGGGTGTTGACGGGAAGGGCGCAACGCAGGGTGCAGAGATTCCGCGCCTCGGCCTGACAGTCGCGCCGGCTGGTAAGGAGAACGGCGCGGGCAAGGACGGTGGCGTCGTTGTCATGAAAGTCGACCCGAAGAGCGCGGCCGCCGATCGCGGGCTTAAAAAGGGCGACTTGATCCTGGAGGTTGCCGGCAAGAGTGTGTCGAATCCCGGCGACGTTCGCGAGGCGCTCGACGCCGCGCGGACGGACAAGAAGAACAGCGTATTGATGCGTCTTCGCTCCGGCGATGCGTCCCATTACGTCGCTGTGCCGCTCTCAGACGGCTAGACCCTGGTTGGCAGCGGCCTTGCCGCTGCCAACCGTTATGGGAGCCACTCGCACCGGTCAGCGGCCTTTCCGGTATCAACGCGTCGCAGCGCCGACGGAAGCCATCACTATGAAGACCTTCCGAGGCGCGGTCATGTGCAGGACGTCCGACAATGAGTTCATAAAGCTGCGGATTGCACGGGCCTATATCAAGTTATTGTGCCTTCCAGAAGGTGATTCGAGGGTCGTCACGCTCGCGCACATCGGCAGCTGCGAGGTTCGCATGTTTGACGGCTCGCAAGACGGCGCCAGCTCGGCATCGCTGTTCTCGATTGAACTCTTCGATCATGATGCGGGCTCGCCGGTCGAATCTCGCGCCTGCTTCGACATCGAGCAGGGAGCGGCTGCATATCAGGAGTTCATCTCGCGGTAAGCGTTTTCGAGCGGATGTGCCGTGCGTTCAATGTTCACTGGGCCGGCAAATGAGACAGCATCGTCGAATGCAGCCGACGCAAGTGCTTGTTCCTGGCGGTACGCCATCGAACTCGATCCTGACGACATATTCGCAGGAGAGCACTGGCTCGTGAATTCTGGAATTGATTGTAGACCGCGCAACGCTGCCTCGGCACGCGCCGTGATCAGAATTGTCGGATCTTTATGCCCTTGCTCATAAGATGCCGCCGAAGCGCCAACCAGCTCATTTCCGGCCGTTGGAAGATCGACAATCAGACAGTCCGGACGGAAGACAGGCAGCAACGCCGCCAGAAATTCCTGTCCTGATCCATAAGCGCGGGCGCAAAATGCGTGTGAACGTAGCAGGCGGATCAAGGCCCTAAGCACTGCTGGATCATCGTCCACGATAGCGACCATGAGGGAGCTTTCGCCAGAAACGACCATCGCAGTTAGATCGGGCACTGGCGATCCGGCTTTGGGCCGATAGGTGCGTCCAAATTCGAAAAGGTGAGCATGCTCGGGCGGCGAACGAGATCGGCCATGTGCGAATGCCCGGCTCTTCCATCGTCCGACCCGGTGGGACCTTGATGGTTTTTTCAACCGAAACCAGCTCGTCAGCAACCTGCTTGGTGACCCGGGCCCCCTCAGACACCCAGAGCAGTACCATGTTGCGTATGTCGAAGGCCTGGGAGCACAAATTTGCCGAAGGTGCATAGCGCCGATTGTTCGAGCCTGCCACGTCTCTTGAGTCGGCAACGGAAGTAAACCAGATGACGCAGGGGTGACAGCATGTGGAAAGTGCTATTGGTCGCGACGACAGTACTGGCTGCGGCGAGTGCGGGCGTTCGGGCGCAAACAGATCTCACTGCGTTCGCGGACGCCAACGGCTACATTGATGTCCAAGCGTTGACCTGCGCTGCCCTTGCGGGAACTTGGCAGGGGGATGCCGACAGGCTCACAACCTGGTACAGTGGCTGGTACAATGGGCTTGCAAAAAAGCACTATTTCAATATCGCTCGTTCGAAGGAACTCGAACACGAAGTTATCGTGTACTGCAAGGCCCATCCCGAAGTTCGAATTATCGATGCCATAGGTGTGATGCTCAAGGAAGAGCGGCTTATGAGTGGGTTTAAATGAGATAAGAAGCGCGTCCGGGCGTGATGAGCAATGTTTGTCAGGGCGTCTCTGTATGAGTGCGAACGTTTCGCGGGCGTCCTGAGGTGCTGGCAAAACGGCAGTGCCAGCGCGGTTGTATGGCGGATTTGACGGCCGGCTTCAATTCGTCTGTGATTTGATCGATTTGTCGCTAGTTAGTTGATTACATAGGTTTCGGCCATCTCGTCGCAGTGCTCGGGTCTCCAGGAGGCTACTTGCGGCAAATCGGCTCAAATGGGTATCTTCGCCGAAGTCGCGCTTGCACCGGACTTCTCGCTGTCGGCTGGCTTGCACTTTGCGTCCCATCGACTGGGATGGTCACACAATCACAGGCGCAGCAACTTCTCCAGAGGCGCAGCAACTGCTGCCAGACTCGCACATTGAACTTGCAGACCAGGATCGCTTCACCTGGACTGTGAGGAAAATTCCGCCCAGCTTTACATGAATGAGATTTACTGGCTGCAGTACTCGACCGAAACCCCGGCGATTGTTCGTGATTCATTTTTGCAATATGTGCTGAGAAGCTTCGAATTTACGCGCGACAATTTCAATGGATCGAAGTCGCAGGCTTGGACTGCCGGTGGCTGGTTGGCATTTCGATCCGGGCTTATCGGTGACGTGTTCGGAGTGCACGCAGCCGTCTATACTTCGCAACCGATTTTCGCTCCTTCCGATGAAGGTGGCACCAAACTATTGGCACCCGTTCAAAACTCGATAGCCGTGCTTGGCCAGATATGGGCGCGTACAGATCGGAGACCAGGAAGTTCGAGGCGGCCGCCAATTGGTGGACACGCCTCTCATCAATCCGCAAAACAACCGAATGGTGCCCAACACGTTTGAAGCCGCCACTCTGGTCTCCCTGCCGGACAGAGATCGTAACTACGATTACTCGGTCGGTTATCTCTGGAATATGAAACAAAGAGACTGGAACACCTTCATTCCGCTGTCGGATGTTGTCGCCGGCAGGAGCGATGTTGCGAACCATGGTGCGGTCTTCGGGATGATCAGATACCGGCCGGTTCGGTCTCTCGCTTGCCGCCATGGACTACAACGTCCAAGACTTCGTCAACACAGGCTTCGCGCAGGTCGACTACGATTTCAGGCAACCGAAGGGGGTTCCAAATGGGATCATCGGCGCGAAGGTCATCGATCAACGAAGCGTTGGAGCCAACCTGCTCACAGGAGTTTCCTTCGAGACCTTTCAAGCCTCCACAAAGGCGCAGATTCTTTACGCCGGATGGACGAGAGCTGGTCCCGGTTGTCTGAACAGAATCTCCGCGTTGATAAGTGGAGCTTCTGCCGGGGTTAGGCTGCCAAGCGGATTGGCAGCGGGGTGAAGTAGGCTTGATCCGGTGTGCTGCCGTCAAGGCTCGAATGGGGACGGCCGATCGAGTCGCGCGCCTCGCTGACGGTCTCGTAGGCCCGCAGATACACCTCCTCGTACTTGACGCTGCGCCACAACCGCTCGACGAACACGTTGTCCCGCCAAGCCCCTTTGCCGTCCATGCTGATGGCGATGCCGTTGCCGGCGAGCACGGCGATGAAGGTCGCACCGGTGAACTGCGAACCCTGGTCGGTATTGAAGACGTCAGGCCGGCCGTGCCGCGCCAGGGCATCCTCCAGGGTCTCGACGCAGAAGGCCGCTTCCATCGTGATCGACAACCGCCACGACAAGACACGTCGGGTAGCCCAATCGAGCACGACAGCGAGATACACGAAGCCGCGCGCCATCGGGATGTAAGTGATGTCCATCGCCCAGACCTGGTTCGGACGCGTGATCTCCATGCCGCGCAGCAGGTAAGGATAGATCTTGTGGCCGGGCTCCGGCTTCGTGGTCCGAGGACGGCGATAGAGCGCCTCTATCCCCATCCGCCGCATCAGCGTTTTGACATGCCGGCGGCCGATCTTGCACCCCTCGGCAGCCAGCAGGCCTCTCAACATCCGCGAACCGGCGAAAGGAAACTCCAGATGCAGCCGATCGAGACGCCGCATGACCGTGAGATCGGCGTCCGACACCGGGCGCGGCAGGTAATAGACGCTGCCACGGCTGATCTGCAACACTTCCGCTTGCTTCGTGATCGACAAATCGTGCTCGCGGTCGATCATCGTTTTGCGCTCAGCAATCCCGCCTTGGTGAGCGCGCTTTCTAAAAAACTGATCTCGGCGCTGCACGCCCCCTGTGGGATAGAAACGGGTTAGTGATAGACTGCGTTCGGAAGGGAGCGGCCGATACGATTTT
>NZ_JBEPQK010000024.1:0-133851 GCF_040547805.1 Bradyrhizobium sp. LA6.1 | reverse complement strand
AACCTCGATCCCCGCATGGCCAAGCTCGCCGGCGGCGTCCACCGCCTCGACGGCCAGCTCATGGTCGTCCTCGACGTCGATCGCGTCCTCGAGCTCGCGCCCGAGATGATGGCGGCCTGATACGGCGGCATCGCCGCCGACGGACTCGCAATTGGAAGTATCCCCACAAGGGGGTAGGAAGCAGAGGTTCACATGCGCACTTGTCTCGTCGTTGATGATTCCAGCGTCATCCGCAAGGTTGCGCGCCGGATCCTGGAGGGCCTCGACTTCCAGATTCTCGAAGCCGAGGACGGTGAGAAGGCACTGGAGGCCTGCAAGCGCGGCTTGCCCGATGCCGTGCTGCTTGACTGGAACATGCCGGTCATGGACGGCTACGAATTCCTTGGCCATCTCCGGCGGATGCCCGGCGGTGACCAGCCCAAGGTGGTGTTCTGCACCACCGAGAACGACGTCGCGCACATCGCCCGTGCGCTGCACGCCGGCGCCAATGAATACATCATGAAGCCCTTCGACAAGGACATCGTGACGGCGAAATTCCAGGAAGTCGGGCTTATCTGAGCGAACATCCGGAGGCTGAACGGATCCTTCGGCGATTGTTTCAACTGAACCGTTTCAGTCTGAGTTGGTGAGTAATGAGTGTTGCGTTCGCAGGTAATTCGACCACGGGTCCGTCGCGCGACGCCGGGCCGCTGCGGGTGATGGTCGTCGACGACTCGGTCGTCATACGCGGTCTGATCTCGCGCTGGATCGGTGCCGAGCATGACATGGAGGTCGCGGCCTCGCTGCGCACCGGGCTCGAGGCGGTCAACCAGCTCGAACGCATCAATCCCGACGTTGCCGTGCTCGACATCGAAATGCCCGAGCTCGACGGCATCTCGGCGCTGCCGCAACTGCTGGCGAAGAAGCGCGATCTCGTCATCATCATGGCCTCGACGCTGACCCGCCGTAACGCGGAGATCAGCTTCAAGGCGCTGTCGCTCGGTGCGGCGGACTACATTCCGAAGCCGGAGTCGACACGCGAAGCGTCGGCCGCGGACATCTTTCATCACGACCTGATCCAGAAGATCCGTCACCTCGGCGCGCGGCTGCGCCGCAGGCCCGCAGTCGCGAGCCCGCCGCTGGCGCCAGCGACCCCGGCTGCACGTGCGCCGGCTGTCGTGCGGCCCGCCGCGCCCGCACCGACCCTGCATGCGCCGTCGTCTGGGGTGCTGTCCACGCGCCCGTTCTCGGCCCACGCACCGAAGGTGCTGTTGATCGGCTCCTCGACCGGCGGTCCGCAGGCGCTGATGGCGCTCGTCACCGAGCTCGGCCCGGTGATCGACCGCTTCCCGGTGCTGATCACCCAGCACATGCCGCCGACCTTCACCACCATTCTCGCCGAGCACCTGGCGCGCGCGAGCCGCAAGCCGGCGGCCGAGGCGGTCGACGGCGAGCCGGTGAAGCCGGGACGGATCTACCTCGCGCCCGGCGGCAAGCACATGCGTGTCGTGCGCAGCGGCGCTGACGCGGCGATCGCGCTCGACGACGGTCCCGCCGTCAATTTCTGCAAGCCCGCGGTCGATCCGCTGTTCACCTCCGCCATCGACATCTGGCACGGTAACATCCTCTCGGTGATCCTGACGGGCATGGGCTCGGACGGCATGCGCGGCGGCAAGGACATCGTCGCCGCCGGCGGCAACGTGATCGCGCAGGACGAAGCCTCCAGTGTGGTCTGGGGCATGCCGGGCGCGGCGGCCAATGCCGGCATCTGCGCGGCGATCCTGCCGCTCAACCAGATCGGCGCCAAGGTCAACCGCCTGTTCGCGGGAGACCGCTCGTGACGCCGGTTGACTACGAATATCTGCGCAAGTTCCTGAAAGAGCGCTCCGGCCTCGATCTCTCCGCCGACAAGCAGTATCTCGTCGAGAGCCGGCTGCTGCCGCTTGCCCGCAAGGCGAGCTTGCCCGGGATTCCCGATCTCGTGCTGAAGATCAGGAACGGCGACGGCCGGCTTGCGACCGACGTGGTCGAAGCGATGACCACCAACGAGACCTTCTTCTACCGCGACAAGATCCCGTTCGATCACCTGCGCGAAACCATCCTGCCTTGCCTGCTCCAGGCGCGCGCGGCGCGCAGGTCGCTCCGCATCTGGTCGGCGGCCTCGTCGACCGGGCAGGAGCCCTATTCAATCGCGATGTGCCTGAAGGAGATGGGCGCGGCCTTCGCCGGCTGGCGCATCGAGATCGTTGCCACCGATCTGTCGCAGGAGGTGCTGGAGAAATCCAGGGCCGGCATCTACAGCCAGTTCGAGGTGCAGCGCGGCCTGCCGATCCAGCACCTGATGAAATACTTCACGCAAGTCGGCGAGCTCTGGCAGCTCAATGCCGACATTCGCGCGATGGTGCAGTTCCGTCAGCTCAATCTGTTGCAGGACTTCTCCCATCTCGGCACGTTCGACGTGATCTTCTGCCGCAACGTCCTGATCTATTTCGACCAGGACACGAAGGCCGTGATTTTCGAGCGCATGGCGAAGGGACTGGAAGCCGACGGCACGCTGCTGCTTGGCGCGGCCGAATCCGTCGTCGGCATCACCGACGCGTTCCGCCCGATCACCGAGCGCCGCGGTCTCTATCAGCTCAACCCCGCGCGCTCCGGCCGCCCGATGGGCGGATTGATGCCGCAGCCGCTGAAGGTCGCCGCGGCGAGGTGATTCGCCGAACGACAGGCAATCTCACTGAACGCCGTCGTCGCGAATGATCGGCAACAACTGGCGGATATCGTTCCGTCAGAGTGCGTGACGCTTCACACGCGTTTGAGCATTGCGGATTACTCGACTACCGCGCAATAGAGCTCGTGCCGCGATGCAATGCAATCGCGGCCCTGATCAGCATCTGATGGTTGTGCTATGCTGGCGATGGTCCCGCCGAACCGAGGCGGGATTCCATTCCATCATGAATTGTACTGAGGAGGACATACCATGCGAATGTCTTGTGCCTCGTATTTCTTGTTGGCGGCGCTTTCGTTGCCCGCCACTGCTCTCGCTGGCGAGCAGGTCCTCGAATTCAAGCTTGTCACCAAGCCGATGGACTTAAAGGTCACCGAGGTCGCGAACGTCGAAGGTCAGACGGTCATGTCTGGCAAAATGTTTGGCGTTGCCTTCTTCAAGGACGGCCGCGTTGCGGTGAAGGACTTCGTCCACTCCGCCGACCTGATCAAGGGCTCAGGACCCATCTACGGCTACAGCACCTACACCTTCGACGACGGATCCTCGATCACGGCGCGCTACGCCGGCGCGATCAAGGATGGTCGGACGAAAGGCGAATACACGATCCTGTCAGGCACCGGGGCGTATGCAAACGCGACGGGCACGGGCGGCTTCGAAAGTGCGCAAGCCGGCTTCAAGGGCGCGGGCCTCTACGACGGGAGATTCATCGTCAAGACGCCCTGAGTAAGCACGCAAGTCTCTGCGCTCGCGTCCCGTTCCGATGAGGTCGCGAGCGCATTTCACAAAATCGCATGCGGCAGAAACCGCGAGCGGTTGCCGGTGATCGGGCTCTCGTCCTCGCGGATCGACAGGCCGCACGGCTCGTGGTTCACCAGCCAGCTTCCCACCACCACATAGAAGCCCGAGAAATTCGGCAGCGGCGACAGTGCCTGCCGCACGAAGCCTTCAGCGCCGTAAGGTCCTGCCTGCTCGTCGAGCGGCATGCCTCCGGACACCAGCGTGACATTGGCGCCTTCGCGCGACAGCAGCGGCTTGCGGACGTAGGAGCTGCCGAGCTCGGCTGCCCGCGCGTCGTCCTCGAAGAAGGCCGGCAGCAGATTGGGATGGTTCGGAAACATCTCCCAGAGCAGCGGCAAAATGCCCTTGTTGGAGAGCACCGCCTTCCACGGCGGCTCGATCCAGCGTGTCGGCGCGCTCATCAGCTTGGCGCCGAAGGCGTCGTGGAACATCCATTCCCAGGGATAGAGCTTGAAGGCGAACGCGATGTCGCCGTCGTCGAGATCGACGAAGCCGCCAGGCTCGTCGCGCCAGCCGATCTCCTCGATGTCGAGCATCCTGGTCGAGAGCCCCGCCTGGCGCGCGGTGTCCTCGAGATAAGCGAGCGTGCCGGCGTCTTCCTCGTTGCCGGTGGTGCCGGTGAGATGGACATGGCGGCCTGCGGCAATCTCCTTCCACGCCGCGATCAGCCGCTCGTGGATGGAGTTGAACTGGTCGGCACGCGCCGGAATGATGCGGCGTTCGATCGCCTGTTCGAGCCAGGTCCATTGAAACACCGCAGCCTCGAAGATCGAGGTCGGCGTATCCGCGTTGTATTCGAGCAGCTTTGCAGGCGACTGTCCGTCGAACTTCAGATCGAGCCGGCCATAGAGGCTGCGGTCGTCGCGCTCCCAGCTCTCGGCGATCAAGCTCCAGAACGCCTCCGGAATCTTCAAGCGTCGCAGATAGCGCTCGTCACCGATCACGCGGCCGGCAAGCTCCAGGCACATCGCGTCGATCTCGGCTGTCGGCGTCTCGATGCCGCGCTCGATCTCGTCGAGCGTGAAGGCGTAATAGGCGCTCTCGTCCCAATAGCGTTCGCCGTCGATGGTGTGGAAGGCGAAGCCGCATTGTTCGGCGGTCTGCCGCCAGTCGTCGCGCTCGGGGCAGACGATGCGTCGCATGGATCAGCCGCCGCCCGAGAAGCCATGGCCGAACGAGCCAAAGCCGCCACGGCTCACGCTGCTGGAGCCTGAGTCCGAAGAGGTTCCCGATGAGGAATGGCTCGAGGAATCGCTGCTGAAGAAGCTCGATCGCGACGACCAGCGCGAGCTGCTGCCGCCCGATGAACTGCTGCTACTGCTGCACGTCGTGGTCGTCTGGCCCGGCACGGCTCCGGGCGAGGGTTCGCAGTGCTGCCGCGGCATCAGCGTGTAGGCGGTGGTGCCAACCGCGATCGTGCCCATCACCAGCAGCGCGACATGGCCGGAGCGCTTCACCGGCGGCCCCGATGGCGGCGCCACGGGCGCCGGCCGGCGCTTGCCGAACTCCTTTTTGGAGGGTTTGGCCATGTCAGTAGATCATGCAGGCGGCGTTCAACAGGCCCGCCGCGAGCGAGGACAGCCCGAGCCAGATCGCCGGCGCAAGCTCGCCTGCGGCAATCCGCGCCGACAGGTTCGGCACCGGGACCTTCACCAGAAAGAGCACGATGATCTGCACGATCAACGCGATGACCGCCCAGATCAGGCAGTCCAGCACATTGGCCGAATGCGCGATCGCGCTGACCAATGGCGCCACGAAGCCGAGCAGGCTGAGGCCGAGCGCGATCGCGGCGGCCGGCTCGTTGTCGCGGATGAGCTGGAACTCATTGTGCGGAGTGATGCGGGTGTAGACGAACAGATACGCCACGATCGCGATCAGGCCGGTGCAGAAATAGACCAGGAAGGCGGGCAGGCCGGCCAGTGATTGCAGGATCATCGTTCCCCCATCGTGCAGCGACCATTCGTCGGCGGGGGGAGGATAGCGGTTCAATGGCGCAAGGACGATGAGGCCGCGTTGGCGTCCCCAAAAAACAAAACCCCGCCATTTGCGGCGGGGTCCAGGCTGGGAGGAGCGAGCCCCGGGGGCTCGCGACGTAAACCCAGGGATCAGGCGGGAATGCGCTCTTCGTGCTCGTGCGGCTCGCGCAGCACGTAGCCGCGGCCCCACACGGTCTCGATGAAGTTGCGGCCCTCGGAAGCGTTGGCGAGCTTCTTGCGGAGCTTGCAGATGAAGACGTCGATGATCTTCAGCTCCGGCTCGTCCATGCCGCCATAGAGATGGTTGAGGAACATTTCCTTGGTGAGGGTCGTACCCTTGCGAAGCGAAAGGAGCTCCAGCATCTGGTATTCCTTGCCGGTCAGATGCACGCGCTGGCCGCCGACTTCCACCGTCTTGGTGTCGAGGTTGACGACGAGGTCGCCGGTCTGGATGACCGACTGGGCGTGACCCTTGGAGCGGCGCACGATCGCGTGGATCCGGGCTACCAGCTCGTCCTTGTGGAAGGGCTTGGTCATGTAGTCGTCGGCGCCGACGCCGAGACCCTTGACCTTGTCCTCGATGCCGGCGAGGCCGGAGAGGATCAGAATCGGTGTCTTGATCTTGGAGACCCGAAGCTGCTTGAGCACGTCGTAACCGGACATGTCGGGCAGATTGAGGTCGAGAAGAATAATGTCGTAATCGTATAACTTACCGAGATCGACGCCTTCTTCCCCCAAATCGGTCGTGTAGACGTTGAAGCTCTCAGACTTCAGCATCAGCTCGATCGACTGCGCGACGGCGCTGTCATCTTCAATCAGCAAAACGCGCATGCCAGTTCCCCATAGTCGCCGCTCCTGGGCGTCAGGTCGGCCGCATTCGCGGCACTCAACAAAACGCCTTTGAACAACTGATTCGGATCCTGACAACAGATGGTTAACAAACTCTGATTCTGGAACGCAAGTCCCCCCGGTGCAATTTTTGTCGAATCGCCCTAAGGTCTTGCGCACGAAGCAGCTTTTGTCACCCCGTACCGTTCAAGTTCCACTTTAAGAGACGGGCCTAACCGACTCCCGCGACTCAGCCTTCTTCTGAAGGGGAGTCACGCTCAGTCACAAAGACAGTGACGCAATGATTAACGATGCGGGTAAACACGAAGTTAAGCGCCGTTCAGAAATATGGCGAAACTTAAGTCTTTCGCCATGAAGCCCGGGATCGGAGGCGATCACCTTATGAAGGTCCTCTTATTAAAGGCGCGCCCCTGATGAAGGCTCTTGCCGAACAGATCGGCGACATCGACGGCGTCAACATCTATGGCCGCGTGGTCGGCGTTCGCGGCCTGATGGTCGAAGTGGCTGGACCCATTCACGCGATGTCGGTCGGTGCGCGGCTCGTGATCGAGACCGGCGCGAACCGTTCCATTCCCTGCGAGGTGATCGGCTTCTCCGGCAACAACGCTGTCGTGATGCCGTTCGCCGGCTTGGACGGGGTGCGCCGCGGCTGCAAGGCCGTCATCGCCAATGCCGCCAATCAAGTGCGTCCGTCATCGGCCTGGCTCGGCCGCGTCGTCAACGCGCTGGGCGAGCCGATCGACGGCAAGGGGCCATTGCCGCAGGGCCCGGCGCCGATGCCATACCGCAATTCGCCGCCGCCGGCGCATTCGCGCAAACGCGTCGGCGCCCCGCTCGATCTCGGCGTGCGCGCGATGAACACGTTCCTCACCTGCTGCCGCGGCCAGCGCATGGGCATTTTCGCAGGGTCCGGTGTCGGTAAATCGGTGCTGCTGTCGATGCTCGCGCGCAACGTCGATGCCGCGGTCAGCGTCATCGGGCTGATCGGCGAACGCGGCCGCGAGGTCCAGGAATTCCTGCAGGACGATCTCGGCGAGGAGGGCCTGGCGCGCTCGGTCGTGGTGGTCGCAACCTCGGACGAGCCGGCGCTGATGCGGCGCCAGGCCGCCTATCTGACGCTCGCGGTCGCCGAATACTTTCGCGATGAAGAGAAGGACGTGCTCTGCCTGATGGACTCGGTCACGCGCTTCGCCATGGCCCAGCGCGAGATCGGCCTGTCCGCCGGCGAGCCGCCGACCGCCAAGGGCTATACGCCGACCGTGTTCACCGAGTTGCCGAAGCTTCTGGAGCGCGCGGGGCCGGGCCTGGGCGAGGGGGCGATCACCGCGATCTTCACGGTGCTGGTCGATGGCGACGACCATAACGAGCCGATCGCGGATGCCGTCCGCGGCATCCTCGACGGCCATATCGTGATGCAGCGCTCGATCGCCGAGCGCGGCCGTTACCCCGCCATCAACATCCTCAAATCCGTCTCCCGCACCATGCCGAAATCGGCCGATCCGCAGTTCTGGCCGACCATCCAGCGGGCCCGCCAGGTGATGGCGACCTATGCCGACATGGAGGAATTGATCCGGCTCGGGGCCTACCGGGCCGGCTCCAGCCCCGAGGTCGACGAGGCGATCCGGCTGCACGAGCCGCTGGAGGCGTTCCTGCGCCAGCGCAAGGACGAAAATGCATCACTGGCGGACGGCTACCGCCAGTTGGCGCAAATCCTCGGTGATTTGGAAACGGAACGCTAACTTTGTCAGGTCATCATCCGCTCTCACAGAGTAGCAGAGCCGGTCTTGGCCCTATCAGGGCCTGTGGGGAGACCGGTGACGTCCCACGTGCAGCCAGGGGACTTCTGGGGAGTATGAGTCGATGAAGTCACGTGATACCCTCATCCGCCTGAAGAAATTTCAGGTCGACGAGAAGCGCCGCCGGGTCACCCAGATCGAGACCATGATCGCCGACTTCCAGCGGATGTCGACCGATCTTGAACGCGAGATCACGACCGAGCAGGAGCGTGCCGGGATCAACGATCCCTCGCACTTCGCTTATCCGACCTATGCCAAGGCCGCGATTCAGCGCCGTGAGAACCTGACCCGCTCGGCCGACGAACTGAAGGGCCAGCTCGACGAAGCCAAGGCCGCGCTGGCCGAAGCCTTCGAGGAACTGAAGAAGGTCGAGCTCCTCGACGAGCGTGACCAGGCCCGCGAGCGCGCCGAAGAAAACGCCCGCGAGCAGGCCGACCTCGACAGCATCGGCCTGATGCGTGCCCGCATCGGCGCCGTCGCCTGACGGCGCAGCCAGCGGTCCAACAGCCGAGAATTCGTCGAACCCGGACCCGCAAGGTCCGGGTTTCGCGTTTGCTATCCACAGTGTGGCGCGCCGCCCCTTGGTGATGGGCTTTGCCGCGCGCTATGGTAGCGGAGTGCCAGGGCCCGCGCGGAACGCGACAGGCCGTGCGTGGGGGGCTGAATGCTGACGCCAGCAGAGCTGGTCGGGCTGATTGAGGCGGTCGCCAGGGGCGATCAGGCCGCGTTCGAGCGCCTCTACGTCGCCACGCGCGCGAAACTCTATGGCGTCGTGCTCCGTATCTTGCGCCGACAGGATCTCGCAGAGGAGGTCATTCAGGAGACCTACGTCAAGATCTGGAACGGCGCCGGCCAGTTCAATCCGGCCTTGTCGTCGCCGATCACATGGATGGCATCGATCGCGCGCAACCGCGCCATCGACATCGTGCGCAAGAAGACGGAAGTCTCCATCGAGGAAGAGCCGCAGGCGATGGAAGTCGCTGCCGACAGCCCCGATCCGCTGGCGCGGAGGGAGATGACCGAGGAGTTGAAGCGGCTCCTGGAATGCATCGGCCGGCTCGAGCCGGATCGTCAGAGGCTCGTGCTTCTCGCCTATTACAACGGCTGGAGCCGCGAGCAATTGGCGGAAAAATTCGCCGCGCCCGTCAACACGGTGAAGACGTGGCTCCGGCGCAGCATGTTGGATATCCGCGAGTGCCTCGGACTATGAGGGCTCGCATTGTGAGGGTGGTTCTGGACTGGAAGTGATGGCCTACACGGAGGACCATATCGCGCTCGCCGCGGAATATGCGCTCGGTACGCTCGACGCCGATGAGCGCGTGCAGGTCGAGACCATGATGGCCGTGGACAAGGCGTTCGCCGATGTCGTGCAGGCCTGGGCTTACCGGCTCGGCGTCCTCAACCAGATGGTCGGCTCGGTCGAACCGCGTCCGATCGTGTGGGAGAACATCCGGTCCGAGCTTGCGCGGACGGACTTTGCGCAGGAGACGCCTGCGCCGGAAGCTTCGCCGCCGCCGCCACCTGTGCCCGAGTCCTCCTCGATCGAAGCTGCACCGCCCGAGCTGGCGCCGGACGCCGTGCCGCAATCGGAGCTGCAGCCTTCCGAAGCAGAGCAGCCCGGGACGGCGCGGCCGGCACCCGATGCGCTTCCCGACATCGCGCCGATATTCATGCCGCAGGTCCATGCACCCGATCCTGACGTCGCGCGCGCGCCGCCGGCGCCGGTCGCCGACAACAGCAATGTCATCCGGCTCGAGGGCCGCGTGAAACGCTGGCGCACGATCGCCTCCGCGGTGGGCGCGCTTGCGGCTGCACTGCTGGTGACGCTGTCGCTTCAGATCTTCCAGCCCGATGCGCTGCCGGGCGGCTTGCGCCCGGCGCCGCGCATCCAGACGGTGGAAGTGAAGACGCCGGCGGCGCCGCTCACGGCTGCTGCGCAATATGTCGCGCTGTTGCAGGGCCAGGGCGGCGGTCCCGCCTTCATCCTCACCGTCGACGGCGCGACGCGGAATTTCACCGTGCGCAAGGTCGGCGCGACTCCGGAGGCCGGCAAGAGCTTCGAGCTCTGGCTGATCTCCGACAAGCTGCCGCGTCCGCGCTCGCTTGGCGTGATTGGCGCGGGCGATTTCACCGCGCGCCCGGTGCTCGGCTCCTTCGATCCCGAGGTCGTCAACGGTGCGACCTACGCCGTCACCGTCGAGCAGGCCGGCGGCTCGCCCAACGGCCAGCCGACCTCGGCTCCGGTGTTTTCCGGCAAGCTGATCGAGACCGTGCCGCCGTCTCAGCCGCAGGCGCCCGCGAAGAAGTAGGTGTCGTGGCGCCGTAGCCCGGATGGAGCGCACACGGCGCTCGACCGTCGCCAAGGTCCGTCCAGCCGTCGCAACCCGACAAGTCCCGCCGAATCCACTCCCGCGTTGAACCTCCCCGCAATCCACGGCGTCAAATGCCCGGAATTTGCAGTCGGCGCCGCACATCATGGCGCCGGAAAAGGGGCTAGAAGTCAGATGGATGCAGCTAAGACGCCGGGCATCTTCGTCCACCAATATGCGGGCCTTCCGCATGGTCCGGCCTTCGAACATTGGCGCGAGCGGGCCTTCGGTCCCTGCGGCCTCGATGTCGGGCCAAGCCATGGCGACAGCATCGATTGCCGGCTCCAGGTCAGCGTGGTCGACAATATCGCGTTGGCCATTCCCGAAGGTGCCTCCGCGCAATATTCGCGGACGCAGAGCCATCTTGCCGACGGCAGCGACGATCTGGTCCTGATCGCCGCGCATGCGGGTCTTGTCCGCGTCGGGCAGAACGGCCACACCGTCGAACTTGCGCCCGCGCAGATGGTGCTCGTCGACATGGGCGTAACCGGCACCGTCGGCCACACCCAGGAAGATCGCTTCACCAGCATCCGCATGCCGCGCCGCGCGCTGCTCGACATCAATCCGCGTGCCGAGGACAAGCTGTCGCAAGTGCTCTCGGATGGCGCGGTGGCCGAGACGATCTTCCGCTACCACGCACTCGCCGCCAATCACGCGCCGCATCTCGACGCCGTCGGCCAGCGCCTGACCGCGCAGCACGTGATCGATCTCGTCGGCCTACTGCTCGGCACCGATGCGGAGCATGCAAGCCTTGCGCGCGGTCGCGGACATGCGGCGGCCCGTCTCGATCTCATGCGTGCCGACGTGATGGCCGCGCTCGGCCGCAACGATCTCTGTCTGTCCGAGATCGCGACGCGCTCAGGGCTCAGCCCGCGCCAGGCGCAACGCTTGTTCGAGCAGGCCGGCACGACCTTCACCGAATTCGTGCTGGAGCAGCGCCTGTTGCTGGCACGCAAGCTGCTCGGCGATCCCCGCGCGAGGGCGCGCAAGATCAGCGACATCGCGCATTCCTCGGGCTTCTCCGACCTGTCCTATTTCAACCGCGCCTTCCGCAAGCGTTTTGGCGCGACGCCATCGGAGCTGCGCGAGGCCTGAGCCGCGATTTTATGCGGCGGAGCGGCGACGCCGCGGTTGGTCGATCCGGGCAAATGAGCTATATCTGCCTGCGCGGGCAGGCCGCCGGAATTCTTGAACAAAGCAGTAAACGGACATGGCGCGTATCGTCGTGCTCGGCGCGGGGTTTGCGGGTCTATGGGCGGCCATCGGCGCCGCGCGCAAGCGCGACGAGCTCGGCGCTGCCGGCCGTGACGTCGAGATCCGTGTCGTCGATCGCAATCCCTATCACAACATCCGGGTGCGCAATTACGAGGCCGACCTCAGCGAGGTCGCGCTGCCGTTGCCGCAACTGCTCGATCCGATCGGCGTCACTCATGGCATTGGCGAGGTCGAAGCCATCGACCCGGCTCGGCGCGAGATTTCTCTCGTCACGAGCGGCGGCGAGGAGACGCTGAGCTACGACCGCCTGGTGCTGGCGCTCGGCAGCGAAGTGATGCGTCCCGCCATCCCCGGCCTCGCCGAGCATGCTTTCGACGTCGATACCTATGCCGCCGCGCTCATCCTCGAAAATCATCTCGTCTCGCTCGGACACAGCGCGCCCTCGCCGGGGCGCTCGACTGTCGTGGTGGTCGGCGCCGGATTCACCGGCATCGAGGTGGCGGCCGAGATGCCGGACAGGCTGGCGCGCGTCGGCATCACCGGCAGTCGCCGCATCGTCCTGGTCGATCCCAACCCTGCGGTCGGCGCCACCATCGGCGCGCATGCGCGTCCCGTCATCGAGACGGCATTGGCCTCGCTCGACGTCGAGACGCGGCTTGGCGTGCGCGTCGTGTCCGTCGAGGCCGCCGGTATGCACCTGAGCTCGGGCGAGTTCATCCCGGCGCAAACCGTGATCTGGTGCGCCGGGATGCGCGCGAGCCGGCTGGCCGAGAGCTTCGCGGGCGCGCGCGATCGCCTCGGCCGCCTGCTGGTCGATCCTTTCATGCGGGTGGCCGATGTGCCGGGTGTGTTCGCCGCCGGCGATGTCGCCTCGAGCGTGGTCGATGGACTGCACCCGACGGTGATGTCCTGCCAGTTCGCCCGTCCCATGGGCCGCTTCGCCGGTCACAACGTCGTAGCCGATCTGGCGGGCCTGCCGATGCTGCCGCTGCGCATCGATTGGTACGTGACCGTGCTCGACCTCGGCGGCTGGGGCGCGCTCTATACCGAAGGGTGGGATCGCGAGGTTCGCACCACTGGCGCGGCCGCAAAGGCGACCAAGCAGACCATCAACTGCAAGCGCATCTACCCGCCGCTCACCGGTAGCAAGGCCGAGCTCTTCGCTGCGGCAGCACCGACGGTCCAGGCGCCGCCGCCGACTTATGGGGCGCGGTAGAATTTGATCGGGGCTGGTTGGAGGATCGCGGCTGTGCCAATTGCTCCGTCATTGCGAGCGTAGCGAAGCAATCCAGAATCTTTCCGCGGCGACAGTCTGGATTGCTTCGCTACGCTCGCAATGACGAGGTACCCCAGACATGAGAAAGCGCCCGTGGGGGGCGGGCGCTTTCCGTAGTCGACTTGGGGTTGGGGTCGTCTACATATCCACGTGGCGACTTTGGGGGGCTGGTAAAGAGCCGCGTGAATTCACAAAACTCGTCAAATCTCCTTATCGAACGAGGGATGCGTTCGAGCTGGTGATAACAACCGGCTTGCCGGCCTTGATGACGCGGGCGGTCTGGGTCAGGCCTTCGTCCGAACCCGTGCGCGCCGCCGTGATGCCGAAGCCTGCCACCGCGATGCCGGCGACGAGGGCAACGACCACGATTTTCAAGTGGGTCGAGCGATCAGCGCTGTAAATCGAGTGGTTCATGGAAGGCTCCTGCCGCCATCTACCCGAAGTAGTCGCTACCCTGTTGGGGGAGGTTCATGCTTCCGGTCCCCAACAACCTAGTATTGGGGGATTCGTTCCCAAGGGGCGATCACAAGAGCGTGACAGGACGTGAAAGATCGCGATCGAAAGCGACCCCTCAATCGTTCGATTATATAATTATTTCAAAGGTGTAATGTGCTTGCGAGGCGCATTGTTTGCATTTGGTCGACAAGGCGCCAGGAACTCAAAAACCATTTGCCTGTGGCCGAAAAACATACGGCTTCTTAAGGCAAATCAGATGCTTCCGACCGTTTTCAATCTCGCCCTGGGGTGGATTTCAGCCTGCGACAGCACCGTCGTCTGGGCCCGGAACCGCTCGACGAGGGAGCGTACGAAGGGACGAATTGCCGCAGACGTGACCAGCACCGGCGCTTCGCCTTCGCGCGCGGCGCGCTCGAAGGCCTCGCGCACGCCGGTCATGAATTCCGACAGCTTCGAGGGCTGCATCGCGAGGCTGCGTTCCTCGCCCTGGCCGATGATGGATTCGGCGAAGGCCTGTTCCCACCGCGCCGACAGCGCGATCAGCGGCAGATAACCGCTGTAGGAGGTGTTTTGCGCGCAGATCTGCCGCGCGAGGCGGGCGCGGACATGCTCGACCATGGTCGCGGGATTGCGCGAGAAGGCGAGCGAGTCGGCGATGCCTTCCAGGATGGTCGAGAGGTCGCGGATCGAGATGCGCTCGGCGAGCAGCAGCTGCAGCACGCGCTGGATGCCGGAGACCGTGACCTGGCCCGGCACGATGTCCTTGACCAGTTCGCCCTGCTCCTTCGGCAGCTCCTTGAGCAGCTTCTGCACCTCGCCATAGGAGAGCAGGTCCGACATGTTGGCCTTGAGCAGCTCGGTGAGGTGGGTCGAGAGCACGGTCGCGGCGTCGACGACGGTGTAGCCCTTGAGCGAGGCTTCTTCCTTGAGGCTGGCATCGACCCAGGTTGCGGGCAGGCCGAAGGTCGGCTCGGTGGTGTGGATGCCGGGCACCTGCACCTGGCTGCCGCCGGGGTCCATGACCATGAACTGGTTCGGCCAGATCTTGCCGGTGCCGGCGTCCACTTCCTTGATCTTGATGATGTAGGTGTTGGCTTCGAGCTGGACGTTATCGAGGATGCGCACGGCGGGCATCACAAAGCCCATCTCGATCGCGAGCGAGCGGCGCAGCGCCTTGATCTGCTCGGTGAGGCGGTCGGTGCCATCAGGGCCGTTGACGAGCGGCAGTAGCGCATAGCCGAGCTCGATCTTGAGATCGTCGATCTTGAGCGCGGCGGAGATCGGCTCTTCGGCCGCAGCGGCGCCAGGTGAACCCGGCGTTCCCGGAGCGGATGCGGTCTTTGCAACTTCGTCAGCCCTGGCAGTCGCCCGGTTGCGGTTGCGGGCGTGCCAGGCGAGCGCACCGGCGCCGCCGCCGAGCGCCAGGAAGGGGATGGTCGGGATACCCGGCAGCGCCGCCAGCACCAGCATGACCGCCGCGGACATCGCCAGCGCCTGCGGATAGCCGGAGAACTGTTTCATCAGCGCCTTGTCGGCGGCGCCGGACACGCCGGCCTTGGAGACGAGCAGGCCGGCCGCGGTCGAAACGATCAGCGCCGGCACCTGGGTGACGAGGCCGTCGCCGACGGTCAGCAGCGTGTAGCTGCGCCCGGCATCGGCGAAGGAGAGGCCTTGCTGCGCGACACCGATGATCATGCCGCCGACGATGTTGATGAAGACGATCAAAAGGCCCGCGATGGCATCGCCGCGGACGAATTTGGAGGCACCGTCCATGGCGCCGAAGAAGCCGCTCTCGTCCTCCAGATCCTTCCGCCGCTGCTTGGCGACCTTCTCGTCGATCAGGCCGGCGGAGAGATCGGCGTCGATCGCCATCTGCTTGCCGGGCATGGCGTCGAGGTGGAAGCGGGCGGCGACTTCGGCGATACGGCCCGAACCCTTGGTGATGACGACGAAGTTGACGATGATCAGGATGGCGAAGACGATGATACCGATGACGAAATTGCCGCCCATCACGAAGCTGCCGAAGGCTTCGATGACGTGACCGGCGGCATCCGTGCCCTCGTGCCCGTGCGACAGGATCAGGCGGGTCGAGGCCATGTTCAGCGACAGGCGCAGCATGGTCGAGATCAGGAGGACGGTCGGGAAGGCGGAGAATTCCAGCGGCGCCTGGATGAACAGCGACGTCATCAGGATCAGGATCGAGAGCGTGATCGAGATCGCCAGGAACAGGTCCAGCACGATCGCGGGCAGCGGCAGGATCAGCACTACCAGGATGGTGAGGACGCCGAGTGCCAGCGCGATATCGCCGCGCTTGAGGATGTTGCCGATCTCGGTGAGGGTCGGGAAGCCGGCGTTCGTGCTGCCTACGCCCTGTCCCGCGGTGACGTCGACCATGGTAGCTGCTCCCCCGCGCGACTGCCGTCCGCGCGCCCCAAATGTCTGCGCGGCGGCCGAAGGGCCGCCGTTTCGAAAGTGAGGCACCGCACTGGCGTCCACGGGGGACCTCCCGTTCTACGCGGCTGACGACACTCGACTTCACCCGGCAATTCTTGCCGGGTGTATGGTTAGCAAAGGGTTAACGCAGGGTGCGGCAGGAGGTCAGACCGGGGTGTTTCGGGCACCTGGCAGGGACGAAGTCGTCATGCCCGGGCTTGTCCCGCCTGCGCGGCCGAAGCCGTGGATGGCCGGGACGAGCCCGGCCATGACGTTGTGGAAGCGTTTGGCGCCGAAATCAGCTGCGGAGGACGTAGCCCTACTTCGCCTTCTGCATCGTCGTCACCGTGTACCCCGAAGCCGCCTCCTCGGCCTCGAAGGTCACCTTGTCGCCGACCTTCACCTGCTTGAGCAAAGCGGGGTCCTTGACGCGGTAGACCATGGTCATGGGTTCATCCATGCCGAGGCTTTTCGCCGGTCCGTGCTTGAGTGTGATCTTGCCGGCGCCCTCGTCGATCTTCCTGACCTCGCCGCTGATCGCGGCGCCCTGGGCCGCGAAGGCTTCGGCGGCAAGGCCGACGGTCAGCGCCAACGCTGCGGCGATACGGATGGTGCGGTTCATGGGAGTCTTCCTTGTTACTTCACGGTGACGTGGCCGACCATGCCGTAGTCGCGGTGGTCGGGAATCAGGCAGGAGAATTCGAACGTGCCGGCCTTGCTGAACTTCCAGAGGATCTCGGCCGTCTTGTTCGGTGCGAGCCTGACGCCGTTGGGGTCGTCGTGCTCCATGTGCGGATGCTTCTTCATCTCCACGGCATGCGCGAGATTCTCCTTCGTCGTGGCGAGCAGGAATTCATGGTCCTCCTTGCCGACATTGCGCAGCACGAAACGAATCTGCTCGCCGCGTTTGACCTCGATCCTGGCGGGCGCGTAGTCCATCTCGTTCAGCAGGATCTCGATCGTGCGCGCGGGCTTCCTGGGATCGCCGGGCTCGCCGGCCGAAAAGGTCCCGTGCCCGTGCTGGTCGTGGGCAAACGCCGGTGCGGTCGAAAGCGCAGCCAGCGCAAGTCCGAGTTTGATTGTCTTCTTCATCTTGTTCTCCAGTTGGTGGTTCATCGAAACGCTCACATCTTCATGTTCTTCATCGGCGCGCCTTGCTGCCGCGCCGGCTCTGCGGCCGGTGGCGTGACCTCGTAGGCGACGGTGCCTTGCGGGAATTGGTAGGGGCCGGGATCGCGGTAATCGTCGCGCGCAAGATCCTCGCGGATCTTCATCACCGTGAACATGCCGCCCATCTCGATCGGGCCGAACTGACCGGTGCCGGTCATCATCGGCAGCGTGTTGTCGGGCGCGGGCATCTCCATGTTGCCCATGGCCATGCCGGTCGAGCCCATCGCCATGCTGTCAGGTGCGAGCTTGCCGACCGCCTTGGCGAGGTCCTTGCGCGACACGCCGATCAGATTGCGCACCTCGTGCCCCATCGCGTTCATGGTGTGGTGCGACTTGTGGCAATGGAACGCCCAGTCGCCGGGATTGTCGGCGAGCACGTCGAACACGCGCACCGCGCCGACCGGCACGTCGGTGGTTGTCTCCGGATATTGCGCGCTCTCCGGAATCCAGCCGCCATCGGTGCAGGTCACCGCAAAGCTGTGGCCGTGCAGATGAATCGGATGGTTGGTCATGCTAAGATTGCCGATGCGCACGCGCACCTTGTCGCCGAGCCTGACCGGCAAGGGATCGATGCCGGGAAACACCCGCGAATTCCAGGTCCACATGTTGAAGTCGGTCATCTCGTTGACCTGCGGCAGGTATGTGCCGGGATCGACGCGATAGGTGCTCATCACGAAGACGAAGTCGCGGTCGACGGGCCGGAAGCTTTGATCGCGCGGATGCACGACGACCATGCCCATCATGCCCATCGCCATCTGCACCATCTCGTCGGAATGCGGGTGGTACATGAAGGTCCCGCTCTTCTTCATCTCGAACTCGTAGACGAAGGTTTTTCCCGGCTGGATGTGCGGCTGCGTCAGTCCGCCGACACCGTCCATGCCGCTGGGAATGATCATGCCGTGCCAGTGCACGGTGGTGTATTCGGGCAGTCTGTTGGTGACGAAGACGCGGACCTTGTCGCCTTCGACCGCCTCGATGGTCGGGCCCGGCGACTGGCCGTTATAGCCCCACAGATTCACTTTCATGCCCTCGGCGAATTCCCGCACCACGGGTTCGGCGACGAGATGGAATTCCTTCCAGTCGCCGTTCATGCGGAACGGCAGCGACCAGCCGTTCAGCGTGACCACGGGGCGATAGTCCGGGCCGCTGATCGGGTGCAGCGGCGGCTGCATCACCACCTTGTCCATGTGAGGCGCTTCAGGAATGGACGCGGCCTGCACACGGCCGCTGACGGCTGACGCGCTGGCAAGCGCGGCGGTGCCCAAAAATCCTCGGCGGGAAAACATGTTGGCCTCCATCTCAGTGGCCGCCATCGGCAGGCGCTGCCGCGGCGATGGTGGTTGAAGTGTCGCCGCCCGACGCAGGTGCGCCGCCGCCGTTGACGGCGGTCTGGAGGTCGGACTGGGCGAGGAAGAATTTTTGCTTGGCATCGATCGCGCCGCGCAGCGACGCCAGGCGCTGCCGCGCTTCGGTGAGTAGCGCGAAAATATCGACCTGCATGCTGGAGAAGCGCAGCTGCATCTCCTCCGTGATGATTTTTCGCAAGGGGAGGATTTCGCGCTGATAGTGGCTGGCGATGTCGTAGCTGGAGCGATAGACCCGATAGGCATCGCGCGCCTCGGAGCGAACGTTCACGGCGCGCTCGGTCAGGCGGTTGAAGGCGAGATTGTAGGTCTCCGCCGCCTGCCGCACGCGCACCTCGCCGCCGTCGAAGATCGGGATCTGGAACTGCACGTCAAAACCGCGTTCGCGGAACGGCGGGCCCTCGGGATCCTGGGTGCGGCGGGAGATGCCGGCGAGGTCGAGCAGCGTGACGAAGCGCATCGCCTTGGTGAGGTTGAGCGACTTTGCCAGCGCCGTCAGCTCCAGCCGTGCGATCTGAAGATCGATACGATGGGCAACCGCATCGGCCTCGATCGAGGGCAGTGCCTGCGGCCGGCGCGGCAGCGGCGGCAGTTGATCGGGCAGACGGAAGTCGAGGCCGCCGTCCCACAGCCCCATCAGGCGCGCGAGCCTTTCGCGCGCGCTCGTTGCCGCCTGCCGCGCGGTGGCGAGGTCGGCCGTGGTCTCGGCGTAAAACACCTGCTCGCGGGCCTGATCGAGCTTGTTGATCGAGCCGGTCTCGCCGAGTTTGACCGCGAGCTGCGCGGTCGATTCCGCCGTCGCCTTCGCGTCGGTGAGCAGCGCCACCATTTCGTTTCCGGCGACCGCACGGACATAGGCGCGCCGGACATCGGCGGCCAACCGCAGCGTCGCCAACGCCGCGCGCAATTGCGCCTGACGGAAACGGTCGCGGGCGATGTCGGAGCGGAACGGCAGCGTGGCCAGCGCGAGGATGTCGCCGACCACCTGACGCTCTATCTCGCTCGCGCCATTGCCTGCGATGCGCGAGATCGAGAACACGGGATTGGGCGGCAGGCTCTGCTCGACGAGTTCGGTCTCGGCCAGCGCCAGCTCGTTATAGGTCGCTTGCAGTCCCTTGTTGTTGAGCAGCGCGATCTGCACGGCCGTCTCGGTGGTCAGCGTGCGCGCCAGCAAGCGGCGGACGGTCGCGTTGACGGCCTCCGCACCTTCGGCCGTTCGCACGAAGGCGACGTCCTTGTTGATGGTCTGGCTGGTGAGGTCCGAGACCGTCGTCATGCCTCCGTCCGGCGAGAATGCCATGCAGCCGGAGAGTCCCAGCGCAGTGAGCACGAGCAGGCCCCGCGCAAAATGATGCGTCATGGCGCGCCCCTACCGGTCTTGCTTCGGCTGCGGTGCGACAGCGTCGTTGCGGTCGCGCCATGGCCCCGGCGTCGCAGGTCGCAGGCTGGTATAGGGCGCGATGGTCGACCGATAGCTGGCGCGTGCGACCTTTGCCGCAGGATCGGCAGGATCGGCGCCAGCAATTTGCGTCGTTGCCGGCATGCAGCCCGACAGCGCGAGCGCAAGCACGAGCAGCAGCGGCCAATTGAATCGAAAGTGTCGTCCACGCGCCGCGGGTGCGGCGGCGAACTTCGCCCCGGAAAGCGTAAGCATGAGTCATCCCTGATCTGTCGTAGAGACCACAGGTTCGCGCGCGCGGATGCGCGTGCGGTCCTGACGTCGTCGCGTCAGATCAGGCGATGGGAGGGCGGTAGCGCTGAGGCGGCGCCGCGCTGTGCAGGCTGACCACGATCTCGGGCGCGCAGGCGGAAATCGGCTGCAGTGGTTTGGCGATGCCGGGCAGGTCGGCCGGCAGGGCGCTCACGCACATCATCGCGCAGCACGGGCCAGCCTTGCCGTCATGGTGATGTTGGGTGGGCGCATCCTGTGCGGCAGCCTGGTGATGCGCATGCATGCCTGCGTGGTCATGCGACACACCGTCATGCACGTGGCCGGCCTGCATCTGGTGATGTACCGGCACGAGATCGGCGAGGAGCGCGTCGTCGAGGCACGGCGCCGGGCCGCTGCCCCAGGCGAGGGCTGCTGCCGGCGCGAGCACGCAGAACAGATAGGCGAGGGCGATGATCCGCCCCACCCTGATCCGCATCGATCGCGTCAATCGCAACAGCATTCCGCCGACAGGCTCCTCGCGCGGCAATGTTGCACACGCAGATTGCAAACTAATGGCAAAGCGCGGCTTCGCCAAGCATCTTCTTACCGCAGTGCACCGCGCATGCCCAATATCGCGGCACGTTGCTTGACCGCGCGGCGATCAGCGAACATGGTCCGGCCTGTGCACGCGCCAAATCTTCCAGGACAGAGACCGGCCTCATTCACCCCTGATTCGCGTCAGGCTTGGGTGCGGCTGTTGCTCGCGCTGCTGATCGGTTCGGTCGGTGGCGTCGGCATGTGGGCGGTCGTCGTGGTGATTCCCGTCGTGCAGACCGAGTTCGCCGCCACGCGAGCAGCTGTGTCGCTGGCCTTCACACTGATGATGTTCGGTTTCGGCCTTGGCGGCGTGATCGCCGGCAAGATCACCGACAAGTTCGGCATCGTGCCGGCGATGGCGATCAGCATCGCTTTCATCGGCGTTGCCAACGTGCTGGCGGGGCTCTCGACCCAGCTCTGGCAGTTCGTTGCGGCCTATTTCCTGATCGGGCTCGGCACCTCGGCGACCTTCGCGCCTCTGATGGCGGAGGCCTCGCACTGGTTCGAGCGCTATCGCGGACTTGCCGTGACCATCGTCGCGAGCGGCAATTACGTCGCGGGCACGATGTGGCCGCCGCTCATCAGCGAGGGCATGCAGACGATCGGCTGGCGCACCACGCATATCGGCATCGCCCTCGTTTGCGTGGTTTTGATGACGATCCTGGTGCTGGTCCTGCGCGCACAGATGGGCGACGACAAGGTCCGCAATCACGCCAATGCGCGCCCGCCGCAGGTCGATCTCAAGCTTTCGACCAACACGCTGACCGTGCTGCTCTCGATCGCCAGCATCTCCTGCTGCGTCGCCATGGCGATGCCGCAGGTGCACATCGTCGCCTATTGCGGCGATCTCGGTTACGGCGTGGCGCGTGGCGCCGAGATGCTGTCGCTGATGATGGCCTGCGGCATCGTCAGCCGTATCGGCTCGGGCTACCTTGCCGACAAGATCGGCGGCATCCGCACGCTGCTGGTCGGATCGCTGGCGCAGGGCTTTGCGCTGGTGTTCTATCTGTTCTTCGACAGCCTGACTTCGCTCTATCTGATCTCCGCGATGTTCGGCCTGTTTCAGGGCGGCATCGTGCCGAGCTACGCCATCATCGTGCGCGAGGCGATGCCGGCGAGCGAGGCGGCAACCCGCGTCGGCATCGTGATCTTCGCCTCGGTGTTCGGCATGTCCTTCGGCGGCTGGGTGTCGGGCGTCATCTTCGACGCGACGGGCTCCTATGCTGCGGCGTTCGCGAACGGGGTGGCCTGGAACGCCCTCAATGTCGGCATCGTGCTGACGCTGCTGATCCGGTCGCGAATGAACGCGGTCGAGACGGGACCGGGTTTTGCGACCTAAACTTCTCGCCCCAGCTTCAGCAGCGAGCAGCCGGTGATCTTGTAGCTGCCGTCCGCCTGCTGCTCGAGCGTGTAGAGCGCCTCCCAGGCTTCGCCATTGGCATCGATGATGTGGACGTGCTGGGAGATCCAGTTGCCTTCGCTCTTGCTCTCGCCAAACTCAAAACTCTTGTGCCGGTAGACCGGCGCGTAGCCGTTTTGCACCATGGACATGAAAATGTCAGGGGCGGGGAAGATTTCTCTGATCGCCGGCGCGGCGTGGGAATAGGCCGCCGCAGCATCGTCGCGCGCGAAAGCCTGTTCCTGGGCGCGGATGACGCCTTGCGCCGCCGCGACGTCGCCGGCGCGTGCTGAGACGGAGCTGAAGATAACGCTGATAGCGACGAGCAAGGCGACGATGCGCATGACAGGCTCCGCGTTGAAATCCCGGCGATGCCAATCCTAGCACGACCTCAGGGAAATACGGCGTGCTATCGCTTCCGTTTCACCGCCGGCTTCGTAGGCTTGGCGGCACGCGCCTTGGCCTTGCCGGCCGGCTGCACCCGCAGCCCGTCCACGAACACGTCGAGCATGCGCAGCACCGAGGATTGCCAGCCGGGCTGGTCGTGCATGTAACACATGCCGACGAGTGCCCTGAGCAGATCCTCCGGGCTGACATCGCCGCGCATCTGGCCGGCCGCGACTGCGCGGTCGAGCAGCGAGCCGATCGCCTTGGTGAGCCGGTCCATCGAGAACGCCGCGAGTTCCGATGAGCTCTGGAACGTCAGCGCCAGCGCGGCCGACATGCCCTTTTTTGTGGCAACGAATTCGACGTTGGAGCGCAGCCAGCGCCGCAGCGCATCGACCGGGTCCTTGGCGTTCTTCAATTGCTCGGCAAGCTCGCTGAGCTGCTCGACCTCGCGCCGGTACACCGCCTCGAACAAATCCTCGCGAGTTGGAAAATGCCGATAGAGCGTGCCGATGCCGACGCCGGCGCGTTTGGCGACGGCTTCCAGGCTTGCCTCGGGACCGCCCGCGTTGAACACGATTTTCGCCGCCTCGAGCACGCGCTCGCGATTGCGCACGGCGTCGGCGCGAGGCTTCCGAATCTGGTCGGTCTGGTCGTCCATGGCGGTAATGTAGATCACGAATTGGTTAGATTGAACCCTAGCAAGGCTGCATCGCGTTGTATGCGCACGGGCTTTCGACGAATTCCAAATATTTTCAGGCAGCCCTTGTTAACCGGAGGGTGCCTCCGTATCTTCCTTGAGATGTTGGCTGGGTTCCGCCTGGCCAACGCATATCGACAGCGGCCACGGAGGTGGCGCGCTGAGCGATGACTCATGTCCATATCTGATCGGAGCCCTGTATGAACCACTCCATCAGCCTCACCGTGAACGGTGCGCGGCGCGACTTCGTCCTCGACGATCCGCGCGTCACGCTGCTCGATCTCCTGCGTGAGCGCCTCCATCTGACCGGAACCAAGAAGGGATGCGATCGCGGCCAGTGCGGCGCCTGCACCATTCTCGTCGACGGCAAGCGCATCAACTCCTGTCTTGCTCTCGCCATCAGCCATGATGGCGCCGACATCCTCACCATCGAAGGCGTGGCGCGCGGCGACCAGCTTCATCCCGTCCAGGCGGCCTTCATCGCACATGACGGCTTTCAGTGCGGCTTCTGCACGCCCGGCCAGATCATGAGCGCGATCGGCATGATGCAAGAGGCGCAGGCCGGCAACGATCCCGAGCGCATCCGCGAATGCATGAGCGGCAATCTCTGCCGCTGCGGCGCTTATGCCGGCATCGTCGATGCCGTGCTGGAAGCCCAGGCCGGCACGGACGAATCCAATCAGAGGCGCTCCGCATGAAACCGTTCGATTATGTCAGGCCGGCCACAGTGGCCGAGGCCGTTGCGGCGGCCGCTAAGCCGGGCGCTGTTTATCTCGCCGCCGGCACCAATCTGCTCGATCTGATGAAGGGCGGCGTCAGCCGACCGGATCGGCTGGTCGATGTCACGCATCTCGACGGACTCGATCAGATCGAGACTCTCGCCGACGGATCGTTGCGCATCGGCGCGCTGGTGAGTAACGCCGATCTCGCGCATGACGCAAACTTCGCAAGATCCTATCCGGCCGTCGCCGAGGCGCTGCTGTCCGGTGCGTCCGCGCAACTGCGCAATGCCGCGACCGTCGGCGGTAATCTGCTGCAACGGACGCGCTGCGCGTATTTCTACGACACCGCCAGCCGCTGCAACAAGCGCGAGGCGGGCTCGGGCTGCGACGCGCGCGAGGGCGAGAACCGCACCCATGCCGTGCTCGGCTGGAGCGAAAGCTGTATCGCTACGCATCCGTCGGACTTCTGCGTGCCTCTGGTCGCGCTTGACGCCGTCGTCGAGATCGAGGGCAGGAACGGCCGCCGCGAGATCGCGCTCGACGCGCTGCATCGCCTGCCGGGCCATACGCCCGAGCGTGAATCGGCGCTCGAGCCCGGCGACCTCATCGTCGCGGTGCGGCTGCCGCCTGCGGCGCGCGGCTTCGCCGCGCATGCGCGCTACCTCAAGATTCGTGAGCGCACGTCTTACGCCTTCGCCGTTGTCTCGGCCGCGGCTGCGTTGCGGATCGAGAACGGCAAGATCGCGGAGGCGCGGCTGGCGCTCGGCGGCGTCGCCGCAAAGCCCTGGCGTGCCCGCGCCGCGGAAGATGTGCTCAAGGGCGTCGCGCCGACGAGCGACGCTTTTCAGGAAGCCGCCTGGCGCGCGCTTACCGACGCAAAGCCGTCCGGCGACAACGCCTTCAAGATCGAGCTCGCACGCCGCATCGTCGTGCGTGCGCTGACCCTTGCCGCCGCTGGTACGCCCGCGCGTATTCCCGCGCTGCCGGCCTCTCCCTTTGCCTCGACGTCCGGAGCCATCCATGCCTGAGCTTAATCTATCCAGCTCTCCCGCCCATCTGCGCCACGGCTCCAGCATCGGCCAGCCGCTGACCCGCCGCGACGGCGTCCTCAAGGTCAAGGGGCAGGCGACCTACGCCGCCGACAACCATCCGCCCGGCATGCTGTTTGCCGTGATGGCCGTCGCCAGCATCGCGCACGGCCGCGTCACCTCGCTTGATGTCGCTGCCGCAAAACGCCATCCCGGTGTCGTCGACGTCATGACACCAGACCACAAGCCGCAGCTCGCAATCGATCCGGAGATCAAGACCAATCCGTTCGTGTTCCGGATGGAGGTCTTGCAGAGCAACGAGGTCCGCTACGCCAACCAGCCCATCGCCGTCGTGATCGCCGAGACGCTTGAGGCAGCGACGGAAGGCGCGGTGCTGCTGGCGCCGCGCTACGAGACGCTGCCCGCGCTGGTCGGCCTCGATGCCGGCGAGAGTTATGTGCCGCCGGTCGTCGGCGTCGGCAACCCCACCGAAAATCACCTCGGCGATGTCGAGGCGGGTCTTGCCGCGGCCGAGAAGCAGATCGACGCGATTTACGAAACGCCGCCGCAATATCACAACGCGATGGAGCCGCATGCGATTGTGGCCGCATGGAATGGCGACAGTCTGCAGATCGACATGCCGACCCAGGGTCTCATGCTGTCGCTTGCGCGCGTTGCCGAATTGTTCGGCATCGCGCATGACAAGATCCACATCCGCAGCCCTTTCCTCGGCGGTGGCTTTGGCTCGAAGGGGCTGATGGCTGGTCCGCCGGTCCTCGGCATCATGGCGGCAAAGCTGGTCGGCAAGCCGGTCAAGCTGGTGCTGCGCCGTGAGCAGATGTACGGCCCGGTCGGTCACCGTGCACCGACGCGTCAGCGGCTGCGCATTGGCACGGACGGCGAAGGGCGCCTGACTGCGCTCGATCATCACGCCCGGACCGTGTCGAGCACGTTCGATGATTTCTACGAGCCGGCCGCGGATGCCTCGCATACGCTCTACACCAGCCCGGCGATCCGCACCTCGCATGACGCCGTGCGCGTCAACACCGGCACGCCGCTGTTCATGCGTGCGCCCGGCGAGGCCACCGGCTCGATCGCGCTCGAAAGCGCGATCGACGAGATGGCCTGGGCCTGCGGCATCGATCCGCTGGCTTTCCGCCTGAAGAACTACGCCGAGGTCGAGCCGATCACTGGCAAGCCGTTCTCGTCCAAGGCGCTGCGTGCCTGCTACGAGCAGGGCGCGGCGCGGTTCGGCTGGTCGAAGCGTTCGCTCCAGCCGCGGCAGATGCGCGACGATGCTGGCCTTCTCGTCGGCTGGGGCATGGGCACCGCGACCTTCCCGGCGCTGATGTTCCAGGCCGAAGCGCGCGCGGTGCTCCGCCGCGACGGTAGTGGCGCGATGGAGATCGGCGCGCATGACATGGGGCAGGGCGCCTGGACGGCACTCGCGCAGATCGCGGCCGACGAACTCGGGCTCGACATCGACCGTGTCGAGTTCAAGGCTGGTTCATCCGACCTGCCCGACGCGGGCATCGCCGGCGGCTCGGCGCACACCGCGACCGCGGGTGCTGCGATCCACAGTGCCGGTGCGGCCGTCGTCGCAAAACTCGCCGATCTCGCCACCAACGACGAGCGCTCGCCGTTGTTTGGTGCCGGCAATGCCGGCGTGATCGCGCGCGATGGCCGGTTGATCCGGCGCGACGACGAGACCCGTGGCGAGAGCTACGTCGAGATCCTCGCGCGCGCGGGCGTTGCCGAACTCGAAGCCCGCGGCACCGGAGCGCCGAACCCTGCGGCGATGGAAGAGTATGCGATGCACGCGCATGGTGCGGTGTTTGCGGAGGTGAAGGTCGATCCCGAGCTCGGCCAGGTCCGCGTCACCCGCATGGTCGGTGCGTTCGCGGCGGGGCGCATCGTCAATCCGCATCTGGTGAAGAGCCAGCTGTTCGGCGGCATGATCTGGGGCATGTCCTTCGCGCTGCATGAGGAAGCCATCACCGACCGCCGCAGCGGCCGGATCATGAATGCCAATCTCGGCGAGTACCATATCCCCGTGAATGCCGACGTGCCGCCGCTCGACGTGATCATGGTCGAGGAGCACGATCCGCATGTGAATGCGCTCGGCATCAAGGGCGTCGGGGAGATCGGTATCACCGGCAGCGCCGGCGCGGTCGCCAACGCGGTGTGGCATGCGACCGGCGTGCGTGTCCGCCGCTTTCCGATCAAGATCGAGGAGTTGTTGACGCAGCGCTGAGGCAAAAAGGCGGGACGAGATCTTCTCGTTCCGCCGCGTCCTGCTAATGCAGTTTCTTGCGGAGCGCCTTCAGCGCTTCTCGCTGCGTCTCGATGTAGTCGGCAATAGCCTTACGCAGCTCCTGCGAATGGAGCTTGTCGGTGTCGCGCTGCACTTCATCGAGCGCGGCCTCTGCATTGGCGAGCGTGATCTTCATCTTCGAGCCCAGTTATGAAGCGGCGCCGGAATGTCTCTCGGCTTGGGTTCGCAACATATAGAGGGTCGACGCGCGGAGATTGAGATGCCTCAAGATCCGTAAGATACCGGGGCACTCCGTAAGATTCCGGATAATGTCGATGCGCCTCAAAACGTCGGCGGCGTGCAGGCCGAGATCACTTCGCACGGCTTGCCGCCGACGCAGCGGAAGCGATGCGGGCGACGGCTCTCGAAGTAGTAGGCATCGCCGGGATTGAGGATGCGGCGCTCGTCCTCGACGGTGACTTCGAGCTTGCCCGAGATCACGATGCCGCCTTCCTCGCCGTCATGGACGAGGTGAACGCGTCCGGTGTCGCTGCCGGGCTCGTATCGCTCTTTCAAGATCTGCAAGCTGCGGCCGAACAGATTGTCGCCGATCTGGCGATACGAGATCGGCTTCTTGCCGACCTCGGTCAGCTCCTCGGCGCGGTAGAAAATCTTGCGCCGTGACTCCGGCTCCAGCGCGAAAAACTCGGCGAGCCCCATCGGGATGCCGTCGAGGATGCGCTTGAGCGCGCCGACCGACGGGTTCATCTGGTTGGATTCGATCAGCGAGATCGTCGAATTGGTGACGCCGGCGCGCTTGGCGAGCTCGCGCTGCGACAGCTTGTGGTGCGCCCGGATGAATCGCAGCCGTCTACCGATGTCGACGCTCATGCCCCTGGTCCCTGTTGCAGGTGTTGCGGATCGCGCAAATATGGACCGGCAGCCCCAGTGAAATCAATGGCTTGCAGGTGACCAGAAAAGGACTTGTTGCGCTTCCGAAGCCGTGCCTCTGCTATCCCGTCAGCAAAGGAGCGTGGCCCGTGACCCTTCATCAGATTCCGAACACTATCAATACCGACTCGTTCTGGATGCCGTTCACGGCCAACCGTCAGTTCAAGAAGGCGCCGCGCCTGTTCTCCTCGGCCGAGGGCATGCACTACACCACCGTCGACGGCCGCAAGGTGATCGACGGCTCCGCCGGCCTCTGGTGCGTCAATGCCGGTCACGGCCGCAAGCAGATCGCCGCAGCGGTCGAGCGCCAGCTGATGACGCTGGACTTCGCGCCGTCGTTCCAGATGGGCCATCCGCTGGCATTCGACTTCGCCGAGCGTCTCGCCGAGATCGCGCCGAAGGGCCTCGACCGCATCTTCTTCACTAACTCCGGCTCCGAGTCGGTCGACACCGCGCTGAAGATCGCGCTCGCCTATCACCGCGCCAACGGCCAGGCGAGCCGCACCCGTTTGATCGGCCGCGAGCGCGGCTATCACGGCGTCGGCTTCGGCGGCATGTCGGTCGGCGGCATGGTCGCCAATCGCCGCGCCTTCGCCACCCATCTTCCGGGCGTCGACCACATCCGCCACACCCACGATCTCACCCGCAACGCCTTCGCCAAGGACCAGCCTGAGCATGGCGCCGAGCTCGCCGACGATCTCGAGCGTCTGGTCGGCCTGCACGGCGCCGAGACGATCGCGGCCGTTATCGTCGAGCCGGTGCCGGGCTCGACCGCGGTGCTGCCGCCGCCGAAGGGCTATCTCAAGCGCCTGCGCGAGATCTGCGACAAGCACGGCATCCTCCTCATCTTCGACGAGGTCATCACCGGCTTCGGCCGCCTCGGCACGCCATTCGCCGCCGACTTCTTCGGCGTCACGCCGGACCTGATGACGACGGCCAAGGGCATCACCAACGGCACCATTCCCTGCGGCGCGGTGTTCGCGAGCCGCAAGGTTCACGACGGCCTGATGGTCGGCCCGGAGAACCAGATGGAGCTGTTCCACGGCTACACCTATTCGGCGCATCCGACGGCCTGCGCCGCCGGCATCGCGACGCTCGACATCTACAAGGACGAGGGCCTGCTGACGCGCGGTGCGTCGATTGCCGAATACTGGGGCGATGCGCTGCATTCGCTGAAGGGTCTGCCGAACGTCGTCGACATCCGCAATTGCGGCCTGATGGGCGCGGTAGAGCTGTCGTCGCGTGACGGTGCGGTCGGCGCGCGTGGTTACGACGTCATGGTCGATTGCTTCAATCGCGGTCTGTACTTCCGCATGAGCGGCGATAGCTTCGCGCTGTCGCCCCCGCTCATCGTCGAGAAGAGCCATATCGACGATATGGTCTCGATCCTCGGCGACGCCATCAAGCGGGTGGCCTGATAATTGCTCTCGCCGTTGCGGAGTTTGTTCTTGCAGCGGCGAGCGTGATGCCGCGGGAGTTTGACGAAGCGTGAAAGTTCTGATCCTCGGCAGCGGTGTCATCGGTGTCACCTCTGCCTACTACCTTGCGCGTGCCGGTCATGAGGTGACGGTCGTCGACCGTCAGCCCGAGCCGGCGCTGGAGACCTCTTTCGCCAACGCGGGCGAGGTGTCGCCCGGCTATTCGTCGCCCTGGGCCGGTCCCGGCGTGCCGGTGAAGGCGATCAAATGGCTGCTGATGAAGCACGGCCCGCTGGTGATCCGGCCGAAGCTCGATCCTGTCATGTGGGTCTGGCTCTCCAAGATGCTGCGCAACTGCACCAGCGCGCGTTACGCGGTCAACAAGAGCCGGATGATCCCGATCGCGGAATACAGCCGCGATTGCCTGCGCGACCTGCGCCGCGACATCGGCATCCAGTATGACGAGCGCTCGCAGGGCACGCTGCAGCTTTTCCGCCACCAGGCGCAGCTCGATGGCACCGGTGAGGACATCGCCGTGCTCAAGCAGTATGGCGTTCCTTTCGAGGTGTTGAGCCGGGAGGGCTGCATCGCGGTCGAGCCGGCGCTCGCCGCCGTGAAGGAGAAGTTCGCCGGCGGGCTTCGCTTGCCGCAGGACGAGACCGGCGACTGCCACATGTTCACGCAGGCGCTGGCCAAGCATGCCGAAGCGCTCGGTGTGCGCTTCATGTTCAACACCGGCATCGATCGCATCGTCACGGATGGCGCGCGCGTCAGTGGTGTCGTGACCAGTGCGGGCTCGTTGCAGGCCGATGCCTACGTTCTCGCGCTCGGAAGCTGGTCGTCGCGGCTCGTTGCACCGCTTGGCATCTCATTGCCGGTCTATCCGGTGAAGGGCTATTCGATCACGGTGCCGATCAAGGACGCCTCCGGCGCGCCGGAATCGACCGTGATGGACGAGAGCTACAAGGTCGCGATCACCCGCCTCGGCAATCGCATCCGCGTCGGCGGCACTGCCGAGATATCCGGCTATTCGAGCCAGCTCTACGACGCCCGCCGCGCCACGCTCGATCACTCGCTGACCGATCTGTTCCCGCGCGGCGGCGATCTCTCCAAGGCGACGTTCTGGAGCGGCCTGCGTCCGATGACGCCGGACGGCCCGCCGGTGATCGGCCCGACGCAATACGGCAACCTCCACCTCAACACCGGCCATGGCACGCTCGGCTGGACCATGTCCTGCGGCTCCGGCCGCGTGCTCGCGGACATGCTGTCGGGCAGGAAGCCGGAGGTCGATGTGAGTGCGCTGACGGTGGACCGGTACAAGTATCGGTTCGGCTAAGACTCCATCCGCCCGTCATTGCGAGGAGCGAAGCGACGAAGCAATCCAGAGTGCCTCCGCGGAGAAAGTCTGGATTGCTTCGCTTCGCTCGCAATGACGATGTGGAGACGTCGCGGCTTTTCTTACTTTCGCCGTGCGCGGTGGAAGGTGAGCACGGGCTTACCCCGCGCCCGTCACGCAATTCACCCACAGCACCACAGCCTTCGCATCATTGGCCGGATTGGAAAACCGGTGCGGCCTTCGGCTAGCGAACCGAAAACTGTCGCCCGTCTTCAGCGACCACGTCTCGCTGTCCACCGTCAGCATCATCTCGCCTTCGAGCACGAGGCCGGCTTCCTCGCCGTCATGGGTATAGAGTTCGTCGCCCGCGGAGCCGCCGGGATCGATATGCACCAGGAACAGGTTGAGCCGGTTGTCGCTGCCCGCAGCGCTCAGCAGTTGCTTCGAAATTCCGCTGCGCCAGAGTTTCAGTTCCGGCCGCTGAAGCCCGCGCGTCACCACCTGGTCGGAGGCACCGTCGGGACTTGGGCTCGCACCGAACAAAGCGGCCATGCCGACGCCGAGCACGTCGGAGAGCGTTGCCAGCACGCGCAGCGATGGCGACGACAGGCCGCGCTCGATCTGGCTGAGGAAGCCGATCGACAGGTCGGTGCGCGCCGCGACGGTCTCGAGCGAGAATTGTCTGACACGCCTGAGATCGCGGATACGGCGGCCGACCGCGACATCCATCGCGGGCTCGGCCGGCTTGGTGGTAGCCTTGGCTTTCACCTTCGCCGGCTTTGCGGCGGCCGGTTTGCGCATTCTTTTGCCACCGCTCACGTCAAACCGCTTCCTTCATGTGCATGAAAACCGCTTGCATCGCCCGCGAAAGTGTGACCAAATTTTCATATTGGTGAAAATAGGCCGAAACGGCTTGGCCCGCAACGTCTGATCACGACATGCGCGAGCGCCGACATCGGCCAAGCCCAAAGGGGGATGCGATGAAGCGTTTTGGTCTGGCCGCGGTCGCGGCGCTCGCGATTGCAGCGGCGATGCCGGCTTCGGCGCAGCAGGCGTTGAAGGTCGGCTCGACGCCGACAGGCATTCCCTTCACCTTCCTCGACACCAAGACCAACACCATCCAGGGCATCATGGTCGACATCGTCACCGAGATCGGCAAGGACGCCGGCCTCAGCGTGCAGATCGAGCCGATGGCGTTCTCGGCGCTGATCCCGTCGCTCACATCGGGCAAGATCGACATGATTGCGGCGGCGATGTTCATCACCGCGCCGCGCAAGGAGGTCGTCGACTTCTCCGATCCGATCTACACCTACGGCGAAGGCCTGGTGGTCCCGAAGAGCGACACCAAGGCCTATGCCACGCAGGATGATCTGAAGGGCGAGACGGTCGGCGCCCAGGTCGGCACCGCCTTCGTCGATGCGCTGAAGAAGTCCGGCCTGTTCGCCGACGTCAAGGCCTACGACACCATCCCTGACATCCTGCGCGACGTGAACACCGGTCGCCTCAAGGCCGGCTACGCCGACTATCCGATCCTCGCCTACAATCTGAAGCAGGGTGGTTTCCCTGAGGTACGTCTCGTCGACGGCTACAAGCCCGTCACCGTCGGCTCGGTCGGCATCGGCGTCCGCAAGGGCGAGGCCGCGCTGCTCGGCAAGATCAACGCCTCGTTGGCGAAGCTGAAGGCCAACGGCACCATCGACAAGATCCTCGAGAAGTGGGGTCAGAAGGCGCAGGGTTGATCGACAGAGGCTGGTAAGGCTGACCGATGAAAGGCTTCTGGCACGACGCCGTCGAATTCTTCCCGATCCTGATGAGCGGTGTCGCGCTGACGATCGTCGTCACCATCGGCTCGCTGCTGCTCTCGACGGTGCTGGGTCTGATCTGGGCGATGATGCGGGTCTCCGGCATCAAGGTGCTGTCGATGCTCAGCGCCAGCCTGATCAACGTGATCCGCGGCATCCCGATCATCGTGCTGTTGTTCTACCTCTATTTCGTGATGCCGGATCTCGGCGTCACGCTGTCGGCCTTGCAGGCCGCGATCCTCGGGCTCGGCATCGCCTATTCGGCCTACCAGGCCGAGAATTTCCGTGCGGGCATCGAGGCGATCGACAAGGGCCAGATCGAGGCGGCGCAGTCGATCGGCATGGGCTGGTGGCTCACCATGCGCCGCGTGGTGTTGCCCCAGGCGGTGCGCATCGTGCTGCCGCCTTATGGCAACGTCATGATCATGATGCTGAAGGATTCGTCGCAAGCCTCCACCATCACGGTCGCCGAGCTCGCGTTGCAAGGCAAGCTGATCGCATCCTCGACCTTCAAGAACACCAATGTGTTCACGCTGGTGGCGCTGATGTATCTCACCATGAGCATCCCGCTGATCCTGCTGGTCCGTCACTTCGAGAAGCGGGCGGGCAAGAAATGATCGAGCTCACCGACGTCCACAAGAGCTTTGGCCAGAACGAGGTGCTCAAGGGCATCACGGCCTCCGTCCAGAAGGGTGAGGTGGTCTGCATCATTGGCCCCTCGGGCTCCGGCAAGTCGACGATCCTGCGCTGTATCAATGGGCTGGAAAGCTACGACCGCGGCGAGATCAACGTCGAGGGGCTGAAGGTCGACCGCGATGCGTCCTCCATCGTGAAGGTCCGCACCCAGGTCTCGATGGTGTTCCAGCGCTTCAACCTGTTCCCGCATCGCACCGTGCTGGAAAACGTCGTCGAAGGCCCGCTCTTTGTAAAGAAGGAGCCGCGTGCGCAGGTGCTCGAGCGCGGCCGCGCGCTGCTCGGTCAGGTGGGCCTCGCCGAAAAGGCCGACGCGCATCCGCCGCAGCTCTCCGGCGGCCAGCAGCAGCGCGTCGCCATCGCGCGCGCGCTCGCGATGCAGCCAAAGGCGATCCTGTTCGACGAGCCGACCTCGGCGCTCGATCCCGAACTGGTCGGTGACGTGCTCGGCGTGATGCGCAAGCTCGCCGATGACGGCATGACCATGGTCGTCGTCACCCACGAGATGGGCTTTGCCCGCGACGTCGCCGACCGCGTGCTGTTCATCGACGGCGGCGTCATCGTCGAGCAGGGCGCGGCGAAGGCCGTCCTCAATCAACCCCAGCACCCGCGCACGCAGGACTTTTTGCGCCGCGTGCTGCATCCGCTCTGATCGGTCCTCGTCATGACTACGCGCCTGCCTCTGCCGCCCTCGCTCTATGCCGACACCGCCGTCGCGCCGGTTGCCACGCCGCCGCTCGACGCGGACAAGACCGTCCCCGTCGCGATCGTCGGCGGCGGCTACACCGGTCTGTCCACGGCCTTGCATCTGGCGGAGCGAGGTGTCGAGGCGCTGGTGCTGGAGGCGCAGGAACCTGGTTGGGGCGCATCGGGCAATAATGGTGGTCACACCAATCCCGGCTTGAAGCATGACCCCGATCAGATCGAGGCCGATTTCGGCGCCGAGCTCGGCCGCCGCATGATCGACTTCTCCTACGGCACGACCAATTTCACGCACGACCTGATCCGCCGTTACCAGATCCCCTGCGAAGCGCGGCAGAATGGCACGCTGCGCGCGGCCTACAACGAGGCCAGCGCCGCCGCGATCGAGAAGACGGCGCAGCAATGCATGCGCCGCGGCATGCCGGTGCAATATCTGAACCGCGAGCAGTTGCGCGAGATGACCGGCACGGACCGCTACATCGGCGCCATGCTGGACTCGCGCGGCGGCGATCTGCATCCGCTCAGCTACGCCCGTGGCCTCGCGCGCGCCGCGATTTCCGCGGGCGCGAAGGTCCATGGCGAAACGCCGGCGCTGTCGCTCCGTCGCGACGGCGCGCGCTGGCGCATCGAGACGCCGCGCGCGGTGGTGCATGCCGACAAGGTCCTGCTCGCCACCAACGGCTTCACCGACGATCTCTGGCCGGCGCTCCGCCGTACCATCGTGCCGGTATTCTCTTCGATTGCCGCCACCGCGCCGCTCTCCGACGCGGTCGCCCGCTCGATCATGCCGACACGGCCGGTGCTCTACGAGAGCGGTCATATCACCGTCTATTATCGGATCGATCAAAACAACCGCCTGCTGATGGGCGGCCGCGGCCCGATGCGCTGGATCAAGTCGCCCAACGACGTCGCCTATCTCATGCGTTATGCCGAGCGGCTATGGCCGCAGCTCAAGGGCGCCGCCTGGACGCATGGCTGGAACAGCCGGCTCGCCATCACCAAGGATCATTATCCGCATGTGCACGAGCCGGCGGAGAGCGTCCTGATCTCGCTCGGCTGCAATGGCCGCGGCGTCGCGCTCTCGACCGCGATGGGCGCGCAGCTCGCGCGCCGGCTGATCGGCGGTGCCAAGGCTGAGATCGACATGCCCGTCACGGGTATCAAGCCGATTCCGATGCACGCATTTTGGCCCTTGGGGGTTGCGACTGCTGTGATCACGGGCCGGGTGCGGGATCGGCTGGGCGTTTGAAGAAGAAGGCGCCGCCCCGTCAGGAGCGACGCCTTGCATGACTTGCAGATAGGGCGTCAGCAGCGACCCTGTTTCCACAGGCCGGGCGGGCAGCCCCTGCCGCGCCAGCCGACCTTGCGCCCGTGGTGCCATCCGAGATGAGTGGCATGGCGATGTCCATGGTATCCGCCATGATGGCCGTGGCCATGGCCATGACCATGTCCGTGGCCGCCCCTGGCGAATGCGGCGTTTGGCATGGTGAAGCCGGCCGCGATGATCAGTGTTGCGGCGAGCGCAAGTTTCTTCATCCGAAATCTCTCCTGTTAGGCACGCATCTGTCCGTTCGACGAACGAACATCGATCGCGGTGTCGCGTGCAAATGCGGAGGAGTCGTGACGCTCAGGATTCGGCGACAGCGTCGGCCCAGGGCTGGAAGATCTCGACCGCGCCCGAATTCGTATCGTCCTCGCGCATCACCACGCTGGGGCAGGCGAACTTCTGCGGCAGGGCCTGCACTTGCGTCTCTTCATAATCGAAGCGTGCGGCAAGTGTCTTGCGCACGTCTGCCGGCAGTCTGATATCGCCGATCACGACCGCGCCTTCGCTTGCGTCGATCCGCGGCTGGTGGATGGCCGTGTCGAGGTCCATGCCGAAATCCATCGCAAAGGACACGAGCTGCATCACCGACGGCAGGATGCGGCGGCCGCCGGAGGCGCCGACCGCGAGACGCTTGCCGTCCTTCGTTTCGGCGATGACGGGCGTGTAGTTGCAGAGACAGCGCTTCCCGGGAGCGAGCGAGTTGGTGGTGCCCGGCGTCGGGTCGAACCACATGATGCCGTTGTTCATGGCAATGCCGGTGTGCGGCGTCACGTATTTCGAGCCGAAGGACGAGAGCAGCGTCTGCGTGACCGCTGCGATGTTGCCGTGGCGGTCGACCACGGAGAAATGCGTTGTGCAGGCGGGCGCCAGATATTCGGCGCCGAGCGATCGCTTGCCGTCGGCATCGCCCATGTCCTTGAGCCGCTCGCGGAAGGCTGCTTGCAGCGCCACCGCATATTCGCTGTAGGTGGTCGCGTCGGGTGCGCTTCCCGGCTTCAGACTCTGCTGCAACAGCCGCAGCGCATGCGCCATTGTCGGTCCGGCCGTGAGCTCCGGCGTCGCATACACCTTGCCGCCGCGATAGGGGATCGCCAGCGGCTCGCGCAGATGGGCGCGAAACGCGGCGAGATCCTCCACCGACAGCGAGCCGCCGTCGGCCTTGATGTCGGATGCGATGCTTTTGGCGAGATCGCCCTGGTAGAAATCGCGCGGACCGGCAGCGGCGAGGTGCGACAACGTCGCCTTCAACGTGGCCAACGGCAGCCGCGTCTCGGACTTGATGCCCCACGGCGCGCTCGGCGGCAGGCCATCCTTCAGGAAGGTGGCCGCGCTCGCGGGATAGCGCCTGAGATCGGCTGCCGATGCCGCGATCGTCAGCGTGGTCCACCAATCGACCAGCAGGCCTTCGCCGGCGAGCGCGGCGGCCGGCGCGACCAGATCCTTCCACGGCATCTTGGCGTAGCGGCGATGTGCCTCCTCCATGCCGGCGACGACGCCGGGCACGGCGACCGAGCCGGGGCCGTGAATGTTGCGATCGTCCTTCACCCGCGGCCAGGGAAACAGATCGGAGGCCGCGCCTTCGCCGCTGAGCGGGTAGTCGGTGGTGCGCAGGCTCTGTGGCGCGCACATGCCGTAGTCGATCACCTCGGTGCGATTTTCCTTGGCGCGGTAGAGCACCATGGCGCCGCCGCCGCCGATGCCGCTGTTCCAGGGCTCCAGCACGTTCAGCGCAAAGGTGGTCGCGACGATCGCGTCCACGCAGTCGCCGCCCGCCGCCAGCACCTGCGCGCCCACTTCGGCCGCCCGTCGCGATTGCGAGGCGACGATGCCGCCCTTGGATGTGACGGCGGGTTTGCGGACGGCTTGGGCGAGGCTGAACTGATGAGGCATGATGTCGTCTTGATCTCTGGATTCGGTTGTTCTGGCTTCACGCGGAAGCTGCAGCATTGGCGGGGCGTGCGAAGGATGGCACATTGCCGCCAACGAGAAAATCCAAAGGGAGACGAGACATGGCAGGTGTGAAACAGGCGCGGGATGGCGCGGTTGGGATCTTGACGCTCGACGAGCCGGCGAGTCTGAACGCGATGACGCCGGACCTGCTCGGCGCGCTCGCCGCCGCCGTCGCCGAGATGACTGGGGATGAGGGCATTCGCGCACTGATCCTCACCGGCGCGGGGCGCGGATTTTGCTCAGGACAGAATTTGAAGGCATCGGAAGCGCTGGGCGAGGACATCGCCGCCGGCGTGATGCGGTTCTACTGGCCCGCGTTCAAGGCGTTGCGCGAATGCCGCGTGCCTGTCGTGGTCGCCGTCAACGGCGTCGCGGCCGGCGGCGGCTTCAGCCTTGCGATGGCCGGCGACATGATTGTTGCGGCGCGGTCGGCGAGCTTCATCCAGGTGTTCAGCCGGATCGCCCTGGTGCCCGATCTCGGTTCGACCTGGCTGTTGCCGCGGCTGGTCGGTCGGCAGCGCGCGCTCGAGCTGATGTTGCTGAACGAGCCCCTGACGGCCGAACGTGCGCAGGAGATCGGCCTGGTGCGGCAGGTCGTCGACGACGCGAAGCTGATGGACGAGGCGCTGGTCCTGGCGCGCCGTTTGGCGGACGGCCCGACGCGCGCTTTGGTCGCAACGCGTGCGCTTGTCGAGGAGAGCGAGCATGCGGCTTACGAGGCGCAGTTCCGCCGCGAGATCGAGGTTCAGGCCACGATCCGCAAGAGCGCCGACGCCATCGAAGGCCGCACCGCCTTCGTCGAGAAGCGCAAGGCGAAGTTTACGGGGAAGTAGAGGAGCAGCCGCGGACTGCGCTCAGAGCCCGCGGTCCAGCCGGCTGGCCTGATATTTGGCGTGCCATTTCGGGCCAGGCCCGCGCATGTAGTGAAGTTCGGGGCGGTAGGGGTTGCCTGCGATCCGCACCAGCTTCTGCCACTTGGTGGCGACGAAGTTGAGGGGCTGGCAGAGCAGGGTTAATGAAGCGAACAGCACGGCATCACCTCAATGCGGCTTGCCGAGCATGGCGGTGAAGGGAAGGTCGAAGATCTCCTCGCCGTCGGAGCCGCTGACATGGATCACCCAGTCGCGCCAGTCTTCGGCACCCGGGGTGTAGATCATCGAGTGCATGATCTGGGCCGCACGGTCACGCGCCTCGGTCAGGCTGGCCACCGCGGTGCCGCTGCGATCGATCAGCGTGCCTTCGGTGTTGGAGCAGTGAAAATAGACCTGGACCATATGCGTCTCCTGTCGGGAGCGACTGGGATGGCAAATCGATACCACCCGAGGCCTTCGCGAAACATTCGGGGCGAGCCCGGTAAGGGAATCTACGGAGATTGGTCGCTGCGAAGGCCCGAGCGGGTTTGATCACAGGGGGGTGATGATCAACTGGACGGCGTTCCCATGGCATGGAACAACTTTGGACCGAAAGTCCGGGGGATCGCCGTGAACCAGCTCACATTCTGGCATGAACGCCGAAGCTTGTTTGCGGCGATCGTCGCCGGAGCGCTGTTCGGTCTTGCCCCGGGAGCCTCCTCCGAGCCGGTGAGGAAAAGCGGCTACGCGATCGGCACGGAAACCTGTGGCAGCGGCGATCTCGCCTTTCCCAGAATCCAGATCGACATGAAGGCGGGATTCTGCGCCGGTCTCGTCGCCAGCGAAGAGGATCGCCTGAAATTTCCGCGCTCGATCATCCAGGTGCCAGGCCGTGACCTGTTCGTGGTCGCCGACATGGGGGGCTGGGGCCACACCGATGGACGGCTGCTGCTGCTCGATCCGCATGCGCCGCAGGGGCAGCGGTTCAAGGAGCTGCTGACCGCAATCGAATATCCGTTCGGTCTCGTGATTGGCCCGGACAAGAAGCTGTACGCCTCGACCGCGGAGACGATCTTCCGGTTCGATCCGCTCGCCGACAATCCCCGCAGCACGGTCGAGACCATCATCCGGCACATGCCCGGCCGCCGGATCACATTGCCTGACGGCACCAGGCTCGACGAGAGTGCCCATCCGCTCAAGCAGTTCGCCTTTGACGGGAACGGGCGGCTGTTCGTCAATGTCGGCTCGCACAGCGACGACTGCATCACGTCGGCGCCGATCACAAAACCATGCGCGGCGGCCGAGGGCGCGTCCGCGATGGCCTCGATCTGGCTGTTCACACCGCCCGCAGGCGGCATCTTCCCGGCGCTGAAGCCGGCCGATCCCGACCCGCCGCACACCGTCTATGCGCGCGGCCTGCGCAACTCGATGGCGCTGGCGCTGCATCCGAATTTTCCCGATCCTGGTTACGCCTTCCTGCAGGGCGAGAACGGCCGCGATCTGCCCGACATCTTCAAGCCGAACGAGGAGATCAACGCGATCGAGCAGGGCAGGCATTATGGCTGGCCTTATTGCTACGACCTGTCGACGCCGAGCCCCGAATTCAAGCCCGTGCTGCAATCCGGGGTCTACAGGTCGCTCTGCACGGCCAATGCGCTCTACAAGGCACCGTTCTCTCTGATGCCGCCGCACGGCGCGCCGCTGGCGATGCTCTATTATCACGGCGCGAAATTCCCGGAGCTGGAAGGCAAGCTGCTAGTCGGCCTGCACGGCTATCGTCCGACCGGCAGCCGCGTCCTCTTCTATGACGTCGACGACCATGGCTTCCCGAAGCCCGCCCCGGCGCCGGTGCGTTACCACGTCAGTTGCGCGGCAGATCCGACCCACAGCTTTCAGACCGACGCCGGAGAAGTCGCCGCCGCGCCATTCGACGAACTGATCGCAGGCTGGCACCGCGTCAACGGCGCGCGGCCGCAAGGAGCGCCCGTCGGCATGACGGTCGCAGAGGACGGCGCAATCTGGCTGGTCGAGGACAAGAACCAGACGGTAATCCGCATCGATCGCGCTGCTGGCGATCCGCCGCCGTTGCCTTGCGACATGCGCAGCCAGGCGATGATCGACCAGCTCGCGGCCTTCGTCGCCAAAGACGCGCAGAACAGTGTCCGGCTCACCACGCTGCGCAAGGGGCTCGTCGAAAAGCACTGCGTCGGCTGCCACTCGGATTTCGGCCTGAAGGCAGGGCAATCGGATGCGGAAAAGGACGCGACGGTGCTGCGCTTCATGCTGTCGCAGGACGGCTGGATCTATCCGGGCGATCCAGACTCCGGGAAGCTGCGCACGCGGCTGCGCGGTATCGGCGCCGAGAAGCTGATGCCGCCGGGCGGCGAAAGCCTGCCCAGGACCGAACCTGGCTACACGCGCCTGCTCGATACCGCGGACCTGCTGGTTGCGAAAATGGTTCCGGGCACGCGGATGCGGATCAAGTCCGGCCCGCCGCAGCGCAAGTTCTTTGGCAAGACCAACAAGGAATGCGGCGAAATACCGGCCGGCAAGGTCGTTGTCGTGACACAAAGGAGCGCTGTAGACAAACCCGGCTTCAGCCGATTCTTCCGGCCTGCCGATCCCTATCTGAATGGCGAGTGCAGCGACGACGATGGCTATTACATTCGGCAGGAATTTCTGGTGCCTGTGCAGTAGCCTCCTTCTCGTCATCGCGGCATCGCCGGCCCATGCTGAAACAAAGCTGTTCGAAAGCGTGCAGGTGACGCCGTCGGGCGAATACACCTTCGGCATCGAAGGGCCGGCGGCCGATCTCGACGGCAATCTCTTCGTGGTCAACTTTGGCAAGCCCGGCACCATCGGCAAGCTGCCGGTGGGCGGCGCGGCTTCGGAGCAGTTTACGGCACTGCCCGCGGGCAGCGTCGGCAACGCCATCCGCTTTGCGCGTGACGGCACCATGTTCATCGCCGACTACAAGAAGCACAACATCTTCGCGATCCCGAAGGGCGCGAGCGAGCCCGTCGTCTGGTTTCATTCCGACGAGATGAACCAGCCCAACGACATCACGGTCGCGCGCGACGGCACGATCTATGCGAGCGATCCGAACTGGAAAGGCAGGGAAGGCCACATCTGGCGCATCGCCAAATCTGCGGACGGCACGGTGCAGGGGCAGGTGATGCCCGCGCCGCGCGCGATGGGCACCACCAACGGCATCGACCTCAGCCCTGACGGCGAGACGCTCTATGTCGGGGAATCCAGCAGCGGCGAAATCTGGTCCTACACCGTCCGCGGTAACGAGCTCACCGGCGCAAAACTCGTCAAAGCCTTCCAGCCCGACACCGTCGACGGCCTGCGCACCGACGTCGCCGGCCGTCTCTATGTCGCGCGCATCCTCAAGGGCACCATCGCGCTGATGAAGCCCAATGGTGCGGTCGAGCGGGAGATCGCGCTGAAGGGCAAGGAGCCGACCAATCTCGCCTTCGGCGGCAGCGACGGCAAGACCGTCTTCGTCACCCAGCGTCAGGGCGGCTTCGTCGAGTCCTTCCGCACCGACCAGCAGGGCCGCGAGCACTGCCTCCAGCGCGGGCGCTGCTAGAGCATCACGGGCGGTCTGCCTCCGGCGCAGAGCAGCACCAAAGCGGCGGCATTCTTCTTGCTTGCATCTGGCCGCCGCAGGCATTTAGACATCTGTGGGCACCGTCAACGCGACCACGGAGTGTTTGAGTGAAAGCCGTCCATACCGAACTGCATCGCAGCCACGATCCGCAATTCTTCCTGGTTCGCGGTGTCGTCAAGCGCACCACGGAGCAGCCCGAGCGCGCCGATCGCCTGCTCAAGGGGTTGAAAGACGGCAAGCATCAGCTGGTCGAACCGACGACATTCGGGCAGGGGCCGCGTGCGCGGATTCACAGCCCGGAATATCTGTCGTTCCTCAGCGAAGCCTGGGACGCCTGGACCGCGCTCGGCGATTCCGGCCCGGAGATGATCGGCAACATCCATCCCGTGCGTCATGCCGCGACCTATCCCACTCATATCGTCGGCAAGCTCGGCTGGCACACCGCCGACACCGCGGCGCCGATCGGTCCCGGCACCTGGGCCGCGGCCTGCGCTGCCACCGATGTTGCGGTCACGGCAGCGCAGATGGTGATGGACGGCGAGGATGCGACCTATGCACTCTGCCGTCCGCCCGGCCATCACGCCTACCGCGACATGGCCGGCGGCTTCTGTTTCCTCAATAACAGCGCGATCGCAGCCGCGCATCTGCGGCTCAAGCATGAGCGCGTCGTGATCCTGGACGTCGACGTCCATCATGGCAACGGCACGCAAGGAATCTTCTACGCACGCCCTGACGTCTACACGGTGTCGATCCACGCTGACCCCATCGCGTACTATCCTTATGTGTGGGGCTACGCGCATGAGCGCGGCGAAGGACCCGGCCTCGGCGCCAATCTCAACATCCCCCTGGCCATCGGCACCGGTGACGACGGCTACATCCAGGCGATGGATGTCGCGCGCAAGGCGATCGAATCCTTTGCACCCGGCGCCCTCGTCATCGCGCTCGGCCTCGATGCCTCCGAGCACGATCCACTGAAGGGCCTCGCCGTCACCACGCCGGGCTTCCGCCGCATCGGCCAGGCGATCGCGAAGCTGGGCCTGCCGACCGTGTTCGTGCAGGAGGGCGGCTATCTCTCGGATATTCTGGGCGCGAACCTGACCTCGGTGCTGGCCGGGTTTGAAGAGGCGCGGTGAAGTTTACCTCTCCCCGCTTGCGGGGAGAGGTCGGAATTTGCGTAAGCAAATTCCGGGTGAGGGGGACTCTCCGCGAGTTCGACTGTCACCGTGCGCACGGAGACAACCCGCCGCGCCTAATCCTTGAACAAAATCTGCTCCAGCAGGTCGATCCGCCTGATCTGGATGGTGCTGCCGTCGATGGCGATGATGCGGCGGTTCTGGAAACGCTTCAGCATCATCGTCACCCATTGCCGGGTCGAGCCCACCATGGCCGCGATCTGGTCATGGGTGATCTTGCGGTTGATGACGATGGTGTCGCCGTCGGCCGTGCCATGCAATTCCGACAGCGTGAGCAGGAATTGCGCCAGCCGTTCGATCACCGATCGCGTACCGAGGATCTGCGCCATCGAGGAGTAGCATTTGCCCTTGGCGATGAGGCCGTCGATCAGCGCCAGCGCGAAGCTCGGCATGCTGGTCAACAGCTTCTCAAGCGCGGGGCCGGAGAGTGTCGTAATCTCGCAGGCCTCGATGGCGATGCCCGACCACATGTGAATGCCACCGCCGGATATCTCGGGGCCTCCAATGAAATGTCCCGGCGTCCAATAGGCGAGCGTGATCTCGCGGCCCGACGGCGCGGTGTAGTAGACCCGCACCTGTCCGCGGCGGATGATGAAGATGCCGTCGTGGCCATCGCCCTGGCTGAATACCATTTCGCCCTGCGGCACCGTGATGATGCGGCCGGCCGCGTGCACGCGCGCCTGCTCCGACGCGGACAAACGGTCGAGGAAATGCGCGCCGGCATTCAGCCCGTCGATCGTCTCGCTCATGAACAGCGCCGAGCTTGCGGGCCTCGCGCGTGTGCTGCGGACCCGCCGCGTCTTCTTGTGGTCGGTCCAGTCGAACGGAACGCCTGCATGAGGCCGGTCGGCGAAAGCGGCAGGCTCGGTCGCGGCAGCTTCCTTGAGTATGGTCATCGCAATCCGTCAGCTCTCCAGGGGCTTGCGAATAGGTAAGTGCGGCGGTGGTGCGATGTCCATCTCTTTGCGATCGTTCCAAATCACTTAGCAAAGCTTGATGTGTGCGGCGACCGGCAGCGAAACGATTCCTCTGTCCATGGCTCCGTCCTGAGAAAATCCTTTGCGTCGTTGCGCGACGGAATCATGACGCGAACGTCCTGCGACAGCGACGCAAGTAATTGCTTCAAGCGTTGCGCCGCGCCTTCGATAGTGCCGGCCAGCGTTGCCGCCGGCACGCGCCCGGCCTCCCGAGGACAGTTCGATGATCGAATTCAGCTCTTTGAGATTCAGTGTGGCCATTGTGGCCATCACTGTTGCGATGTTCGCGCCGACCCAGGCGGAGACGATCCGTGTGGCAGTCGGGACGCAGGACACGACGATCAATTGCGCGACCGGCGGACTGCTCATTCGCGAGCTCAAGCTGCTTGAGAAATTTCTGCCACATGACGGCAAGTACAAGGATGTCACCTACGACATCCAGTGGAAGAATTTTACGAGCGGCGCGCCGCTCACCAACGAGATGGTCGCAGGCAAGCTCGATTTCGGCGCGATGGCTGACTTTCCGGGCTCGCTGAACGGCGTGGCGTTCCAGAAGGCCGGACGCCGTAGCCTCTTCATCAGCGTGCTGTCCGGCAGCACCAAGGGCAGTGGCAACGGCATCGTGGTGCCGTCGAGCTCGCCGGTGCAATCGCTCGATGAGCTCAAGGGCAAGACCATCTCGGTTCCCTTCGCCTCGACCTCGCACGGCATGCTGCTCCGCGCGATCGAGGCCAAGGGCTGGAATCCCGAGACCGACGTCAACATCATCACGCAGGCGCCGGAGGTTGCGGGGCCGGCCTTGCAGGCCGGCAAGATCGAGGCGCATGCCGACTTCGTTCCGTTCGCCGAACTGTTCCCGTGGCGCGGCTTCGCGCGCAAGATCTTTGACGGCGCGCAGGCCAATGCCCCGACATTCCACGGCGGGCTGGTCGATGCCGATTATGCCGAGAAATATCCCGAGATCGTCGTCGCCTATCTGCGCGCAGCGCTGGAAGCGGATCGCCTGATCGCGGAAGAGCCGGAGAAGTACAGCGAACTGATCGCGAAGGTGACCGGCATCGAGGCGGAGGTCGACTACCTCTTTCACGGACCGCTCGGTCTCCAGACCCGCGATGTGACCTGGAAGCCGGAGTACCGCCAGGCGGTCGCAACCTCGATCAAGACGCTGAAGCTGCTCAAGCGCGCGGACAGTGATCTCGATATCAACCAGTTCGTGACCGACAAGTTCATCCGTATCGCGGCGGCGCAGGCGGGACGCGATTACGACTCCGAACTGAAGAACTACGCGCAGCTTCCGCTTCGTGCCAAGGACGCCGCAACGGGCGACCAGATCAGCGACTTCAGCCGCGTCGCGCAGATCTGGGTCAAGGACGAGGCTCATGTACGCCACTATGCCTCGCCCGAGAACGCGCTCAAGGCGCTCGCCGGCCTCGAGAAGGACGGCAAGACCATCCGCGTCGTCTACGCTCAGGATCGCGAGAGCGGCATCAAGCTGTTTGCAAACCAGGCCTGGTTCGTGCGGTCGTCCAAGGGCGAGCTGAGCGCGTTCCTGCTCAAGCAGGCGGCCGAGGGCTGGTCGAAGAAGAACGGTGGCGCGGTGCTCGACTTCGCGGCCGCGCGCGAGTCCCTCGTCGCGAGCCGGTGAGGCGATGGCCACCGCTATCCCGGCGCGACCTGCGGGCATCCGCTGGATGGTCCGCGGCCTTTCGATCCTGGCCTGCATCGCCCTTTGGCAGGTCGCTTCGACCACGCATCTCAATCTGGGGATCGTGACCTTCCGCAACGTGCCGCCGCCGGTCGAGGTCGCTCAATCCGCGCTCGCCCTGTTTCGTTCGCCGAAATTGACGGCACATATCACCAGTAGCCTCTGGCGGGTGTTCGCGGGCTACGGGGCGGCGGTCGTGATCGGCGTGATCCTTGGTTTTGCCATCGGCCGGTCACGCGCCGCGAGCGATCTTTTGCTGCCGCCGCTGGAATTGCTGCGGCCGATACCGGCGGTGGCATGGATACCGCTGTCGATCCTGATCTTTCCGTCGTCCGAACTCTCGATGATCTACATCACCTTCATCGGTGCCTTGTTTCCGATCGTGCTGAACACCGTCCACGGTGTCGCGAATGTCGACCGCCGGCTGGTTGCCTCCGCCCGCAGCCTCGGCGCGGGGGAGTTGGCGATCCTGAGGGAGGTCGTGCTGCCGGACGCCGCGCCCAGCATCGTCACCGGGCTTGCAATCGGCATGGGCACCTCGTGGTTCTGCCTCGTCACCGCGGAGATGATCTCAGGCCAGTTCGGCATCGGCTATTACACTTGGGAAGCCTACACGCTCCAGAACTACGCCGACATCATCGTCGGCATGCTGATCATCGGCCTGCTCGGCATGGGATCGAGCTGGCTGCTGACGACGGCCGGGCGGCTTCTGATGCCCTGGCGTAGCCCGAAGGTGGCGCGATGAACATCCGGGTCGCGGATATCGGCACGAACAGCGTCGGTCGGATCGACTTCGCCGATGTCTCGATTTCGCTCGGATCGGGCGGCGATGCATTCGAAGCGGTCAGCGGTCTCGATGTCGCGATTGCGCCGGGCGAGCTCGTCTGCATCCTCGGTCCCTCCGGCTGCGGAAAATCCACGCTGCTCGGCGCGCTGGCCGGGCATTTGCCGATCACGGCTGGCCGTCTCACGGTCGACGGCCAGCAGGTCCAGAGCCCGAGCCCGGACCGGGGCATGGTGTTTCAGCAGCACACGCTGTTTCCCTGGAAGCGGGTGCGTGACAATGTCGCCTTCGGCCCGAAGATGCGGGGTCTCGCGAGGAGGGAGCGCGACCGCGCCGCCGACGCGATCCTGAAGCTGGTCGGCCTTTCCGGCTTCGAGGCGTTCTATCCCGCGCAATTGTCGGGCGGTATGCAGCAGCGCGTGGAAATCGCGCGAGTCCTGATCAACCAGCCGCGGGTGCTGCTGATGGACGAGCCCTTCAGCGCGCTCGACGCGCAGACGCGCGGCATGATGCAGGAGGTCCTGCTCGACATCTGGAGCAAGATCCCGACCACCACGGTCTTCGTCACCCACGACATCGACGAGGCATTGTTCCTCGCCGATCGCATCGTCGTGATGAGCGCAAGACCCGGCCGGGTGATCGAGGACATCGTGCTGCCGTTTGCGCGGCCGCGGAGCCACGATCTCGTCACCGAACCCGAATTCGTGCGCCTGAAGCGGCATGTCATGCAGCTCTTGCGACGGCCGGAAGGCAGCGAGCCGCTGGCACGGCTCAGTCCGCTCGGCGTGACGTCCTAGAACATCCCGCTCGCCGCGAGCGCCTTACGGACGTGCTGCATCTCGGCCTCGTCGGCGACCATGTCGAGCATGATCGTGGTCAGGCCCTTAGCCGCAAAATCCCTCAGCTTTGCGCCGATCTCGGCGTAGCTGCCGACGAGATAGGGGCAGTCGGCCTGGAAGGTGAGGAACGGCAGCAGCCAGTAACCGTTGTCCGCGAGCTCGCCGCTCTGGCCGTCATAGAGCCGCCGCTTCCACACGGAATCGCTGTTCTCCACGGTGAGCGCGAGCAGCTCGCGATCATCGGGATTGTCGCGGAAGCGTGCCTTCGCGGCTTGCCGTGCCTCGTCGCGTCCCTCGCGGGCGAAGATGCCAAAGTTCATTCCGGGCGCATCGAGGCCGCGATCGAGATCGGGCGGCAGCATCTGCATCTTGATGCAGCCGGTCTCCTTCGCCACGCGCTGCGCCGCCTCCGACTGGCCCGCGACCAGGAATTCCGGCATCAGCTCCGCCGGCAGGCGCGGGCGAAGTTGCAGATTGCTTGCGCGGTAGAACCGGCCCTCGAAATTCACCGGGCGGGGGCTTTCCAGCAATTGGCGCATCAGCGCGACGAATTCGCCGAGCCGGACGTAGCGGTCCGCATGCGACTGCTCGTCGCCCAGCCCCTGCAAATCGCTGACCGCGGTCCCCGTGATCATGTTGAGATAGACCTTGCGGCCGTGGAGCTGCGCAAAGGACGAGACGAATTTTGCCGCGGCGAACGGGTGCATGTAGACCGGATTGACCGCGATCAGCGGCGAGCTTCGCGTAGTCTCACCCATGATGTGCTGGGCCATCGCCCAGGGCTCGACGAACACGTCGTTGCCTTCGAACAGCAGGATGCCTTCGAAGCCGTTGCGGTCGGCGAACTGTGCCACCCGCATCAGCTCGCCGACATATTTCTTGGGATCGCGGTTGCGCGAGATCGCGGGAAAGACGCGCAGCCGCGGGGGCGTCATTCAGCCGCTTCCTGGAACGGCCAGGAATTGCGGGTGATGGGAAGGCCGCCGTGCGCACGGGAGCCGTCGGCGATCGCGAGGCGATGCGAGGGCGACGGCGAGCACAGCGAGAAGCGCCATGCATGCGGATCGTCGGCGATATCGGGCTTGAAGCTGATCTCGATGGCCTCCCGGGACACCTGCATCGCGAAAGCGTCGAGCGGCAGATTGAGCCCAAACCCCCTTGCCTTCAGATAGGCCTCCTTGAGCGTCCAATAGTCGAAAAAGCGCTCGATCGCGGCGGGCTCCGGCAGTCCGCGCAACGTTTCGACCTCCTCCGGCGCAAAGAAGCGAAGCGCGGTGGACAGTGGCGCGACCCGCCGTGACACGGTTTCGACGTCGACGCCGACGGTCTCATGCCCGGACACGACGCAGGCAACGCAGCCATCGGCATGGGACAGGCTGAAATGCAGCGCGGTCGAGGTCGCGGGCGCCGCGACAAACGGACGCCCGTATCGGCCGGCCCCGAAGGACCAATCGGTGGGTGCGACGTTCGGTGCGGCCTGCGACAGCGCCAGGCGCAGCATCGCGTGCGCGAAGATATACTGCCGCCGATGCCGCTCGAACATGAAGCGGTCGGCGCGGATCCGTTCGTCGACCGAAAGCAGGCGTCGGCACGCATCGACTGCGCCCGGAGCGTCAATGGTCTCGATCAGTCCGACAAACAGTTCAATTCTGTCGTCTGCCATCAATAAGGCCCATGGCGTCAGGCGGAGGCCAAGTCTCCGGCCCTGACGGAAGAATCAACTGAGCAAGAATCAACTGAGCGGACCGCTTCTAACGGTCCACCCGGGCAATTTCTTGTCGATTTGCAGGCCGGTTTACAGGCGCAAGCTTGTGCGAGACCCCAACTCGACAAGCGAGCGGCCCATATCCGGAAAGTGAAGCCTGAGGATTCGTGCGGCGTCCCGGCCGACGATCCTTACTTCTTCTTCTTCTTCTTGGCTTTCTTCGCTCCGCCCAGCATCGAAAGGCTGGCATCGACATCCTTGAGCGCGGACTGGAGCTTCTTCTTCTCGGCGCCCAGCAGCTTTTGCAGGGCCTTGCGGTCCTTGTCGCTCAACGAGGTACCCTTGGTAAATTTGATGAAACCCATAACATACTCCCCCGGTTGAAAATAATCGTCCAAATCAAATCGAGGGAATAATCTTGCGCGCTGGCGCCAAATAATCAAGATGCAACTTGGTCATTCACAGCTTTGGCGAGTGAACCTGTGTTCTCCCGGCCCGCACAGCCGGTCATGCCGCCCTGCGAGCGAGTAATCGGCCGAGCGGCGTGTTGGGGTGGGCGACGGCCGCATCCAGCAGCGCGACGAGATGCGCCATCCACTCACCGACCCTGCGGCCATCGAGCAGCTCGCCCTTGTAATTGCATGAGCCGGTGATTCCGGTGGGGCGCTCCTTGAGCATCAGCGACAGCCAGGTCTGGTCGATCGGCAGCACCGGCTGGCCTTCGCGCGCGACGTTGCCGATCGATTCGATCGTGACGTCAGCCAGATCGAGCGGCTGGCGCAGCGGATTTTGCAGGGTGAAATAGACCTGGAGCAGCGAGGCCGGATCGATCCCCTCCTGCTCCAGATGGTCGGCCAGGATGTTGAACGGCAACTCCTGGCGCGCATGCGCGTCGAGCACGCTCTGGCGTACCCGGGCCAGGGCTTGCGCGAACGACAGCTCCGGCGTGATTCGGGTACGGACGATCACCGTGTTCTCGAACGGACCGACGACCCGGTCGGTATCCGGCTGGGCGCGATTGGCCATGGCGGTGGCGACCGAAATGTCGTTGCGGCCGCTCTGCGCCAGCAGCAGGGCTTTCAGGCCGGTGAGAAGGCACATGAACAGCGTGCTGTTATGCCGGCCGGCGAACGCCGTGAGCCGGCCGATCAGCTCGCGCTCGAGGCTGACAGGGTGATGCCCGGTGGACGCGCCGGGGCTTGCTTCACCGTCGAAGACGGGGGCCGCGCCGCGCAGATTCTCCGTCCAGTCGGCGGCCTGGCGGCGTGCGGCGTCGGTGCCGCACCACCAGCGCTGCCAGCGGGCGACGTCCGAAAAGGCGAGCGGCAGTTTCGGCAGCGGCACGGACGGACGCCTGGCCAGCGCCGCATAGCGATTGGACAGCTCCTCGAACAGCACGCCGATCGACCAGCCGTCGGCAATGGCATGATGCAGCGTCAGCAGCAGCACATGATCGTCGGCATGGAGCCGCAACAGCCGCGCCCGCAACAACGGCGGCCGCGCGGTGTCGAACGGAGCGTAGGTCTCCTGCTCGATCAGGAGATCGATCTTCCTGAGTTCGAGGGCTTTGCGCCGCTTGTTGTCGTGGGGACGTCCGTCGCCGATGACCTCGATGGTGAGGGCCGGTCCGAGCTCGCCGGGTGTGGCGATGCGACTGACGGGCTCTTCGCCGCTCCGGCCGAATCCGGTCCGCAGCGATTCGTGGCGGCGCACGATGTCGCCGAACGCCTGCGCGAGGGTGGTCGGATCGAGCGGGCCCTGGAGGCGGAAGGCGAAGGGCAGGTTGAATAACGGCAGGCCCGGCAGGTTCTGCTCGATCCGCATCATCTGGTCCTGTGCGATCGAGAGCGTTGGGAGCCCGCTTTCAGCAGGCCGCAGCATGCCTGTTGCCGGCTTGCGCGGCTTTGCTGCCACGGCCTCGTCAACCCGCCGGGCGAGCTCTTCGATCGTCGGAGCCTCGAAGATGGTCTTGATCGGCAGCGACACGCCGAGCGCACGGGCGACGCGCGCCATCGCCTGGCCCGCCAGAAGCGAATGGCCGCCGAGATCGAAGAAATTATCCGTCACGCCGAGGCTCTCGACCTTCAGCAGGTCGACCCAGATGTCCGAGAGCACCTTTTCGGTGAAGTGCCGCGCCGGCACGGCGGCGTCCGGTCCGGAGGCGTCCTGCTGCGCGGGCGCCAGCAGCGCCGACCGGTCGATCTTGCCATGGGCATTGAGCGGCATCTGGTCCAGGAACAGGAATGCGGACGGGATGGCATGGCCCGGCAACCGGCTCTTCAGGAAGTCGCGCAGCTCGCTGGCGCTGCTCTGGCTGCCGGCCCTTGCGACGATATGGGCAATCAACCTGACATCGCCGCTCGCCTCGCGGCGCGGCTCGACGATGCCGGCGCGCACCGCGGGATGGTCGGCAAGCGCGTTCTCGATCTCCTTGAGTTCGATACGGTAGCCCCGGACCTTGACCTGATGGTCGGCGCGGCCGAGGCATTCGATGGTGCCGTCGGCGCGGCGGCGGGCGAGGTCGCCGGTCCGGTACAGCCGCGCGCCTTCCTGGCGCGAGAACGGATCGGGCAGGAAACGCTGACGGCTCTGCGCGGGATCATTGATGTAGCCGCGGCCGACACCGGCGCCGCCGATGCAGAGCTCCCCGGTCACGCCGACCGGCAGCGGCTGGAGGTTTTGATCGAGCACATGGAGCTGGGTGTTGGGCAGCGGCGCGCCGACCGGGACGTTGCTCGCCGCCGCCGCCGGCGCGTTGGTCAGGCGATGCAGCGAGACGTCGTCGGAACATTCCGACGCGCCATAGGCGTTGATCAGCGGCACCTTTGGGCAGCGGGCGAACCAGGCGCGGCAGAGATCGACCGGCAGCGGCTCGCCGGTCGAGATCAGGAGCCGCAATCCCGCAAAGGCGCGCTGGACCTGCGCGTCGTCCATGCGGTCGAGGATCACCCGCAGCAGCGACGGGACGATCTCGAGCACGCTGATGCCTTCGCGCTCGATCTCCCGCGCGAGCAGGATCGGGTCCTGCACGATTGCGTTGGCGCAGACATGGACGCGCGCGCCGACCATGGGACCGGCAAGGAACTGCCAGACCGAGATGACAAAGCTCTGCGGCGCAGTCTGGGCGATCACGTCGCTGGCCGTAATGCCGAGCTCGGAAATGAGCGACGCCAGATGGTTCGACAGCCCGCGCTGCTCGATCATGACGCCCTTTGGCGCGCCGGAGGAGCCGGATGTGTAGATGAGATAGGCGAGGCTCGCAGCTGCGCGCCGCGCGGCGCGGACAGGCCTGGTCGATCCGGGTGCGATCGCGTCCTCGAGCTCGGCGACATGGATGCGCTCGACCAGCGGTTCGAGCAGCGCCTCGACCATGGCCGACTGGGCGCGCCCGGTCAGCAGCATGCGGGCGCAGCTCGATCCGAGGATGGTCGCAAGCCGCGCCGGCGGCTGGTCGGGATCGAGATTGAGGAAGGCTGCGCCCACGCGCTGCGCGGCGATCATCGCGGCAAGCAGGTCGGGCCCGCGATCTGCAAGCAAGGCGACAACGCTCTCGGCGCCGACACCTTCGCGCGCGAGCCAGCGTGCGGCCGCCTGGCTGCGGCGGGCGAGCTCCCGGTAGGTCAGAGAGGTGTGTCCGTCCGACACGGCAACTGCGTTCGGTGTCTTCTTCGCCTGGCGCTCGAGGCGTTCACAAAGATTGCCGCGCGTGGTGAAATTGGCCACCACGCCCTGGCCTTTCGCCAGCAACTGTCGGCGTTCGGCCTCCAACAGGAGCGGCAGGCGCGAGATGCGCTGCTCCGGATTGGCGATCACGGCCTTGAGCAGGGTCTTGAACTGAGCGGCCATGCCTTCGATGGTCGCAGCGTCGAACAGATCGGTGGCGTATTCGAAGAAGCCGGTGAAGCGGCCGTCGGCCTCGACCAGTTCGAGCGTGATGTCGAAGCGCGCGACCTTCGGGTCGACCTCGAGCCGCCGCGTCGACAGGCCGGGGAAACGTGCCGCCTCGATCGAGGCGTTCTGGAGGATGAACATGATCCGGAACAGCGGATTGCCATCGCTCCGGCGCGCGATCTGCAGCGCGCGCAGCACTTCCTCGATCGGAAGGTCCTGGTTGCGGTAGGCATCCAGCGTGACCTGCCGCACCCGCCGCAACATCTCGCCAAAACCCGGATCGCCGCCGAAATCGTTGCGCAGGATCAGGGTGTTGGCGAACAGTCCGATCAGTCGCTCGCTCTCGATCTGGTTGCGGTTGGCGATCAGCGATCCCGTCGCGACATCCTCGTGTCCGGTGTGGCGGAACAACAGGCACTGGAAAGCCGCGAGCAGCGTCATGAAAGGCGTGACGCCCTGGTCCTGGCTCAGCGCGCGCAGATCGGCCGAAAGTGCCTTGGAGAATTCGAGATAGTGACGGGCGCCGTGACCGCTCCAGACCTCCGGCCGTAGCCGGTCGGTCCGCAGCGGCAGTGTGGTGACACCGTCGAGCTGGGTCCGCCAGTAATCGAGCTGCTCCTTCGCCGCCGGCGTCTGAGCCCAGCTTTGCTGCCATAGCGCAAAGTCGCGATACTGGAAGGCGGGCGAGGGCAACGTCACCGCGCTTGCCTTGCGCGCAGCGGAATAATGGGCGGCAAGCTCCTCCCAGAACAGCCGTTGCGACCAGCCGTCGGTGACGAGGTGATGGACGTTGACCACCAGCGCGTGGCTGGATTTGTCGAACGACAGCAGGGTGACCTTCAGCGGCGGCTCGCGCGCGAGATCGAACGGATATTGCGCGAGCACGAGCGCCTCGCGCCGGATGATTGCGCCCTGCTTGTCCGCGGCGCAGGGCTTGAGCTTGATCCGCTCGAATCGCGGAGGTGATTGCAGCACCCGCTGCGCCGGCTCGCCCTCGCGTTCGATGAAGACCGAGCGCAGCGCCTCGTGGCGCGCGCAGATCGAGGCGAGGCTCGCAGAAAGCGCGGCGACGTCGACCAGTCCCTTGAGAACGGCGACTTCGACGACGTTGTAATTGTAGCGGGTCGGATCGAGCCGCGAGAGCACATACATCCGCTGCTGCTGGAACGACAGCGGCGCGTCGGCTGCCGCCGCCTGGCGCCATGCGGGCACCATCGTCTCGCGATGGGTTGTGGCGGTCTCGATCCGGGCCGCAAGCGCTGAGACCGTGGCGCAATCGAAGATGTCCTCGAAGGAGAACTCGACATTGAAGCGTTCGCGCAAGCGCGAGCGCATCTGCGTCGCCGCGAGCGAGTCCGCGCCGAGCGCAAAGACATCCTGGTCGGTGCCGACCTGCGGCAGCTCCAACAGACCGGCCCAGATCCCCGCGAGCTGGGTCTCCAGCGCGTTGCGCGGCAATTGCGCTTCGACGCCATGCTCCGCGGTTGCGATCAGATCGGCCAGCGCGTTGCGCTTGACCTTGCCGCTCGCGCCTTTCGGCAGTGCGGCCACGCCGCGGATCAGGCTCGGCACCTTGTAGGCCGCAAGACGTTTGCGCGCGAACTGCCGAAGCTGGTCCGGAGTTGCTTCGGAATTCGGGCGCAGCACCACGACGGCGGCGACGTTTTCGCCGAGCTTCTGGTGCGGAACGGCGAACACGCCGGCCTCCAGCACCGCCGGATGGCTCAGCAGGACCTCTTCGACCTCCAGGGGCGAGATCTTCTGCCCGCCGCGGTTGATGACGTCCTTGATGCGGCCGACGATGAAGAGATAGCCGTCGGCGTCGAGATAACCGAGGTCGCCGGTCCGGAACCAGCCGTTGCGGAAGGCGGCCCGTGTCGCCGCCTCGTCATTATAATAGCCGCGGCTCATGTTCGGCCCGCGCAGCATGATCTCGCCGTGCTCGCCGCTCGCAAGCGTGCGGCCCGCCCCGTCCATGATCGCGATCTCGGGGCCCGCAGCGCGGCCGACCGATCCGACCTTGCGCAGCTCGAACGGATTGGCCGCGATCTGCGAGGCCGCTTCCGTCATGCCGTAGGTCTCGAGCACGGGAACGCCGAACATCGCCTCCAGCCCGTTCAGGATCGCGGGTGCGAGCGAGGACGAGGCCGAGCGGATCACGCGCAGCGATGACGAGCGGGCGCGGTCCGGGTCGGCCTCGGCCGCCGTCAGCAGCGCGCGATGGATGGTCGGCACCGCCGTGTACCAGGTCGGTCGCAGCTCCCGCATCCAGCCGAAGAAGGACAATGCGTCGAAACCGTTGGTGCAGATCACGCTGGAGCCCGCGGCAAGTGCCGTCAGCAGGCCGGAGATCAGACCATGAGCGTGAAACAGGGGCAGGGCATTGAGCAGGCGGTCGTGGGCTGCGAGCGACAGCACGCGGCCGGCATTGTATGCGGACAGGCACACATTGCGCTGCGTCAGCGGCACCATTTTCGGCCGCGCCGCCGTGCCTGACGTCAACAGGATGAAGGCGTCATCGTCGCCGCGCGAGGCGCCGCTTGTGCTGGCCGGCCCGACTGCCGGGCCGATGAACGCGCAGCCGCCGAGATTGTCGTTCGGCCCCGGCACGAAATCGATCACCGCGATATCGAGTGCCTTGGCAACGTCACGACTTGGTGAATTCATGTCGGCCCGGGTGACGAGCGCGGTCAGCTTCAATTCGCTGAAATAGCGCTGCAGCTCGTCGGCCGTCAGATCGGGATTGACCGGGACGCAGGCGCCGGCCGAGGCGACCGCGATCAGCGCCAGCGCGCTGTCGGCGCCGCGCGGCAGCGCAACGGCGATCCCGTCGGCAGGGGCAATGCCGAGCCCCCGCAGGGTGCGGACCAGTTGCTGGACCAACTCACCCAGCTTGCCGTAGGTGAGGGCCGGCCGGCCCGGCGCGAGGAGAGCCGGTGCCGACGGCGTCTTGCGCGCATAAAAGTCGAGAAGGCCGCCGATATCGGCAAACGTCCTGGTTTCGGCGCCTGCGCTGTCCGAATCCTCTCCCGCTACGGATGCAATGTGGGACAATGCCATTCCCTTTTGATCTGATTGAGCTATTCTTCCCAAGACTTAGGGAACGCGTCCAGTCTGAGGTGAAGTTCGGGCCCCAAAATCTGTGGTTGAGGGGCCTAAAGCCCTTCGACGGAGTGAAGGTCGGGCAGAATCACCATGCTGGAGAATGAACCTGTTACGGGGACGGAAGGCGGGTTGAAGCGCTGGCTCGAAGGCGTCGGTCTTGGACATTACACCGATCTCTTCGCGCAGCACCGCCTCGATCTCGATGTGATGGGGGACCTGACGGAATCCGACCTGGTCGAGCTCGGATTGCCGCTCGGCGATCGCAAGCGGCTTCAGCGCGCGATGTCGGCGCTATTCCACGCTGAGACCGCCGAGAAGCCCGATACGGCCGCGCGCCCGCAAGTCCGGGCGGAAGTCGGTGCCGAACGGCGTCAGCTCACCACCATGTTCTGCGACATGGTGGATTCCACCTCGCTGTCGGTGCAGTTCGATCCGGAAGACGTGCGCGACATGATCGCGAGCTTTCGCGAGACCTGTGTCCGGGTGGTGAAACATTACGAGGGGTTTGCCGCGCGCTTTGTCGGCGACGGTATCCTTGTCTATTTCGGCTATCCGACCGCGCATGAGGACGATGCCGAGCGATCGGTGCGCGCCGGGCTCGAGATCGTGCGGGTGCTGTCGACTGCGCGCGCGATCGAGCCGCGCGGTGCGCTGAGCCACGCGCCCGCCGTCCGCATCGGGATCGCAACCGGTCTCGTCGTGGTCGGCGACCTCGTTGGCCAAGGCACCGAGGAGCGCGATTCCGCGGTCGGAGAAACCGTCAATCTCGCCGCGCGCCTGCAAGGTCTGGCGCCACCCAACGGCGTCGTGATCTCGTCCTCGACACAGTCGCTGCTGAAGGGAAAGTTCGACTACCGCAATCTCGGTGTCCATGCGCTGAAGGGCATCTCGGAGAAGACGCAGGCCTGGCACGTGGTGCGCGCCTCGCGGGCGGAAACCCGCTTCGCCGCTGCCATGGGCGGGCGGTTGACGCCGCTCGTCAACCGCGAGGAGGAGATCGCGCTGCTGATGGGGCGCTGGCAGCAGGTCAAGGACGGCGACGGCCAGGTCGTGGTCAAGTTCGGCGAGCCCGGCATCGGCAAGTCGCGCATCATCCAGGAGATCTTCGACCGGATCGCGGGCGACCGCCATGGACACGTCTCGTTCCAGTGCTCGCCCTATTACACTTCCACGGCTTTCTATCCGTTCTCCGAGCAGCTCAAATTCTCGCTCGGCCTCGACCGCGAGGATCCATCCGCGACCTCGCTGGCGGGTCTGGAGACCGCGATCGCGGCCGCCCATGGCGACATCGAGCAGGTCACGCCGCTGTTTGCCGCGCTGCTGTCGATCCCGACCGGAGACCGCTATCCGCCGCTCGACCTGTCGCCGCAGCAGCAGAAGGATGCGACCGTCGCGGCGCTGGTCAATCATTTCCTCGGCCTTGCGCGCGACATGCCGCTGGTGATCGCGCTTGAGGATCTGCACTGGATCGACCCGACCTCCCGCGAGGTGATCGACCTCCTCGTCGCCCGGGTGCAGAACCAGCCGGTCCTTGTCATCATCACCGCGCGCTCCGAATTCCAGCCGAGCTGGAACGCGCATTCGCACATCACCACGCTGGTGCTGAACCGCCTGAGCCGGCAGCTGCGCACGACGCTGGTCGAGCGCGTCGCGGGCCGCGAGCTTCCCAAGGAGGTGGTCGAGGAGATCATCGTCAAGACCGACGGCGTGCCGCTGTTCCTGGAAGAGCTGACCAAGACCGTTCTCGAATCCAACCTCCTGACCGAGCGGCACGGGCGCTACGTGCTGTCGGGCCCATGGCGGCAGCTCGCGATCCCGGCGACCCTCACCGACTCGCTGATGGCGCGGCTGGACCGGATGGGGCCGTTCAAGCGCATCGCGCAGATCGGCGCCACCATCGGTCGCGAGTTCTCCTACGAGACGCTGCACGCGGTCGCCAACACGCCGGCGGAGCAGATCGAGGCCGCGCTCAATCATCTGGAGGAGGCCGGGTTGATCATGCGCCGCGGCCATCCGCCGGGCGCGCTCTACTCCTTCAAGCACGTGATGATCCAGAACGCCGCGCACGACAGCCTGCTGCACAGTGAGCGGCGCAAGCTGCATTCGCGGATCGCGCAGGTGCTCGCCGAGATGTATCCGGAGAAGACCGAGCGCGAACCGGAGCTGCTCGCCCATCACCTCACCGAATCCGGCCAGAGCGAGGGCGCCGCCAGCTTCTGGCTCAAGGCCGGCAAGCAGGCGGCCAAGAGCGGCGCCAATCTGGAGGCGATCGGGCATTTGCGCCGGGGCTTGAGCGTCGTGCAGGCCAATGCACGCATGCAGGGCGCCGACGAGATGGAGCTGGAGCTGCGCATCGCGCTCGGCAACGCATTGATTGCCGCCAAGGGCTACGCCGTGCAGGAGGTCGAGGAGAACTACATCCGCGCGCTCGAGCTCGGTCAGCAGCTCGACGACGACGAGAAGGCCTTCGCCGCCACGCGCGGGCTCTGGGTCTGCCATTTCATCCGTGCCGATCTCAGCCGCGCGCACGATCTGAGCGTCGAGCTGTTGAAGTTCGCCAAGCGCGAACGGCTGAACGAGCGCACGCAGCCGGCGCAGCAGACCGGCTATCTGATCGAGGCGCACCGCTCGATCGCGATGACGATGCTCTATCGCGGCCGTTTTGCCGCCTCCCAGCACCATCTGCACCGTTGCATCAACCTCTACAGTCCCGATCTGCACTCCGATCTGATGGAGCGGCACGGTACCGATCCCGGCGTCGTTTCGCTGTCCTATCTCGGCTATCTCCTCTGGTTCCTCGGCCGGCCGGACGCGGCGCGCCAGCACAGCGAGCAGGCGATCGCGAATGCCGAGAAGATCCGCCATCCCTTCACGCTCGCCTTCGCGCTCGTGTTCGGCGCCTATCTGTGCCAGCATTTGCGCGACGTCGAGGGCACGCGCGACCACGCCAACCGCGCCATGATCATCGCCACCGAGCACAATTTCCTGCACTGGAAGCAGCAGGCGGCGATCCTGCGCGGCTGGGCGCTGGCCCAGCTCGGCGAGGCCGACGAAGGTCTCAGCCAGATGCGCCTCGGCCTCGACGAATACGAGGCGATGGATTCCTGGCTCGCCGGCTGCTGGTTCCGCTGCCTGCTTGCGGAAGCCTATGCCAAGGTCGGGATGCGCGATGCCGCCTTGCGCGCGCTGGACGGCGCGCTCGCGACCGCGAGACGGACCGGCGATCACTCCTATCTCGCCGAGGTCTATCGGCTGCAGGGCGAGATCACGATGTCGGACGGTGATCCGGCATCGGTGCAGGAGGCCGAGGACCTGTTCGCCCTGTCGCTAGAGACCGCGCGCAAGCAGGGCGCGCTGTCATGGGAGCTTCGGACCGCCGTCAGCCTTGCGCGCCTGTCGCACCAAGCCGGCAAGCGCGAGCACGCAAGTCTTCTGCTTTTGCCGATCGTCGGCAAGTTCAGCGAGGGCTTTTATACTCCGGACCTGAAGCAGGCGATGCAGCTCCTCAGCGAGCTCGGCGGAGACGTGCCCGTCCTTGAACAGGCCGATGCGATGAAATGAGCGATCTTGCCGCCGCGCGTGCGCGCTATGTCGAGTTGATTGCGAAGCGAGAGCGGATCGCCTCTCCACGCCTGCTCGAAGCGCTCGCCGCCATCCCGCGCGAGGATTTTCTGGCGAAGGGACCCTGGCGCATCAAGAGCGAGGCGGCGCGCAGCTACCGGCTGACGCCGGATCCCGATCCCGTTCATCTCTACGACAATGTGCTGGTCGCGATCGATGCGCGCCGCAAGCTCGACACCGGGCTGCCGAGCCTGTGGGCGCACTTCATCGATCTGCTCGACGTCGGGGAGAAGGACCGCGTGGTCCAGATCGGCTGCGGTCTCGGCTATTTTTCGGCGGTGTTGTCGAAGATCGTGGGGCCCAGGGGCAGGGTGCGTGCAATCGAATGCGACGGGCGGCTTGCGGCGCGTGCCGCGAACTACCTTCGCCCCTATCGCAATGTCGAGGTCGTGCATGGCGATGGATGCGAGGAGATCGGCGAACCGGCCGACGTGATCATCGTTCATGCCGGCTTCCCGCACCCGCATCCGCTCTGGCTTCAGTCGCTCCGCCCGCACGGCCGCCTCCTGGCGCCGCTGACGCAGCGCGACCGCGAGGGCGCCGCCCTCAAGATCACGCGCAAGGGCAGGGGGTTCGAGGCCGAGGCGGTGCAGCAGATCCGGATCTTCCCCGGCCAGGGTCGCGGTGTGACCGCACTCGACGACCGCGTCGCCGACTGGTGGCAGCGCGCCTCCGCGCTGGCGCCACTGCGTTTTCGCGGCATCGAGCAGGGGCTGCCGTCGGATGGCTAATGCTTCGTTTCGTTTTACCTTGATTCCGTTTGTGAGTTTCCAGCATCTCGCGGTGCGGCTATGAGTGCGGCTTGATGGCCATTCGAGCGCGCTCCATGCATTCCGTTGCCCTGCTGACCGCCAGCTACGCCAAGGATATCGAACGCTTTTCGCTGCTCAGCGAGAGCATCGACACCTGGCTCTCGGGATACACGCGGCATTATGTTCTCGTTAACGATGAGGACGTACCGCTGTTCGAGCGGTTCGCGTCCGACAAGCGCGTCATCGTTCCGGCCTCGAATTATCTGCCGAAATGGCTGTGGGCGCTGCCGCCGGCGCTTCAGTTCCTCAGCAAGCGCCGCGTCTGGCTGTCGCTGCTGTCGTCGCCGGTGCATGGCTGGCACATCCAGCAGATCCTCAAGATCGCCGGCGTCCTCAACGCGCCGGAGCAACGCGTCTGCATCCTGGATTCGGACAATCTGTTCTTCCGCGAATTCGACGTTGGCCAATATGCCGGCGCCGAGAAGACACCGCTGTTCGTTACCCCGAAGGACATCGGCGCGGACCATCCGCTGCATGGGCTGTGGCTGCGCACCGTCGATCAGCTTCTCGGTATCAAGGAACGCTCGTTCCCCGCCGATGACTATGTCGGCAACGCGCTGGTCTGGGACAAGGACACCGCGCGCGCGATGACCGACGCCATCAAGGCGGCGACGGGCTTGAACTGGGTTCTGGCGCTGTGCCGGAAGAAGAAGTTCTCGGAGTATCTGATGTACGGACACTTCGTCGCGAAGTCGCCCGCGCATCTGGCCACCCATCGGGTCACCGAAGACAGCATTGCGGTCTCGCATTGGGACGACACGCCCCTCGACCGTCCCGCCATCGAAGCGATGATGCGCGCGGCCTCGCCCGAACAGGTCGCGCTCTGCATCCAGTCCTATTCGTCGACCTCGATCGACGACATCCGCGACGTGTTCCACCTCAGTTCGCGGGATCGACGCAGCCCGAGCCTGTCTCCTGAAGATATGGGTGATGCGGCCGAATTCGAAGTGCCGGCGAAGACGCGCTAAGGCCGCGTCTCAGGCGTCCCTCGTGAACTTGCTGATGACGTCCATGAACGGCTTCGGCTTGAATTCGCCGTCGAGCGGCAACGGGCGGTTCGGCTGCTTGTCCGCGCGGGCGAAGGTGCCGTTGATCCAGCTATAGCGATCCGAGAGGCCCCAGGTCAGGATCGAGCGCACCGGGCCGCTGGTCGAGATCGCGGTCAGGAGATCGTCGACGCGCTTGGCGACGATGGCGTCGCGCTCCGCAGGACTTCCCGTCAGCTTCTGGTCGTCGACATCGAGCTCGGTGACGAGCACATCGAGGCCCCAGGAGCGCAACTCGGTGACGAATTCGGCGAGCCCATGCGTGTCGATCTCGAGCTCGGCATGCAGATGCGATTGCAGGCCTACGGCGTGCAGTGGCACGCCCTGGTCGAGCAGGTCCATGATCAGGTTGCGGTACGCCGCGCGCTTGGCAATGAACGAGTCCTTCGCCGACTCGATGTCATATTCGTTGATCGCGAGCTTGACGAAGGGATCGGCCGCGGCCGCCGTGCGGAAGGCCAGCGGAATCCAGCGGTTGCCCAGATGCTGCGTCCAGAACGTGTCGCGCCGGTCGGTGATCTTCTTCGGATTGTCCGGGATCGGCTCGTTGACGACGTCCCACGACGTCAGCTTGTCCTTGTAATAGGACACGACGGTGCCGATGTGGTCGACATAGGCGCTCTCGACGCCCTTGGTGTCCTTGATCTGCTTGGTCCAGTCCGGAATGTCGTGATACCAGGCGAGCGCGTGGCCGCGCATCGTCAGATCGTTCTCCCTGGCGAAATCCAGGATCGCGTCGGCGCGCTCGAAGTTGAACGTGTGCGCGTTCGGCCGCAGCATCGGCCATTTCAGCTCGAGCACCGGCACCACCTGGGTGCAATAGGTGCTGATGGCTTCGCCGAGCCTGGGATCGGCTTGCAGGTCCCAGAGCGTCGCCGCAGCGCCAAAGCCCGGACGGCGCTGCGCGAGTTTTGATGCCGGCGCGGCGGACGCCGATGCCCCCGCCGCGAGTGCTGCGGCGCCGCCGAGGAGAAATTCGCGTCTGTCGAGCCTGGTCACGGTGGGACGTTCCTTTTGGAACCAATGCGCCATCGTACCAAGCGGCGCCTTGCGACGCCGGAGTTTCCTGTCGTTGGGTTAACCTTTGCGGATGTCCGGTGCGCAACGCGCGTGGCGCTGCATCGCTGTTCCAGTCTGGATCAGGGTTTCGTGTCGTGATCGCAGCAACCGCTCCAGGGAAAGGGCAAATTTAACGCTAACGCGCGAAAGCGGCCTCTCAGCCTCATTCGCCGCCCGATCTGCAGACTTATGTGACACTCTTGAGAGATGCTGCGGCGCAGTTCGTTCGCCCCGCCAAGGTCATTGATTAACGGCCGTCACCATCGCAACACCGTTGCCGGTCCTGTGCTCGCATGCTGAACCGCCATTTCTCGATTTATCTCGTCGCCTACATCCTGCCCGCAGCGGTGGGCTTCTTCGCGGTCACGGCCTACACGCGGCTGCTGACGCCGGCCGAGTACGGCGTTTATGTCGTCGGCATCAGCCTTGCCGGCATATTGGGCGCGATCTTCTTCGCCTGGATCAAGCTGTCGGTGTCCCGCTATCAGGCGATGTCGGCGGAGGTGGATTTTCGCGGCACGGCGATGGTCGCCTTCGCGCTGACGGCTGCGGTGCTCTGCGCCACCACACCGCTGGTCATTCTGTTCCGCAGCGATCTCAGCGTCGAGCTGCTGCTCGCCAGCATGTTCGTGGCGATCATGGCTAATGCCGTCGATGTCGGCCAGGAATTCGAGCGCGCCAAATTGCGCCCCTACAGGTTCGCGGCGATCTCGATCGTCCGCAGCGTGTCGAGCGTCGGCTTTGGCCTGCTCGGCATCTGGCTCGGCTGGGGTGGGTTGGGATTGCTCGCCGCGTTCGGCCTGGGCTCGCTCACCGGCATCATTCTCAATCTCGTCGGCGACCGCACGAAGATCGCGCGCTTTGAGCGCAGCCAGTTCATGCAGCTGGCGCGCTACGGCCTGCCGCTGACGCTGGCCGGATTGTCCGTTGCGGTCTATTCGGCCTGTGACCGGCTCATCGTCGCTTATCTGCTCGGCAAGGACGCCGCCGGCATTTTCGGCGTCGCCGCCGATCTGCCGCGACAGTTCATGGTCATGATCGCCTCCAGCGTCGCCGCGGCAACCGTGCCGCTGGTGTTCCGGTCGCTGTCGGAGAAGAACAACGAGACGACGCGGGAGCGGCTGAGCGAGAGCCTCGAGTTGCTGCTCGTCGTCGTCGCCCCCGTCGCCGTCTGGCTCGCGCTCGCGGCCGACCAGGTCGCGGGCACGCTCGTCGGTGTCGATTTCCGCGCCGGCGTATCGGCGCTGCTGCCGACGCTGGTGCTCGCGCGCTTCTTCGGCATCGCCAATCAATTCTATGTGCAGATCAGCTTCCAGCTCGCCGAGCGGCCGTTCATGCTGGCGGCGCAATCGTTCCTCACGCTCGTTCTGAGCGTGACGCTGATGTTCGCGCTGGTGGCCGGCTACGGGCTTTACGGCGCGGCGCTCGCCACCCTCGCCACCGAAGCGCTCGGCTTCGTCGTCGCCGTTGCCCTGATGCGCCACGCCCATCCCGTGCCGTTCGACGTCAACCGTCTCGCCGGCGTTGCGGCTTCGGCTGCGGCGATGGCGGGCGCCATCCTCATTGCGCGGACGCAAGTCGGCGGTACCGGTATCGTGGCGTTGATGGTCGTCAGCTCCGCGGGCGGGGTTGCTTACGCTGCCGCGGCCTGGCTGCTCAACGTCGCGAACGTGCGGACGTTGTCGCTGCGCTTCCTGCGGACGTTCAACCGCAAGGCGCTGGGCGTATAGAACCCGCGCGCTACCCCGCGAGAAAGCCGCCATCCACGGCAATGACGGTGCCGGTCGCATATTGCGAAGCCGGCATGCAGAGGAAGGCAACGGCGCCGGCAATGTCCTCCGGCTGTCCCCAGCGCTTGAAGGCGGTGCGGTCGGCGATGCGCTGATAATGCGCAAGATCGCTGCGGCCGGCGGCGTTGATCGCGGTTTCGACATAGCCGGGCGCGACCGCGTTGACGCGGATGCCTTCTTCGGCCCACTTCAAAGCCAGCGCCTTGGTCAGCATCACGACACCGCCCTTGCTGGCGCAATAGGCGGGAATCCGCGGCAGCGCCAGCGTCGCGTTCATCGAAGCGATGTTGACGATCGATCCCGTCTGCTCCGCGAGCAGGGGATGGAAGGCCATGCAGGTCCGGAACGTGCCGGTGAGATTGACGTCGAGCACCTTCATGAAGGTCTCGATCTCGAATTCCTTGTCGCGCGCGAGAATGCCGGCGCAGTTGATCAGCGCGTCGACGCGCTTGTGTTTCCGGGCGAAGGACATGACGGCCTCGTCATCGGTGACATCGAGCGTCGCGAGCGTGAGACCCGCGCGCGGTTTGAGGAGGGTGCGGGCAAGATCGGCCTCGTTCGCACCCGTTGCTGTCACTGTCGCACCCAGATCGCAGAATTGATTGCTGATGGCGGCGCCAATGTCACCGGCGCCGCCGATCACGACGGCATGAAAGCCGGGGGCGAGAGAAAAATTCGGATTCATCGGGAATGTCTCACTTCAGGGATTTCGGAGGCGCAGCCGTCGACTCGCGGACGACCAGCGAGAAGTCGATCTCGCGATGCATGATGGTCTGCTCGCCGGCGAGGCTGCGCACCAGATATTCGCCGGCGCGCTGCCAGGTTTCTCCGGTCGGTACGTGGATCGTGGTCAGGCTCGGCCGCAAATGCCGGCTCCAGTCGAGGTCGTCGAAGCCGACCACCGATAGGTCACGCGGCACCGAAAAACCGCTGCGCTCGGCTTCGAGCAGCACGCCATAGGCGATGACGTCGTTGCCGCAGACAACGGCTGTCGGACGGTCCTCGAGGCCCAGGAGATAGCGCGCCGCCTCGCGCGCGTCGTCCAGCGTATAGGGCACCTCGACATGCCATTGCGAAGGCAATTCGAGCCCGTTCTCCGTCAGCGCGCGGCGAAAACCGGCGACGCGCGCGCTGGCGCGGTCGTTGTTGCGCTGGAGCGCCGAGACGATCCCGATGCGGCGATGGCCGAGCTCGATGACATGCGCGGCGGCGCGATGGGCGGCGGCTTCGTTGTCGGTGCCGACGCAAGGATAGGGCCGGTCGGGCTGGTAGATGCCGACATTGATGAACGGTACGGCATTGTCCGCCAGCAGCTTGCGCAATCCGTCGTGATGGCAATCGCCGCGCAGCACGAGGCCGTCGACACCGCGGCTGATCAGATTGCGCGCCTGCTGCAATTCGACGTCGAGATCGTAGCCGCTCGTGGTGAGAAACAGCATGTATCCGACCGACGACAGATATTGCTGCAGCGAGGCGATGCCGCGCGCGAACATCGTGTTGTCGATCGTTGGAACGATTGCGCCAAGCGTGCGCGAGCGGCGTGACGACAGGATGCGCGCCGGCGCATGCGGGATGTAGCCGAGCGCGTCGATGGCCTGCTCGATACGCGCCCGCAAGGAAGGGCTCACCGCGTCGGGGTTGTTGAGGGCGCGCGAGACCGATGCCGTCGAGACGCCGGCGCGGGCCGCCACGGCGCGGATGCCCTGTTTCACAGACTTGGCGTTGGTCAGTCTCATGAATGTAACGTTACATCGGGCGTAGCGAACCGCATGGTAGCGGCAATGTCGCAAATCTGCCGCAGATTGTGCGGCTTGTCCATCGCTTGACACGGCGAATGCGAGGTCTATTTTGTAACCGTTTTCAAGCGCTGCTCAAACGTTTTCAAAATGGTCCGCCAGCTTAAGGCGGCCAGCCGGGAGGAGAGTTCGATGAAGGCCAGGATGCTCGCGACCCACGTCGCGTTGCCCGTTCTCGCGATTGCTGCGGCGACCGCGCAGGCGCACGCCGCCGATTTCGACTGGATGAAGTTCAAGGGCAAGACCGTCACCTTTCTCGCCAACAACAATCCGGTGTCGCAGGCGCTGCTGACCTACAAGGCCGATTTCGAGAAGCTGACCGGCATGACCCTCAAGGTCGACGGCTATCAGGAGCAGCAGATGCGCCAGCGTCTGGTGACCGTCATGAATGCGAACAGCGACGAGGTGGACGTGTTCATGACGCTGCCCTCGCGCGAGGGCGAGCAGTTCGCCGCCGCCGGCTGGTACGGCGATCTCACCGCGATGGCCAAGAACGAGGTGGCCAAGGAATACGACCCCAACGGATTGAGCCAGGCCCTGCTGAAGGCCGCGACCTTCGGCGGCAAGCTGACCAGCATGCCTATGAACATCGAAGGCCCGATCTTCTATTACCGCACCGACATCTTCAAAAAGTGCGGCCTCGAGGCGCCGAAGACGATCAAGGACGTCGAGGCCGCTGCCGAGAAGATCAAGAGCTGCGACAGCACGGTGACGCCGTTCGTCTCGCGCGGCCTCAAGCCCGCGATCGCCTATACCTTCAGCAACATGCTGCACAATGTCGGCGGCAGCTATGTCGCAAACGGCAAGTCGAACCTCTGCTCAGCCAAGGGCAAGGAAGCGCTCGACACCTATAGCCGGCTGCTGCGCGATTTCGGACCGCCTGGCGTCGTCAACTACAGCTTCCAGCAGATTTCGGCGCTCTACCGCGGCGGCCGCGCCGCGATGGCGTTTGAGTCGTCGAATGAATTGCGCACGGTGATGGAAGGCGGCGCGCGCCTGAAGGACACCGGCCTGCTGCCGTTCCCGGCGGGCGATGCCGGCCAGGTGCCGACCACGATCGGCTGGGGCATGGCAGTGTCCTCGCACAGCAAGCAGCCGGATGCGGCCTGGTACTTCGTGCAGTGGGCGACCAGCCCCGAGGTGCAGAAGAAGATGGCGCTTCAGGGCATTGCCCCGCCGCGTCCGTCGGTCGCCAAGGATCCTGAATATCGCAAGTGGATCGACGAGGAGCCGGTGCGGAAGGAATGGCAGGCCGCGCTCGACGTGCTCGCCACCAAGGGCTCCTCCGAGGTCGGCTATCCCATCGTCGCCAATCCGCAATCGCGCGAGTTCATCGGGCAGGCGGTGCAAGATCTGATCCTGAAGCAGAAGACCGTCGATCAGGCTTGCGCGGATGCCGACAAGGCCCTGGATGCGCTAATCGCGCTGAACTAACGGCCTCATGCCGGCAGGCTTGCTGCCTGCCGGCACCCAACTCGATCGAGGATACGAACGCATGTCTGATACGGCTGCGACACTCACGCAGGACCGGCAGAAGCTGGAGATGGCGGCCCTATCGGCGCCGGCCGTGGTCTTCACGGTCGCGATGATCGCGTTTCCGGTCGTCTATACGATCTGGCTCGGCTTCCAGACCTTCTCCTCGACCGGCAAGCAGTCCTTCGCTGGCCTCGCCAATTATTCGAAGCTGATCTCCGATTACGAATTCTGGCACGGGCTGTGGATCACCATTGCGCTATTCGTGCTGTCCTTGGTGCTGCAGCTCGTCTTCGGCGTCTGGTTGGCGCTGGTGCTGTTCCACGCCAAGCGGCTGCCGGGGATCGTGCGCTCGTTGTTCATTTCGCCCTTCATGATGCCGCCGGTGGTGGCGGGCATGATGTGGCTGGTGATCCTCGATCCGTCGCTCGGTGCTGCCAACTATATCCTCCAGTCGTTCGGCCTGCCGCCGTCGGACTGGCTGGCCTCGCCGACCTGGGTCATTCCTACCGTGGCTCTGATCGACAGCTGGCAGTGGACGCCTTATGTCGCCCTGATCGTGCTGGGCGGCCTGCAATCCCTGCCGCCGAGCGTCTACGAGGCGGCGCAGATCGACGGCGCGTCTCCATTCAGGACTTTCCAGCGCATCACGCTGCCGCTGCTGCTGCCGACCATCGTCACCGCGGCGATCCTGCGCAGCGTCGATCTGCTGCGCTTCTTCGACATCATCTACATCACGACCCAGGGCGGCCCGGGCAACGCCTCGAACACGCTCAACATCTACGGCTTCCGGGTCGGCTTCGAATTCTTCAACATCGGCTATGCCAGTGCCCTGATGCTGACGCTGACGGCGATCGTGTTCGGCGCCGTGCTCGCCTTCAATCGCCTCCGCGGCGCGGTGGCCTGGTGATGTCATGAACGATGCCGCCAACACCGACCGCTGGATCCGCTGGCTCAACACGGTGCAGCTCCTGCTCGCCGGCGTGCTCATCATGGCGCCGACGGTCTGGATGGTGCTGTCCTCGTTCAAGCCGTCGTTCGAGGTCACCGCGTATCCGCCGACGCTGAGCTTCTCGCCGACGCTGGAAAACTATGTCGAGCTGACCAGGACCACGCCGTTCCTCAGCTACGCGCTCAACAGTCTCATTGTCACCGTTGGCTCGACCGCACTCGGTCTGCTGTTTGGAATTCCTGCAGCCTTCGCGGTCTCCTGGACGCGGATTTCGTGGCCGGCCATCCTGACGCTCGCCGCGCGCATGGCGCCCGGAACGTTGTTCCTGCTGCCGTGGTACGTGATGTTCCGGCAGGTCGGCATGATCGGCTCCTACACCGCGCTGATCCTCAGCCATGCCGTCATCACGCTGCCGATCGTGATCTGGGTTTTGTTGCCGTCCTTCGACGGCATTCCGCGCAGCGTGTTCGAGGCGGCGCAAGTGGATGGATGCAGCGTCACGCGCATCCTCTGGCGCATCGCGCTGCCGCTGGTGGCGTCAGGCGTCGCCGTCTCGGCGATCCTCGCCTTCGTGTTTTCGTGGAACTACTTCCTGTTTGCGCTGGTGCTCTCCAACGGCGACACCAAGACGCTGATCGCGGCGGCCTTCAACTTCATCGGCGAAGGCTCGACGCAATGGGGCGCCCTCATGGCGGCAGCAACGCTGATCGCGTTGCCGCCGCTGGTGCTGGCGGCCCTGGTTCAGCGCTGGCTGGTGTCCGGACTGACGCTCGGTGCGGTGAAAGGCTAGGTATCGAAATGAACGTGTCGCCCCGTCCGAATTCGATCATGCAGGCCGCGGTCTTCCACGGCAATGACCGCATCACCATCGAGCGCGTCGCGATGCCCGATGTCGGCACAGGTGAAGTGCTCGTCCGCGTCTCGCGCACCGCACTGTGCGGCTCCGACTTCAAGCTCTGGCACAAGGGCGCCGAGTTCACTGCGGGCCACGAGATCTTTGGCGTGGTCGAGCAGCCCGGTCATCGCCTGCACGGCCGCCGCTGCGCCGTCTATATCCCCTTGCACTGCGGTCACTGTGCGGCTTGCAAGCGCGGCGATACCCAGATGTGCCTGGAAGTGTCCAGCCTGATCGGCTGGAACAGGCCGGGCGGTTATGCCGAATATGTGCCGGTGCCGGAAAACTGCCTGCTGCCGGTGCCAGACGATATCGAGGACAGCCTTGCGCCGCTGCTGCTCGACACCATCGGCACGTCGGGCCACGCCGTGCGCTTCGTCAGCCGCATTGTGCCGCCGAATGAGGCGGGGCCGGTCCTCGTGATGGGCGCCGGGCCCGTCGGCCTTGGCGTCGTGCTGGCGCTCCGCGCGCTCGGCTACGACGACATCCACGTTGCCGATCCCAACGCGGCACGGCTGAAGATCGCGCAGTCCTTTGGCGCAAAGGCGCACCCGGTCGGAGATGCCTCGAAGCGCTTCGCCCTCATCATGGAATGCTCCGGCGCGCATGCGGCGCGCAACCTCGGCATCGAGCTGGTCCTGCCGCGCGGCGCGCTGGTGCTGGTCGGCGAGAACGCCGCGCCCTGGACCATCGAGGAAGGCAAGGTCTTCCGCCGCAAGGACTTTTACATGATCCGGACCTTCTATTTCCCGGTCTCGGATTTCGAGCCCAATGTCGAACTGCTGCGCAAATACAAGGACGAGTACCGCGTCCTGGTCGACGGTCAGTTCGGCCTGTCGGCTCTGCCAGAGAATTTCGCCCGCTTCGCCAAGGGCGAGCTGATCAAGCCCGTGCTGGCGCTGGACTGAGCAATCATGGCTTCGATCTCGATCCGCAACCTCACCAAGCGCTACGGCAATTTCACCGTGATCCCCGATCTCAATCTGGAGATCGCGGACCACGAATTCGTCGTCTTCGTCGGCCCGTCCGGCTGCGGCAAGTCGACCTTGTTGCGCATCATCGCCGGTCTCGAGCCGATTTCGTCCGGCGATCTCTACATCGGCGACAGGCGCGTCAACGGCGTCCAGGCTGCGCAGCGCGATATCGCGATGGTGTTCCAAGATTACGCGCTCTACCCGCACATGCGGGTCTACGACAATATGTCGTTTGCGTTGGAGCTGAGAGGCACACCGAAGGCCGAGATCGACGCCCGCGTGAGGCGTGCGGCTGCACTGCTGCACATCGAGCCCTATCTCGACCGCAAGCCGAAGGAGTTGTCCGGCGGCCAGCGCCAGCGCGTCGCCATGGGCCGCGCCATCGTGCGCAATCCCAAGGCCTTTTTGTTCGACGAGCCGCTCTCCAATCTCGATGCGAAGCTGCGCGGGCAGGTGCGGGCGGAGATCAAGGCGCTGTCGCAGGAGCTGAAGACCACCATGGTCTTCGTGACGCATGACCAGATCGAGGCCATGACCATGGCCGACCGGATCGTCGTGCTCCAGAGCGGCACGATCCAGCAATACGATACACCGGAGACGGTTTACGAGCGGCCCACCAACCAGTTCGTCGCCGGCTTCATCGGCTCGCCCGCGATGAATTTCTTCCCGGTCGAATGGCGTCAGGAGCGCGCGATCCTGTTGCAAGGCGGAACGGTGGTGCCGCTGGACGGCGAGACCGCTGGCCGCCTGAGCAAGGCCGGCAACGCCGTGCTGGGCATTCGCCCCGAACACTTTGCCATCGCCACTGATGCCGCCGATGGCATCGCCATCAAAGTCAAGCTGGTCGAGCCGCTCGGCTCGGACACGCTGATCCATTTCGATCTCGCCGGCGGATCCGCCATCGCGCGGGTCGATCCGGCGCTGCGGCCGAAGGTTGGTGATCGCATCAATCTGCGCCCACAGTCGGGCAAGACGCATTTGTTCGCTGCATCCAACGGACAGGTCTTGCGGTGAGTGCGTCGGCAAACATCGGCGATCTCTCGGCGCTGGCCGACCTCGCGTCCGGCGCGAAGCCCGTGCACGTGATCTGCCTCGGGCTATCCGCGCTCGACCAGGTCTGGCGCGTCGATCGGCCGTTCGCGGGTGGAAGCGAGAAGATCAAGGCGGTCGAGTACGGCACGCTTGGCGGCGGCATGGCCGCCAATGCTTCTGTTGCGGTGGCAAAGCTCGGCGCATCCGTCGCGTTCTGGGGGCGGGCAGGGAATGATGCCGCTGGCCACGAGATGAAATCGGCCTTCACGGCCGAAGGCGTCGATGTCGAGAATTTCCGGCTGTTTCCCGATGGCCGCTCGTCGGTCTCCGGGATTATCGTCGACAGCAGCGGCGAGCGGCAGATCGTCAATTTCCGCGGCCTTTATCCGGAAGCCGCAGACTGGCTTCCGCTCGAATCTGTCGCGCGCGCATCCTCCGTGCTGGCCGATCCGCGCTGGGTGGAGGGAGCCGCGACGCTGTTTCGCGAAGCGCGATCGCGCAACATCCCGACCGTGCTCGACGGCGACATGGCCGATGCCGAGGTATTCGAGCGGCTGCTGCCCTTGACCGATCACGCCATCTTCTCCGAGCCCGCGCTCGCTGCCTTTGCCGGCTCGGCCGAAGGCAAATCTCTCGCAGCCCTTGCGCGCTTCGGCTGCCGCGTCATCGCCGTCACGCGCGGCGCGGGCGGCGTGAGTTGGTACGAGAACCGCCAGCTGCACCAGCAGGCCGCCTACGCCGTCGACGTCGTCGACACCACGGGCGCGGGCGACGTCTTCCACGGCGCCTATGCGCTCGCGATCGGCGCCGGCCTCGACGTGCGCGCCGCCATGGCGTTTTCGGCGGCGACGGCCGCCATGAAATGCCGCCACGCCGGCGGCCGTAACGGAATCCCCGAGATCAACGAGTGTCTTGTATTCATGAGGACGAAGCCATGAGAACGATTGGAAAGAACCGCGGCCTGGCACGGCTTGCTGACGCGGATGGCCATTTTCGCATGGTCGCGCTGGATCAGCGGCCGCCATTGTTCGACGCCATTGCGAAGGCAAAGGGGATCACGCGGGACCAGGTCGAATATTCCGACGTCACGGCGGCCAAGCGCCTCCTCGTCGAGAACCTCGCGCCGCATTGCAGCTCGATGCTGTTCGACCCGAACTTCGCAGTGCCTGCCGCGATCGACCTGCTGCCGCCGCGCTGCGGCCTGATCATGACGCTGGAAGAGCACCGCGTTGAGGAAACCGCGGGCGGCCGCAAGTCGCGCGCGATCACCAATTGGAGCGTGGAGAAGATCCGCGCCATGGGCGGCGACGCCGTCAAGGTGCTGGCCTGGTACCGGCCGGACGCCGATGCCGCGGTGAACGAGCACCAGAAGCGTTTCGTGCGCGAAATCGGCGAAGACTGCGCCCGTCACGATATCCCGTACGTGCTCGAGTTGCTGGTCTACCCGTTCCTCGGCAGCGCCAATCACACGGCCGATTACGTGGAATCGCCCGGCAAGCTCCCGGGCCTCGTCATCGACAGCGTGCGTGAATTCGCAAAGCCTGAATACGGCGTCGATCTTCTCAAGCTGGAGAGCCCGCTTGCAGCCAACAGCCTGCCGGCGCGTGACGGCAGCGCGGAAGCAAAGGCCGCGCAGAATGAGTTCGATGCGATCGGCGATATCTGCCGCGAACGCAGCATCCCCTGGGTATTGCTGTCGGGCGGCGCTGCGCCTGAAAAGTTCGAGCGCGTGCTCGACTACTCCTATGCCGCAGGCGCAAGCGGTTTCCTGGCGGGCCGCACCATCTGGCTGGATGCCGTCCTGAAGAACTTTCCGGACCGCGCAGCGGTATCGGCCAGCCTGCGCAAGGATGGCCTCGGGGTGCTGGAACGGCTCAATCAACTGACCACGGCCAAGGGTACGGCGTGGAAGGCGCGCTTCCCGGTGTTCGCTGATATCAAGCAGGAAGGTGACTTCGCGCGCGCCTACTAAGATGGTAACGGTCCCGCGTGGTCTCACCTCGGTCGCAGGACCTGCAATATGACGACTGACAGCTTCACCATCTGCTCGATCGAGGCCTTCTGCTATCGCTATCCCTTGGCGACGCCGGTGGTGACGTCGTTCGGCAAGATGCTCAACCGTCCGGCCGTCTTCGTTCGCGCAGTCGACGAGGACGGTGTCGAGGGATGGGGCGAAGCCTGGTCCAACTTTCCTGCACCGGGCGCCGAGCACCGTGCCCGGCTTGTCAACGAAGTGCTGGCTCCGGGCCTTGTCGGGCGCAGGTTCGACGGTCCCGCCCAGGCTTTCGAGGTCCTGACGAAGGGTACCGAAGTGCTGGCGCTTCAATGCGGCGAGCCCGGTCCGTTCGCGCAGGCGATTTCCGGCATCGATCTCGCGCTGTGGGACCTCTCCGCGCGTCGGCAGCGCTTGCCGCTGTGGCGGCTTCTCGGTGGGCAGTCGCGCAGGATCAAGGTCTATGCCAGCGGCATCAATCCGGGCGGCGCCGCGCAGACGGCCGAAGCCGCGCACGCGCGTGGCCATCGCGCGTTGAAGCTGAAGGTCGGCTTCGGTGCCGAGACCGATCTCGCCAATTTGGCCGCGCTGCGCGCGATCGTCGGTGCGGGCATGCTCGCCGCCGATGCCAATCAGGGCTGGTCGGTCGATCAGGCGCTGGAGATGCTGCCGCGGTTGGCCGCGTTCGATCTGCGCTGGCTGGAGGAGCCCATCCGGGCCGACCGGCCGCGCGAGGAATGGCGCAGGCTGCGGGCAGCCGCGAAAATGCCGATTGCCGCGGGCGAGAACATTTCGAGCGTCGAGGGATTCAAGGACGTCCTGGCCGAAGACGTGCTCGGCGTCGTTCAGCCTGACATCGCGAAATGGGGCGGGCTGAGCGCATGCGCTGGCGTCGCGCGCGACATTCTGAAGGCGGGCAAGACGTTCTGCCCGCATTATCTCGGCGGCGGCATCGGACTGCTCGCCTCGGCGCATCTGCTGGCGGGCATCGGCGGCGACGGCTGGCTCGAGGTCGATGCCAACGACAATCCGCTGCGCGACCGGTTCTGCGGTGCCGTTGCCAATGTCACTGATGGTACGATCGTCCTCGGCGAGGAACCGGGGCTCGGATTCACGCCCGACCTGTCAGGAATCGCGGACTATCGCAGCCTGTAGGCGGCTGCGACACCTGCGTCGTCGGACGCCGCGCAGGCCAGTTTCCCCTTGCGTTCTATTCCTCGTCGCGGAAAGCTGCCGGCGAGACGGGTAGCCGCCTTCACATTTCATAACGATGGCCGGAGCCATGTCTCGCCGAGCTTGAAAATCAAAGTTCGTTCTGCTCATTAGGGATCTGCAATTGCGCTGCAACATGCGCAAAAAGCCCATCGACTAAAGTCGATAGCCAGCGAGGAAACGAAAAAATGCGCAAGCTCACTTTGGCCATTGCCGTGATCGCCCCGATGCTCGGTCATGCCGCGTCGGCTGAGGACACCCTCAAGATCGGCTACATCGATCCGCTCTCCGGCGGTGGTGCCAGCGTCGGCGAGGGTGGTCTGAAGACATTCCAGTATCTGGCCGACGAGCTCAACGCCAAGGGCGGCATTCTCGGCCACAAGATCGAGATCGTGCCGCTCGACAACAAGACCAATCCGCAGGAAAGCCTGGTGCAGGCCCAGAAGGCGATCGACGCCGGGGTCCACTACATCACGCAAGGCAACGGCTCGTCCGTCGGCGCGGCGCTGTCGGATTTCGTCACCAAGAACAACACGCGCAATCCCGGCAAGGAAGTGCTGTACTTCAACTACGCCGCCGTCGATCCCAGCCTGACCAACGAGAAGTGCAGCTACTGGCATTTCCGCTGGGATGCGAGCTCCGACATCAAGATGGAGGCGCTCACCAACTACATGAAGGACACCGCCTCGATCAAAAAGGTGTACCTGATCAACCAGGACTATTCGTTCGGTCAGTCCGTCCGCTCCGACGCGCGCAAGATGCTCGGCGCCAAGCGGCCCGACATCCAGATCGTCGGCGACGAGCTGCATCCGCTGCTGAAGGTCACCGATTTCTCGCCCTATATCGCCAAGATCAAGGCGTCCGGCGCCGACAGCGTCGTCACCGGCAATTGGGGCCAGGACTTCGCGCTGCTGCTCAAGGCTGCCGCTGACGCCGGCCTGAAGGTCAACTGGTACACCTATTATGCCGGCGGCGCCGGCGGCCCCACTGCCGTCAAGCAGACCGGTCTCGATCATCAGGTCTTCCAGATCACCGAAGGCTTTGCGAATTCCGGCAACAAGGTCGCGATGGATTACGAGAAGGCGTTCCGCGCCAAGGTCAATCTGTCGCTCTGGTACCCGCGTGCGGTCAACGAGATGCGCATGTTCAAGGCGGCTGCCGAGAAGGCCAACTCGATCGATCCCGTGAAGGTGGCGGCGGCGCTCGAGGACCTGAAGTTCGAGGTCCTGGACGGCGGCTCCGGCATCATGCGCAAGGACGACCACCAGTTCCTTCAGCCGATCTACATTTCCTCCTTCGGCAGGCTGACCGAGAACGAGCCGTTCGACGAGGAAAACACCGGCTGGGGCTGGCACCTCGTCTCCAAGGTCGACACGGCGCAGGCCATGGTCCCCACGACCTGCAAGATGGCGCGGCCGTAATCACGACAGCCGTCGTTTTCCCGCGGCCGCCATCGGTCGCGGGAAGGCGGTGGCCGGACTATTCTTGATTGGGCGATGTTCACCGGGGCCATCAGGCCCCGGACAGAGACGAGTGCGCTGTGCTTGAACTCATTGTCATTTCGACCCTGAACGGCGTGCTGTTCGGCATGCTGCTCTTCCTGCTGTCGAGCGGGCTGACCGTCATCTTCAGCATGATGGGCGTGCTCAATTTCGCGCATGCCAGCTTCTACATGCTCGGCGCCTTCTTCGGCTTCCAGCTCACGAAGTGGATCGGGTTCTGGCCGGCGCTGGTGCTGGCGCCGCTGCTGGTCGGCGCCATCGGCATGGCGGTAGAGCGCTACGGCCTGCGCAACACCCACAAGCACGGCCATGTCGCGGAATTGCTGCTGACGTTCGGTCTGGCTTTTGCGATCGAAGAAATCGTGTCGATGATCTGGGGCAAGAGCCCGGTCGACTATCGCGTGCCGTCGTTGCTCGACTTCCCGGCCTTCACGATCTTCTCGACCAACTATCCCGCCTACAAGATCTTCATGCTGGCCGTGTCGGTCGTGATCTTCGTGGCGCTGCTGGTCGTGCTCAAGCGCACCCGCGTCGGCCTGATCGTGCAGGCGGCGCTGACGCATCCGCACATGGTCGGGCATCTCGGCCACAATGTCGGGCGTGTGTTCATGGTGGTGTTCGGCGTCGGCAGCGCGCTCGCCGGCATTGCCGGCGTCATTGCCGGTCCGGCGCTGGTGACGCAGTCGGACATGGCCGCGGCGCTCGGGCCCATCCTGTTCGTCGTCATCGTGTTCGGTGGCCTCGGCTCCTTGCCCGGCGCTTTCGTCGCCTCGCTCGTCATCGGACTGGTGCAGACCTTTGCGGTGGCGCTGAACGGCTCGCTGGCGAGTGCGTTTGGACCGCTCGATCCGTCGACGGGACCGTCGGTCCTCACCGACATCTGGAACGTCACGATCGCGCAGGTCGCGCCGATCGTTCCCTATATGCTGCTGGTGCTCATTCTGATCGTTCGCCCCATGGGCCTGATGGGGACGCGCGAGTCATGACCGCCAAACCGATTTCGACATCGAAGCCCGCCGGCGACGGCCTGCGCTTCTACGGCGTCTGGCTGATCGGCATCGCCGCGCTGATCGTCCTGCCGCTGATCTTCTCCTCCGGCGGCTCGCTGACGTCGTTCAGCCTGATCGGCATCGCGATCGTCTTCGCGCTCTCCTACAACATCCTGCTCGGCCAGACCGGCCTGCTGTCGTTCGGTCACGCCGTGCATTACGGCCTCGGCGGCTTCGCGGCCTGCCACATGATGAATGCGGTGGTGTCGCACGGCTGGCCGATCCCGCTGCCGTTCATTCCGCTGTTCGGCGGGATCGGTGGTCTCGTCTTCGCTGTCATCATCGGCTGGGTCATGACCAAGCGCGCCGGCACCGTGTTCGCGATGATCTCGCTCGGCATCGGCGAATTGGTGGCGTCGTCCTCACTGATCCTGCGCTCGGTGTTCGGCGGCGAGGCCGGCATCACCACGGATCGCACGGCGTTGCCCAAGATGTTCGGCTGGTCGTTCGGGCCGCAGCTTCAGGTCTATTATCTGATCGCGTTCTGGCTGGTGCTGTCGGCCATCGTGATGTACGCGCTGACCCGGACGCCCCTGGGACGGATCAGCAATGCCGTCCGCGACAATCCCGAGCGTGTCCAGTTCATCGGCTACGATCCTCACGTCGTTCGCTATCTCGCCTATTGCTTTGCCGGGTTCTTCGCGGGCGTCGCCGGCGGCCTGACCGCGATCAATTTCGAGATCGCGAACTCCGCGCTGCTCGGTGCGATCCAGTCCGGCCTCGTGCTGTTCTCCACCTTCATCGGCGGCATCGCCTATTTCTTCGGGCCGATCCTCGGCGCGATCCTGGTGACCTATCTCCAGCTCGGGCTGACAGGCCTCACCAGCGTCTGGCAGCTCTATTTCGGCATCATCTTCATCGGCATCGTGATGTTCGCGCCGGGCGGCATCGCCGGCCTGTTGATGATGCACCGGCCGCTGGTTCGCGCCGGAACGCTGTGGACGGTGATCCCGTCCTATCTCGTCGCTGTCGTGCCGACCCTGGCGCTCGCCTGCGGCGTCATCCTCACCATCGAGACGGTCGCGCGCTATTCCGGCGGCGACCCGATCAACCTGTTTGGCATTCCCTTCAATGCGAAATCCCCGGTGACGTGGATTTCCGCAGCAGTTCTCGTCGTCGGCGGTGCGTTCGTCGCGCGGCTGACCTGGCGGAGGATCGCGGACGCGTGGGACAGGGCTGCGACGGTCGCCCGTGACCGGGGGTATTTGGCATGACCGTGGCCATCGAAGTCCGCGCCGTCGAAAAGCGCTTCGGCAATGTCGGCATCATCCGCGACCTCAACCTCAGCGTCGCGAAAGGCGAGCGTCACGCCGTCATCGGTCCGAACGGCGCGGGGAAATCCACGACGTTCAATCTGATCAGCGGCCACATCAAGCCGACCTCGGGCGAGGTGAAGCTGAACGGCGATGTGATCTCCGGCCTGCGGCCGTTCGAGATCAACCGGCGCGGCCTGTCGCGCTCGTTCCAGGTCACCAACGTGTTCGCCCGCATGTCGGTCTGGGAGAATGTCCGCTGCGCCGTGCTGTGGGCGACGGGACACCGCTACGCTTTCTGGAAGAACGTCGACAGCCTGCCGGAAGTGCGCGAGCGCACGGCCCAGATCCTGGACGACATCCATCTCACGCACCGGCGCGATGTTCCGGCGGGACTTCTGACCTACGCCGAGCAGCGCGAGCTTGAGATCGGCATCACCATCGCGAGCGGGGCCACGGTCGTCATGCTGGACGAGCCGACCGCCGGCATGAGCCACGCTGAAACCGACCGCGCGGTGTCGCTGATCCGGCGGCTGACCGAGGGCAAGACCCTGGTCATCGTCGAGCACGACATGAGCGTGGTGTTCGGCCTTGCCGACCGCATCTCCGTGCTGGTCTACGGCCACATCATCGCATCGGGCACGCCGGAAGAGATCCGGCGCGATCCGAAGGTCAAGGAAGCCTATCTCGGCGAGGAAGCGCACTGATGCTCGAGGTCAGGGATCTCCACGCCTATTACGGCAAGAGCCACATCCTCCAGGGCGTCGACCTTGACGTCGCCGCGGGCGAGGTCGTGAGCCTGCTCGGCCGCAACGGTGTCGGCCGCTCGACCACGGTCAAGGCGATCATGGGCGAGGTCGCGCCGCAAGGCACGATCCGCTTCAAGGGCAAGGACATCGCCGGCCTTCCCAGCTACAAGATCGCGCACCTCGGCCTCGGCTATGTCCCTGAACATCGCGATATCTTCCCGAGCCTGACGGTTCGCCAAAACCTCCTGCTCGGCGTCAAGGACACGCGCCGCCCCGGCAAATGGCGGCTTGAGGACATGCTCGAGATGTTCCCCAATCTCGCCGCGCGCGCCGATACGGCCGCGGGCGTGTTGTCGGGCGGCGAGAAGCAGATGCTCACCACCTGCCGGACGCTGATGGGTGATCCGGACCTCATCATGATCGACGAGCCGACCGAAGGTCTGGCACCGCTGATCGTACAGCAGGTCGGCGATCTCATCGCCCGCATCGCGCAGGCCGGCGTCGCAATCCTGCTGGTCGAGCAGAAGCTCTCGATCGCGATGCGGATCTCGAAGCGCGTCTACATCATGGGCCACGGCCGCGTCGTGTTTGAGGGGACGCCGGACGAGCTCAAGGCCAACGCCGCCGTGCGTCAGGAATGGCTCGAAGTCTGACGCTCACATTGTCGTGTGACGCACGCGTAAAATAGAACGGCTGCGCGATGCGCATACGCATCTGAATTCTTCGCTACATCTCACGCTTCATAATCCTTGTATCGTCGCGCTCGCCGGCATCGCAATCGATGCGGCCGATGATAACCAAGAAGAAAGTGGAGGGCGCCGGCGGCAGCCTGTGAGCTCGCGCGTCGATGCGTCTTGCCTGGGAAGGAGATGCCGAGCATGCCGGGAAGACAACTGGTCCGTGGAGTCGTTGCTCTGCTTGCGGCTCTGGGCGCCGCTTCGGCCGCGACGGCCGGAAACTACGACACCGGCGCGACCGACACGTCGATCAAGCTCGGGCAGACCATGCCCTATTCGGGACCGGCCTCCGCCTATTCCGCGATTGGCCGCGCCGAGATCGCCTATTTCAAGATGCTCAACGACAAGGGCGGCATCAACGGCCGTAATGTCGAGCTGCTCAGCATGGACGACGGTTATTCGCCGTCGAAGACGGTCGAGCAGGTTCGCCGCCTCGCCGAGAGCGACGAGGTGCTGGCGATGTTCTCGATGCTCGGCACCGGTCCCAACATCGCCGCGCAGAAATACCTCAACGCCAAGAAGATTCCGCAGCTGTTCCCGTCGAGCGGCGCCAGCCGCTGGAACGATCCGCAGCATTTTCCCTGGACCACCGGTTCGCAGCCGACCTACCGGACCGAAGGCCGCATCTATGCCAAGTGGATTCTTGCGAACAAGCCGAATGCCAAAATCGCCGTCATCACGCCGAACGAGGATCCCGGGCGCGACTATCTCGCCGGCTTCAAGGAGGGGTTAGGGGAGCACGTCAACCAGATCGTGTCCGAGGCTACCTACGAGACATCGGATCCGACCGTCGACTCCCAGATCGTCAAGTTCAAGGCCGCCGGCGCCGACGTTGTTTTCAACGAGTGCACGCCGAAATTCGCGGCGCAGGCCATCAAGAAAATCGCCGAGCTCGGCTGGAAGCCGCAGATCATCCTTCCCGCCGTTTCCAACTCCGTCGGCTCCGTGCTGGTGCCGGCCGGGCTCGACAATTCCGTCGGCATCGTCACTGGTGCTTTCCAGAAGGATCCCGGTGATCCGCGCTGGGAGAATGATTCCGGCATGAAAGCCTGGCGCGAGTGGATGAAGACGTACAATTCGGGCGCCGATCCGGCCGACGTCTTCAACGTCACCGGCTACACCATGGCGCAGATCATGGAGCTGGTGCTGCAGCGCGCCGGCAACGACCTCACCCGCGCCAATTTGATGAAGCAGACGCAATCCTTCAAGGACGTCGAGCTGCCGATGCTGCTGCCGGGCATCAAGCTCAACACCTCGGCCGAGCAGGTGACGCCGATCCGGCAGTTGCAGATGGCGCGCTTCAACGGCAAATCCTGGGAGCTGTTCGGCGACGTGATCGGCGAATAGGATCGACGCAATGTGACGGGCGGGCTGGCACAGCCTTGGCCGCCCGTCTTGTCCTACAGTTGCTTCCTCCAACGACAGTGAAACGACGATGACACCGACCGGCCCCCTCAGCGGTATCCGCGTTCTCGATCTGACGAGCGTGCTGTTCGGCCCCTACGCCGCGCAGATGCTCGGGGACTGGGGCGCCGATGTCATCAAGGTCGAGCCGCCCGCGGGCGACACCTGGCGCTACACCGGCGTGTTCCGGAACCGCGGCATGAGCGGCCAGTTCATGGCCGTCAACCGTAACAAGCGCAGCCTCGCGCTCGATCTGAAGCATCCGGACGGCAAGGCGGCGCTGGCAAAACTGATCCCGACGGTCGATGCGCTCGTCACCAATGTGCGACCCGCGGCGATGGCGCGGCTCGGCTTCGGTTACGAGGCCTGCGCAAAGCTCAATCCGCGGCTGATCTATGCCGCGGCGACCGGCTTCGGCCAGGACGGGCCGTGGGCGGCGCGCCCCGCATTCGACGAGATCATCCAGGCGGCTTCAGGCCTTGCGTCATCGATCGGATCGGACGAGGAGCCGGAATTCGTTCCGAGCCTGATCGGCGACAAGATCTGCGCGATGGCGATGGTCGGCGCGGTGTCCGCGGCCTTGTTCCGGCGCGAGCGCAGCGGGCAGGGCCAGATGGTCGAAGTCCCCATGCTGGAAACCATCGCCGGCTTCAACAGTATCGAGATGCTGGGCGGGCACGCGTTCGATCCGCCGATCGGCCCGACCGGCTACAAGCGGATGAAGAACCGGCGCCCGGTGCAGACCAAGGATGGCTGGCTGACGATGCTGCCTTACTCCGGAGACAATTGGTGCGCGTTCTTCGAGGCTGTCGGCCGCCCCGAGCTGATCGAGGAGCTCGGGGTGCGCGATCCCGTGCTTCGTTCCCAGAACATCGACAAGGTCTACGACCGCATGAGCGAGATCGGGCCGACCCGCACCACGGCGGAATGGGAGGAGCTATTGCTGCGGCTGGACGTGCCGCACACCGCCTTCGCCCGGCTCACCGAGATCGGCGAGCAGCCGCATCTCGCCGCCGTCGCATTGTTTGCGGATATCGATCATCCGACCGAAGGCCGGATCCGGCAGGCGCGGCCCGCGACGAAATTCTCGGAAAGCCCGGCCGGCATCCATCGCATGGCGCCGCGCCTCGGCGAGCATTCGCGCGAGGTGTTGCGCGAGGCGGGCCTGAGCGATGCGGAAATCCAGGCCGCGGTGGATAGCAAGGCTGTCGGGGTCGCGTCTTGAGCCGCGGCGTTCGGGAACCGCATCTCTGTGATGACGGTCACATCCTGCTGGCGCGGGCGGGTCTAGCGTAGGTCTGTTCATCTTCGCCCCGGATGCGGTCATGACCACCACCGACTTTGCCTTCGTTCTGCGCAGGCTGGGCCTTGCTGCCGCCCTCATCTGCGTCCTCCTGAGCCTGACCGTGTTCGCGGTCCTGCTAATCGTGGAGCACGAACCGGTCGGGCAGGCTGCCGCGCACGCTCTGCCGCTCATGGTGTATGCGCTGTTCGGCCTGTTCGGCGCTGCAATGACACGGCTGATCGGGCGTCGAACCCACTAACCGGACATTGTGCCGCAGCGATTCGTGACCAGCCCCGGGCCAGCTCCGGCCCCAGCCCACCTTCCGCCCGCGCAAGCCCTCGTATATGAGAGATTTGCCGCCTGATAGGTCCGAATATTGCCGGATACGGAACGCAAGGTGGCTGCGAATTCTTAATTCAAAGATCGCAATCTGACGTGATCGACGTAAGGCGCGGACTGGTACTGGACCGGGGAATGGCATGAAAGACCTGATGACGACGGCGCAATCCACCATGGCGATGCGGCGTTGGCGGCCCCCCGGACTTGTTGCGCTCGCAACGGCCGTTGCCCTGACGGCGCTGAGCGGAAGCGCCGAGGCGGCCAAGCAGGCCCGCCAGCCGGCCGAGGCGGTGGCGCCGCGCGAGGCCGGCGAGCCGATCATGGCGATCGTGTCGATCAAGAGCCAGCAGGTCACTTTCTACGATTCCGACGGCTGGATCCTGCGTGCACCGGTGTCGACCGGCACCACCGGGCGCGAGACGCCGGCCGGCGTCTTCGCCATCGTCGAGAAGGACAAGGACCACCGCTCGACCATGTATGACGATGCCTGGATGCCCAACATGCAGCGCATCACCTGGAACGGCATCGCGCTGCATGGCGGGCCGCTGCCCGGCTATGCCGCTTCGCACGGCTGCGTGCGGATGCCCTTCGGCTTTGCCGAGGGCCTGTTCGACAAAACCAACATCGGCATGCGCGTGATCATCTCGCCGAACGACGCGGCCCCGATCGATTTCACTCATCCCTCGCTGTTCGTGCCGAAGCGCGAGGCCATCGCGGCCGTGCCGAACCGGTCCGACAAGCTCTCCGCTGAAGCCGAGGAGGCGATCCAGGCTGCCGCCGAGGCCAAGAAGGCTGCGGCCGCGGCCGCGAAGGAGGCCGCGTCGCTTCCCGCATCGCTGCGCAAGCTGGAACAGCAGAAGGCCAAGGCCGACGCCGAGCTCGCTTTCGCCGACAAGAAGATCGCGGCCGCCAAGACCGATCAAGCGCGGGCGCAGGCCGAGGAGCTGAAGCAGAAGGTTGCGACCAAGGCCGCCGACGCTGCGTCGGGGCTCGATGCCGCCAAGGCCGCCGCGCAGCCGAAGCGCGACGCCGTTGCCGCCACCAAGGAGGCGGCAAAGGTCGCGGCAACCAGGAAGGCCGATGCCGTGACGGCTGCGACCGACGCCAAGCTCGCGCTTGAGCCGGTGTCCGTCTACATCAGCCGCGCGACGCAGAAGCTCTACGTGCGGCGGAACACGCACAAGCCGGCGCCGGATGGCGGCGGCGAAGTGTTCGACACCAGCATCGAGGTGCCCGTCACCATCCGCAATCCCGACCAGCCGCTCGGCACGCATATCTTCACCGCGATGGCGAAGGCCGATACCGGCCTGCGCTGGAGCGTGGTCACGATCGAGAACGGCGACGACGCCAAGGACGCGCTCGATCGCATCACCATTCCGCAGGACGTCTGGGATCGCATCGGGCCGACGGCATTGCCGCGTTCGTCGATCGTGATTTCGGACGAGCCGCTGAGTGCCGAGACCAACTACCGCACCGAGTTCGTCGCGGTGCTGAGCAATCATCCGCAGGGCGGCTTCATCACCCGCAAGCCGACCGCGCCGCCGCCGATGGAAATGGCAAGCGATGACAGCTGGGGCAATGGCGGCAACGGCTTCGGCTTCTTCTTCCAGCAGCAGCCGAACCCGCAGCCCGTCAATCCGCGCCGCCGCGGCCAGTATCAGTATTATCAGCCGGCGCAGCCGATGCAGCGGGGCTTCTGGTAGGACGCGGCACGCAGCGTCCGTATGATCTCATCTGAGATCCGCCACCGCCGCACCAAGCCGCAACTCGATGTCGGAACGCCGCTGCAATCCGCGTTCCAGCAGAGACGCGGCCCGCGCCCGCGTCGCCGGATGAGTAGCCGAGGTGAAGAAGGCCTTTAGCGCCGGCGGGAAGACGCTGTCCGCCGGCAGTGTCACGTCATTCATGAGCGCCTTGGCGCCAACCAGCGCATGCTTCTCGAATGAGGCCATCCGGCGAGCGAAGGCCTCGACGAACGCCTCGATCTCCGCGTCGGGCAGCGCGCGGTTGACGTAACCGTAACGCTCGGCGAGCTTGGCCGAAAAATCATCTGCGCCCAGGATCACCTCGAGGCCGCGCCCGCGCCCCATCAGGCCTGCGAGCCGCGCCATGGGATTTCCGCCGGGGACCGATCCGAGGCCGACCTCGAACTGTCCGAGAATGCCCCGTTCGATGCTGGCGAAGCGCATGTCGCAGGCCAGGACAAATTCGCTTCCCGCGCCGCGTGCACGGCCGCGGATTTCAGCGATGGAGGCGACCGGCGCGCGCGCCAGTCGTACGAGCACGTCGATCCAGGGATGCATGCCGGTCGGGCCGGGCGGCATCGCCGCCACTTTCGCCTTGTCGGCGAGCACGTCCCAATGCGCCAGGAAGAAATCCGGGTCCGCACTTCGAAACACCACGACCTTGACGTCCGCATCGCTCTCCAGCGCCGTGAGCAGCTCCTGGAGCTCGCCGATCGTGTCGGGGTCGATCAGATTGATCGGCGGATTGTTGAAGGTCGCGATCCATAGGCCGGAGTACGGCCTGTCGATGATGATCTGTCGGGTCATGGGAGTCTCCTTGTTTTTCGGCTTCACTGAATCACCTCGTCGGCGCGTGCGAGCAGGCTCGCCGGGATATCGAGCCCCGCCGCGCCGGCGGCCTTTGCGTTGATGACGAACTCGAACGTCGTCGGTTGGACGACAGGCAGGTCGGACGGCGAGGTGCCTTTGAGGATCTGGCCGGCATAAAGTCCGATTTGCCGGTAGCCGTCGGGCGGGGAGACGCCGTAGCTCATCAAGGCGCCCTGAACGGCGTATTCGCGGAATTGGTGGATCGCCGGAAGGCGTCCCTGTGCCTCGAAAGCCACGATGTGCTTTCCTCGCGTGTCGAAGAACGGGGACGCGCAAACGAGCAGGCCTTCGGCGCCCACGATCTTCAGTCGCTCGAAGGCAATCGCGAGATCGTCGTCGCTGCTCGCGTACACGATCTCGACGGGCTGATCGATGTCCTCCGCGGCCTGCGTGATCTCGAGGATTTGCGTTCCGGACTCCTGAAATTCGCGGTCAATGAGAACGCCGAGCACTTTTGCGCGAGGCAATAGCTCGTGCAGGATTCCGAGCCGCTTGGCCTCCAGCTCCGTGGCCAGCAGGCTCACGCCGGTCATGTTGCCGCCGGGCCGGTTCATGCTTCTGACGAGACCGATCTTCACGGGATCTCCGCCGACAGAGAAGACGGTCGGGATGTCGGCCGATGCGGCCTTGGCCGCGAGCGCGGACGGCTCACCACCGGCCGCGATCAGCACGGATGGATTGAGCCTGACGATCTCGGCCGCCAGCGCCGGAAGCCTTTCATAGTCGCCTTCGGCCCAGCGGTAGGCGATCGTCGCGTCCTGGCCTTCGACGTAGCCGGCCTCGGTGAGCCCCTTGCGAAAGGCGGCGAGGATGCGGGCCGAATCGTCTGGCGTCCGGCTGCTCATGAAGCCGATGACAGGCTTGCCGTGCTCCTCCTTCGCAAAGGACGGCCACAATGCAAACCCGGCGAAAATTCCAAGAAAATCGCGGCGTCTCATGATCGAGCCTCCAGATTTGGTTCTGAGCTGCTCTTGCCTCGTCGGATCCGGCCAGGCTGCATGGCGTGGTTGCCCGTCCGGATCCTTCGTATCGGTTGGGCCCGACTAGGCAGCGACCACTGCGGACGGGTCCGACGCCAACACCTCGACGATCTCCTTCGTGGTCACGATGGCGCTGGCGTAGTTCGGCATGTTGATCTCGAGTGCGGCATGCATCATCTCGTCGGAGTAGTCGGCGACGGCGTCCTTGACGACCGTGACGTCGTAGCCGAGCTCGGCGGCGAAACGGACGGTCGCTTCGATGCAGGTGTGCGCGATCAGCCCGATGACGATGAGACGCTGGATGCCGTGCCGTTTGAGCTGGAGATCCAGGTCGGTGTTGGCGAAGCCGCTGGAGCACCAATGTTCGCCGGCGACGATTTCGCCGGGCTCAGGCACGAACTCGGCGCGGAATTCGCCACCCCAGGTGCCAAACTCGAAGCTCTTGGCCTTCCACGCCCTCCGCTGGACCGGCGCGACGTACTTCCAGGATTCGTAGTCGCCGGGGCGGTAGCGGTGATGCATGGCATAGAAGACCCGAAGCTTCGCATCGCGCGCGGCATGCAGAACCTGCTGCATGTGCGGAACGCAATTGTTCGCTTCGGCCACGGCCTTGATCCGTGGCCAGATCTTGCCACCCTCCGAAATGAAATCGTTGTAGGGATCGACCACGAGAAGGGCGGTGATGCTCTTGTCGTAGGAAGAAAGTGTCATGGAACTCTCCATTGTGACGATGCAGCCGCGATTGTCAGGCGTTCGCTAGCGCAGCGCGTTCGATGCTGGCGGCGAACAGCGGTGTTTCGCTCTGATTGTGGGCGATCGAAGCGGGCTGGCGCTGCGCACGGAACAGGTCGAACGGGATGCCCTGCTTGCCGATGAAGGCCATGAACTCGTCGGTCGCGTGCGACCGGACGCGGTTGGTGAACTCGCACTTGCCGGGTTCCATTTCCTTGACGCTCAATTCCCAGGTGACGTGAATGGTCGTGCGTCCGGTGGGTGTGAAGACGTCGGAGGTCGAATCGAGGATCAGATGGTCCTTCTCGCCGAGAGTCTCGACGTAGTGCTGTACCATCAGGCTGCCGCCGATGGTCTCGACGTTGATGGACATCCGCTTGCCGTCCGGCGCAGTCGTGAAGCCGGCGGCGATGTGCGCCGGCGAGCAGCCCTGATATTCACGTTCGGACAGGTTGAAGCACCACTCGGGAATGTTGATCTTGTCCTTCGGGGCATTGATGATGGCGGTGAAGCTGGAATCGACGATCTGGTTGCTGGTCATGTCTCAATCTCCTCGTTGCGTTGCGCGCCGTTGACGTGCTCGAGACTTCACGGCCCCGTGTTCTGACCTGCGTGGCGCATTCGCAGATCTTTTGAACGGGTCGATTGGCCGCTCGTCCTGTAGCTAGATTGGTGCGGACGATCGGAATTTGCTCGTTATGGATTGTTATGGATCGTTAGCCCCTCACGGAGCCGCGAGCAGCCTGCGCCAAACGAGCCGGCGGCGCCTTCCCGGCGGTCGGCAGGCCGAGTGTTAGAGGCTGCGAGATTTTGTTATGAGCGGCGGTCTCAGCGGCGATGCCGCGGGCTCTTCCGTCCCGGCCAAACGGGTCCCGCACAGAATGTCGGAGAACTTACAAGCCATTGTCGCTCAAGACGAAAATGCGGGCGCCATTGCTGCGCAAAACGGCGGGCCGCCATGTCGGGACGTGGCGCCGCAGCACTACTCTTTGCCCCGGAGATCGGATATCACGATCAGTACAAAGCCGGTCTCCACCGCCATTCCGCGATCAGCCAATTGTAGCGCGCGACGCAAGAATACGCCGATAGATGCCAACAGCGCAGAACACGGAGATTATTTCGTTCGGTTCGTTCCGTCTGAATCTGACCGAACGGGTGCTGACCCGGAACAGCGAGCACGTGGAGCTTAAGGGGCGGGCCTACGATCTCCTGGTCGCACTGCTATCGCGGCCCAACGAATTGATCAGCAAAGCCGAGCTTCTGCGTCAGGTCTGGCCTGGCTTGGTCGTCGAAGAAGGTGCCTTGCGTTTTCATATGACCAACCTTCGCAGGGCGCTCGGTGAGGGCGGCGAAGGCAGCCGCTACATCGTGACCTCCTCCGGGCGGGGTTATACTTTCGTTGCCCAGGTTGCCCGCTCGGTCGATCAAGAACCGCAAGCAGCCGCCGCGCCGTCCTTTCAACAAGCCAATCTGCCGGTGCGCCTTCCGATGATCGACCGCGAGGTCGAGATCGAGGAAATCCCCGCGCGACTGAAGGCGACACGCTTTGTGACGATCGTAGGGGCCGGCGGCGTTGGCAAGACGACGCTCGCGATCGCCGTCGGACACCGGTTGATGCAGAGTTTCGATGGGGCGGTGCTCTTTGTCGATTTCAGCATGGTCAGCGATCCGGCACTGGTCGGTACGGTCGTTGCCTCCCTTCTCGGATTGTCGGTGCAATCCAGCGACGCGACACCCAGCATCGTCGCCTATCTCCGAGACAAGCGGATATTGCTGATCCTCGATACCTGCGAACATCTGGTCGAACCTGTCGCCGCGTTCGCATCGTCGGTGTTCGCGACTGCGCCAAACGTTCACATTCTCGCGACGAGCCGCGAAGCGCTTCAGGCCGATGGAGAGAATGTCTACCGTCTCGACACTTTGGCCTGTCCGCCCGAGGGTGCTGACTTGACGGCAGAAATTGCCAGGGCATTTCCGGCCATCCAACTTTTCGTTGAGCGAGCCCGCGCGAGCGGCGCCCAGCTGCAGTTCAGCGACGACGAGGCGCCCATCGTTGCCAACATGTGCCGCAAGCTTGACGGCGTGGCGCTTGCCATCGAGCTCGCGGCCCGCCGTGTCGAGAGCTATGGCGTGCATGGGACAGCCTCGCTGCTGGACCAGAGGCTTGGGCTGTCCTGGCTTGGACCGAGGAGCGCGCCGCCCCGCCAGAGGACGCTGCATGCGACGCTAGACTGGAGTTTTGGCCTTCTCTCCGATCTGGAGCGAATAGTTCTCCGCCGGCTTGCCGCCTTCGTCGGGCACTTCACGCTCGATGCCGTGATCTCCGTCTGCGGACGCGATGTCGGCGAGAGGGATATTCTCGGCGCGATTGACAGTCTTATCGCGAAATCGATGGTCGCGACGCGTCCGGTCGGAACCATGATGAGCTACCGTCTCTTGGATACAACGCGTGCCTACGCGCGGGACATTCAGATCGCCGAGGACGAAGCCCATGACCTCGCAGTCCGGCATGCGACTTACTACCGCAATTGGCTGGAACAGCGGGGCCGCGACTGGTCGACCTTCGCGAGCGGAGCGGAACGAGCGTTGCACTTCGCCAGCATGAACAACGTGCGTGCGGCGCTCGAATGGTGTTTTGGAGAGCGCGGAGAGATCAGGCTCGGGATTCAACTCGCCGCGGCGGCCGTTGACGTCTTCCTGGCGATGTCCCTACTTGCAGAGTGTCACCGCTGGTCCCAGCGTGCACTGATCGCGCTCGACGCGGCCACCGTCGGGAGTTCCGATGAGATGCGGCTCCAGGCCGGCCTTGGGGTCTCCTCGTCGCAGATGTACGGGGAGAGCGACGCCGTCAATGACACCCTGAACAGGAGCCTCGCGATTGCCGAAGCGCGGGGCGATACGGCGTACGAGGCCGGACTGCTCAACATGCAGTACATCTTCCACGGCCGCAGCGGGCATTTCAGGATCTTGCTCGACTACGCCCAGCGGTGCCACGGGCTCGCCGAAAGATCCGGCGATCTTGCGATCAGAACGCTGGCTCATTCCGCCCTCGGCATGGCCTTGCAGTTTTCAGGCGATCTCGCTGGCTCGCGCCGCGAGCTCGAGTCCCTGATGGGGGTCCTGTCGCACGCTCAGCAGGGCTCCGTCTTGTTGGGCTACGATCCGCACTACCGGTCGATCGTCGCGCTGGCGCGAACGCTCTGGCTGCACGGCTATCCGGATCGGGCGGCGGATCGCGCGAGAGAGGCGGTCAAGGCCTCGGAGGCCATGGGGCATTCGGCTGCGCTGGCTCTGGTGCTGGCCGGCGCGGGAACAGTCTTCCTCTGGCGCGGCGATCTTGACGCCGCCCAGCACTACATCGATCGCTCTTATTCGCTGGCTGAGGCAAACGCCATGGGACCGCTGATGGCGATCGGGCGTTGCCGCAAGGCCGAGCTGACAATCCGGCGAGGAGATGTGAGGCAAGGCGTCGACGATCTGCGGGCCGGCCTCAAGCCGATTCACGCGGCGCGCCACGAACTGCTCACCACCGAGTTCAACATGGAGCTTGCGCTGGGCTTGCTCACGCTCGGGCAAGCCGGGGATGGGCTCCCTCTCGTCGATGCGGCGATCGATCGGGTGAACGGGAGTGGTGAGCTGTTCCAGATGCCGGAATTGCTCCGCGTGAAGGGCAAGCTGCTCAGTGCGACGCCGGGCGCGAGCCGAGAGGAGGCAGAAGCGTGCTTCCAGCAATCAGTCGACCTGGCGCGCGCAGGGCGCACGGTCCTGGGAACTGCGCGCGGCAACGGATCTGGCGGCGCTCATGGCCGAGACCAAACGACGCGATAGCGCGAAACGGCTGCTTCGAGACGTATACGGTCGATTCTCCGAGGGCTTTGAAACAGCAGATCTCAAGCTTGCTGCCAATCTGCTAGCTACGCTGGCGTAGCAGCTCCCGCACCAACTACCGCGCCTCGATCACGATCGCCTGAATCTTGCCTTCGACCGTTCCGGACCCATGGCGCGATCGGAGCGCCTCGGCGACGAGGTCGGTCGCTGCCTGAAGCTTGCTGGCATCCCTGGCCTCGATCTCGCTGCGCAGCGGCGTGCCCTGGCAGAGCGCGATCGCGACATACTCGGCCGACGGCGCGCGGCTCACCGCAGCAAGCGTTTGGATCGAGATGTGGCGGAAGCCCGCTTGTTCCAGATCGGCTCTGATAATGGCCTTGTCGTGATAGCCATGCGGCGTCCGCACCATGAAACGGGGCGGATCATCGGGAAACATTTTTCCGAGCGCGGCGGTGGCGTCGTCAGCGAACACGTTCTCCTCGATGCGGTCCCAGACGTTGAATACGAACGTGCCTTCCGGTCGCAACACCCGCTTTGCCTCGGCATAGCCTTTGACGCGGTCGGGAAAGAACATGACACCGAACTGGCAGCAGACCGCGTCGAACGCGGCTTCGTCAAAGGGCAGGGCGGTGGCATCCGCCTGACGCCATGTCATGCGCGGGTCCTCACCCTGGCGCTGCGCCGCGATCGCGAGCATCGGCTCGTTGAGATCGGTTGCGACGTAACGGATGCCGGGAGGCAGCGCCGCGGTCACGGCCCGCGTAACGGCGCCGGTACCTGCCGCGGTTTCCAGTATCGTCGACGGGGAAAGAGCCGCGATACGCTTCGCGATGTCGGCGGCGTAGTGGGCAAAGATCAGCGGGACGAGATACTCGTCGTAGATTTTCGGAATCGAGCCGGCGAAAACCTTGTCAGTGTTGGACATGCTTGCCTCGCTGAAGGTTCGGACACGAGGTTCATGCTACCATGGATCGCGGTCGTACCGCATCTGCGGCCTCTTCCGGTCGCAACCCGGCGGTCGGATTTTAAGGTTTCGCTCCGCCGACTTCGCGGATCGGCCGCGTCCCGTCCCAGGTCATCGCCGCCTGCCGGACCTTCTCGAAGAACGGCCCCTTGGTGCCGCTGATGTCGGAGATTTCGATGATGGTTCCTGGATGGGCCTGGGTGTCGAAATAGGCAAAGCGTCCCTTTTCTCCGCCGATCTGGCCTTCATGGCCTATCCTGTAGCCGAGCCCGAGTGCCTTGTCGTAGAGCGCCTGGTAGTCGTGGCTCCAGTAGGACATGTGCTGGAGGCCCTCGTGGCCGGCGTCGAGGAATTCCCTGTACAGCGAGGGCGCATCGTTGCGCTGCTGGATCAGCTCGATCTGGAGATCGCCGGAATTGGCCAGCGCAATGCTCATCTCGACCGCGGAGTCCTGGCCGCGATGGCGGAACCAGTCGGTCTTGACGCGGTCCATGTAGTACCAGGGGCCTACGCCCATCACCTCGATCCAGTGCTTCATCGCGGCCTGGATGTCCCGCACGACGTATCCGTTCTGGCGCACCGCGCCGAAAATGCGGCTCATGCCCGCGCTCCCTTCTGATCGCTCGCGATCGTCACTTGACCTCGATGCCTGCGTCCCTGGCAACCTGCTTCCAGGCCGCGATGTCGCGGGCGTTGATGTCGCGCTGCTCGTCGCCCGGCACGTATTGCGGCGTGATGCCGAGCCCCAAAAGCTTCTCCTTCACTTCGGCATCGCCCAGCGCGTCCTTCAACGCCGCCGACAATTTCTGTGCGATCGGCGGCGCGAGGCCGGCGGGACCATACATCGCCCAGGACAGGCTGCGTTCGAACGGCACGCCCTGTTCCTTGTAGGTTGCGACGTCAGGCAGGCTCGGCGAGCGCTCGCCGCAGGCGGCCAGCGCCTTGATAGAGCCGTCCTTCACCAGCGGCGTTGCGGTTGCCATGTCCAGCGTTGCAAGCGAGATGTGGCCGCCAAGCAGGTCGCCCGCGAGTTTGGCGATGCCGTTGAACGGCACGTGATCCATCTTGATGCCGGTCTGCTGCATCAGGATTTCCGCGCAGAACTGCCCGGTCGACCCGATGCCCCAGCTGCCGTACTGGATCGGCTCGCCCTTCTTGGAAAGCGCGATCAGGCTCTTGATGTCATTGGCGGGAAAATCCCTGGTCGCCACCAGCATGATCGAGGACGTCCCGATACGCCCGATCGTCGTAAAATCCTTGATCGAATCGTAGGGCAGTTTTGGATAGATCGCCGGCGCCAGCACATGCGTGGTCATCCCGCCGACGGTGATGGTGTAGCCGTCGTTCGGCGACGCCGCGACCATCTGCGTGCCGAGTGTGCCGGCAGCACCCGTGTGGTTCTCGATATAGACGCCCTGTCCCAGCGTCTTGCCCATCTTGTCGGCGAGCAAGCGGCCGATCACGTCGCCGCCGCCGCCGGCCGCATAGGGCAGAAGCATTTTGATCTTGTGGGTGGGGTAGGCGGCAGGATCCTCGGCGTGTGCCGGCAGCGCCGCCGACAGCAATGCGAGCAACGACAGCGTGACGGTGCGCAGCTTCATGATGGTTTCCCCTAATCCTCGAAACGAAATCTGTAGGCCTCGCCGTGCCGGATCACGCGACCCGCAGTCGGCGCCGGAAAATGGCCGGTGAGCAGATAGCTCGGCGTGTCCGCAAGTTCTTCCAGCAGCGCCATCCGTGTTGCGACCGCGGCGGCCGGATCGACGTCGGCGGCGTTCGACAGCCACGGCGCCGCGCACTGGATGGGATGGTGGATGACGTCGCCGGACATCACCGCGTGATCGTGGCCGCCATTGAGGTGGATCTGCATGTTGCCGGCGGTATGGCCCGGTGCCGGCGCGAAGCGCAAGCCTGCGTCGCGATCGGCGAACAGGCGATGATCGGTCTCGACGAACTCGGCGAGGCCCGCCGCGACCACCGGCAGCACGGAATCCTCGAACGAGCCGTGGTTCACGGGGTTCTTCGGCGCCGCATTGTGCGCGGCTTCGAAGTGTCGATATTCGGCGCGCCCCATCAGATAGCGCGCATTGGGGAAGGTCGGCACCCAGCGGCCGTCCACGAGGCGCGTGTTCCAGCCGACGTGGTCGACATGCAGATGCGTGCACATCACGAAGTCGACCTCTTCTGGGGCAACGCCCAGCGCCTGCATGTTGTCGAGATAAGGCCGGTTGAGGTTGTCCCACACCGGCACGCGCGGCCGCGGCTTGTGATTGCCGCAGCAGGTGTCGACGATGGCGGTCCAGCGCGGCGTGCGCACGAGATAGGAGTGGTGGCTGAGGATGAAGCGTCCGGTCTCCGGTTCGATACAGCGGTGATCGAGCCAGCTCCGGTTCTCCGCGATCACTTCGTCGGTGACGTTGGCGAACAGCCAGGTCTTCTCGAAGGCAAGCGAAGGGATCTCGCTGACGAGATCGACCCGCATGCTGCCGATCCTGACTTGCCGCATGGGCTCAGTTCTTCAGGAGGTCGCCGAACGGCACCCAGCGCGTGCCGTCGAAGCGGATGAGCTGGAGGCTCGTCATCGGCGTGTAATGCTCGGGCGAATTGTTCACCGCGGTACCGTTGATCAGCATCGGCAGGCGCACGTCCTTCATGGTCGTTGCCTGCTTCATCACATTGGCGCGGGTGAGGTCGTTTCCGGATGCCTTCAGCACCGTCACCAGCGTCTGCGCGATAGTGTAGCCGTAGACGTTGAGCCAGTCGCTCTTGTTGGCGTCCGGCAGGTACTTGTCCATGAACGCCAGCCATTCCTTATAGCCCGCGTCGTCCTTCGAGGCCGGGTCGGTCGCATCCTTCAGATACTGGCTGGAGATCACGCCGGTGGAATTGTCTTTGCCGGCCGGCTCCAGCACGCCGCTGATCGAGGCCGAGACATTGGAGATGATGGTGACAGGCTTCCAGCCGATCTCGCCGATCTTGCGGATCGCCTGCGCTGCAAATTTCGGCGTCGCCGCTACCAGCACCACGTCAGCGCCGGCGGTCTTCAGTTGCAGGATCTGCGTATCCACGGTCGGTGCCGAGGTCTCGTAAGCCGCGCGCGCAACGATCGCCTCGCCGCTGCCGAGCCCTTCCTCCAACGCCTTCAGATAATCCTTGCCGAGATCGTCGTTCTGGTAGAGCACGCCGATCTTCGCGTTGGCGTGGCTCGCCTTGATGTACTTCGCGTAGGCGATCGCCTCGTCGCGATAGGTCGGCTGCCAGCCGACGGTCCACGGAAAGTTCTTGGGATCGTCCCACTTCGCGGCGCCAGAGCCCAGGAAGAGCTGCGGCACCTTGCGGTCGTTGAGATATTTGTGCACGGCGCTGTTGGTCGGCGTGCCGACGCCGCCGAAGATCAGCAGCACCTCCTCGCTCTCGACCAGCCGCCGGGTCTGCTCCACCGTCTTCGGCGGGCTGTAGGCATCATCGGCGATGATCATCTGGATGCGCCGGCCGTTGACGCCGCCGTCGTCGTTCACCTTGCGGAAATAGGCCTCCGCCGATTTCGCGATCTGCGCGAAGGCGGACACCGGCCCGCTCAGCGGCGCGGTGGTGCCGATCTTGATGGTCTTGTCGTCGGCGCCGGGATCGTATTTCGCGCTTTGGGCCTGAACGGCACTGGCTGCGAGCAGCGGCAACAGGATGCAGGCCGCACGAAGGCGAAGGCGGGCAAAGCGCGCCATGAGGTCGTCTCCCCAAAATTGCTCTCCGCCTCTCATTGGAGCGGAGTTGAAACGCGAGAACAGCGCCCGAAGCGGACTTGCGGGGCCGCGACCGCTGCCGCCAGACTGGCGAAACGAACGATCGTTCGTACGGTTGACTAGCGAACGATCGTTCGTTAGTCAAGCCACATGGCTGTTCACACCTCCAGCGCGGCGGAAGCGGCTGCGCCCACGACCCGCGAGCGCATCCTCTCCGAAGCGCTCAATCTGTTCGCGCAGAGCGGCTATGGCGGCGCCTCGATGCGCGAGCTCGCGCGCCGTGTCGGCATCCGCGAGAGCAGCCTCTACAACCATTTCTCCGGCAAGGCCGCGATCCTCGAAGCGATCGTGGCCGAGCACGGCCCCGCCAGTTCGGCGAGCCGGTTGGAAGAGCCGCGCTACAAGCAGCTGGCGCGCCAGCCGGCCGCGTTCTGCCGTCAGTTTGCGCTTGATCTCGTCGAGCAATGGTCTGACCCGCGTGAGCACCAGTTCCAGAAAGTAATCACCGCCGAGCGTAACCGCGTGCCCGGCATCCGCGCCAAATTCGCCGACCATTTCTATGCGCGCGAGCAGAGCATGATGACGGATTACTTTCGCGGTTTTGCGCTCGCCGGCCTGGTCTCGACACCCGATCCGCGCGAGACCGCGCGGCTGTTCGCGGCCGGCCTGATCTACATCCGCCTCGAGCATTACGTGATGGGCGCAGCACCTTCGCCGCGGCCGAAGGTGATCGAGGCGATCGACCGCTATCTCGCCTTTTTCCTGTCGCTGATCGCGGCAGGCAATGGCGAAGACAACAAGAAACGAAAACCCAAGGGAGAAACGCGTGGCAAGGCTGCCCCTGATTGATCCGGAGACGACGAGCGGCGATATCCGCGCCTCGTTCGACCGCATGCCGGTCAAGCTCAACATCTTCCGCATGATGGCGCACGCCGAGGCCAACATGATCCCGGCGATGCGGCTCGGCAATTCGATCCTGCACAAGCAGAAGCTCTCAGCCGTCAACCGCGAGCTTTTGATCTTGCAGGCCGCCCAGCTCGAGGGCGGCGCCTATGAATGGCGCCAGCACGTGCCGATCGCGATCGGGGTCGGCTGCACGCAAGGACAGATCGATGCGGTCAAACGCACCGAATACGACTCTGCCGCATTGAGCGACGCGGAGCGAGCCTTGCTGAAATTCGGCCGCGAAATCGTGGAGAACGTCCGCGTGCCCGAGGCGACCTTCACTGCCGCGCGAAAGCATTTCAGCGATCAGGAGATCGTCGAAGCCATCGTCGCGCTCGGCTTCTATATGATGATGGCGCGCCTGACCGAGGCAACCGAAACCGATCTCGATCCCGCGGCCGGCATGAAGGTCTATGACGGCGGCAAGAAGTAGGGCGGCTGAGATGGCGGAAATCGATAGCAAGCCGGAGCGTTACGTCCGTCCACCAAGCGCGGAGTCATTGGGCGAAGCGCCGGGCAGGGGACGCCTGAAGGGACGCCGTATCCTGATCGTCGGCGGCGGCCAGCGCGTGTTCGACGCCGCCACCGATCCGATCGGCAATGGCCGCGCCATGAGCATTTTGTGCGCACGTGAGGGCGCGAAGGTGGCGGTGGCAGATCTCAACCGGACGTCCGCACAGCAGACCGTCAAGCACATCACCGACGAAGGCGGCGAGGGTTTTGCCATCACTGCCGACGTCACGTCGGAGCCTGACGTCGAGCGCATGATCGAGGAGGCGCATCGCGCGATGGGCGGCCTCGACGGCATGGTCCTGAACATCGGTACCTTCGGCAAGACCGGCCTCGATGCCGTCAGCCCCGAGGAATGGAACAGGATCTACGACGTCAACGTTCGCGGTCCCATGCTCTGTTGCCGCGCGGCGATGCCGAAATTCGACAATGGCGGCGCCATCGTCTTCATCTCCTCGATCGCCGCGCTGAAAGCGGGATCGCAGATGGCGGTATATGACTCTTCAAAAGCCGCGCTCGGCGGCTTGATGCGCAACATCGCCCATCTCGGCTCGCGCCGCGGCATCCGCGCCAATCTCGTCTATCCCGGCCTCGTCGACACCCCCAACGGCCGCGAAGCCGGCGCCGGCCGGCCCTCGCGTGGCAAGAGCCACGTCCCCTTCGGCCGCCAGGCCACCGCCTGGGAGATCGCCTATGCCGTGCTGTTCTTTCTGTCGGATGAAAGCGTCTACGTCACCGCACAGTCGCTCGCGGTGGATAGCGGCCTGAGCGGAATGTAAGACGCCAGCACAATCCGGCGGCGCGGAATTCGATGCCCCGGCGAGCAGAGTCTCTCTTCATTGCGGCGAGGACGCAATCTTCGGCGTTTGCGATTCGCTCATCTGCTCAAGTGCCTCCAGGACGGCCTCGCAGGCCTTCTCGGCTTCGGCGAAGGTACTGAAGGGGGAGCCGCCAAGCTTGATCGCGGACTTGTTTTCTTCAACGGGGCGCCATGAGGCAACCAGGCCGGGCTTTCCGTGAAGGCCAGGACCGGTGCGGTTTTCGTTACTGATCACGAACGAAAATCCGCCGCTGCACGCCATCCAGATTTCAAGTTCATGCACCGGAGTCTCGACGCGCGTAAAGTGCAGGGTCATGTCTCTCTCCAGAGTTTGCTCCGCAGAATGGGCCACGGGCGCAAGCCGTCAGTTGTGCGAATCCCGGATAGCCGCAAGGTCCGAGGTCTCTGATCCCTCGGCTTTCCATGCCGTCAAATCGCCCGGGAGCAGAATGGGATCGCTCTCAACCCGCCTGTTGCGGCTGACCCCTAAGCCAATGAGCCCGCCCAATACCAACGCGGAGCCTGCAATGATCAACCAGTACGGCAAGTCCAACACGGGCATTGCAATTCTCCCACTGAGAGGAGCGCGTTACGCAATTGCCTGGCCGAAGCGCGAGCGGATTACCTTTGGATAAGTGTCTGTATTATGCGGCGCTTCAAGCTTCGTGCAAGGTACCCAAAAGGGGTAGATTTCTGACCTAAATTGCCGCCGGCGGGGGCAAGGGGAAGCGGCCGCTCAGCTGGCCGAGGCCAGCTTCGGTCATCCGGGAGCACAGCCTCATCGCGCGAGCGGCCCCGGGATTGCGTTGCGATCCATCCGGGCTACGAACTCAGGTGCAAGCTCCGCACAATCGCGCGACGGGATGAAACTGCCGGGCAATTCTTGCAGCGTTGTGCGAAGTCCGCGCGCTACGACAAGGAAAGCCGGTAGGAATCAACGGCGCCGCCGCTGGCACACATCTTGCTGAACATTCTCCGCGCTTTGGAATGCACACAGGAATTCGCGCCGTGACCAACGTCAGCTACACCGTTCCGCCGAACTGGACCGCAGGCTCCGACAAGACAGGCGCGAGCAAGAACAAGAATCCGAACGATCCGAACATGCTGACGACGGGCGCCTATGGCAGCGCGTTCGAACTGTTGCTCGACAATCGAACCAACAGCGACGGCACCACCACGGAGACGCTGACCTACAAGAGCTACAGCGGCAAGACCAACGGCACGTTCTCGGCGACGGCCGAGACGGGGACGGGAGCCGATCTCGGCAGTGCCTACCAGGCCTTGCTCGCCACGCTTCAAGCCAATGGCGAGATGGACGACAAGACCGCCGCGCAGCTCGACGACGCCATGGGCAAGCTCGATACCCAATCCGAGAGCGGTGCCAAGGATGCCGAAGTGTCCGGCGGCGGCCTGCTGGTGCAGTCCGGCGGCCCGGTCTATTTCAACGGCATCTCGGCCTATCAGAACCAGTTCGTGGATTCGCTCGTCAACGAGCTGAGCACCAGGCTGAACCTCGACGCCAAGGCGTGACGGCAATTCATCGCTGGTGAAACCGGTTGGCAAAGCCGGCCCAACCCGCGCATGATGCGCGGGCGATCTCGGCCACATGCCTTCCCGGATAGATTCAAGACATGAAAACAACGCTGCTGAAGTCCGAAGACTACACCCGCTCGCCCTGGAAGAACGGCGGCGGCATCTTCACCGATATCGCGGATGCCCATCGCGCCGACGCGCCGGCGAAGGATTGGGACAGCCTGCTCTGGCGCTTTGCCTCCACGCCGATCGTGGCGCCCGGGCCCTTCTCCTACATGCCCGGCATCGACCGCCTGCAAATGGTCGTCGGTGGGCGCGGGCTGGTGCTGAAGTCGCCCAGCCAGGACTTCGACGAGCGTGAACCTTTTACGACGGTGCGCTTCACCGGCGAGATGGAGGTCGTGACCGCGCTCGAGGCGGGTCCCGTCGAGGTCGTCAACCTGATGGCCCGGCGCGGCGCGGCGGAGATCGAGCTGCTGGCACTCAGGGAACCCGGCGATCGGCCTTTGTTCGCCGGCACGCACCTGGTTTACGCGGTTTCCGGCGATTGCAGCATTCGTCTCAATAGCGAGGATATTGTCATCCCCGACGGCAGCACGCTGAAGGTCGAGCAGACCCAGGCGTCCAGATTGGGACTCGTCTCAGGGCTGGCGGTACTGGGATCGATTCAGCTCGTCGGCTAGATGGCAATCGCCCGGCGGATGCGCACAATCCGTGCACATGGCTAGGTTGACGCCGCGGCGCCGGAACACGATATCTGCCCTGATCATGCGGACCGCCGCGCAAGCCACGATATGAACGGGCAGGATATGACCGCGCCAGACCAAAATCGCCCCACCACGCTATCCGACGGCGTCGTCGACTGGCTGACCAACGGCACGAGCGGCGAGCGCTTCGTCGACAACATCTTTGCCGAGATGTGCATCCGCCTCCAGCAGGCGGGCATTCCGCTCAAGCGGTCGACGATGCACGTCCGGATCCAGCATCCGCAATGGCTCGGCGCCGCCTTCATGTGGTTGGATGGCATGCGCGAGGCGAAGATCTCGCGGGTCGACTTCGATGTGCTCGAGCGATCCGAGTTCATCGGCAGCCCTGTCAGCGAAATGCTGGACGGTGCGAGCGAACTCCGCGAGAACCTCGAAGGCGATCCGTCGCTCGGCCGCAGGCACGCGGTCTATGACGAGATGCGCACGAAAGGTCTGACCGACTACGTCGCCTGGCCGCTCCACCACACACTCGGCAAGCGCCATCTCGTCACCTTCGCGACCGATCGCCCCGGCGGCTTCGACGACGCGCATCTGGTTGCGCTCAAGAACGTGCTGCCGGTGCTGGCGCTGGTCAGCGAGATCCGCGTCAAGAACCGCCTGGCGCGAACGCTGCTCGAGACCTATGTCGGCTCCCATGCCGGCGAGCTCATCCTGGCCGGGGCCACGCGGCGCGGCACCGGCACGACGGTGCGTGCCGCGATCATGATCTGCGACCTCCGTGACTTCACGAAGATCTCGGACAACTGGCCGCGCGACGACGTCATCGATCTCCTCAACGACTATTTCGACGCGATGTCGGAGCCGATCGTGCGGCACGGCGGCGAAATCCTGAAATTCATCGGCGACGGCCTGCTCGCCATTTTCCCGCTCAGCGGGCCCGGCGCCTGCGCAAACCTGCTGCGCGCCGTGACTGAAGCCCGGCAGGCTATGGCCGCGCTGAACGAACGGAACAACGGGACCGGCCGCGCGCCGCTGAACTACGGCATCGGCGTCCACGTCGGCGACGTCATGTACGGCAATATCGGATCGTCCAGCCGGCTCGACTTCACCGTCATCGGTCCCGCCGTCAACATGGCCTCCCGCCTCGAAGCCCTGACCAAGCAGCTGGGACGACCGGTGCTGCTCTCGCGCGCCTTCGCCGAGCTGGTCGAGCGGGAGTTCGAGCTCGAGCATGCCGGCAAATACGAGGTGCGCGGCTTCAGCGATCCGATCGAGCTGTTTGCGTTTCACGGCTGAGGCGGCGGCATGCTCGCCGCAGCCGTCCGGTTGAAATCTCGCTGACGCAGGATTGCCGATGGCCCGCGCGCCACCGATTGCGCGGCACGGCGGAGAAATCCTGATCCTCATCGGCAACGCCAGCTTGCCATCGTCCCGCACACCCCGGCATCTCCGAACGACGGTCGCTATCGCCGCCCATCATGGCCTCGATGTGCCGTGACTAACGGTGCATGCGTGCGTCGCTGTGACGTCGATCCAGTTCCGGAATCGGGCGATCGCGCAAACGCGCAGTTGTCGGGGTACGTCCCCTGCGCGCGACGGAAGTCGTGCTTATGGGCAATATCGGACGCGTTGTTGAAAGATATGTTCGCGCAGGACGCCTAGGTTGGCTTCACTGGCGGCGTTGCGATTGGTGCCGCAAGATTTGGTCGAGGACAGTCGGTGCGGCTGCCTCGATGCAACAGAAAAGGTGATCGACACATCGGACGCGACCACAAGAGGAGACGACAATGCCAAGCTGTTCCCAAGTTTCTGAAAGTCGAACCGCTCGCTGTGCCGCGTGCGACGGCAAGTTTGGCCTGGTCCGCTACTACTCTTGGCGAAAGCCCCTTTGCTCGAAAAAGTGCGTCGAACGTTTGGCGACGCGCCGGCAGGGTGAGCGCGACTGGTTCGGTCGATTTCCGTCGGTTGTCGACATGTTTTCAGAAAACCGCGCGAGGCGCCTATGACCATGCAGATGTCACGACGAGGAAAGGAATATCTCGAGACGGCGCAGAGCCTGCTGCGCGCGGCCCGGACCATGACGGACATCGTGGTCGCGACCCGTCTCGAGACGTTGGCCAATGACTATCAGCGGCGCGCCGAAAAGGCATCAAGCGTCGATGCGGCGAGGTCATCGGCGCGTTCGGCCGGCACGCGATACGAATCGTACCCGTGATTGCGGGTTGCGCGGTGAGCCGGTCGCCCAATCAGGGCCGTCTGGTCAGTTTCCTCTCTTGCCACCCCGTGGAGCCGATATGGGCGAAGTTGTTCGACTGGTCACAAGAGCCGAGCGCGAGCGTGCGCGGCTGATCCGCGAAGCGCGCGCTAACTATGACGCCGTGTTTCCGCCGGCCGATCCCGACGGCGAGCGGCCCGTCGAGCCGCGGTCGACCACTCGGGCGGCGACGCAGAGCCCGAGTACGTCGAAGGAGCTCTCGTGACATGATCAAGATCATTGCCGTGCTCTGCAGCCTCTCGTCGCCGACAGATTGCCACGAGCAGATCGTCACGACCTCGGATTTCGCTGACGTGACGATGCAGTCCTGTCTGATGGGAGCGCCGCAGCTTGCCGAATGGATGGCGCAGCATCCAGCCGAACGTCTCGCGGCGTGGCGCTGCTCGATCGGCAAGCAGGAGGCTCGCAGGGGAGCGTAGGGTGCGAGGAGCCCTGTTGCCAATGCAGGCATGTGCGAATACGTTGGTCGCAGGTCCGCCCAAACGTTCCTTCGACTGGCCGCGCGTTCATGCCAAAATTCCTTCGCATCGGAGTCCATCAGTCGAACGTATCGGGATACACGTCGAAGGCGTGGTGTGTCAGGCGCGTCGGCTCGGCTGTTTTCCTGAAGTGGGGCGGCGTGGAGGTCCAAGGCACCGGTGCCGGGCGCAAGGTCTACTGGACGCGCTCGCCGCAGGAGAAGACAGTTCGGTGCGGCACGGCGCAGCGTGCCCAGGATTACGCAAAGGCTGCGATCGCGCGGCGCCGCAGCCATCGCTATGAGCCGCTGGTCGGAGCTATCGCGCTCCGGCGCCGCTCCGCCGAGCGCGGCACCGACCTCAAGCGGGCGCTCGCCACCATCCTGATCGTCGATATCGTCGGCTCCACCGCCAAGGCCGCGAAGCTCGGCGATGCGCGCTGGACCAAGGTGATGGGCCATTATTACGCAGCCGTCCGCAAGGAGCTGAAGAGCTCGCGCGGAAAGGAAGTCGTGACGACGGGCGACGGCGTGCTGGCGACGTTCAAGGCGCCGGCTGCCGGGATCAGTTGCGCGACCGCGATCCAGAAGGCGGTGCGCACGCTGGGGCTAGAGATCAGGGTCGGCCTGCATGCGGGCGAGTATACGATCAGCGGCGACGAAATGGTCGGTCTCGCCTTCCACATCGGCACCCGCGTCGCCGCGAAAGCGCGGGCCGGCGAAGTCTTGGTCTCGAGCGCGGTCAAGGATTTGCTGAAGGCACAATCAACCATCAGCTTCAGGGATCACGGCATGCACCAGCTCAAGGGTGTGCCGGAGCGGTGGAGGCTGTATCGGGTGGAGGCGTGAGGCGTCCGGCAAGGGTGGACACCGGACCGCCGTCGCGCCGCGCCGGCACGGCTTCAATGATGCGGCAGAATTTCGCCGAGGAATTTTTTGGTGCGCTCGTGCTGCGGGGCCCTGAAGAAGAGTTCCGGCTCCGCCTCCTCGACGATCCGTCCCTCCGCCATGAAGATCACGCGGTCGGCGACCTGCCGGGCGAAGCCCATTTCATGGGTGACGCAGATCATGGTCATGCCGTCGGTCGCAAGCCCGATCATGGTGTCGAGCACCTCCTTGACCATTTCCGGGTCGAGCGCCGAGGTCGGCTCGTCGAACAGCATCACCTTGGGCTCCATGCACAGCGCCCGCGCGATCGCCGCGCGCTGCTGCTGACCGCCGGACAATTGCGCCGGGTATTTGTCCGCCTGGTTGAGGATTTTGACACGGTCGAGCAGCCGCCGCGCGGTCTCTTCGGCCGCCGGGCGCGGAATGCCGCGAGAGCGGATCGGCGCCAGCGTGCAGTTCTCCAGCACCGTCATGTGCGGGAACAGGTTGAATTGCTGGAACACCATGCCGACCTCGCGGCGCACCGCGTCGATGGCCTTGCCTTGGCTGCCGAGATGGACGCCGTCGACGACGATCTCGCCCTTCTGTAGTTCTCCAGCGCATTGATGCAGCGGATCAGGGTGGATTTGCCCGATCCGGACGGCCCGCACAGGACGATCTTCTCGCTCGCACGGACCGCCAGGTTGATGTCGGTGAGCACCTGGTAGGTGCCGTACCATTTGTTGACACCGCGCATCGCGATCATCGTGTCCGCCGTGGCTGCGACCGACATGGCTGTGACCGACATGGCACTCTCCCTCAGCTGACGGTGAAGGGGATGCCGGGAATGCTGTCGGGGAAAGCCGGCAGCGGGTTGTTCATCCACTTCGGATAGATCCTGGCCCATTCGCCGCTGGCGATGATCTTGTCGATGAAGCCGTTGACGAAGGCGTTGATCTCCTTCTCGCCGAGCCGCGTGCAGGCGCCGTTATAGAGTTTGGTGAATTCGAGCTTGTTCTCGTAAGTGCCGGGTTTGGATTCGTTGAGGCGCGGAACGTAGAAGATGTTGCCGCCCACCGCCTGCACCTGCCCGGACAGCAGCGCCTGCATGGTCGGCGCATCGCCGTCGAAGCGGCGGATGGTGGTGCCGGGAGGCGCCGCCTTGGTCACGTCGGTGTCCTGCACACTGCCGCGCGCGACACCGATGACATATTTGCCCATGTCGGCCGGCGATTTGATCTCCATCTCCTTCGGCGCGATGAAGGTGATGATGTTGGCACCATAGGGCTTTGAGAATTGCACCGCCTTGGCGCGCTCCGGCAGCATCGCCATGGTCGCGAACAGGATGTCGACGCGTCCCGACGTCAGTGCCGGGATGCGATTGGCGACGGCCAGCGGCGTGAATTCGGCGGCTACGCCGAGCTCTTTTGCAAACAGCTCGGAGAGATCGGCATCGAGGCCCTCCTGCTTGCCCGTGGAATTGACGAACCCCCAGGGCGGATTGTCGCCCTGGATCCCGATCGACACCTTGCCGCGCGCCTTGATCTCCGAAGGCGTCACCGCGTAGGCGGCGCGCGACAGCACGAACGGCGAGGCGATCGCGCCGGCGCCGAGCGCCAGCATGTGGCGGCGATTGAACCGGATTGTCTTTTTGGTCATCATTCCCTCCTCTGTGTTGAATTCATCATCGTGCGGCGGTGACGAGCCGCCGCTCCAGCCAGGCGCCATAGAGCGAAAGCGGCCAGCACAGCGCGAAATAGAGCGCGCAGACCAGGCCGAGCACGAGCAGCGGCTTGAAGTTCTGGTTGGACACGATGGTCCCGGCGCGCATCAGCTCGGTGAAGCCGATGATGGCGGCAAGCGAGGTGCCTTTGATCAGCTGCACCAGGAACCCGATCGTCGCGGGCAGCGAGATGCGGATCGCCTGCGGCAGCACGACATCCTTCATCCGGTCGAGATAGCCGAGGCTGAGCGCCTTGGCGGCCTCGACCTGGCCGCGCGGCACGGCTTCGATCGAGCCGCGCCAGATTTCGCCGAGGAAGGCGCCGGCATGCAGGGTGAAGCCGATCGAGACGGAGACCCAGGGATCGAGCTTCAGCCCGGCGAGCGCGAGGCCGTAATAGACGACGAACAGCTGCATCAGCAGCGGCGTGCCCTGGAACAGCGCGATGTAGGCGGCCGCGCCGCGTTCGAGCCAGCGCCGGCCCGAAGTGCGCGCCAGCGCGACGCCGAGGCCGGCGACCGAGCCGAGCGCGAAGCCGATCGCGGACAGCGCCAGCGTCCATTTCAGGCCGCCGAGCAGGAACAGGAACTGGTTCTTGTCCATGCGCCGTCCTCACTTCACGGGATAGAGCAGGAAGCGCGCGTTGATCCGCGCGAACATCTGCATCAGCATCCACGACATCGCGAGATAGAGCAGCGTGACGACGCCATAGACCTCGAAGCTGCGGAACGTATTGGTCTCGATCGCCTGTCCGACCGAGGTCAGCTCATAGGCCGAGATCGCCGATGCGATGCTCGTCGTCAGCGTCAGCATGATGAACTGGCTGGTCAGCGACGGGAAAATCGCGCGCAGCGCCGGCTTCAGCACGATCAGGCGGAAGATCAGGGTCCGGCTCAGGCCGAGCGCCAGTCCGGCCTCGACCTGCCCCTTGTTGATCGACTGCACGCCGCCGCGGATAATCTCGATCGCATAGGCGCCGCCGTTGACGCCGAGCGCGATGATCGCGGTCAGCGTGGGATCGAGGCGGATGCCCACCATCGGCAACGCGAAGAAGACGAAGTAGATCTGGCCGAGAAATGGCGTGTTGCGGATCGTCTCGACGAACGCGATGACGAGCCAGCGCAGCGGCGCGAGCCGGGAATCGCGCAGCAGCACGCCGCCGATCCCGATGATCAGCGCCAGCACCATGCCCGACAGCGCCAGGCCGAGCGTGCCGGCACAGCCCCAGAGCAGCTCCGGCAGGCCCTCGATCACGGGTCCGAAATCGAACTTGTAGTTCACCTCGCTCCTCCCTCCGGGCCGCTCTCTTGGCGTGGCCGGGCCGCCCCCTTGGCGTGGCTTGGCCCGTTCGCGTCTGTCCGACGGCGGTGAAAGCCGTGCTCTAGGTCGTTGCCTGCTCACCTTGCCCGAGCGCCGCGTAGCGCTCGCGCAGGTCGATGCGCCGTCGCGCCGTCGCGGCCTCTGCGATCGCGAGCGTCACCAGCAGGCTTCGCGCGCCGTCCTCGACCGGTTGCAGCGACGGCGTCACACCCCGGACCACGTCGCGGAAATGATCGAGCTGGGCGACGTAAGGATCGATCGACGCCGCATGATTGGCCTGCGCCTGGATCGGCCTGTTCCAGTCCTGCGCGCCGCCTTCCTGCGTCCATTGATCGAGACTTGGAAATTCGATCGCGCCGCGGCGGCCCATCAGGCGGTAGCTGCTCTGGCCGCTGAACGGAAACTCCGGCGCCTCGCCGAGACCCTGTTCCATCGTCCAGGGCGTCACCGCGCAGTCGCTGAGGAAGAACGTGCCGAGCGCGCCGTTCTCGAACTCGAGCAGCGCGGCGGCGGTATCCTCGACCGCGAAGCCGCGCTGCCGGTTCGCGGCGATGGCCTCCACGGCGACGATCTCGCCGACCGCAAAGCGCAGGAAGTCGATCTCGTGGATCAGATTGATCAGGATCGGCCCGCCACCGGCCTGCGACCGCCAGGGCGCCGCCTTGAAATAGTCGGCCGGCTTGTGCGTGGCCCAGATCGCCGAAACGCCGACGACATCGCCGATGCGGCCCTCGCCAAGCAGCGCCTTGAGCGCCTTCACCTGCCTATGATGGCGGCGGTGATGCCCGACCAGCGACCGGATGCCCGCCTTGCGGACCTCCGCGATCAGGCCGGCGGCGGTCTCGAGCGTATCGGTGACCGGCTTTTCGATCAGGATATGGATGCCGGCCCGCGCGCATGCGATGCCGTTCTCGGCGTGGAGCTGATTGGGCGATGCGATGATCACGGCCTCGGGCCGCGCCTCGTCGAGCAGCCTCCGGTAATCCGCGAAGACGCGTGCGCCGGGCTGCTCGGCCGCGACCTGCTCGGCGTTGACGTCGGCGATGCCGGCGAGCTCGTAGTCGCCGTGCTCGGCCAGCTTGCGCAGATGCTTGCGCCCGATCAATCCTGCGCCGATCACGCCAATCCTGATTTTTGTCATCTCGTGCATTCCGTTGGGTTTAGGCCCAGCCGTGGCAGTCGCGGCGTCTGGCGCCGCGGGCCTGGCCTTCGAGCAAGTTCCTGGTCGCGTTGAACGCCGTGGCGATCCGCTCTCTCGCGTCGAGCGCCGGCAACGGCATCTCGACGCTGAGGGCGGTGTCAGCGGGCAGGGCCTCCAGCAGTGCGCCGAGGGGCAGAGCGCCGTCGCCGGGCGGCAGCCGTCCCGCGCGCGCCTCGGCAATGATGGCCGCGTCCGTTGCTGGCGCTTCGGCGACGGCATCACAGAGTTGCGCGGCGCGAAGCCAATGATCGGGAAGCGGGATCAGGTCGCCGGCCCGGCCGCCGGAGCGCGCCAGGTGCAACGCGTCGACCAGGATGGAGCCGTTGGTCTGGCCTGCGTCGCGGATGACCGCCGCGGCCTGCGCCAAATTGCCGATCGCGCGCCAGCGCATGAATTCGAGGTCGACGCGCAGTCCGAACGACGCGGCGAGTTGGCAGAGCTCGGCGAAACGCGCGGTGAGCCGGGACCGATCCGGATCGTCGCCCGAAGCGATGATCGCGGTGGCGCCGAGATCGGCGCCGGCTTCGAGACAGCCTGCGAGCGAGGAGATGTCGATGGCGGGCTTGAGCTGGACCAGCTCGATGTCGCTGACCCGCACGCCCTCGCCGTCAAGCACGCGCTTCAGCGCTCGGTGGGCCTCGGTGCCGACCTGCGTCGGATAGGCCGGCCCGTCGCTGGTTGCCGGGATGAAGCGTAGCGCGACGGCTGCAAACCCGGCTCGCGCCGCCTCGGCAACCAGCGCCGTGGGCGCAAGCTCCAACGCTGTGAGATGGGCGAGGCCGAGCGCGATCATGGCCTGCTCGCCTGCACAGGCAATCCCGGCAGTCGCAGTGGTCGGGAGCTGGCGCGGCGGTGGCCGATCAGGCGCATGTGTCTCCTCCCTCTTAATTAATCTATAGGTTAATTACTAATTACCCAATGGGATAATTGATGTCAAGGGCCCGCGATTGCGCTATGGAGGGAGGGCGATGCCGCGACCGGCCGCCGTGAAGGACCGAAGGGCCAGATGCCAGGTGTGACGAAGCAGCCCCTGCGGGCGGCGAAGCCGGTGCCGATCAAGCGGCGCGACCGCGAGCGGACGCGGCAGGAGATCCTCGACATCGCCTTCGAGGAGTTCGCCGAGAACGGCTTGTCCGGCGGCAACACCGACGCCATCGCCGCCCGCGCCAACATCACCAAGCGGCTGATCTTTTACTACTTCAACTCCAAGGAAGAGCTGTTCACCGCGGTGCTGGAGATGGCCTATGCGGAGATGCGCGCCGCCGAGGAGGATCTTCATCTCGAGGCGCTGGAGCCGGAGGCCGCGATCCGCCGGCTTGCCGAATTCACCTTCGATTTCCACCAGGCCCATCCGCAATTCGTCCGCCTCGTCAGCATCGAGAACATCCATCGCGGACGGCACATGGCCATCAGCCGCAGGCTCAAGGAGATGACGCAGCCGAGCATCAGCCAGATTGCCAAGGTGCTGGAGCGCGGCGCGGCCTGCGGCGCGATCCGGCCCGGCATCGATCCGGTCGAACTGCATATGACGCTGAATGCGCTGAGCTTCTTCGCGGTCGCCAACCGTCACACGTTCGAGGCGCAATTCGCCTTCGACATGTCCTCGTCAAAGGCGAGGGCGCAGCGCCGCGCCGAGATCGCCGATCTGCTGTGGCGTTGTGTGCGGGGGGATTGAACGGCGGCGGTGTGAAGACCTCGCGCGGCCGGAGCGGGCAGGGCCGCCCGGCGCGCCTTCAAAGCTCCCGTCCAATCAAGCCGTCCGCCGAAAATCGCCCGCCGCCCCGAAACGACATGTGCAGGGCAACGAGGCCCATCAGGAACGGGTACTCCATGCCGCGATCGATCCAGGCCCATTTGGGATAATGGATCAGGCAGATCATCGCCATCTGCACGGCGACCATCGGCGCGACGAGGCGGGTGAACAGCCCTGCGGCGAGCATGATGGCCCCGATGGTTTCCAGCAGCATCACGAAATAGCCGAACGCCACCGGGGCCGGAAAATGCAATGAATTGGTGATGAAATTGATGGAGCTCGCGAACGGATTGGCCATGGCGCCGTGGGACTCGCCGAGCAATTTCGGCAAGCCGTGCGTGAACAGGATCAATCCGAAGGCAACGCGCAGAAACGCATAGGAAACGGGATTGGCGATCTCGTAGAAATTTCGCAAGCCAGGCAACAGCAGGGACGCGGGGCTGTGCCGTGGGGCCCCGCCCGTGATCGCATCGCTCATGGTCATGATCTCCAGACGATGCGGCTTCAGATGATGCCGCCATTGGCGCGCAGGATCTGGCCGTTGATCCAGCCGCCGTCGGGCCCGACCAGGAACGAGATCGCGCGCGCGATGTCGTCGGGTTCGCCGAGTCGATGGAGCGGCGTCCGGTCGATGATCGGCGAGATGTCGTGCTGGTTGGCGTTGTGGAACAGCTCGGTGTTGACTGGGCCCGGCGCGATCGCGTTGACCGTGATCCGCCTCACGCCCAGCTCCTTCGAGAGGATGTGGGTGATCGCCTCGATGCCGGCCTTGGTCGCGGCGTAAGCCGCATAGGTCGGCTGATAAAGCCCGACCACGCTGGTCGAGAAATTGACGATCCGGCCGCCCTCGCGCAGCCGCTTCGCCGCTTCACGCAGCGCATAGAAGGTGCCGGTGAGGTTGATCGCGATGGTCTGGTCCCACACCTCGTCGGTGGTCTGGGCCAATGGGGCGACCTTCATGATCCCGGCATTGTTGACGAGCACGTCGATGCCGCCGAACGCCGTCTCGGCCGCGTCGAACAGCGCGCGGACGTCGGCCAACTTGCTGATGTCGGCCTTGACCGCAATCGCCGCTCCGCCGGCGGCCTTGATCTTCGCCACCAGCGCCTCGGCCGGCGCAGCGCCGCTCGCATAGTTGACGACGACGGCGAGGCCGTCCCGCGCCAGCCGCTCGGCGACCGCCGCGCCAATGCCCTTCGAGCTGCCGGTGACGATGGCTGTGCGTGGGTGCTGGGTGGTCATGGTGGGGTCTCCCTGTTTGATGGGGAGATAATAGGCGGGGAGGTTGGCTGGATAATCCCGCTGGAATTGGCTTCACTGTTCGGGTGGGACGAACAGTGAATGGTGCGGTATCCGCCGCTGTCAGCGTCACGCATCCTGTGGCGCGGTTGCGCCGGCGGTCCGTCGCCGTGCCGGCAGGAAAAGCCCCGCAATCGCGCCGGCCAGCGACAGCATTGCGGCGAGGCGCATCGCCGCGGCAAATCCGCGCTCGAAATGCGCGGCCGAATCGACTCCGCCGTTGGCCGAGAAGTTCGCCACCAGCGCAGCGATGCCGAACATGCCGCCGAGGAAGCGGCCCATGTTGAAGACGCCGGACGCCTTGCCCATTTCGGCCACCGCGACCGAACTCAGGATCGCGTTCTGAGCTGCTGGCATCGCCATCGAGACGCCGACGCCGGCCAGCACCAGCGGCGCGACGAGGGCGGAGTAGGAAACCGCGGGGCTCACGATCGCCGCGATCCAGCCGAGGCCGATCGCCTGCATCAGCAATCCCGTCACCACCAGCGGCCGCTCGCCGAACCTGTTGACGACGGCGCCGGCGATCGGGGCGGTGACGAACAGCGTCGCGGTCCAGGGCAGCAGGCGAAGTCCGGCGCCGAAGGCGTCGAAGCCCAGCGCGGTCTGCAGGAACTGCGGCAGCAAGAACAAGACGCCATACATCGCGGCGTAGAACAGGACGCTTGCGGACATGCCGGAGGCGAGGGCGCGCGATGCAAACAGCTGCATCGGCACCATTGGCGCGGCCGCGCGCAATTCCCAGAGCACGAAGCCGGCGGTGAACACCAGGCCTGACATCAGCGTGCCCATGACCTCAGCGCTCGCCCATCCCACTGCGTTGCCGCGCAACAGGCTCCAGACCAGCGCCAGCGCCGCGAGGGCGACGAGCGACAGTCCGGAGATGTCCAATGCGGCAGCCGGTCCGAAGCTTTCGCGCAAGCGTGCCAGCACCAGGGTGATCACGATCAGGCCGATCGGCAAGTTGATCCAGAAGACCCAGCGCCAGCCGAAATGTTCGGTGATGAAGCCGCCAATGGCCGGGCCGATGATCAGCGCGCAGCCGGTGATGCTGGCGAAAATGCCGAGCGCGCGGGCGCGCTCCTCGCGGCCGAACGTGCCGCTGAGGATCGCCATCGCCAGCGGCATCACCAGTGCGGCGCCGGCGCCCTGCAGCGCGCGGGCGGCGATCAGCGCGGTCGCATTGCCGGCGAGCGCACAGGCCGCCGACACAACGACGAACAGGGCGATCCCGGCCGCGAACATGCGGCGGCGACCGAAGCGGTCGCCGAGCGCGGCGCCGGTCAGGAGCAGCACGGCGAAGGTCAGGTTGAAGGCGTTGACGGTCCATTGCAGCGTCTCGACCGGGCTGCCGAATTCGGCGCGGATGGTCGCGAATGCCGTCGTAATGATCATGGCGTCCAGCGCCATCATGAAGGATGCCAGCGCGGTGACGCCAAGCACCCAGTTCTTCTCGGCGCGATTGGTCGGGGTCTGCATCGCCCTCTCTCCGTGTGTTGCGCCACCCTGTCGCGGCGCGTTCTGCCGGCTAGACGAGGTCGGAGGGGCAAAGGATGCGCCCGGAAATAATTTTTTCCCGGCCGCATCCTTCGCCGGCCGCCAAACGTCCTTGGGGATGACGCGGCCATTGACGCGAGCTTGATCCGGAAAGCGGGGCACCGGTTTTCCGGGAAGGTCATGCCGAAATGGAAAGATGGCGCGCGATGGGCGAGCCAGGTCGCGAGATGAGCAAGGAGAGCGCGATGAAAAGGACGTTGATCAGGTACAAGGCCAAGCCCGAGCTGGCCGACAGGAACGCCGAGCTGGTTTCGGCCGTATTTGCCGAATTGAAGGCGGCCGGGCCGGACGGCGTGCGCTATCTGACGCTGCGGCTGGAGGACGACACCTTCATCCATCTGGTCGAGGCCGCGGCCGAGGACGGCTCGAGCCCGATCCCGAAACTCAGGGCGTTTCAGGCGTTCCAGGACGGCATCCGCGACCGCTGCGCCGAGCCGCCGCTGGTTCGTGATGTGAGGATCGTCGGCAACTACCGTATGCTGGACGAGTCCTGACCAGGCGACGCGGAGGAGCAATGGCGTCAGAGCCACTGGCCACCATCGATATCGAGGCGCTGCTGGCGCGGTTGCGGCCGAAGCTGCATCGCTACTGCGCGCGCATGGTCGGCTCGGTCATCGACGGTGAGGATGTGCTGCAGGATGCGCTGATCAAGGCGATGGGAGCGCTGCAATCGGTCACGCCCGCCGTTAATACGGAGGGCTGGCTGTTTCGCATTGCGCACAACACCGCGCTGGATTTCCTGCGTCGCCGCAACCGGCAGGAGGCGCTGCATTCGGCTGAGGAGGTGGAGATGATTGCCGACCAGCTCGATGATGTGGAAAGCCGCCAGATCGCTGCGACCAGCCTGCGCACCTTCATGCGACTGCCGGTGGCGCAGCGGTCCAGCGTGATCCTGATGGACGTGCTCGGCTGCTCGCTTGCCGAGGTCTGCGACATCATGGCTTTCAGCCTGCCGGCGGTGAAGGCCGCGCTGCATCGTGGGCGCACGCAGCTGCGCGAGTTGGCCGAGGAGCCGGACGACGCGCCGCAGCCGGGCCTGTCGGAGGCCGACCGCACGCGGCTCAACGCCTATGTCGGCTATTTCAATGCCCGCGACTTCGACGCGATCCGCGCCATGATCGCCGATGACGTCAGGCTCGAGCTTGTCAACCGCACCAGGCTGAACGGCAAGGCCGAGGTGTCGCGCTATTTCGGCAATTATTCGAAGATCAGCGACTGGCACCTGGTGACGGGGCAGGTCGACGGACGTCCCGCGATCCTGGTGTTCGATCCGAACGAGCCGAGCGGGCGGCCGAAATATTTCATGCTTTTGAACTGGTCCGCCGACAAGCTCGCCACCATCAGGGATTTTCGTCACGCAGCCTACGTTATCGATGGTGCGGAGTGCGTGGTGGATGGAGGGTGAGTGGGTGTGGTCGACAGCGTGGTCTGCGCTTGAGTTTCAATGACCGCTGATCGGGAAGGGGGCACCGACCTGCCCGGTGGCCTCGCCGCTTGTTGGAGAGTCCCGCGGGTGCTATTGGTCTCCACCACCTCTTCGCTTCCATTCAGTCTGGGCAGAACATCTATGGCGCGCGTTGCTCGAGTGGATTTGCCGCAACGTTCAGTGCTCAAGCCGCTCTACGCCAAGGCGGGCTTCGCTGACGCATTCGCGATCGATCTGCCGAGCCATGCGACGGGCGACGCCGAGCGCCTCGCCACCCATATGCTTATGGGGCAGGCGCGGTGGGTTGGCTGGCTGGTGGCTCTAAGGGACACTTTGGTTGCGGGGTTTGGTCTTAAGACATCGTCTGACTTGCGCGATGACGTTGCGACCGACAGGATCGATTTCTTTCGGGTCTACGATCGGCGTCGTCATGAGATTATTCTTGGCGAGGACGATCGCCATCTCGACTTCCGTTTGTCCGTTTTGGTTGAAGAGTCCGCTTTGTGCCGCCGACTTGTCGCCACAACGGTCGTGACCTTCAATCATTTGGGAGGGCGAGCCTATATCGCGGGAATCGCACCCTTCCATCGCCTGATCGTAAAGTCGTCTTTGCGTCGAGCCGAGCGATCGGGCTGGCCAGCTGAACTGTAAGGTCGCGCGGCCAGCCGGCTGGACCAAATTCGGTACGTGCTGGGTCGGCGACAAGCCCGCCACCATCAGGGATTTTCGTCACGCACCCTGCGTTATCGATGGTGCGGAGTGCGTGGTGGAGCGGAGCACGGGCGTGCCGCCCCTGTGGCACATAACAGCGATTTAATCTCTCCGCCTGCGAAGTATTCGAGATCCGAAACGTTAGCTCACGAGAGTTCTCGCATCCGGCGAGCGCTACACAGGAGTTCCCTCATGCATCGTCATCTTGCCATCGCCGTCCTTGCGGCCGTTTCCACCCTGACCGTTGCGGCATCCTCTACCGCGGCGTCCGCAACCGAGGTGCAGGACAATTATTGCCTGCAGGGCCGCCAATCGGGCTACCCCGGCAATTGCGAGTTTTCCACCTATGAGCAGTGCCGTGCCACCGCGAGCGGCACCAACGAGAGCTGCGGTATCAACCCGATGCGGGCCTACGCGCCGCAGCAGCAACGGCACGTGCTGCATCGCAGCCGGGATTGAGCGGCAAGCGATGAAGGGCGCCGGCGACGGCGCCCTTGTTCGATGTGGCTGCTCCACCGAAGCAGCCGCAATGCGTCGGGACGCACGGGCGGCCCGTCGATGGCGAGCCATCCAGCGCTGCCGTCGTCATCTCCCGAAATCGCGAAAGACCTGATGCGGCCCTCGATCGCAGGCATCGGGACGGCCGCAATCGCGGCGACCGGAGTATTCGAGTATCTTCGCGATCGGAGAGGTGAGCGCGATCATGTCCAGGTTCCTGCAATGGTTCTTTCGGAATCGCGAAACCGGTGACATCACGATCGCCCAGGCCCCCAACCTCGTTCTCTGGGTCGTCATCGTGGCCGGTGTCCTGCGCTGGGTCTGGCAGCCGCCGGGCACTGCCGCTATTGCCCTGGACACCGTGTTCAAAGGCGGCCTCATCATTTGGGCCCTCGACGAGATTTTCCGTGGGGTGAACCCATGGCGGCGCTGTCTTGGCGGAGCCGTGCTGGCTTATGAGCTCACGACCTTTCTGTGATGGATCGCCCGGAATGCGTGCACGAAGCTTGATGTTGCCGGCCGGAATAGCAGTGGCTTCATGGTGCGGGCTATTACGGTGACAGTGCTTGACTGCACCCCGAAAGATATTTGACGTTGTGAAAGATAACGCTGGTCAGGATAGCCGACCGAGAACGAGAGCCATCCAACGATGACGACCTATGTGGCCCTGCTTTACAGTGTGGTTCTCCCGCTCGGCCGGCGATTGGCGATGGCCGAGCTGCGTGCCATGGCGCAAGGCCTCGGCCTCCACGACCCCAGAACCATCGGCGCGACGGGAAATCTGACGTTTGACAACGACAAGGCGTCGATTTCCGAGTTGGAAGAAAATCTCGAAGCCGCCTTCAACGTGCGGTTCGGCAAGCATGTCGCAATCATCGTTCGCAACGCTGACGCGTGGCGACGCCTGCTACGCGCAAACCCGTTTCGTGCCGAAGCGACCGCTGATCCGCAAAGGGTCGCTGTTCGCGTGATGCGCAGTCCAATCCCGAAAGGCGGCGAAAACGCCCTGGCACGCTATATCAGCGATGAACGAATAGCCGTCGCCGGCGGCGATCTCTGGATCCATTTTACGGGCGATCCAGCGCGATCGCGTTTGCTTTCGGCGTTAGGCGCGGGGCGCCTGAAGGGCGTCGGCACGTTGCGCAACACGAATACGCTAAGGCGAATCGGTGACGCCGTGACTTCGGCCCGATCCAGCCAGGCTGATCAAAAATAAAATCGATTGCTGGGAAGAGCACTGTCATCGCAATCCCCCGGGAATAGAGCGGTCATCAACTCAACATCACCGCACCCCCGTGCCCTTGCAGCGCTGGCACTTCACCACCTTCTCGCCCTTCTTGAGCAAGCCTTTGCCCTCGCAATTTTTGCATTTCTGCTTCTTCTTGATGTTCGGGCCTTTTTCACTGACCATAAAATTCTCCTGCCGCGTGAGAGCGGTCGATTGGCGCCTTGTTTCGGTTGGGCTCGCCCAGCAGAACAGCCGAGTGGCGTGGGGTAAGCCCTGCACTATGCCGGTTTCGGCACGACCAGCACCGGCACGCTTCCGTACACCAGGACCTCGGATGTCTGGCTGCCCAGAAACAGCTTCCTGAGGCCGCGACGCCCGTGAGAGGCCATGACGATCAAGTCGCAGCCTCTCGACTCTGCTGTTTCAATGATCGCAGTCGCCGGGTGCGCATTCGGAACGTGCAGCAGTTCCGCAGGCGTGCCGATCTGCTCCGACATGGCGCGCGCTTCATCGAGCACTTTGCCTGCACGGGCTTTGCAGGCTGCGTCATAGCTGTCAACCTCCTCCTGCGTCGGAATCCATCCCGAGGCGTGTCCGCTCCCATAGTCGACCGGCAGCGCTTCCGTCACCGTGATGATCGTCAGCCTGGCGTTCAACGCCTTCGCCAGGGCAATGCCATGCTCAACGCCTTTTCGCGCGACGTCCGATCCGTCCGTGCTCAAGAGAATGTTGGCGTACATTCGACCAATCCTTTGCTCTTCGAACAAAGTGATGCCTGGGTAATATGGTCTTATACGCGCCGTGGGTCCATGCGCGTTTTCGGTCTCGCCGTCACAGCCTCAACAAGGCTCGCCTCGCACCGCGTGGACGCGTCCGGTTCTCGGCTAACTAAACTTTTATTCACGTTCGATGCAGGCAACCGAATCTGGCGTAGAGCTCTGTCTCGTGTCCGAGAAGATTGTACGCGCCTCGGAAACTACTTTGTGAGTTGGGAATAAGCGCGCGACAACGCACGTCTAAGGGTGGTGGATCGGATCTCTTGCCTCGCGGGGGATCCCCCAAACGAAAGGAACCACCACGATGACACCATTCAAAAATCTCGTCGGATCAGTCCTGTCCAAGGCCCTGTTGACCGGACTGGTCGTCACCGCAATCTTCAGCACGCCGCTCCAGGCGCGTGAGCACCGCACCGGCGATCGGCACACCGAACAGGGCGTGGGGGCGAGCTCTCGCTTCGAGGGCGAGCGATCGATCGCTGCGCCAGCCTACCACGCGTTTCCGCCAGTGCCCTCGGATCAACCGGGTGGAGTTTGCGATCACGGGGATAACCCGATGATATGCTGAGCATCCGACCTCGCCGGCGTTCGCAAGCATTGGCGCGCGGCGCGAAGCTCAAAGTAGCCCAGCCATTTTCATCGCAACTTGCCGCACAGTTTAGCGCCATTTCGGCCGACTGAGCGGCAGATAGCAGACCTGGCCGCCATGCGTGTCGAGGCGGATCAGGTCAATGGCGTGCACTGTCGGGCGGCGAAGGCAGAGAGGTCATTGATTCCAGTTGCGCTGTTCGCGTCGCCAACATGGCGAGCAAGCTCTTGTGCAGCCGATCCCCGGGTTCGAAATTTTGCGCGAGCCTTCGGACGGTATCGACGAATCGCATGCGATACGTCGCCGCCCTGTCGACGTCGCCGTACTTCGCGAAGATCTCGGCGGCCGTGCGGTACACCCGCCAGGAAGCAATCGGGAAGTCGGCGCTGTCGACGATCTCCAGCGCGCGGGACAGCTGCAACCGAGCCTCCGCTGAATTGCCCATGGCAAGCGCAGTACGCGCGAGCAGTCCGTGGGCCTGGGCCAGGTGATTGAGATCCGGAGCCGTGGCCACATAGTCGTGGAGCTGGCGCGCACAGCTCTCAGCCTGCGTAAAGTCGTCAACCTGCAAGTAATACTCGCCGAGACAATGATACACCTGCGTCGCGGCGGTAAATTCGATGTCGATTCCTTCTTCATGCCTGCGGCGCTCGATGTCATCGAATTGCCTGCGAGCTCCCGACGGGTCGTTCAGCCCGACATAGGCCTTGGCAAGGACGGCCCGCTTGTGGAAGTACGTCGACTGATCTCCGACCAGCAGACTATCGTCGACGCTTTCGCAGAGCTCACGGGCTCCATCAAAGTCCATCGCTTCGACGTGCAACCACGCAAGCGTCAGCCGGCACAATGCGCTGCTGGGCCCGTTCGCGTTCCTGACGGCCAGTTCGAGGCCGGCCGTGATTTCGAGTCGCAATTCGCGCCATTCGCCCAGATGAATAAGCGCGATTGATTCAAGAACGTTGAACAGAACAAAAGTGTAGATGTCGCCGGCCAGACGCGCCAACCGCTTGCCTTCCGTGCCGGCGCGGCGGCACTCCTGGTACCGCGACCTCCAGCAATCGACGATACCGGATATTCCATTGCGCCTGATCAAGATGCCATAATTCGTGGCATTCGCGCTCAGCTCGATCGCCCTGTCGCAGAGCGTAGCGTCCTGTTTGCGCCAGCCGTTGAGGAACAGGTTGACGCTCGCGCTGCTGCCCTGGACCAGAGCCTTGAATGTGTCGTCCGCCAGCGCCTGGCTTCGCGACAGCACATCTTCAGCGGCCTCGAGGCAGGCGTGGCGATCCACGCGCAAGCAGAGGCTGCTCACCGCGGTGAGGCCGTTGAGCTGTTGCTTGATCTCGCCCGCTTGTTCCGCGCAGGCAATCATGTCTCGCAGATCACGGATGGAGCCGGCGAGGTCGCCGCACGAGCGAAGAGCCCAGCTTCGCTCCCGCAGAAGAGCGACGCGGGTTGAGAATTCGTCGGCAGCATCGAAACGATCGAGGATGCCAAGCGCGCGGGTGAGATAGCTTGCGGCCTCCGCATGGCCGAGGCGTTTCGTCGAGTTCTTTGCCGCTTCCCGGAGGTAGCGCAACGCGCTCGGAAAGTCGCGACCCTGCTCGAAGTGAAGTGCGAGCGCGGGCGCTATTTCAGGAGTGCGGCCGGCATAGGCCTCCTCCAGCCTCTTGCCCAGGAACTTGTGCGTTTGTGCGCGGCGCCCGGGCGGCAGATTCTGGTAGATGATGTTCTGATAGAGAATGTGACGGAAGGCGTAGCAGCCCGAATATGTGCCATCGGGCCACTCGGAAACCCCCGAACGAACGAGGATCTGATCCTTCCGGATCGACGCTTCGATATCCCTTTCAACGTCGATCGCATCGTCGCACAGGCCGGCCGCAACGAGGGCCGCGGAGAATTCCTCGCCGGCAACGCTGGCGACGTCGAGCAGACGCCGCTCGTTGTCGGTGAGGCGATCGAGCTCGTGGCCGATCATGTTCACGAGGCTGTCTGGAATGCGGTCCTGCACAAATGCCGCCTGTGAGGACAGGCGCCATCCGTCGTCCATTTCGATGATCGACTCCTGGTCGATCAAGTGTTTGAGCAGCGTGGCAACAAACAGGGGATGTCCCAGCGTTCGCTCGAATACCGGCTTTGACAGGCTGGAGGCAAGTTCCTGGTCGCCGAAGCGCAATGCCAGGTAACGCTCGACCTCCGGACGCGACAACCGATCGAGGCGCAATTCGCTGCAATATCCGTGAATCTCGAGATCCCGGTGCAGGCGAGGGATGGGATGCCCGCCGACGGAACTGTCGGCCGGACGATAGGAGCAGAGGACCAGCACGCGCGCCTTGCCGTTCCCGCGCGCGAAGCGAGACAGTACGTCGAGTGTCGCGAAGTCGCTCCAGTGCAGATCTTCGAGAACAAGAACCCAGGGGCGGTCGATGCTCAGCGCTTCCAGAAGATCGCAAAATTCGCGCAGCATCCGCTCGCGCGTCGCGCCGAACACTTCGTCCTGGAAAGCCGCGCGTTCCGATGCGTCGATGACGCCTGGCAATTGCAGGATCCAGGTGGGTGCGTGGGCGCGGACTGCCGAAATCAATTCCGGACCGTTTGCGCGATAACGGCTCACCAGCGCATCGATGAGTGGAAGAAAGACTTCGTCTGTTCCGAACCGTTCGGTGCAGCGCCCATAGAGCTGATCGAAGTCCTGTTCCGTCAGCTGCTCGAGCGCCTTGGCGATGAAGGCCGTCTTGCCGATCCCGGCTTCTCCGGTGACAAAAGCCATCTGCCGTTTGCCGGACAGGACGTGCCGCGTCATCTGGTCGATCGTCGCGAAGGAGGGGGTCCGGCCGACCACCAGGGTGGAGATTTCGGTTTTCAAAGGTACGACCGCGTTCTCGACCTCCCTGGCCGCTTCCCGCACCGTGCCAATAAAGCGGACGCCTTTGCGCGGCAAAGTCTTGATCAGCCGCTGCGCCTCGCCGGAATCGCCTATTCCGGTACGGGCTGCGTTGATGCGGGTGGTGAGCGCTGACTCCGAGACGATGCGCCCGCCCCAAATTGCACCGATCAGATCGTCCTTGGTCACCACCCGGGTGCGGTGGCGGATCAGATATTCGAGGATGTCAAAAACCTGGGGCTGCAACGGGATCGTACGTCCGTCACGGCGCAATTCCCGCCGGTCGGTGTCGAGGACAAACTCGTCAAATAGGTACAGCAAAACAATGCCTTCGGAGGTGTGCGCAAGGCGGATATTCAACCGGTACGCGGGCCCGAAAGCAAGCACACCCTTCAGAATCAAGGAAACGATAAGAACAAATTAAGCTCGCCTTAAAGCGTGGCCCCGCGTCCCGCTCGATACTTCCAGCCGTATCCGGTCACTCACACAAGGTGTTCGTGTCATGCGCTTGGAAGATAAGGCACGGCGTCTCACCCGCGTGTTCTATGGGTTGTTGCTTCACAAGATGTTTCAGTCGCTCGTGGCATCCTCCGTACCATTGTTTAACGGCAGAGCTTCACCCAGAGGCGATGCGTCAATTTCAGCGAGTTCGTTTGTCGCCTCCACGGGGTCTTCCCGAAAGGAAGGCTGGTTTGGGCGCCTCCTTCAAGCGCTCCACCATGCGCGACGGCTGCAGGCAGAGCGCACCCTTCGACAGAACCACCACCTGATCGACAATGCGTGGCCCCAGTTTGCCTCTCGGTCAGATGTTGGAGGGCGAGACAATGCCGGTCAGTGAAAAGCCGTCCGAACGCAAGCTTCGGATTTCGGCGCCGGGCGAGAATACGCTGCTCGCAACGATCGCCATCGGCGTTGTCATTTTTCACATCCTTGCAGCCACGATGTTGACGTCGACCCGCCGGAGCGATGCCGGGACACCGCCCGAGCCGCCCGGACTGTCGTCCGAGGACTGATCGCCAGGTCGCTATTCCAGGATTTGACAGACAAGAAGGGTTAGCTCATGGGCGACATGGCGTCGTTTTGCCTGCTCAGTATCGCTGTGTTTTGCGGCGCTTTCGTCTCGGGCCTCGCGGGCTTTGCCTTTTCGGCGGTGGCCGGCGCGATTCTCCTTCACGTTCTCCCACCACGGGAGGCGGTCCCGCTGATGATGGCCTGCAGCATCACCGTGCAAGCCGCGGGTCTTTGGGCCTTGAGAAAAAGCATCCGCTGGAAGCAGAGCTCGGGACTGGTCGTCGGCGGATTGCTTGGCGTTCCGATCGCCGTGTGGTTGCTGCAAGCTGCAGACGCCCGGATCTTCAGGGAGAGCTTTGGTCTCGCCGTCGCCTGCTACGCGGCCTACATGTTGTTCCGGCCGGCGCTTTCTCATCGCTTGCAGATGAATGCGGGACGTAACGCATTAGTCGGCTTCGGCGGAGGCTTTGTCGGCGGGTTGACGGCAATGCCCGGTGCAATACCGACCATATGGTGTGACATTCACGGCGTGCCGAAAACCGAACAGCGCGGAATGGTTCAACCCTTCATCGCCGCCATGCAGATATTCGCACTTGGTCTCATGCTGATCCGAGGAGATCTGTCGACAAAGGTCCTGGCTGACTTCGCCGTCGGCATCCCGGCGCTCGTTGCAGGAACGGCGCTCGGGATTTACGTCTTTCGCTGCGTCAATGACGCGCTGTTCCGGCGAATTATCCTCGGCATCTTGCTGGTTTCGGGACTGTTGCTGGTATTGTAGTTACGCCGGTCGCGCCTCCAGTTACAATGGCAGCCATTCGAGTACGGCGCGCAGTAGCACTGCCGCCGTAATCCCTTGAGCGCGAGCCGAACCATTCGGTGGGCCGTGCTGCTGTCCCAGCCGAGGTCATCTTTCGCTTGCCAGAGGCTGCTGCTGGTCAAAACGCGCGATCTCGCGGGTGCAGCTCCGTTGGGCGGGTTGTTGACGGCGTCCGCTTCCTCCAGGTCAGGCAATACCTAAAATTCGATCGATCTGATTAGGCGGACCTTATGCCCGTTCCGAGGCGGCGGAATGATTTTACCGCGTGTTCAGGTCTGGGTGGTGTCATCGTCCATTCCTTTGAAATCCGCTTTTGTCGTTCGATTATTTTCAAACTGCGAGCGCATCAATGGCTGCTATCACGTCATTCCTGGCCGAGTTGGACGAAGCAGTTGCGAGAGGAAATCCCGAGAGTTGTCTGCGGGCGCTCTGGCATGCGGCAGACATCCTGATCGCCGGCACTTATTCCGAGGAGCAGATCTGGACGTTCGGTGAGGTCATCGGTCGTCTCGCGCAGGAGATTGAAACGAGCGCGCGGGCGAAGCTCGCAGGAAAGCTCGCATGCAGCCCAAATGCGCCCTATGCGTTGACCCGGCAGATGGCAAGCGACGACTGCATCGATGTCGCATGGCCGGTTCTCAGTCAGTCGGAGCGCCTCGACACCGAGACATTGATTGCGTGTGCCAAGAACAAGAGCCAGCAACATTTGCTTGCAATCTCCAAGCGGCAAACGGTCCCGGAAACGGTCACCGATGTCCTGGTGGTGCGCGGATCTCCCGAGGTCGTAACCTCGGTCGCTTCAAATGCCGGGGCGAACCTCTCCAAATCCGGATTTCTGCACCTGGTGCGGCGGTCGGAAGGGGATTCGATCCTCGCTGAATCGGTAGGACTTCGAAAGGATATTCCTCGACATCTCTTCCACCAGTTGATCGCCAAGGCCTCCGAAGAGGTGCGGCAAAAGCTGAAGAGGGAGCGTCCGGATATCGAACATCAGGTCCATCGCGTCGTCGTCGATGTCACCGGGGCCATTCACGCCAGGTTTGGCCCGGCGTCGAAGGATTACTTCACGGCGAAACGCACGGTGGCCAAACTGCACGAGAGAGGCGAATTGACGGAAGACAAGGTCTTCGAACTTGCTCACTCTCTCAAGTTCAACGAGACCACCGTTGCCCTGTCGTTGCTCTGTGGGCTTCCAATAGACGTCGCGGAACGGGCATTGATCGAGAAGGATCGTGAGCCGGTGTTGATCCTGGCCAAGTCTCTCGATTTCTCATGGCCCACCACGATGGCGCTGCTGTTCCTGGGCGCGGCCAACTACCGGATAACCGTTGGCGAGCTGGATCAATTGAAGATCGATTTCCACCGGTTGAATGTCAAAGCGTGCCGGGAGGTCGTCACCATCTACCGAACGCGAAAGGAGGAGGTTTTCGGCGGCTCGCTTCAACAGCCTCGGCGCATGATCTAGGATCGCAATTGCGGCGACACAATTACGGTGACAGTGCACTTATTTCATGGGCCTTCGAACCCGTGAAACGGCCGGACTCACTGAGTGCGCTGTCACCGCAATCCCGACGTCAGACATCCGTGGATGTGGGTGCGGCTCACGCAACGGTGAGCGTACCGATTTGCCGTTCGCGCAGCTGTGATTTTCCACGGCGTGTCTTTTCTCAAGCGCATACCTAGCTAATCCTTATCAAAAAAAGTCGCAGGAAACGCTTTCAACAGAGCAGCCGATTCTAGCCAGCGTGAACGCTCCGCACGAAAACAACAACCGTTCGGAGTACGATTATGATTGGATTCAGGACTTCCATCATTGCAGCGATGATGTCGATTGGCGCGATAAGCTCTGCAAGTGCCCAGTGCCCGACGTGGGCGACTCAAAATCCAGCTTCGTTTCAGGCGCAATATCCCAATAGGGATATATTGAACGATTGCGAGTTAACGCCAGCAGGCAGAATGGGCCTCGAACTCCCTGGCGGCGCGGCTCCCTGGTATGGGGCCAACAGGGCTTATGGGGCAATGCCTGGCGTTGCTCAACACCACAGCTTTCAGCACCGATCGCGGTGAGTAGTGGCCGTTCTTTTCGGGACGGTTGCGTTGCAGGCCCAGAAATCGGGAGACAAGTCGATGACATCACAAACCGACGAGGCCGCGCAGTCCAGGCTTATGGCGGACATCCCGTACGATCAGCAGACGAAGATCACCATCGAGCGCAGAGGCCAAATTGTACTGATTGGCATCAATCGGCCCTACATCGACAACCGGCTGGATCCGGATGCGACAGAAGGCTTGGCGAGAGCATACTACGAGTATGATCGGGACCCCTCGCTCCGTGCGGCGGTTCTGTTCGGCTATGGCGACCGCTTCTCCAGAGGTGTCGATGTCGATGCCTACAAGGCATTCGCTCAGTCTGGAAAAAAGATGATGGATGGGCCCGGCTTCATCGACCCTCTAGGGCGGACCAGGCCAGCGCTCACGAAGCCTCTGGTTGTCGCGGTGCATGGCGACACCTGGAATATGGCGCACGAGCTTTTCCTTGTAGCGGACATACGCGTAGCGTCGGAAGACACGGTGTTCGGTCAGGATGAGAACACGCACGGCCGTTTTCCCGGAGGCGGTGCAACGGTTCGTTTCCCCAGAGAAGCCGGATGGGGAAATGCCATGCGGTTCATTCTAACAGGCGATCATTGGGGTGCGAAGGAAGCCCTCCGGATGGGAACGGTTCAGGAAGTGGCCCCAAACCGAGATGCGGCTCTCGCGAAGGCTGTCGAGATCGCCAACAAGATCGCCGCATGCGGCCCTCTCGGGATTAAGACGTCCCTGGCCTCCTCCCATATGGCGCTCGAAGACTCTCAGACGGCGCTCGCTAAGCTCGGCGACCAATATCGTGCGCTGCTCACGACCAGGGATTTCCAGGAAGGCCGTGATGCCGAGGCACAAAAGCGTCCACCCGTTTACGAGGGACGGTGACAACAAGCTCGCGGACGGTCGTGTCGCGTTCGCGTATCGCCAGCGTATTTGGTTCTACCAAGTCTCGCCGAAGGGCAGGCGCTCTTCGACTGGTGGGCGACGTGCCACGCCTCATTGGGATGGCGGCGGGCTGGATAAAGAAGTCGTTGAGTGCATCGGGACGGCGAGCGCGCGTTCTTTCGAGGTCAATCACCGCGTCGATCAGGACATAGGCGACGTGGACCCCTTCTGGCCCCAGATCCCATGCGATCGACTCGGCACGATTACGGTGACAGTGCTGGACTGCACCCCTGTCACAGAAATTAGCGTGTCTCACTTACGGGGGACAGTCCAGCACTGTCACCGTAATCCCCGTTCGGGAACATGAATACGAAGAATGAAGCTGATGAATAGCCGAGACGCAACGCAATCTCTGTGATCGGAAGCTCGCTGCCCAACAATTCGATCGCCTTGAAAAGGCGGAACGCTGGCTATTACGCTATTACGGTGACAGTGCACTTAATCCATAAGCCTTCGAGCCCATGAAAGCGGCCCGAGGCATTGAGTGCACTGTCACCGTAATCCCCTTCAGACAAACCAGCTGCTCAACATGAGCGAGCAGATCGGTGCCATCGCCCTTGAAAAGCGGCTGCCGACCGTCTTCGGATATCGCGAGCACGTTGTCCACGGCGGCCTTGTGAGCTATGGCGTTGACTTGCGCTGGTGCTATCGTCGCGCCGGCTATTTCGTGGACAAGATCCTTAGGGGGGCACACCCGGGCGATCTCCCCATCGAATTTCCGAGCAAGCTGTGGCTGGCAGTCAACCTCAAAACGGCAAAGGCTCTCGACGTGGCTGTACCGCCAGGGCTCCTCGCCCGCACTGACGAAGTGATCGAGTGAGGACGGCTTACTTCTACTGATGGCCCCAATGCGAAGTGCAAGCGAACTGCGAAGTGGTCCGCTTATCGGGGCGGACCGGAAGTGACCGGCCGGCTTCCCAAGCGCCGTTTTTGACCCGTTGCGGACATTGCGTCGCACGGTTAGGGCGGGCTGCCAGCCCTTTTCTCGCTCGGCTCCCGGTTGAAAGATGCTAGGTTGTATGCCTCAGTCGGGCGCTTCAAACGAGTAACTCAATGAGGCGGCGCGAGTTCATCACGCTCGTCGGCGTTGCCGCGGTTATGGGCCCGAGCCCGGCGCGGGCGGAGCAGACGAAAAAGCTACCCATCATCGGATTCTTGGGCCCGGCCTGGTCGGCCCAAGATTTCGAGGATCGGTTGCGCGAACTCGGTTGGATCGCGGGGCAGACCGTTGCGATCGAGTATCGCTCTGCGGAGGGACATACCGAACGCTCCAACGAAATTGCGACCGAGTTCGTCCGGCTCAAGGTGAATGTCATCGTCACGGTGGGGGGATCTCCGACCCTCGCGGTAAAACGTGCGACATCGCTCATCCCAATTGTCTCGATTTCTGGCGACCCTGTTGGCAGCGACCTCGTCGCAAGTTTGGCCCGACCGGACGGCAATGCGACCGGCCTGGCGCTCAACCCCATCAGTCTTGCCGGCAAGCGCCTCGAGCTGTTGCGCGAGGTTGTCCCGGGTTTCCGCCGCTTGTCCGTTATGGTCAATGCCAATAGCCCCGGTTTCAAAAACAGGATGGATGAGGTGCAGGCGGCGGCCTCCGCGCTCGGCCTCGAGGCGACGATATTGGAAATCCGGCGCGCGGAGGACGTTGCATCGGCTTTCGAGGCCCTCAGGGACCGTGCGGACGCACTCTATGCCGTCGGCGTCCCACTCACCTTCGCCATTGCGACCCGAGCGCTGACCGCGCGAATTCCAACGATGTTTGAATACCGAGAGTTCGTCGAGGCGGGCGGGCTGATGTCCTACGGCGTGGACGCAACCCACCTATGGCGGCTTGCCGCGACCTTTGTCGACAGGATTTTGCGCGGGGCGAAGCCCGCCGACTTGCCAGTCCAGCAGCCGACCAAGTTCGACCTCGTCATCAATCTGAAGACCGCCAGGGCACTCGGTCTGAAAGTACCGGAATCATTCCTGTTACGCGCCGACGAGGTGGTTGAATGAGCGCGGCTGCCGGGCAGCCACCAAGGGACGCCCAGTGCCCGACGTGGGCGACTTCAAATCCAGCTCCGTTTCAGGCGCAATATCCCGACAGGGATATATTGAACGACTGCGAGTTGACGCCAGCAGGCAGAATGGGCCTCGAACTCCCCGGCGGCGCCGCTCCCTGGTTTGGGCCCAACAGGGCTTATGGGGCAATGCTTGGCGTTGCTCAACACCACAGCTTTCAGCACCGGTCGCGGTGAGCATCTGAAGATAAACCCGAATGGCCGGATTCCGGCCCGTCGATTGCGGTATCGAGATGTTCGAGGTCGCCGCGATCATTCTTCACTTGGTTGATCAGCATCCCGAGGCCGGCGTGACGCCGCGAGCGCCGTTGGAACGCACTCGGCATCGCCTGAGGCCGCTTCGCCCGTGCGAGGCCATGACGATCAGGTCGCATCCCCGGGACTTTGCCGTTTCAATGATCGCAGTCGCCGGGTGCGCATTGGGAACATGCAGGAGTTCTGCAGGCGTGCCGATCTGCTCTGACATGGCGCGCGCTTCATCGAGCACCTTGCCCGCACGAGCCTTGCTGGCCGCGTCGAAACTATCGACCTCGTCCTGTGTCGGAATCCATCCCGAGGCGTGTCCGCTCCATAATCGACCGGCAGCGCTTCCGTCACGGTGATGATCGTCAGCCTGGCGTTCAGGGCTTTCGCCAGGTTGATGCCATGTTCGACGCCTTTTCGCGCGACGTCCGATCCGTCCGTGCTCAAGAGAATGTTGGCGTACATGCGGTGGCTCCTTTGCTCGTCGAACAAAGTGATGCATGGTAATATGGGCCGATAAGGGGCGCGGGTCCTTGATCGCGGTCAGAGATAGGCGCCCGTGAGGAGAGGTCGTGAGGAATAAGATCGTGCGCGCAGCAGCCGCTATTTGTGGCATTCAGAAATCGCGGCCGAAGGAGCTACGCTGGTCCATCTATGGGGTTGTCGCGGGCGTTTTGGCCGGATCATCCCTCGGAGGAATAGGCGTGGCGCTCCTTGGCGGCGCTTTTGGCATACCAGCAGCTGTCGTACTTGGCATCCTCGGGGGAATGATCGGCAACCGTATTGGCGTTGAAAAAGATCGGGTTGTGTAGGGTAAATGAAACCGTGAACTGAAGCAGCCTCATTCGTCCTTGGCCATCTGTTTTATTACAGCGGCGGTGCACCTCATTCTGAGGCTTCCAAGAACTTAAAAATCGGCCAAAGGAAAAGTGTGCGCGGTCACCTTAATCGATCTGGATTTACGTCGAACGAGCTGTTCGCCGGTTAGTTAGATCGGCTCCTGCGAGACCGCGTCGTCATCGTCCTCGAATTCGTTCCACAGATTTTCAAATACGATTGTGTGGCTGCCCATCGGCATTTCTTGGCGAACAGGCTTCAATTTTACGAGGGTAGTCCTGTCGGCTTGAATGGCATCGTGCAAATCGTTGAAGACATTTTCAGAGAGGCCGACCTCGTACCGTAGCCGCGTGAATTGACGCCACGTGGCTGATGCAACAGCCTCGACCTGCGAAGCAAAGCCGTAACTCTGGAAGCGCGCCGCGGAGCGCCCGATTGCGAAAAGCCGCACCTGCTTGACATCCGTGGAACTCTTAATACGCAGCGATCGCTTAAGGGCGCCTGTTCCGAATTCGGCGAGCCAGCCCTGAACGCTTGTAGCCCAAGCATCCACCTTCTCGATGAAATTCTTCGCCTTGCTTCGTTGTCTTGCGACATCGTTGGAGCTGAAGTCTTGCCACTTTAACTGAAAAAGCGCCAACTCGCCGGTGACCATATCCAGAATTGCAGCATCGATGTCAGTGATGACCTTTCCGTTTCGACGCAGCTTGGTTGTGCCTTGCATACATACGTAACGATTTCCGAGAAAAAGGTTGTGAAGTTCGGAGATCATCCAACGTTCGCGATGCACACGAAGGTTTATTGCTGCCTTCCCGTTATTCATTTCATGCAGCATCCGGATTCCATGAAAAGTATTTCGGAATATGCTGCTCACGGGAGAGAGAAGATAATTGTCCGCTACCTCGATCAGCATGGGAAAGTAGGCCGTCGCTTCGGACGAAAAATAGGCGGCATCAGTGGACCGGACGGTGAGTAGGTCGATTGCAGCTGCGACGGTCGTTTTGTCCATTCCGTTGAATGCAGTGATTGACTCGATCAGCGTCTCTTTTGGTTGCCATATCGTGAGGCTCATTGGATAGTTTATTTCTGGGTACGCTCTCTTCGCTACGCCCACAAAGCGAATATGTTTCAAGTAAAAGCTTGTAAGCAGGAACACAACAAGCTGCAGTTCTCTGCCTGTGATTGATCCCAGGGCGGTATCCCGGTGTACGCCTGCTTCATCGATGCCATCGCGCGTTGTTTCAGCTACAAGCGCAAAGTAGTGCTCATCTATATCGGGTGCTGCGTCGTAGCCGGTCATCGCGACTTTTTCATTCAAGCGCCATGGGTAAACAAGCGATCGAATCCTGTCGTCCAGATTTTCAACTGCGGTTCGCTTGATGAATTCCTCGAAGATATTCTCGTTTGGCATTGCCGCCTCGACTCGCCGAAGCTTGTCTGCCTCGATGCGATCGAGGAAGTGATCGATGCTGCATCGGTCACTCATGCGGAAGGTAATAACATCGCCATCGATGACGCATTCCGCCATGCCATGACGGTACATCTCCGCGTTTTCGCGCATGAGTGTCGCGCTCCCGAGGCCCATGATGATTGAGAGCACCGACTGCCGGAATTCGGGAGTACTTTCGACGTTGGGAATCCCCTTCAGCTTTCCGACATAAGGCAGCAACAGCGCCAAGAATGCATTCCAGCCGCGTGCCATGACAGTGAATTCAAAGTTGGAAAGGAAGTGGTGCGGGTCATTCGACATGTGCTGAACGACGTGCTGAAGGTCTGCAACACGGCAAGCCTCGATTATGAGAACCGTTTGCGAGTCCTTGGGCAGGGCAGCGACCTCATGGCGCTGCCGTTCAAGTTCGGCGGTGGCCAAGGCGGCCAGTTGATCTGCAATGTCAGCCCTTGTCTTCATTTCGAGAAGCCTAGTCCGCAGAAAAGCAGGTAAAGACATTTAGCACGATTTGCAAAAACGCGGTGTCTCAGCCGATGTTGCACTGCTTGGAAGGATAATGACGGCATTTGATGATGTTGCTCGCGAAGCGAGCCAAGGCTGGCGGGCCCGGCAGGACTCGAACCTGCAGCCAGACCGTTATGAGCGGCCGGCGGCCCTCCAGCTCCTATTTCGCGCTCGCGAAAACATCCGCTGCGTAAACGGCCTTGCCGCCCACGACCGTCAGCAGAGACGCCGTGGCGCCAATTTGCTCGACGGGGACGGACATGAAATCCCGGTCGAGAATCGCGAAGTCGGCGAGCTTGCCGTTTTCGAGCGTGCCGCGCCGCGTCTCGTCGAAGCAGAACCAGGCGCTTCCCACGGTGTAGAGGCGCAAGGCCTCTTCGCGGCTGGGTGTTTCGTCCGGGCCGCGCGTCGAGTGTCCGCCGACGGTCTTGCCGTCGAGCATCCATTGCAGCGCCACGAACGGATTGTAGGATGCGACCCGATGCGCATCCGTGCCGGCCCCGATATGGACGCCCGTGCGCAACGCCGTGACGATGGGCGGCATCTGGCGCGCAGCTTCGCCGGCCTGCGCCACGATGCGGTCGCCTCCGAGGTACATGGCGTCCTGCATGGTCCAGCCCACACCAAGGGCCTTCATCCGCGCCAGCGTTTCGGGCGAGGTGTTGTCGAGATGGGCGATGGACCAGCGCAGCGGCGCGATCGGCGTCTCCTTGTTGACCTCTTCATAGAGGTCGAGGAGCTGATGGACGGATTTGTCTTCCTGCCAATGGATGGTGACCGTCAGCCCTTGTTTTGCCGCCCAGCGAATGATCTCGAGGAACTTGTCCTTCGCCGCCGCGTCGGGCGCGATGTTGTTGTACATGGCGCCGGTGATCCGCTCGCCGATTCCGTTGAATCGCAGCATGTCGTCGCCGAATCCCATCGGCAGGAACGGCGTGAGGTTCTTGTACTCCTCGAATTCGGCGCCGACATTCTGGGCGAACAGGCTGTAGGCGACACGCACCGAAAGTGATTTTTCACGCCAGAGCTTTTGCAAGGCGGCGTAGTGGCTGGGATAAATGCTGAAGCCGCCGGGATCCACGATCCCGGTAATTCCGAGACGATTAAGCTCCGTGAAGAACTGCCGGGTTCCGGCGACATTCTCTTCGAAATTCGGCCTTGGCAGGCGATCGAACAGCGCGGAGATACTGACGATGGAGCCGTTGAACCAGCCCGTGGTTTCGCCCGATGTGGCGCGCTCGGCCGTGATCCCGGCCGGCAACTGATCCGCGGAGATCCCGAGGGCCTGCTGCGCCTTCGGCGTCATCAGCAGCGCCGAATAGAACAGCTGGATGTAGGCCGGATTGTCAGGCACGGCCGACATCACCTCGGCGAGCGTCGGCCGCCGCTTCTCCGCAAATTGCAACTCGCTCCAGCCACCGGCCACGATGATCCAGGACGCCGGGCGCGCTTTGGCCGCCTGGCGCAAGCGTTCCATGGCTTCGCCAATGGTCTTTGCGCCGATCCAGTTGACCTCGGTGGCGTAGGTGAGGCCGGCGCGCACGGCGTGAATATGGGAATCGATCAATCCCGGAATGATGGTGCGTCCGCCGGCGTCGACGCGGCGCGTCGCGGGCCCGATCAGGCCTTCCATGGCATCGTTGCCGCCAACTGCAACGATCTTGCCGTCGCGGACGGCGAGCGCCCGCGCGATCGTCGATGCGGGATCCAGCGTCACGATCTTTGCGTTCGTGACAATGAGGTCGGCCTTTTGTGCGTAAGCCGAAGTGGCCCAGCACGAGATCACCAAAATCGCCAGAAGCTTGCGCATGTTCAGTCCCGGAATGAGAGAGGCAGGAATGAGAGAGGCAGGAACGAGAGAGGCAGGAACGGCGCCACACATCCGCCGCTGGATGCGCTCGCGGGCATCGCGCGTCGCAACGGGGAGTGTCGCGATCTTGATCATGTCTGGCTCCAACAAAATCAGCCGGTCCACCGGAAAATTCGGTCAAGGCCCAAATCATTGATTTCGCAGCCCGCCTTCGCCCGTCGGGCTTCGGCGCGGCAGCCTTCGCCGCTTCGCTTGCCATTTGTGGCACCGGTTTGCCTAGCCGAAGCTCGCGAAGCGTGTCGGGACCAATCAAAAGCGAGTCGCTTAACCCATTGATTTATCGTGGCCTGCCAAAAATTCGCGAGTCGAAAAACCAAACAATCATGAGTCGATTTTCACCAAAATCCAAAACCCGAGAGTCGATAGGGAAAGCGCGCTCGATATTGAGTTCCGAGTTCGCGTTGCCCGCTAAATGTCGTAGGTCGAAGTCTCGTCAAAAGCAGCCTAGCGTGCCGCGACTCGTGAACTAAGTTTAGGCCGCGAATTCTGACAAAAGCTCGAGCCAACAACCTAGTCCTTGATGGATGGGCGGAACTCCGCCTGAACCAAGGGCTCGGCTCTTGATCCTAGCCACAAACGCCGGCTGCGAACTCACTCTTGCTGCTCAGCCCTCTCAAGGCTGAAACAGGGATTCGATTCCCCTAGGGAGCGCCAGCAAGTGTTTTTCAGTCACTTACATCAACAAATAGCGGCGCTAGCGGCATTCGATGATCGTGTCCCGTTGCGTGGTGTAGCTGGCGGTGGGTCACCGCGTTCACCGGCAAGAGCCGGGCAGGTCAGCTGGCGATCGCCGGAAGGCTGACGGTGGGATCATCGCTCAACGGCGCGATGGTTTCCAGCGTCATGTAGCGGGCGCGCTGGACGGCCCATTCATCGTTTTGCTCGAGCAGGATCGCGCCGATGAGGCGGACGATGGCGTCTTCATTGGGGAAGATGCCGACGACCTCGGTGCGGCGCTTGATCTCGCCGTTGAGGCGCTCGATCGGATTGGTCGAGTGCAGCTTGGTCCGGTGTTGCGGGGGGAACGTCATATAAGCGAGCACATCGGTCTCGGCCTCGTCGAGGAAGCCGGCAAGCTTGGGCAGCTTGGGGCGAAGCTGGTCGGCGACCTTGCGCCACTGCGCTG